>NZ_JBIVUQ010000059.1:0-1094 GCF_044757265.1 Streptomyces sp. NPDC091292 | reverse complement strand
TCAAAACCCAACGACGCAAACTGCAACACCCGCACACCCAACCCCACACCCAACACCGGCCCCAACGCCAACGCCAAATTCACCACACCACCATGCCCGACCTGCACACCCTTCGGCCGACCCGTCGAACCCGACGTATAAATCACATACGCCAACTGATCCGGAGACGACAGCCCGACATCCGGCGCCGTCGACGGAAGCCCCGCCAAAACACCCACCACAGCCGGATCATCCAGCCACACCACACCCCCCACAACCCCATCCACCGCCAAACCACCAGCCACCGACCGATCCCCCACCAACACCTCCACGCCTGCATCCCCAAGCATGAACTCCAACCGCTCCACGGGATATTCGGGATCCAGCGGCAAATACGCACCACCCGCCTGCCACACCGCCAACACCGCAACCACCATGCCCACCCCACGCGGCAAACACAGACCCACCACCGACTCAGCACCCACGCCAGCATCGCGGAGATAGTGCGCCAACCGATTCGCCCGCGCCATCAACCCGCCATACGTCAACACCTCCCCACCCGCCACCACCGCCACCACATCCGGACCCACCACAGCCCGCTCAGCAATCAGCTCATGCACACCACCCACCGACGGCAACTCCACCAGCTCACCGACCCCACCACCCACCAACTCCTCACGCTCGCCGGTAGACAGCACCGACAGCTCACCCACCCGCTGCCCCGCGTCCGCAGTAGCCAAAGCCTCCAACACCGTCACCAGGTGTGTCCCCAGACGCTCCACCGTCGCTTCGTCGAACTGAGCGCGGTCGTAGGAAAGTCGGAGCGCGAGTTCGTGAGCCGAGCTGGCGGCCACGGTCAGGGGGTAGTTGGCTTGTTCGCGCATGTGGTTGAACCCGGCGCGCAGGCCGCTCTGGGCGGAGTCGGCCTGGCCTTCTTCCAGCTCTTCGACCGGGTAGTTCTCGAAGACGAAGAGGGTGTTGAACAGCGCCTGCCCCGCAGGAAGTTCACTGCAATCAGCGATCGTCACCAACGGCGTGTGCTCGAACCGCCGCGCCCGCACCTGCTCCTCCTGCAACCCCGCCAACCACTCCACAACCCGCCGATCACGCTCCAC
>NZ_JBIVUQ010000058.1:0-1174 GCF_044757265.1 Streptomyces sp. NPDC091292 | reverse complement strand
TTTAGGGTACGGGCCGCCATAAAACTCGCTAGAGGCTTTTCTCGACAGCATAGGATCATCCACTTCACCACAATCGGCTCGGCATCAGGTCTCAGACTATTGCCAGGCGGATTTACCTACCTGACGTCCTACACCCTTACCCCGGGACAACCACCGCCCGGGATGGACTACCTTCCTGCGTCACCCCATCACTCACCTACTACCACCTTGGGCCGGCGGCTCCACCACTCCCCTCAACTCCGAAGAGATCAGGGCGGCTTCACGGCCTTAGCATTAATGGGCTCGATGTTTGACGCTTCACAGCGGGTACCGGAATATCAACCGGTTATCCATCGACTACGCCTGTCGGCCTCGCCTTAGGTCCCGACTTACCCTGGGCAGATCAGCTTGACCCAGGAACCCTTAGTCAATCGGCGCACACGTTTCCCACGTGTGTATCGCTACTCATGCCTGCATTCTCACTCGTGAACCGTCCACCACTCGCTTACGCGGCGGCTTCACCCGGCACACGACGCTCCCCTACCCATCACAGCCGCCGTTGGGCGTATTGCTGCAATGACACGACTTCGGCGGTACGCTTGAGCCCCGCTACATTGTCGGCGCGGAATCACTAGACCAGTGAGCTATTACGCACTCTTTCAAGGATGGCTGCTTCTAAGCCAACCTCCTGGTTGTCTGTGCGACTCCACATCCTTTCCCACTTAGCGTACGCTTAGGGGCCTTAGTCGATGCTCTGGGCTGTTTCCCTCTCGACCATGGAGCTTATCCCCCACAGTCTCACTGCCGCGCTCTCACTTACCGGCATTCGGAGTTTGGCTAAGGTCAGTAACCCGGTAGGGCCCATCGCCTATCCAGTGCTCTACCTCCGGCAAGAAACACACGACGCTGCACCTAAATGCATTTCGGGGAGAACCAGCTATCACGGAGTTTGATTGGCCTTTCACCCCTAACCACAGGTCATCCCCCAGGTTTTCAACCCTGGTGGGTTCGGTCCTCCACGACCTCTTACAGCCGCTTCAACCTGCCCATGGCTAGATCACTCCGCTTCGGGTCTTGAGCGCGCTACTAAACCGCCCTGTTCGGACTCGCTTTCGCTACGGCTTCCCCACACGGGTTAACCTCGCAACACACCGCAAACTCGCAGGCTCATTCTTCAAAAGGCACGCAGTCACGA
>NZ_JBIVUQ010000057.1:0-1202 GCF_044757265.1 Streptomyces sp. NPDC091292 | reverse complement strand
TAGGACTCCGTTAGGTCTTCCTGTTGGTCCTGATCACGAGCATGTTGGGTGTGTGGACGTATATGAAGTGAACCGTGTTCGGGCGAAGTTGGCGTTGTTCGTGGCGGATGTGTTCGCGTCGGTGCCGCGCAAGGACCAGCGTGCCAAGGGTGACTGCTATCTGCGGGGGCTGATGCTGGACGGCCGCCGCAAGTCGGTCCAGGCGATGGCCTCGCGGCTGCCGGACGGGAACGAACAGAATCTGCAGCAGTTCGTGAACCAGTCCACGTGGGATCCTGTGCCGGTACAGCGCCGGATCAACGAACGCCTGCTGCCGCTGGTCAACCCGGCGGCCTGGGTGATCGACGACGTATCGCTGCCCAAAGACGGACAGATGTCGGTCGCCGTGGCTCCGCAGTACTGCGGAGCCCTGGGCAAACGCGCCAACTGCCAGGTCGCCGTCAGCGTTCACGCGGCGAGTGACACCGCCTCGTGCCCGCTGCAGTGGCGGCTCTTCCTGCCCTCGGAATGGACCACGGACTGCGAACGCAGGGCCAGATGCCGGGTCCCACCCGGTATCGCCCATCGGGAGAAGTGGCGTCTGGCCCTGGACATGCTGGACACCCTCGCCGCCTGGGGCATGACACCGCCGGCCGTGGTGGCCGACGCCGCCTACGGCACCAACACATACTTCCGGTCCGCTCTGTCCGCCCGCCAGATCTGCTATGTGCTGGCCATCCGCTCGGATGTGACCGCCCACCCGTTGGACGCGAAGCCCGTGGCCCCGGCACGCAAGGGGCCGGTCGGGTGCTGGCCCCAGCCCCGCTACCGCCACCCCGCGCCCTCAATAGCAGGTCTTGCCGCCGGTCTCGGACAGGACGCATTCACCTCCCTGACCTGGCGCAACGGCTCGCGGGGAGAGTTACGCTCCCGCTTTGCCGCCGTGCGTGTCCGGCCGGCAGGCAAGGCCGTCGAGCACCCGGTCAAAGCCGCTGCCTCGGCTGAACAGGGCTGGTGGGACGGGGTCCTGCCCGACTGCTGGCTGCTGATCGAATGGCCCGCCGATGCCGAGGCACCGACCGACTACTGGCTCTCCAACCTGCCGGCCGACACTCCGATCGCCGATCTGGTCCGTCTGGCCAAGGTCCGCTGGCGCATCGAGCACGACTACCGCGAACTCAAACACGGCCTGGGTCTGGACCACTTCGAAGGCCGCTCCTGGC
>NZ_JBIVUQ010000056.1:0-1415 GCF_044757265.1 Streptomyces sp. NPDC091292 | reverse complement strand
AACACAGTGGACGCGAGCAACTGAGGACAAGCCCTCGGCCTATTAGTACCAGTCACCTCCACCCCTTACAGGGCTTCCAGATCTGGCCTATCAACCCAGTCGTCTACTGGGAGCCTTAACCCCTCAAAGGGGGTGGGAGTCCTCATCTCGAAGCAGGCTTCCCGCTTAGATGCTTTCAGCGGTTATCCCTCCCGAACGTAGCCAACCAGCCATGCCCTTGGCAGGACAACTGGCACACCAGAGGTTCGTCCGTCCCGGTCCTCTCGTACTAGGGACAGCCCTTCTCAAGACTCCTACGCGCACAGCGGATAGGGACCGAACTGTCTCACGACGTTCTAAACCCAGCTCGCGTACCGCTTTAATGGGCGAACAGCCCAACCCTTGGGACCGACTCCAGCCCCAGGATGCGACGAGCCGACATCGAGGTGCCAAACCATCCCGTCGATATGGACTCTTGGGGAAGATCAGCCTGTTATCCCCGGGGTACCTTTTATCCGTTGAGCGACGGCGCTTCCACAAGCCACCGCCGGATCACTAGTCCCGACTTTCGTCCCTGCTCGACCCGTCGGTCTCACAGTCAAGCTCCCTTGTGCACTTACACTCAACACCTGATTACCAACCAGGCTGAGGGAACCTTTGGGCGCCTCCGTTACTCTTTAGGAGGCAACCGCCCCAGTTAAACTACCCATCAGACACTGTCCCTGATCCGGATCACGGACCCAGGTTAGACATCCAGCACGACCAGAGTGGTATTTCAACGACGACTCCCCCTGAACTGGCGTCCAGAGTTCACAGTCTCCCACCTATCCTACACAAGCCGAACCGAACACCAATATCAAACTGTAGTAAAGGTCCCGGGGTCTTTCCGTCCTGCTGCGCGAAACGAGCATCTTTACTCGTAGTGCAATTTCACCGGGCCTATGGTTGAGACAGTCGAGAAGTCGTTACGCCATTCGTGCAGGTCGGAACTTACCCGACAAGGAATTTCGCTACCTTAGGATGGTTATAGTTACCACCGCCGTTTACTGGCGCTTAAGTTCTCAGCTTCGCCACACCGAAATGTGACTAACCGGTCCCCTTAACGTTCCAGCACCGGGCAGGCGTCAGTCCGTATACATCGCCTTACGGCTTCGCACGGACCTGTGTTTTTAGTAAACAGTCGCTTCTCGCTGGTCTCTGCGGCCACCCCCAGCTCACCGTGTAAAACGGATCACCAGTGATGGCCCCCCTTCTCCCGAAGTTACGGGGGCATTTTGCCGAGTTCCTTAACCATAGTTCACCCGAACGCCTCGGTATTCTCTACCTGACCACCTGAGTCGGTTTAGGGTACGGGCCGCCATAAAACTCGCTAGAGGCTTTTCTCGACAGCATAGGATCATCCACTTCACCACAATCGGCTCGGCATCAGGTCTCAG
>NZ_JBIVUQ010000055.1:0-1429 GCF_044757265.1 Streptomyces sp. NPDC091292 | reverse complement strand
GGATCGTGTCCCTTGTCGTGGTGTAGCCGATCAAGGCGTGGGAGTGCGCGGGCGTCTGCCCGGGGCGCACACCTGATGGGGGTGGCCGCTCCCTGACCAAAGGCGGGCCATCGTGCAACTCTCCCTGCTAAAACGCCAGTTCAAGCGGTAGGAGTGCACGATGGCCCTGTCTCAGTCTGACCTGATACGGCTGCTGGAGTCACTACGCTCGTCGGACGGAATCGAACTCGTCCGCAGCGTGGCCGAGCGGATGCTGCAAGAGCTGATCGAGGCCGAGGCCACCGCGTACATCGGCGCGGAGTGGAACGAGCACACCGCCTCGCGGACCGCCCTGCGCAACGGGCACCGCGACAGGGTGCTGACCACGCTGGCCGGCGACCTGGACCTGGAGATCCCCAAGGTCCGCACCGGCAGCTTCTTCCCGAGCCTGCTGGAACGCCGGCGCCGCATCGACCAGGCTCTCTACGCCGTCATCATGGAGGCATACGTGCACGGGGTCTCCACCCGCAGCGTGGACGACCTGGTCAAAGCGCTGGGCGGCGACAGCGGCATCTCCAAATCCGAGGTCTCGCGGATCTGCTCAGCCCTCGACGAGCCGCTGACCGTCTTCCGCACCCGGTCCCTGGACCACACCCGCTTCCCCTACGTCTACCTGGACGCGACCTACTGCAAGGTGCGGGTCAACCACCAGATCGTCTCCCAGGCCGTCGTGATCGCCACCGGCATCACCGAGGACGGCGGACGCGAGGTCCTCGGGCTGATGGTCGGCGACAGCGAGACCGAGGTGTTCTGGAAGGAGTTCCTGCGCTCCCTGCGCGAACGCGGCCTCAACGGCGTCCGCCTCGTCATCACCGACAACCACTCCGGCCTGGTCGCCGCCGTCCGCAAGGTGATGCTCGGAGCCTCCTGGCAGAGGTGCAGGGTTCACTTCCTGCGCAACGTCTTCGGCGTGATCGACAAAGAGTCAGGCGAGATGGTCGCCGCGACGATCCGCACGATCTTCACCCAGCCCACCGCGGACCTCGTGCGCACCCAGCTCGACACCGTCGCCGACATGCTCGGCAGCCAGTTCCCCAAGGTCAGGGCCATGCTCCTGGACGCGAAGGAGGACCTGACCGCGTTCGCGGACTTCCCGCCGCGGCACTGGAAGAAGATCCAGTCCACCAACCCTCTGGAACGGATCAACCGGGAGATCAAGCGTCGCACCGACGTCGTCCAGGTCTTCCCCAACCCGCCCGCACTGGAACGGCTGACAACCGCCGTGCTCTGCGAGATGCACGACGAATGGATCGCCTTCCCCCGCCGCTACCTCCCCGAAGGCAGCATGGACAAGCTCTACCCAGAGCTCCCCGAAAGCGCCCCCGCACTCCCCAACACCACGAACAAGCCGACCAGCTGATCGGCTACACCACGACAAGGGACACGATCC
>NZ_JBIVUQ010000054.1:0-1488 GCF_044757265.1 Streptomyces sp. NPDC091292 | reverse complement strand
CCCCGTTATCGTCTTGGCGGTCCTGCAAGAGGGCCGCTGGCCTCCGGGCCCGGTATGACTGTGTCCCCCTGTCCAACGGATGACCTGGGGGGTGGTGTCGCCGGGCCCGAGGGGTGCCGTCGGAGACGCTGATGAGAGGTCCGGCCACCGTCTGGCCTGGTGCAATGCCGGGCAGTTCGCGGGCGGCAGGTCTGCATAACGTGGATGCGCCAGTACGACACCGATGCCGGGGCCGGCCGCACCGAAGGAGCTGGGAGCACGATGTTCGACACCGAAGACGTGGGCGTCTTCCTCGGCCTGGACGTTGGCAAGACCGCTCATCACGGACACGGGCTGACCCCGGCCGGGAAGAAGGTCTTCGACAAGCCACTGCCCAACAGTGAGCCGAAACTGCGGGCCGTGTTCGACAAACTCACGGCGAAGTTCGGCACCGTCCTGGTGATCGTGGACCAGCCCGCGTCCATCGGCGCCCTCCCGCTCACCGTCGCCCGGGACGCGGGCTGCGAGGTCGCCTACCTGCCCGGACTGGCGATGCGCAGAATCGCCGACCTCTACCCCGGCGAGGCGAAGACCGACGCGAAAGACGCCGCGGTGATCGCGGACGCCGCCCGCACGATGCCCCACACCCTGCGCTCGCTCGAACTCACCGACGAGATCACCGCCGAGCTGACCGTGCTGATCGGCTTCGACCAGGACCTCGCGGCCGAGGCCACCCGCACCAGCAACCGCATCCGCGGCCTGCTCACCCAGTTCCACCCCAGCCTCGAACGCGTCCTCGGCCCCCGCCTGGACCACCAGGCCATCCCCTGGCTCCTCGAACGCCACGGATCCCCGGCAGCTTTGCGCAAGGCCGGCCGCCGCAGGCTTGCCGAGCTGATCCGGCCCAAGGCCCCGCGCATGGCCGCCCGGCTGATCGACGAGGTCTTCGACGCGCTCGACGAGCAGACCGTCACCGTCCCCGGCACGGGCACCCTCGACACCGTGATCCCGTCCCTGGCCCGCTCGCTCGCAGCCGTCCACGACCAGCGCCGAGCCCTGGAATCCCAGATCAGCACCCTGCTGGAGGCCCACCCTCTTCACCAGGTCCTGACCTCGATGCCCGGGGTCGCGGTCAGGACCGCCGCTGTCCTGCTGGTCACCGTCGGCGACGGCACCAGCTTCCCCACCGCCGCCCACCTGGCCTCCTACGCCGGACTCGCCCCCACGACCAAGTCGTCCGGCACGTCGATCCACGGTGAGCACGCACCACGTGGCGGCAACCGACAGCTCAAACGGGCGATGTTCCTCTCCGCGTTCGCCGCCCTGCACGATCCCGCCTCCCGCACCTACTACGACCGCTGCCGGGCCCGCGGAAAGACCCACACCCAAGCCCTCCTCCGCCTCGCCCGCCACCGCATCAGCGTCCTGTTCGCCATGCTCCGCGACGGCACCTTCTACGAAGCCAGAACCCCACGCCACGCTTGACGAAAGACATAGAGGCACCCCCCC
>NZ_JBIVUQ010000053.1:0-1502 GCF_044757265.1 Streptomyces sp. NPDC091292 | reverse complement strand
CAACGCCGTTCAGTTAAGGGCGGGGGTTGTTCGTCAAGGCTGGTGAACGAGGCAGCGGAGCTGCTGTAGAAGAGGTTTGTCCTCCAAGACATCCTCACTACAGGGGCTCCGCTGTTGGAACAGGCTGCCATAACAGGGCCGGTCGGGGTAGCGGCCGGGGTGTTCGCGCCGGGGCATATCGGTGAGCTGACCCGGATCGTGCCGTTCGAGATGGTCGACGAGGTGCTGGCGGAGACCCGTGCGATCGAGCGGCGGGTCCGGCTGCTGCCGGCCCGGGTCACGGTGTATCTGCTGCTGGCCGGGGCGTTGTTCTCCGAGCTGGGCTACCGGCAGGTCTTTGACCGGTTGTGTGCGGGTCTGGCCGGGCCGTCGCCCGTCAGGCCCAGCGGCAGTGCGTTACGGCAAGCCCGTCAGCGTCTGGGGGCGGCGCCGATGAAGGCGCTGTTCGACCTGGTGCGTGGCCCGGTGGCCACGACGGCGGTTCAGGTGCGGTGGCGTGGGCTGCTGGCCGTGGCGGTCGATGGCACGCTGTTGCCGGTGCCGGACACGCCGGAGAATCTCACGGTGTTCGCCAAGCAGCGGTGCAACAGCGGGGCCGGGGGCTATCCGCAGGTCCGGCTGGCGGCTTTGGTGGCCTGCGGGAACCGGTCGGTGATCGGGGCGGCGTTCGGCCCGGCGACCACCGGCGAGCTTCAGTACGCGGGCCGGCTGGCGGGCGATCTGCGTGCCGGGATGCTGCTGCTGGGTGACCGGAATTTCGCCGCCGCCGATCTGCTGAACCGCCTGGCTGCCACCGGCGCCCACCTGCTGGTGCGGTGCAAGTCCGGGAGAAAACTGCCCGCAGTGGCCCGCTTGCGCGACGGCTCGTTCCTGGCCCGGCTCGGAGCGCTGGCCGTGCGGGTCATCGACGCCGAGATCACCATCGCAACGTCCCGCGGGGTCCGCACCGGTCACTACCGGCTGCTGACCACCCTCACCGACCCCACGACCCACCCGGCCGGTGAACTCGTCCGGCTCTACCACGAACGCTGGGAGATCGAGACGGCCTACGCCGAGCTGAAGTCCACGGTCCTGGGCGGGCGGGTCATGCGGGCCCGCACCCCGGCCGGGGTCGAGCAGGAGGTCTGGGCACTGCTGACCGCCTACCAGGCGCTGCGGACCGCGATGACCGATGCCACCGACAGCGTCCCGGGCACCGACCCGGACCGGGCCGGCTTCACCGTCGCGCTGGCCGCCGCCCGCGACCAGGTCGTGCTGGCCGCAGGTGTCATTGCCGACACCGCCATCGACCTGGTCGGGGCCATCGGCCGCAACGTGCTGGTCCAGCTCCTGCCAAAACGGCGGGTCCGCACCAAAGACCGCATCGTCAAACGCGCGATCTCCAAGTACAACGCACGCGGACCCGCCATCGACCGGGCCACCTACCAGGCCACCATCAGCATCAACATGCTCGCAACCGACCCTTGACACCACCCAGCCCCGCCTAACTGAACGGCGTTGGG
>NZ_JBIVUQ010000052.1:0-1630 GCF_044757265.1 Streptomyces sp. NPDC091292 | reverse complement strand
CGCCGCGATCTGGCACAACCACAAGACCGGCCAGCCGGTCACACGATCCTTGATCGCCTACGACCACTGATCACATAGGAATGACTCGTCTAGTAGGGCTTGGTCAGGTTGGTGCGGGGTCGGGGATCTCGCGGTGACAGGTGGGGCAGGCGCCGGTCCAGAGTGCGAGGAGTAACTGCACTTCGCGGACGACTCGGTAGAGGCTCAGGCCGACGCCGTCTCTTTTGGGGAGCGGGTCAACCGCCGGAGGGTGCAGAAGGCGTGGGCGACGGAGACGAGGGTGACGTGGTGGTGCCAGCCGGGCCAGGTGCGGCCCTCGAAGTGAGCCAGGCCGAGTGCCTGTTTCATCTCCCGGTAGTCGTTCTCGATGCGCCAGCGGAGCTTTGCGGTGCGCACGAGGACGGGCAGCGAGGTGTTATCGGGCAGGTTGGCGAGCCAGAACTGCACGGGTTCGTCCTCGGCGGCAGGCCATTCGGCCAGCAGCCAGCGCACCGACAGTTCGGTGCCGGCCGTGGCCTTGCGGATCTCGCGTCCGGCGGGTCTGATCCGCAGGGCGACGAAGCGCGAGTACATGCGCTTGTGGCCACTGCGGCCGCTGCCGGGCCGTGAGCCCTCACGCCACTGCACCGGCCGGGCGGACACCTTGCCCGCCGCGATGACCAGGTCTTTCACCCGCCGGGCCGGCTCGGGATAGGCCGCAACCGGCCGTCGACCCCGGCCGCTGTAGCCGGCGGTGCACGGTCGTGCCTCCTCGGAGTGCGCGGTGGTCGTGGTCGAGATGCCCACCACGTAGTCGAGTCCGCGCGCCTCCAGGCCGAGCCGGAAGGCGGCGGTGTCACCGTATCCGCCGTCGGCGATGACCTGGGACACGTCGACGCCCCAGGACCGCGTCTCGTCGATCATGTCGAGGGCCAGCTGCCACTTCTCGACATGGCCCAGCTCTGCCGGGACCGCGCACGAGGCGCGGCGGGCCACCTTTTTCGGATCGGCCTTCGAGGCGGCGGGATCCCAGCTCTCGGGCAGAAACAGCCGCCAGTTCACCGCAGCAGAGGCGTTGTTGGAGGCTAGGTGCAGTGAGACTCCGGCCTGACAGTTGGTGACCTTGCCCGCGGTGCCGGTGTACTGCCGGCTCACGCACGCGGACGCGCCACCGTCCTTGAGGAACCCGGTGTCATCGATGATCAGCGCGGTGGGCTTGATGACCGGCTGCATCCGCCAGGCCAGGCGGGCCCGGACATGCGCTGCACCCCACGGGCTGGTGGTGACGAAGTGGGCCAGGGCCTGCCGGTTACCGTCCTCGCCCAGACGGGCGGCCATCGGCTCCACCGATTTCCGCCCGCCGTCCAGCAGCAGCCCTCGCAGATAAACCTCGCCCCACCGTCGCTGTTCCGCCCGCGCGAACGGCTCGAACGCCTCCGCCGCGAAGTCCTCCAGATCACACCGGACCGCAACCAACTCGCCACCCAGCACACCCGATCAACGACACAACCGATCAAGCGGACACGCCACCATCGAGCGAACCTGACCAAGCCCTACTAGACGAGTCATTCCGAATGCTGACGGTGTGTCTGGGAACGCAGACAGGGCGTCCAAGATCGTTGTGTGACGAACAACCTGGACGCCCTGCTGA
>NZ_JBIVUQ010000051.1:0-2422 GCF_044757265.1 Streptomyces sp. NPDC091292 | reverse complement strand
CCCCACCCGACACCACCGCCACCACATCCGGACCCACCACAGCCCGCTCCGCAATCAACCCATGCACCCCACCAACAACCCCCGCCACCTCCACCCCAGTGTCATTCCACCCACGCACCACCACATCCCACTCATCCGCACCCAACACCGACACCTCACCCACACACCGACCCGCATCCCCAGCGACAGCATCCAACAACGTCACCAGATGCCCCGCCATCCGCTCCACCGTCGCCGCATCGAACAACGCGGTGCTGTACTGGATCTCTGCGGCGAGAACGCCTTCGGTATCAGCAAGCGCCAACGCCAGGTCGTACTTCACCGGGACGGGACCGCTGTGGGTGGCCGCATCGGCGGCTGACCTACTCGCTGTGTCGGTTCCGTTGCCGCCTTCTCCCTGCTGAGGGGCGCCCGGGTCCGCCGCGACATAGCTGAAGAGCGTCTGGAAGAGCGGGCTGCGCGAGCGGTCGCGCTCGACATCCATGGCGTCCACCAACTGCTCGAACGGCAGGTCCTGGTGGGCGTAGGCAGCGAGCGCGGTCTCACGTACGCGGCCTAGGAGTTCGGCGAACGTGGGGTCGCCGGACAGGTCGGTGCGCAGCACGAGGGTGTTGACGAAGAACCCGATCAGATCCTCGGCCTCGGCCCGGTTCCGGTTCGCCACCGGCGTGCCGACCACGACGTCATCCGAATCCGCGTACCGGCCCAGCAGCACATTGAACGCGGCCAGCAGCGTCATGAACATCGTCGTGCCGTGTTCCTGGGACAGCGCGCGCAGCGCCTGTGCCGTGCCGGCCGGAATGATGAATCGGCTCACCGCGCCTTCGGTGGAACGCACCGCCGGCCGCGGCCGGTCGGTCGGCAGCTCAAGCGTCGGAACGCCCGCCAACGTGCGCCGCCAGTAGTCCAGTTGACCGTCGAGTACGTCACCGGTCAGCCACTGCCGCTGCCAGGCCACGACATCCGCGTACTGGAACGCGAGCGGCGGCAACGGACTCGGCTCACCCGCGCGGAACGCCTCGTACAAGGCGGACAGCTCGCGCTGGAGGACGCGGTCCGACCGCTCGTCGAAGACGACGTGGTGGATGACCAGGGAGAGTACGTGCTCGTCCGGCGCGACGCGAACGAGCATGGCCCGCATCAGGGGGCCGTTCGCCAGGTCGAACGGCGTCAGGGTGTCCTTGGCGAACATGTCGTTCGCGACGGTGTGCGGGTTCACACTCCCGGAGAGGTCGAGGAGTGGGAGAGGCGTGGGTGCGGGCGGGTCGATGACCTGGTACGCCACACCGTCCTCGCCCGCGACCAGCCGGGTCCGCAGGACCTCATGGCGGGCGACGATCGCGTCCAGCGCGGCACCCAGAGCCGCAAGGTCCACGTCACCGGTCAGCCGCAGACGCGTCGACATGTTGTACTCCGTCGAGCCCGGCTCCAACTGATCCAGGAACCAGAGACGCTGCTGCGCGAACGACAACGGCAACGGCTCGTCCCTCGCGACGGCCGTCATCGCCGGCCCGGCATCACCCCGCCCGGACGTCTCCATCACCGCCGCCAGACCCCGCACGGTCGGCCGGTCGAAGAGCGCCGACAACGCCACCTCGACCCCGAACGCCTCCCGAATACGGGAGATCACCTGCGTCGCCAGCAGGGAGTGGCCGCCCAGATCGAAGAAGCTGTCCGTGGCACCAACACGGTCCGCTCCAAGGACCTGGGCCCAGATACCCGCCAGCAACTCCTCGGCGACCGTGACCGGAGGAACGAATACACCCTCCAGCTCACCCGAAACCCCGTCCGGTTCGGGGAGTGCCTTGCGGTCGATCTTGCCGTTCGGGGTGAGCGGCAGCGCGGCCAGCTCCACGAACAGCGACGGCACCATGTACTCCGGCAGACTCTCCCGCAACCACTCCCGCAACACACCCACCGACGGAACACCATCGGCCTGCACCGCCGGCACCAGATACGCCACCAGACGACGCCCCACACCCTCCCCACGACCCACCACCACCGCGGAACCCACCGCCGGGTGCGCCATCAGGGCAGCCTCGATCTCACCCGGCTCAATACGGAAACCACGCACCTTCAACTGCTCGTCCCCACGCCCCAAAAACTCCAGCCTCCCATCCGCCAACCACCGCACCCGGTCCCCCGACCGATACATCCGCGAACCATCCGCCGCGAACGGATCCGCAACGAACCGCTCACCGGACAGGCCCGCACGACCCAGATAGCCCCGCGCCACACCCGCACCACCGATGAACAACTCACCCGCCACACCCACAGGCACCGGATCCAGCCGGCCGTCCAGCACATACACCCGGGTATTGGCGACCGGTGAACCGATCCCCGCCACCCGGTCCGCCGACAACCGCTCACACGCCGACCACACCGTGGTCTCCGTCGGCCCGTACATGTTCCACACCCCCGC
>NZ_JBIVUQ010000050.1:0-2741 GCF_044757265.1 Streptomyces sp. NPDC091292 | reverse complement strand
TTCGTGCCGCGCTTGCTGATGCGTGGCCTGATCTCGCGTTCGGCCAGGGCCGTGTGGACGGGCTGATAGTCGTAGCCGGCGTCCAAGCTCAGCGCCGGGCTCTGCGGGGCGTGGTCGAGGCGGTCGGTCAACTCGGCGAACGCGTCGAGGGTTTCTGGCAGCAGCGTGTGGTCGCGAACATTCGCGCCGGCGGTCACCGTGACCACGGGTATCCCGTAACCATCAGTCAGCTGGGATCGCTTGATGCCTTGCTTGCCCCGGTCCACAGGAGACTTCCCCGCGCACTGCCCGCCCGAGGGCGCCTTGGTGATGCACCCGTCCGCGACCAAGTCCTCGAGTTCCAGGCCCACCATCTGGTCGTACGCTCGCAGTACCGCGAGGAGCAGGTGGCCGATGACACCGGCCGCGATCCACTCGTCTCGCCGGCGGCGGATCGTGGTCGCCGAACAGGCCCGGTCAGCGACCCGCTCGTAGCCCATCCCTGAGACCAGCGCCAGAACAAGCCGGTCGAACACGACCGCGTCCGCGATCCGCGGGTTGTGGCACCCCAGCGGGTGCGAATCGGGTCGGACAGGGAGCAGCCTCAGGAACTCCTCACGGATCGGGTCGATGATGGACGCGGGCGCGACGGACACGAACCCCCCAGATGGTCACATAGCGTAGTCAATTCCATGATCATCAAGCCTGTCTCCGTCGTGCCGTCCTCTCCGTCGTTTGCCCACGTCTACGGGCCGACGCCTAGATGATGAAGCGGTGGATGGCCTCGTTGGCGTGGTCCTGAAACGACGGGTTGGCCAAGTCGGGGAAGATGTCCGCTTGGTCGACCAGGGGGCCCTTGAGCTTGTTGGCCGCGCTGGCGTAGAACGCGCCGCTGGACAGGGTCGGGTCGGTGACGCCGTCGACCAGTCGCTTCGCGCCGACCTCGAGCTTGTGGGAGATCCCCAGGGCGGGCAGGACGTACTTGGACGCCATGCGCAGCGGTAGGGCGATGTTGTTGGAGGCTTGGGTGCCGGTGGTGGCGCCGGGGCTCACGGTGAGGAAGCGGCGGTCGGGGTGCTGGCGGGCCAGGTAGGCCATCCAGAGGGCCCCGATGTACTTGGCCTGCCCGAAGGCGAGGTTGAAGTCGGTCTTTCCGTCGGCGAAGAATCTGCCGTCGATGACGGTGGCGAGTTCGTCGGCAGAGGTTGAGGCGAAGGACGGCCGCTTCATGCGCAGCATCGGGAGTCCCCTGGCTGCTTCACTTCCGGCGAGGACCGCGACCTCGCCGAGCCGCCCCTCGGCCAGGAGTCCTTCGAGGAGGACGACGTGGCCAAGGACATTCGTCGCGAAGACGTTGGTGACCCCGTCAGCGGTCAACTCCATCGACCGCGGGCCGATGACGCCGGCGTTCATGACCAGTGCGTCGACGGTTCCGTCGACGGCGGCAAGGCCGGCTCGCACAGAGCCCAGATCGGCGACGTCCATGACGACGATATCGAAGATGCGCCGGCCGGTGGCGGCTTCGAGTTCGGCCTTTGCCGTTGTCGCCCGGTCTCGGTTGCGGCAGGCCAAGTAGATGCGGGCCGTCTCCGGTCGCAGGGCCAGTTGCCGGGCCACGTCCTTGCCAATCCCGACGTTGGCGCCCGTGATCATCACGGTCTTTCCCGGGAGTGTGCTCATCGGGATTCCCTCTCATCTTCTGCGGGGCTGATCAGGGTGAACGGCTCATGCTGCTTTCGCGGGGGCCGGTGCTGCGTTGACGAGTCACGCGGCCCTCAAAATGGGTTGTGTAACTCAGTCTGACCCGGGTCAGACTGGGCTGTCAAACTCAGAATCGCTACCATGGGTGCATGGCGAACAAGACGAACAATCGGCCGCGGCTCACCGCGAAGGGCGAGCGCGTCCGGGGCCGAATCGTGGAGGGGGCTGCGGCCTTGATCCACGAGCGCGGAGTCGCGGGTACCACCCTGGAAGACGTCAAGGGGGCAGCGGAGGTCAGCGGCTCGCAGCTCTACCACTACTTTCCCGACAAGAACGAGCTCCTGCAGGCGGTCATCGACTACCAAGCCGACACTCTCGTCAATCACAATCGCCAGGCGCTCAGCAGTGAAGACGGAGTCGCAGCCTGGCGGGACATGCTGATCGCCGGGGTGAAGCACGGCCAGGCCAAGGGAGGCTGCCCACTCGGTTCGCTCGGCGGCCAACTCGCCGAGAGCGACCCCGAGGCCCGAGCCCTCATCGCCGCCGGATTCGAGCGGTGGTCAGCTGCCATCAGCGAAGGACTCACGTCGCTTCACGCCGACGGGAAGCTCGCACCCGGCATCGACCCGGACGCCCTGGCCACCACCATGCTCGCCACCCTGCAAGGCGGACTACTGCTCGCCCAGGTTCAACGGAGTACGCGCCCCTTCGAAGTCGCGGTTGATACCCTCCTCGCCCTTGCTATCCAGACTTGAGGCCCTGATGGGGCTCCTTGCCTGAGGACCCGGTCGCGGACGGGTGCATCATCAAGGCGCCCTCGGGCGGGCAGTGCGCGGGGAAGTCTCCTTTGGACTGGGGCAAGCAGGGCACCAAGCGATCCCAGCTGACTGGCGGTTACGGGATACCCGTGGTCAGGGTGCCCGTCGGCGCGAACGTTCGCGACCACACGCCTGATCTCGCTTTCAGCCAGGGTGGTGTCTTCGTGCCGCGCTTGCTGATGCGTGGCCGTATACGGGCTGGTAGTCGTAGCCGGCGTCCAGCTCAGCGCCGGACTCTGCGGG
>NZ_JBIVUQ010000049.1:0-3290 GCF_044757265.1 Streptomyces sp. NPDC091292 | reverse complement strand
GCAACCCCACCGACGACGCATTCCACCCCTCCACCACCAACTCACGCTCACCCACCGACAACACCGACACATCCCCCACCCGCACACCCACATCGGTGACGATCGACTCCAGTACGCGGGCCAGGTGGCCGGCCATCCGGTCCATCGCGTGGGCGTCGACCTGGGAACGGTCGTAAGACAGCTTGATCAGCAGTTCACGGCCGGAGCTGGCGGTTACGCTCAGCGGATAGTTGGCCTGCTCGCGACCGTAGTTCATCCCGGCGCGCAGCCCGCTCGCCGCAGCCTTACGCTCCTCTTCCCCCAGGTCCTGGACCGGGAAGTTCTCGAAGACGAAGAGGCTGTTGAACAGGGGCTTTCCGGGCGGCAGTTCGCTACACGCGGCGATCGTCACCAGCGGAGTGTGCTCGTACCGCCGGGCCCGTACCTGTTCGTCCTGGAGGCGGGTCAGCCAGGTCGTGAGCAGTTCGTCGCGGTCGAGGCGGATCCTGACGGGTGTGGTGTTGAGCAGCATCCCGACCATCGACTCCATACCGTCGAGCTGGCCGTCGCGGCCCGACGTGGTGACGCCGAACATCACGTCGTCGCTGCCGGAGTACAGGGACATGACCAGGGCCCAGGCGGCCTGGACCACGGTGTTCGGTGTCAGGCGATGACGGCGTGCGAACTCGGTCAGCCCGGTGCCGGCCACCTCTGCGGACAGTGGCACCCGGGCCTCGCCCGGTCCCTGGTCGCCGGTGGCGCGTTCGATGCCGAGGGAGGTCGCCTCGGTGATTCCGGCGAGGCGCTCGCGCCAGTACCCACGAGCGGCGTCGAGGTCCTGTGCGGACACCCACCCGACGAAGTCCCGGAACGGCCTCCGTGCCGGAAGTCGCGGCTCGCCTCCCGCCCGGAACGCCTGGTAGGCGTCCATCAGCTCGGCCACCACGATCGGGGCGCTCCAGCCGTCGAGGAGCATGTGGTGGTAGCTCCACACGAGCTGGTGGCGGTCCGGTGCCAGGGCGATCACCGCGATCCGGACCAGGGTCGGGGCGGTGAAGTCGGCGCCGCGCTCCCAGTCTGAGGCGAGGTAGGTGTCGATCGCCTCCTGTCGGCCGGCCTCGTCCAGGTGGGACACGTCGAGGATCTGGAGTGGCAGCGGAACCGACCGGGACACCACTGACAGCGGCGTGGCGACGCCTTCCCGTACGACGGTGGTACGCAGCACCTCGTGCCGGGAGAACATCAGCTCCCACGCCCGGCGCAGGGCGTCCGGATCCAGCTCGCCTTCCAGCAGCATGCCGTCCTGCACCCAGTACATTCCGGGTTCGTCGGCCAGCTCGGTGTGGAACAGCATTCCCTGCTGGAGGGCGGTCAGCGGGTAGATGTTCTCGATCGCCCGACTCCGTCGGCCTGCTGCCGCGTCGAATGCCGTCATACCGCACCTCCGGAATCGGCGATCTCACCGGTGTGGTCGGGTGAGTCGAAGCGCTGTTGAATGAGGTCGAGCAGGTCCTGGTCCACTCCGGCCAGGGGGAAGTCGGACGGTGTGTAGCCGCCTGCCTCGGGGCGGCAGCAGTACTCGATGAGGTCCTGGAGGACCGTGAGGTAGCGCTGCGCGAGGCGATGGACCGTCGCATGGTCGTGCACCTGATCGCTGTACATCCAGACCAGTTCCAGGCGGCCCAGCGCGATCTGGCTGTTGATCTCGATGAGGTGGGTGCGGGGCCCGTGCGCCGACTGCGAGTCCCCGAGTGCGCGGCCGGTAGGTGTGAACCGTCCGCCGGTGCCGCTGGCCGGGCCGACCGCCTGGGTTGTCTGGCCCAGGTAATTGAAGGCCACTTCCGCGCCCGCGCCCCTACCCATACCCGTGCCCGTGCCCGTGCCCGCGTGGCGCAGGAGGCCGTATCCCAGGCCCTTGCGCGGGATCTGCCGCAGATACTCCTTCGTACGGCGCAGTGCCTCACCCGGGTCTCCGCCGGACGCGCCGCCGAGCACCACCGGATACACGCTGGTGAACCAGCCGACCGTGCGCGAGACGTCGATGTCGGATCCGACATCCTCGCGGCCGTGGCCCTCCAGATCCACGGCCACCGACGGGGCCTGGCACCATTCCGTGAGCACGGTGCCCAGCACGCTCAGGAGTACGTCGTTGATCTGCGTCCGGAATGCTCCCGGCACTTCCCGCAGCAGTCGCTCGGTCTGTTCGGCGTCGAGCGAGACCGACAGCTCCCGGGTCGATGCGATGGTGTTCGAGCCGTCGTGGTCGCGGGGCACCGAGCCTCCGGCGGCTTCCGCGGCCTGCCAGTACGCGGCTTCCTCCGCGATGTCGGGGGATGCCGCCAGTTCCGTGAGCCGCTGCGTCCAGCCCATGAACGAGGTCGTCTTCGCGGGCAGCTTCACCGGGAGCCCGCGCTCGATCTGGCTGTACGCGGCCGTCAAGTCCTCAAGGATCACGGCCCAGGACACGGCGTCCACCACCAGGTGATGGGCGACGACGAACAACAGTTGTCCACGGTCACCGCGGTCGAACACCACGATGCGCAGGAGCGGCCCGTCCGACAGGTCGAGGCCGGCCTGCACCTCATTGCCGCGGGCATTCAGGAACATCCATTCCTCGTCGTCGTCCAGACCCGTACTCCGGATGACCTGAACGGTGTCGGCCGGCTCGGCGGCCCGCACTCGGCCGACCCATGTGCCGTCCTCCCGGACGAACGTCGACCTCAGCGCGTCGTGCTGTTCGAGCACCGCTGCGGCGGCGCCGCGCATCAGCTCCGGTTCCACCCGCTGGGTGACGTCGAGAAGCATCGACTGGTTGAAGTGACCCGGCTCGTTCAGGTCCTGCTCGAAGAACCAGCGCTGGATCGGGGACAGCGGGAAGTCACCGCTCACCAGGCCCTGTTCGGCCTCGGCCGCACTCTGCGCCTCGGCCACCGTGGCGAGGCCCGCCACTGTCTGGTGGTCGAACAGCTGGGCAACGGTGACATGGATGCCGAACTCCCGTGCCCGAGCCACGACCTGGATGCTGATGATGGAGTCGCCGCCGAGTTCGAAGAAGTTGTCGTGGATGCCGACCCGGTCGACACCGAGTACCTGCGCCCAGACACCCGCCAGCAACTCCTCCACCGCACTCCCCGGCGCAACAAACTCCTCCAACGCCGGCCGCACACCATCCGGAACCGGCAACGCACCCCGATCAACCTTCCCATTCGGCGTCAACGGAAGACCCGCCAACTCCACAAACACCGACGGCACCATGAACTCCGGCAGACTCCGCCCCACAAACTCCCGCAACTCACCCACCGACGGCATAC
>NZ_JBIVUQ010000048.1:0-5684 GCF_044757265.1 Streptomyces sp. NPDC091292 | reverse complement strand
CCACCCGCCTGCCACACCCCCACCATCGCCACCACCAAACCCACCCCACGCGACAAACACAAACCCACCACCGACTCCGCACCCACACCCACACCTCGGAGGTAATGCGCAAGACTATTCGCCCGCGCCATCAACCCCCCATACGTCAACACCTCACCGTCCGACACCACCGCCACCGCATCCGGAGCCACCACAGCCCGCTCAGCGATCAGCTCATGCACCCCACCCACCAACGGCAACCCCACCGACGACGCATTCCACCCCTCCACCACCAACTCACGCTCACCCACCGACAACACCGACACATCCCCCACCCGCACACCCACATCGCGAGCAACAGTGTCCAGTACGGTGACCAGGTGGCGGGCCATCGCCTCGACCGTCGTCTGATCGAACAGTGCCGTGCTGTACTCAAGTTCACCGGAGAGGCCGCCTTCGCCGGTATCACCGAGCCTCAGGGTCAGGTCGAAGAGGGCGAGCCGGGTTCCCGCGGCCGTGCCCTTGATCCGTATGTCCTCCCTCAGCCGGCTCTCGCCCTGGCCCTGGCCCTGGCCCTGGCCCTGGCCCTGCT
Source organism: Streptomyces sp. NPDC091292 (assembly GCF_044757265.1). Lineage (NCBI taxonomy): Bacteria > Bacillati > Actinomycetota > Actinomycetes > Kitasatosporales > Streptomycetaceae > Streptomyces > Streptomyces sp. NPDC091292. The sequence continues at coordinate 5,113 of NZ_JBIVUQ010000048.1, read as the reverse complement.
CAAGCAGGCTCGCGTTGTCGCGCGGATCCTCCATCGCGTAGGTGAAGAACACCTGGAACAGCGGGCTGAGGTTCCGGTCCCGCTCGGTGACGAGGTCGTCCACCAGTTGCTCGAACGGCAGGTCCTGGTGGGCGTAGGCGCCCAGGGCTGTACTCCGTACGCGGCTGAGAAGTTCGCCGAAGGTCGGATCGCCGGACAGGTCGGTGCGCAGGACGAGCGTGTTGACGAAGAGTCCGATCAACTCTTCGGTCTCGGCACGGTTCCGGTTGGCGACGGGCGTGCCTACGACCACGTCGTCCGAGCCCGCATACCGGCTCAGCAGCACATTGAAGGCGGCGAGGAGCGTCATGAACATCGTCGTGCCACCCTCGCGGGCCACCTCGCGCAGGGCGTCGGCGGTCTCCGCCGAGACGGTGAAGCGCGTCGCCGCGCCTTCGGACGAGCGCACCGGCGGGCGGGGCCGATCGGTCGGCAGCTCCAACTGCGGGAGATCGGCCAAATGGGCACGCCAGTAGTCCAGTTGCTGTTCCAGCGTCTCGCCGTCGAGCCACGTGCGCTGCCATACCGCGAAGTCGGCGTACTGCACCGCCAGCGGCGGCAATGGGTCCGGCCGACCCGCCCGGAACGCCTCGTACAGAGCCACGAGTTCACGCCGCAGAATGGGACCCGACCACTCGTCGAAGACGACATGCTGCATCGACAGCGCCAGAACGTGTTCCTCATCGGCCAACCGGATCAGGCAGGCCCGGATCAGTGGACCGGTCGCGAGATCGAAGGGTGCCAGGGCATCTGTCGCGACCAGCCGTTCCGTCGCTCGCAGCGGATCATCGCTGCCGGACACGTCCACCACGGGCAGTGGGAAGCGGGCCGGCGGGTCGATCACCTGGTGCGCCATGCCGTCCGCGTCCGCCACCAGACGGGTACGCAGCACCTCGTGCCGAGCCATCACCGCGTCCAACGCCGCACTCAGCGCGGCCACGTCCAGATCGCCGTCGAGACGGATCGGCAGCGGGAGGTGGTACTCGGTTGACCCGGGTTCGAGTTGGTCGAGGAACCACAGGCGCTGTTGCGCGAACGACAACGGCAGCAGCTCGTCCCGGCCGACTGCCCTCACCGGCTCCACCAGCGGACCCCGCACCATGCCTTCGATCACCGAGGCCAGTTCTCGGACCACCGGATGATCGAACATGGCGGCTACGGGAACATCCACGCCCAGCACCTCGCGGACCTGGGAGATCACCCGCATGGCAAGGAGTGAATGCCCGCCCAGCTCGAAGAAACTGTCCAGGGCGCCCACCCGCTCCACACCCAGCACCCGCCCCCAGATCCCCGCCAGCAACTCCTCCACCACACCCGAAGGAGCAACAAACCCCCCCAACACCCGCCCCACACCCTCAGGATCCGGCAACGCCGAACGATCCAGCTTCCCATTCGCCGTCAACGGCAACCCCGCCAACTCCACAAACACCGACGGCACCATGAACTCCGGCAACCGCTCCCCCACAAACACCCGCAACTCAGCCACCGACGGCACACCCACACCCCCATCAGCCGGCACCACATACGCCGCCAGCCGACGATCCCCCTCCATCCCGAACGCCACCACCACAGCCGACCGGACCTGCGGATGGGCAGACAGCACCGCCTCGACCTCACCCGGCTCCACCCGGAAGCCCCGCACCTTCACCTGATCGTCCGCGCGCCCCACAAAATCCAGCCGCCCATCCCCCAACCACCGCACCACATCCCCCGACCGATACATCCGACCGCCATCCCCCGCAAACGGATCAGCCACAAACCGCTCCCCCGTCAGCGCGGACCGCCCCCCGTATCCCCGCGCCACACCCACACCCGCGATGAACAACTCACCCGCCACACCCACCGGAACTGGGCGCAACTGCTTGTCGAGTACGTAGACACGGGTGTTCGCCAACGGCCGACCAATCGACGGCACACCCCCCACACCCCCATCCACCAACCCCGCACACGCAATCACCGACACCTCCGTCGGCCCGTACCCCACAAACAACCGACGACCCCCACCCCACTCCCGCACCACACCCTCACCCACACGCTCCGACCCCACAAACAAACACCCCACACCCGACCACCCCACCCCATCCAACACCCCCAACAACGACGGCGACACACTCGCCGCCACCACACCACCACCACGCACCAAACCACCCAACTCCACCCCCACCCGCCGCTCCACCGACGACGCCACCACCAACGACCCCCCACCCACCAACGTCACCACCACATCCAACACCGCCGCATCAAAACCCAACGACGCAAACTGCAACACCCGCACACCCAACCCCACACCCAACACCGGCCCCAACGCCAACGCCAAATTCACCACACCACCATGACCAACCTGCACACCCTTCGGCCGACCCGTCGAACCCGACGTATAAATCACATACGCCAACTGATCACCCGACAGCACCACACCCTCCGGCGCACCCGACGACAAACCAGCCAACTCGGCCCTCACCTCAGCGTCATCAAGCCACACCACATGCTCCACCGGCAGCCCCTCCGCCACCGACCGCTCACCCACCAACACCGACACCCCACCATCAGCAACCATGAACTCCAACCGCTCCACCGGATACTCCGGATCCAACGGCAAATACGCACCACCCGCCTGCCACACCCCCAACACCGCAACCACCATGCCCACCCCACGCGGCAAACACAAACCCACCACCGACTCAGCACCCACACCCAACCCACGCAGACAATGCGCAAGACGATTCGCCCGCGCCATCAACCCCCCATACGTCAACACCTCCCCACCCGCCACCACCGCCACCACATCCGGACCCGCCGAAGCCCGCTCAGCAATCAGCTCATGCACACCACCCACCGACGGCAACACCACCACCTCACCAACCCCACCACCCACCAACTCCTCACGCTCACCCACAGACAACACCGACAGCTCACCCACCCGCAGCCCCGCATCCGCAGCAGCCACAGCCTCCAACACCGAGACCAGGTGGCCGGCCAGGCGCTCCATCGTCACCGCGTCAAACAGCGCAGTGCTGTACTGGACCTCGCCCACCAAACCGTCGCCGCTGTCCCCGAGCCTCACCGCCAGATCGACACTCACCAGCATCGGGCGGTCGGCCGAGTACTCCGCGGTCAGGTCGGCGCCGCCCTCCCAGCGCAGGTCAGTGTTGCCGTGGACTGTGTCGGCCGCCGTATCCGCCGTGTCGTAGTTGAACAGGACCTGGAAGAGGGGGCTGCGCGAGCGGTCCCGCTCCGTGACAAGTTCGTCCACGAGCTGCTCGAACGGGAGGTCCTGGTGGGCGTAGGCACTGAGTGCGGTCTCGCGTACGCGGCCGAGGAGTTCGGCGAGGGTGGGGTCGCCGGACAGGTCCGTCCGCATCACGAGTGTGTTGACGAAGAACCCGATCAGGTCCTCGGTCTCGGCACGGTTCCGGTTCGCGACCGGTGTGCCCACCACCACGTCATCGGTCCCCGCATACCGGCCCAGCAGAATGTTGAAGGCCGCCAGCGACGTCATCGACATGGTCACCCCGTGCGCGCGGGAGAGCGCGCGCAATCGCCTTGCCGACTCCGCCGGCACAGCGAACTTGACGACGCCACCGTCTGCCGAGCGGACGGCGGGGCGGGGTCGGTCGGTGGGCAGTTCGAGGGTTGGTACGCCACCGAGCCGGTCACGCCAGTACGCGAGCTGGGCGTCGAGCACGTCACCGGTCAGCCACCCGCGCTGCCAGACCGCGAAGTCCGCGTACTGCACCACTAGCGGCGGCAGCGGATCCGGATCCCCCGCACGGAACGCCTCGTACAACGCCGCCAGCTCACGCCGCAGAATCCGGCCCGACCACTCGTCCGACACCACGTGATGCATCGACAACGCCAGCACATGTTCATGCGCGGCAACCCTGACCAGCGTCGCCCGCAGCAACGGCCCGCGCGCCAAGTCGAAGGGAACCCGCGCATCCGCCGCCACCACCGCCCGCACCGCAACCACCGGATCCGCCCCGGCCGGCACCTCCACCACCCTCAACTCAACAGGCACCGCCTCATCGATCACCTGATGAGCCACACCATCCGCACCCGCCACCAGACGCGTCCGCAACACCTCATGCCGCGCCACCACCCCACTCAACGCCGCACCCAACGCCGCCACATCCAGGGCACCTCGCAGGCGCAGGTGCAGGGGTGATATGTACTCGGCGGAGCCCGGGTCGAACTGGTCGAGGAACCATAGGCGCTGCTGGCCGAAGGACGCCGGGATCGTCTGGTCCCGGTCGATCCGCACCACCGGCGGCGCGATGTCACGGGCGGAGCTCTCCACCACCGAAGCGAGGCCCCGCAGCGTCGGCTCGTTGAAGAGGGCCGAGAGCGGCACCTTGACGCCGAACACCTCGCGGATACGGGAGATTGCCTGCGTGGCAACCAGCGAATGGCCGCCCAGGTCGAAGAAGTCGTCGTCGACGCCAACCCGGTCCACGCCCAGGACCTCGGCCCAGACGTCGGCCAGCAGTTCCTCGGTCGTGGTGACCGGAGACATGAAATCTTCGCGGTCGGACTGGTGGACATGAGGTTCGGGCAGGGCGGCGTGGTTGAGTTTGCCGTTGGCGGTCAGCGGGAGTTCACCCAACTCCACGAACACCGACGGAACCATGTACTCCGGCAACCGCCCGCCCACAAACGCACGCAACTCCCCCACCGACGGCATCCCCCCACCCCCACCACCCGGAACCACATACGCCACCAGACGACGCCCCGCACCCTCACCACTCGCCACCACCACCGCAGACCCCACCCCCGCATGCCCCACCAACACAGCCTCCACCTCACCCGGCTCCACCCGGAAACCACGCACCTTCACCTGACCATCCACCCGCCCCACAAACTCCAACCGCCCATCCCCCAACCACCGCACCCGATCCCCCGTCCGATACATCCGACTGCCATCCCCAGCAAACGGATCAGCCACAAACCGCTCACCCGTCAACCCCGCACGCCCCACATAACCCCGCCCCACCTGAACCCCACCCACAAACAACTCCCCCACCACACCCACCGGAACCACACCCAAAAACCCATCCAACACATACACCCGCGAACC
>NZ_JBIVUQ010000047.1:0-5933 GCF_044757265.1 Streptomyces sp. NPDC091292 | reverse complement strand
GCGTGATACGCCTCCAACACCTCACCCAAAACAATCGGCACACTCCACCCATCCAAAAGCAGATGGTGATAACTCCACACCAACTGATGCCGGTCCGCCCCGAACCGCACCAACGCGAGCCGCACCAACGACTCCGCCGAGAAATCCACCCCCCGCGCCCAGTCCTCCGCAAGGAACTCCTCGTACGCCTCCCGCCGCCGCTCCTCATCGAGCCGCGAAAGGTCCACCTCCCGCAAGGGCAGGGGCACAGACCGGGAGACGACCGCCAGCGGCTCGGCCACCCCTTCCCACACCACCGCGGAACGCAGCACCTCGTGCCGGGAGAACACCAACTCCCACGCCCGCTTCAGCGCGTCAAGGTCCAACTCACCTTCCAGCAGAAGGCCGTTCTGCACCCAGTACATGCCAGGGTCCTCGGACAGTTGGGTGTGGAAGAGCATGCCCTTCTGCAGGGCGGTGAGCGGGTAGATGTTCTCGATGTCGGTGGGGATGCGGGCCGCGACCTGGTCCAGCGCGGTCTGGTCGATGGGCGCGAGCGGGAAGTCGGACGGGGTGGGTCCGCCGACGCCGGGACGGCAGCAGTACTCGATCAGGTCACCCAGCACCTCGACATAGCGCTCGGCAAGCTCCGCGATCGTCGCCTCGTCGTGCACCTCAACGCCGTACGTCCACACCATCTCCAGACGGCCGTCGGCCACCTGACTGTTGACCTCGATGAGATGGGGGCGCTCACCCTCGGCCGACTGTGCCGCGCCGAGCGCGTCGCCGGACGACCTGAAACGGACGCCGCTGTTGTCCTGGGCTGCGCCTGCCGTGTCGGATCGGCGACCGGACTGTCCGAGGTAGTTGAAGCTGACCTCGGCCTGACCCTCCGGAACCCAGTCGGTCAGATGACGCAACAGCCCGTAATCCAGCCCCTTACGCGGAACACCACGCAAACACTCCTTCGTACGCCGCAACAACCCACCCAAATCACCATCCACCAACCCGCTCAGAACCACCGGATACACACTCGTGAACCAACCCACCGTCCGCGACACATCAATACCGGCGCCGACGTCCTCACGACCATGACCCTCAACATCCACCACCACCGAACCCGTCCCCACCCACTCCGTCAACACCGCACCGAGCACACTCAGCAGCACATCATTGATCTGTGTCCGATACGCGGCCGGCACCTCACGCAGCAACCGCTCCGTCAACCCCGACCCCAACTCCACACTCACCCGCCGCGCCCCCGACACCGGATTCCCACCCGCCCCCGACACACGCGGCAACTCCACCACCGCACCCTCCACCGCCCGCCACAACCCCGCCCCCGCCACCACCTCCGGCGACACCGCCAACTCCGCCAGACGCTCACCCCACGCCTTGAACGACGACGTCTTCAACCCCAGCTCCACCACCGTCAAACCCCGCTCGACCTGCGCATACGCCGAAGCCAAATCCTCCAGCAGCACCGGCCACGACACCGCATCCACCACCAGATGATGAGCCACTACCAGGACGAGCTGATGCCCGTCAGAGCCCAGCTCGAACAGCGCCACCCTGAACAGCGGACCCCCCGCCAGATCCAGGCTCGCCTGCACTTCCGTGGCCCGCGCCTCCAAAAACGCCGCCTCATCCGCACCCGTCACACCACGCGCATCAACCACCGACACCAAGTCAGACGCCTCGGCAGCCACCACACGACCCACCCAATCCCCGTCACGCACCTCAAAACGGGAACGCAACGCATCATGCTGACCCACCACCGCACCCACCGCCCCACGCAACAACCCCACATCAACCCGCCCCTCCACCTCCAACACCGTCGACTGATTGAAATGCCCCGCCCGAGGCAACCCCCGACCCAAAAACCACCGCTGAACCGGAGACAACGGAAACTCCCCCACCACCACACCCTGCTCCGCAACCACCACACTCTCCCCCGACGCCACCCGCGCCAGACCCCCCACCGTCTGATGATCAAACAACTGCGCCACCGACACATGCACACCCAACTCCCGCGCCCGAGCCACCACACGAATACTCACAATCGAGTCCCCGCCCAGCTCAAAGAAGTTGTCCGTCACACCCACCCGCTCCACACCCAAAACCTGAGCCCAGACCTCGGCAAGGATCCGCTCGACGTCGGTGTCCGGCGCGATGTAGTCGCCCGCCGAGCCGACGCGGGAGTCCTCAGGGTCGGGGAGCGCGGCACGGTCGAGCTTGCCGTTCGGGGTCAGCGGCAGCGCCGCCAGCTCCACGAAGGCGGACGGGATCATGAAGGCGGGCAACGACTGCTGCAAGTGGTCCCGCAGATCGCTGACGGCAGGGATACCCTCGGCCTGGGACTCGGGGACGACGTACGCCGCGAGGCGCTGTTCGTTCCCGGCCCCGAAGGTGGTCACCACGGCGGTGCGCACCCCTGGGTGGGCGGCCAGCGCCGTGACGATCTCGCCCGGCTCGATCCGGAACCCACGCACCTTGACCTGGTCGTCCACCCGGCCCAGGAATTCCAGTTCCCCACCCGGAAGCGAGCGCACCCGGTCGCCTGAGCGGTACATGCGGGTGCCGTCCCCGGCGAAGGGGTCGGCGACGAATCGCTCGGCGCTCAGGGCCGGCCGGTCACGGTAGCCACGTGCCACACCGGTACCGGCGATGTACAGCTCACCGGCCACACCGATCGGGACGGGGCGAAGGTGGGCATCGAGTACGTAGGCGCGGGTGTTGGTCATCGGCGTACCGATCGACGGCACACCCTGACCCTCCGGATCAAGGACAGCGATACTCGCGCACACCGTGGCCTCGGTCGGGCCGTACGCGTTGAGCAGCCGGTATTCGCCACGCCATACGGCAGCCGCAGCCTCCTCCAGTTGCTCACCCGCCGTCACCAGCGTCCGCAGACCCACCAGATCGGCGGGGTCCAGTACGGCGAGGAGCGACGGCGGCAGTGTCGCCACCCGTATCTCACGCTCCCGCACCAACGCGGCCAGGGCGCGGGGCTCAGCCCGCTCTTCGGCCGTGGCCACCACCAGCCGGCCACCCGCCACCAACGTCACCACGACCTCGGACACCGCAGCATCGAAACCGAACGGCGCGAACTGCAGCACACCGTCACCCACACCGACGCCAAACGCCTGTGCCTGCGCCAACGCCAGATTCACGACACCACGGTGCGCGACCTGCACACCCTTCGGCCGACCCGTCGAACCCGACGTATAAATCACATACGCCAACTGATCCGGAGAGGTCGGCACGACGTCCGGCGCCGTCGCGGGCAGTTCCGTCAAGGCGGCTGCGACTGCTGGCGCGTCCAGCCGGATCACTGTCTCCGCGGACAGGCCCTCGGCCGCCGAGCCCTCACAGACGAGCACCCGAACACCGCTGTCGGCGAGCATGAACTCAAGCCGCTCGGTGGGGTATTCGGGGTCGAGCGGCAGATAGGCACCACCCGCCTGCCACACCGCGAGCGCTGCCGCGACCATGTCGATGCCACGCGGCAGGCACAGGGCCACCACGGTGTCCGCGCCGACGCCCGCACTGCGCAGATGGTGTGCGAGACGGTTCGCACGCGCCAGTAGAGCCCCGTACTCCAGGGATGCGTCGCCGCACACCACCGCTACCGCATCCGGGCATGCGGCGGCCCGTGCCGCGATCAGCTCGTGCACACCGCCTACTGCGGGCAGCAGCTCGGCAGTGTCATTCCGCTCGTGCACCAGCTCGGACCGCTCGGCCTCGGTCAGCATCGGCAGATCGTCGACGCTCCGGCCTGCGTTCTCGGCGAGGGCGTCGAGGAGCGTGACGAGGTGGCTCGCCATTCGCTGGATCGTGGCACGGTCGAACAACTCACTGCTGTACTGGAACTCTCCCGAGAGCGCGTCTCCGGACGCTCCCAGCGTGACCACGAGATCGAACCTGACGGGCAGCGCGTCCGGGTCGGGTCCCTGCTGGTCGGCGGAGTCCTCGGTCTCGGGCGCGGCAGCTTCTTCGGCTTCTTCGGCTTCGTTCGACTGGCCGTTGTCGTAGTCGAACAGGACTTGGAAGAGGGGGCTGCGCGAGCGGTCCCGCTCCGTGACAAGTTCGTCCACGAGCTGCTCGAACGGTACGTCCTGGTGTGCGTACGCACCGAGCGTTGTCTCTCGCACCCGGCCGAGGAGTTCGGCGAAGGTGGGATCGCCGGACAGGTCGGTACGCATCACGAGTGTGTTGACGAAGAACCCGATGAGGTCCTCGGTCTCGGCACGGTTGCGGTTCGCGACCGGTGTGCCCACCACCACGTCATCGGTCCCCGCATACCGGCCCAGCAGAATGTTGAAGGTCGCCAGCAAGGTCATCGACATGGTGGCGCCACCCTCGCGGGAGATGGCGCGCAGTCGCTGTGCCGTCTGCGCCGACACGGTGAGGTCGACGGATCCGCCCTTGGTGGAGCGGACGGCGGGGCGGGGTCGGTCGGTGGGCAGTTCGAGCGTCGGTACGCCACCGAGCCGGTCACGCCAGTACGCGAGCTGGGCATCGAGGACGTCACCGGTCAGCCACCCGCGCTGCCAGACCGCGAAGTCCGCGTACTGCACCGCCAGCGGCGGCAGCGGATCCGGATCCCCCGCACGGAACGCCTCGTACAACGCGGTCAGCTCACGCCGCAGAATCCGGCCCGACCACTCGTCCGACACCACGTGATGCATGGACAGCGCCAGCACATGTTCGTACTCATGCTCATGCGCATTTTCATGCGCTGCAACCCTGACCAGCGTCGCCCGCAGCAACGGCCCCCGCGCCAAGTCGAAGGGAACCCGCGCATCCGCCGCCACCACCGCCCGCACCGCAACCACCGGATCCGCCCCGGCCGGCACCTCCACCACCCGCAACTCAACAGGCGCCGCCTCATCGATCACCTGATGAGCCACACCATCCGCACCCGCCACCAGACGCGTCCGCAACACCTCATGCCGCGCCACCACCCCGCTCAACGCCGCACCCAACGCCGCCACATCCAGGGCGCCGTCCCAGCGCAGCGACGTCGACAGGTTGTACTCGGACGATCCCGGTTCCAGTTGGTCGAGGAACCACAGGCGCTGCTGGCCGAAGGACAGCGGCAGCTCCCGGTCCCGGTCGACGGCGACCACGGGGGGAGCGACGACGGCGGTGCCTGCGCTCTCGATCACTGCGGCGAACTGCCGCACGGTCGGCTCGTCAAAGAGCGCCGAGAGCGCCACCTCGACGCCGAACACCTCGCGGACGCGGGAGATCACCTGGGTGGCGAGGAGCGAGTGCCCGCCCAGCTCGAAGAAGTTGTCCTCTGCGCCCATCTCTTCGGCGCCCAGAACCTGTGCCCACACCTCGGCCAGGATCTGCTCCACCTCGGTACGTGGTGCGACAAAGCCCGTCTTGTCCTGAAGCACGCTGTCGGGGGCCGGAAGTGCGGCGTGGTTGAGTTTGCCGTTGGCGGTCAGCGGGAGTTCACCCAACTCCACGAACACCGACGGAACCATGTACTCCGGCAACCGCCCACCCACAAACGCACGCAACTCCCCCACCGACGGCATCCCCCCACCCCCACCACCCGGACCATCCGGAACCACATACGCCACCAAACGACGCCCCACACCCTCACCACTCGCCACCACCACCGCAGACCCCACCCCCACATGCCCCACCAACACAGCCTCCACCTCACCCGGCTCCACCCGGAAACCCCGCACCTTCACCTGACCATCCACCCGCCCCACAAACTCCAACCGCCCATCCCCCAACCACCGCACCCGATCCCCCGTCCGATACATCCGCGAACCATCCCCCGCAAACGGATCAGCCACAAACCGCTCACCCGTCAACCCCGCACGCCCCACATACCCCCGCCCCACCTGAACCCCACCCACAAACAACTCCCCCACCACACCCACCGGAACCACACCCAAAAACCCATCCAACACATACACCCGCGAACC
>NZ_JBIVUQ010000046.1:0-8250 GCF_044757265.1 Streptomyces sp. NPDC091292 | reverse complement strand
TGGATCGTTCGGCGTTGCCGGATCCTGAGGGTGTGGGGCGGGTGTTGGGGGGGTTTGTTGCTCCTTCGGGTGTGGTGGAGGAGTTGTTGGCGGGGGTTTGGGGGCGGGTGCTGGGTGTGGAGCGGGTGGGCGCGTTGGACAGTTTCTTCGAGCTGGGTGGGCATTCGCTGCTTGCCATGCGGGTGATTTCCCAGGTGCGTGAGGTGCTGGGTGTGGAGGTTGCGATGTCGGTGTTGTTCGACCGGCCGACGGTGCGGGGGCTTGCGGAGGTGGTGGGGGAGTCTTCGGGGGCTGGGGTGCCGGCGATGCTTCCGGTTGGCCGGGGTGAGCCGTTGCCGTTGTCGTTCGCGCAACAGCGTCTGTGGTTCCTCGACCAACTCGACCCCGGATCAACCGAATACAACGTCGCACTCCCCGTCCGCCTCGACGGATTGCTGGACGTCGCCGCGCTGGGCGCGGCTCTGGGTGCACTCGTCACGCGCCACGAAGTGCTGCGTACTCGACTGGTGGCGGACGCGGACGGCGTGGCGCACCAGGTGATCGACCCTCCGGCCGCCTTCCCACTGCCTGTGGTGGACGTGTCCGGAAGCGATGATCCGCTGGGCCTCGCCGAGCAGATGGTCGCCCGAGGCATGACGGAGCCGTTCGATCTTGCGGCAGGCCCCCTGTTCCGTGGCACGCTGATCCGGCTGGGAATCGGCGAGCACGTGCTGTCGCTGGCCATGCCCCACGTCGTATCCGACGAGTGGTCGGCGCGGATCATCCACCAGGAGATGGCGGCACTTTACGAAGCCTTCCGCGCCGGCCAACCGAACCCGCTGCCGCCGCTGCCGGTGCAGTACGCCGACTTCGCCGTATGGCAACGCGCGTGGCTGAGCGGCGACGTCATCGACGGACAACTCTCCTACTGGCGCGACCAGTTGGCGGGCGTCACCGAGCTTGAACTGCCACTCGACCGGACCCGTCCGCCGATCAGGTCATCGATGGGGGCGAGCACACAGTTCACCGTGGCCGCCGAGACGGCCGAGGCACTGCGCGAACTGTCACGTGCGAGCGGCACGACAATGTTCATGACGCTCCTCGCGGCGTTCGACATTCTGCTCGGCCGCTACTGCGACACGGACGACATCGCGGTCGGCACGGCTGTCGCCAACCGGAACCGGGCCGAGACCGAGAGCCTGATCGGCTTCTTCGTGAACACGCTCGTCCTGCGCACCGACCTCTCCGGAGACCCGACGTTCACCGAACTCCTCGGCCGGGTGCGGGAGACCGCACTCGGTGCGTACGCCCACCAGGACCTGCCGTTCGAGCAACTGGTGGACGACCTCGTCACCGAGCGGGACCGTTCCCGGACCTCCCTTTTCCAGGTCTACTTCAACTACGTACGCGACGGTGCCGGGGCGGCGGAAGCGCCGGAATCCGACGGCCCCGACCAGGCGCACGACACACAACAGGCCGACGCCGATGTCGAGACGGACGCCGATTCCGCGGTGCCGGGTCCCGCTATGACGCGTGACCTCACCCTCTCGGACCTGTCCCTGACCTTCAGGGACGGCGGTGACGGAGCCCTGTCCGGCGAGATCGAATACAGCACCGCACTGTTCGACGACACCACGATGCGACGCATGTCGGGCCACCTCGTCGCCGTCCTGGAGGGCGTTCTCGACCCGGACCGCACCATAGGCGCACTGGACCTGCTCACCGACACCGAACGCTCGACACTGCGGCACCTCGGAACAGGCACCGAGACACACACGGAAGGCCGTCCCGTTCATCTGCTCGTCCAGGAGCAGGCGCACCGCACTCCCGACGCCGTCGCCGTCGTGGAAGGCGACCGCCACCTCACATACGGCGGACTGAACGCGGAGGCCAACCAGCTCGCCCACCGGCTCATCGCGGAGGGCGTCGGCCGCGAGGACATCGTCGGCATATGTCTCGCCCGCAGCCTCAAGACAGTCGTGGCCCTCCTCGCCGTCCTCAAGGCCGGAGCGGCCTATCTGCCTCTCGACGTGGACCAGCCCGTCCAGCGGCTGGAGCACATGACGGAGTCTTCCGGCGCGGCGCTGCTCATCACCGAATCCGCGCTGGACGAACGGCTCTCAGCCCTTCCCGCACCCCGCCTCCTCATCGACACCGACCAACACATCAACCAACACATCGACCAACACATAGACCGGGACACCGGGGGGGACAGCGGCCGGCCGGACATGGCCACCCGCGCCACCGAACACCCCCAGGTGGACGTGGAGCCGCAGAACCTCGCCTACGTCATCTTCACCTCCGGTTCGACCGGCAAGCCCAAAGGCGTCCTCGTCCAGCACCACTCGTGGAGCCTGCAACTACAGGAGATGGGCAGGCGGTACGGCCTGACCTCGGCCGATGTGACGCTCCAACTGGCATCCCTCACCTTCGACGCCGCGCAGGAGCAACTCTTCGCGATCCTGCTGCACGGCGGACGCCTCGTACTGCGCGGAGCGGAGCAATGGGCGCCGGAGCGTGTGCTGCGTGAGATCCGCGAACAGGCTGTGACCTCGGTGGAGATCACACCCGCACTCTGGGAGATGGTTATTCCCGGTCTGTCGGCCGGTGACGCACTCGGCCCGGACTTCCGCTGGCTGATCCTGGGCGGCGAAGCCGTGTCGCCCCAAGCGCTCGACCAATGGTTCGCGCAGACGTCCGTACCCATCTACAACACCTACGGACCGACCGAGACGACCATCACCTGTGTCGCCTCCGAGCTGTGGGAGCCGGTGTCGTCCGTACCGATCGGGCTCCCGATCGCGGACACCAAGGTGTACGTACTCGACGCCCGGTCCCAGCCCGTACCCGTCGGCATAACGGGTGAGCTGTTCATCGGCGGCGCGGGCGTGGCACGTGGCTACGGCGGTCGCCCCGCGCTGACGGCCGAACGGTTCGTGGCCGACCCGTTCGCCGGCGACGGAGCGCGCATGTACCGGTCCGGCGACCGGGTGCGCTGGCTCGCGGGCGGACAGCTTGAGTTCCTTGGCCGCGCCGACCACCAGATCAAGGTGCGCGGAGTCCGGATCGAGCCGGGCGAGATCGAATCCGTCCTGGCCACTCACGAGGGCGTCCGGTCGGCGGTCGTGACGGCTTCCGGCGACGGCATGGGCCGCCGCCTCGTGGCCTACGTGGTCCCGGCCGACCTCGGCGAGGGCATTCCACCGGTGGCCCAGCTCCGTGACCACGTGCGGCAGAGCCTGCCGGACTTCATGACACCCGCGGTGTTCATCGAGATCACCGAACTACCCCTGACCCAGAACGGCAAGCTCAACCGCACCGCACTTCCGCAGCCCGACCTCGCCGCCCACTCGGAGACACATGCGTACGTGGCTCCGGAGGGTGCCACCGCGGAACTGCTCGCCGGGATCTGGGGTCAGGTACTCGGGACGGACGGGATTGGCGCCGACGACGACTTCTTCGGAATCGGAGGTCACTCGCTGCTCGCCACCCAGGTGATATCCCGGGTGCGCGAGGTCTTCGGGACGGAGGTGCCGCTGTCGGCGCTCTTCGACCGGCCCACGGTACATGGCCTGGCTCAGGCGATCGACGAGTCCGGTACAGGCGTGAGTGTGCCGCAGGTGACACCGGCCGGCCGGGACGAGCCGTTGCCGCTGTCGTTCGCACAGCAGCGCCTGTGGTTCCTGGACCGGTTGGACCCGGGTGCGCTGGGCCACGTACTGCCGACGCCGATGCCCTGGCGCGGAGACCTGGACGTGGCCGTCCTGGGGGCGGCACTGAGCGGTGTGATGGCGCGGCACGAGGTGCTGCGCACCCGCCTCACCCCTGACGCGGACGGTGTGCCGCGGCAGATGATCGACCCACCGGCGCCCTTCCCGCTACCGGTCGTCGACGTATCCGAGGCAGCGGACCCGGTGGGCGCCGCCCACGCCCTGGTGGCAGCGGACGCGGCCACCCCGTTCGACCTGACGAACGGGCCACTTGTCCGGGCCGCCCTGATACGTCTCGCCCTCGACGAGCACGTACTCGCACTCACCATGCACCACGTCGTCACCGACGAATGGTCGGAACGCATCTTCCAGCGCGAACTCGCCGAGTTGTACGGGGCGTTCCTCGCGGGCGAGCCCGATCCGCTGCCGCCGCTGGCCGTGCAGTACGCGGACTTCACGGTGTGGCAGCGACAGTGGCTGGCCGGCGACGTACTCGACGAGCAACTTTCCTACTGGCAAGACAAGTTGAACAACGCTCCGACCCTGGCACTCCCGATGGACCGGCCGCGTCCGGCGGTCCGGTCCTCGGCGGGAGCACAGGCCGCGTTCACTGTGCCGCCGGCCGTGGCGGACGCGCTGCGAGCCCTGTCGCGTCAGAGCGGCGCGACAATGTTCATGACGCTGCTGGCGGCCTTCGATGTGTTGTTGGGCCGGTATGCAGGTTCGGATGATGTGGTCGTGGGCACGCCGGTGGCCAACCGGAATCGTGCGGAGACGGAGGGCCTGATCGGGTTCTTCGTGAATACGTTGGTGTTGCGTACGGATCTGTCGGGTGATCCGTCGTTCCGTGAGCTGGTGGGGCGGGTGCGGGAGACGGCTCTTGGTGCGTACGCGCATCAGGACGTGCCGTTCGAGCAACTGGTGGACGACCTGGCCGTCGAACGGGACCGCTCGCGCAGCCCGCTCTTCCAGGTCTTCTTCAGCTACGACACCGAAGGTGCGCCGGAGAGCGCCGGTGTGCGTCCCGGCGAGAGGCCTGGCGAGAGGGCTGCGGAGAGGGCTGCGGAGAGGGAAGCCGGTGCGGGGGGCGACGAGTCTCCCCGGCATATGGATCGCACGGTCCAGTTCGACCTGGCGCTGCGGCTCGGCGACAGCGAGAGCGGTGGGCTGGCGGGACAGATCGAGTACAGCACCGCGCTGTTCGATGCCGCGACTGTGGAGCGGATGCTGGGGCACCTGGTCACGCTGCTTGAGGGGGTGGCGGAGGAAGCTGACTGCCGGGTGGGTGAGCTGCCGGTCCTTTCGGTGGGTGAGCGTGAGTTGGTGGTGGAGGGGTGGAATGCGTCGTCGGTGGTGTTGCCGTCGGTGGGTGGCGTGCATGAGCTGATCTCGGAGCGGGCTTCGGTGGCTCCGGATGCTGTGGCTGTGGTGGCGGGCGGGGAGTCGGTGACGTATGGCGCGCTGATGGAGCGGGCGAATCGGCTCGCCCATCGTCTGCGTTCGGCGGGTGTGGGTGCTGAATCGGTGGTGGGGCTGTGTCTGCCGCGGGGCGTGGCCATGGTCGTGGCCATGGTGGCGGTGTGGCAGGCCGGCGGTGCGTATCTGCCGCTGGATCCTGAGTATCCGGCTGATCGGCTGGAGTTCATGCTCGGGGATGCGGGTGTGCGGGTGGTGGTCGGGCAGCGGTCCCTGGCCGAGGGCCTGGCCGTTGAGCATGGGGTGTGGCTGGATGATCCGGCGGTCGCAGCCGCCTTGACGGAGCTTCCCTCGACGGCGCCCGATGTGACGACGACCGCTGATCAGTTGGCGTATGTGATCTATACGTCGGGTTCGACGGGTCGGCCGAAGGGTGTGCAGGTCGCGCACGGCAGCGTGGTGGGCATGGTGTCCGCTCTGGGGCCGGTGCTGGGTGCGGGCCCTGGCGTGCGGATGCTTCAGTTCGCGTCGTTCAGCTTCGACGCGGCGGTGCTCGACGTCGCCGTGACGCTGGCTGCGGGCGGTGTCCTGGTGGTGGCGACTTCGGAGGAGCGGGCGGAGAGTGCGCTGCTGACGTCGATGCTGCGCGCCGGTGCTGTGGAGGCCGCGAGCGTCGTCCCCTCCCTGCTGGGCGTGCTGGACCCGCACGACGTTCCCGGTGTCGGGACCCTGCTGCTGGGTGCGGAACGTTTGACGGAGCCGGTGGCCCGTGCCTGGTCGGCCGGCCGTCGCCTCGTCAACACCTACGGTCCGACCGAGGCGACCGTCATGGTCACCACAGGCACCGTGGAGCCGGAACAGCTGTCGGGTGCGCCGGCGATCGGTTCCCCGGTGGGCAACGCCAGGGTCTACGTCCTGGACGAGCGGCTGAACCCTCTGCCCGTGGGGGTCGCGGGTGAGGTGTACATCGCGGGTCCCCAGGTGGCGCGCGGCTATCGGGGCCGTCCGGGTCTGACGGGTGAGCGGTTCGTCGCGGACCCGTTCGCTGCCGACGGCACACGTATGTACCGTTCCGGTGACCGGGCGCGCTGGCTGGCGGACGGGCAGCTCGACTTCGTCGGGCGTGCGGACGGTCAGGTGAAGGTGCGTGGTTTCCGGATCGAGCCGGGCGAGATCGAGGCGGTCATCGCCGCCCACCCGAAGATCCGCACCACCGCGGTGGCGGCATTCGGCGAGGTCGAGGACCGCCGTCTGGTCGCCTACCTGGTCCCCGCCGACCAGGCGGACGGTATCCCGCCGGTCGCCGAGCTGCGCGAGTTCGCGAGCACGCGACTGCCCGCCTTCATGATCCCGTCTGCCTTCGTGGAGCTGGCGGCGCTGCCGCTGACCCCCAACGGCAAACTCGACCGGGCCGCGCTCCCCGAGCCTGACGGTGAGCGTTCCCCGGGCAGCCTCGTGGTGCCGGGCACCGCCACCGAGGAACTTCTCGCCGGCATCTGGTCTCAGCTGCTGGGCCTGGACCGGGTCGGCGTAACGGACAACTTCTTCGAACTGGGTGGGCATTCACTCCTGGCGACCCAGGTGGTGTCTCGCATCCGGGATGTCTTCGGCACCGACATTCCCGTAGCGGCGATGTTCGATCACCCGACGGTCGCCGGGCTGGCTGAAGCTCTCGCTGCCGCCACGCCCGGTACCACCGCGCCGGAGTGGACGCTCGCCAGTAGGGATGACGCACTACCGCTGTCGTTCGCGCAGCAGCGCCTGTGGTTCCTGGACCAGTTGGAGCCCGGATCGGTCGAGTACAACCTTCCGATGTACCTGCCGTGGGACGGGGACCTGGACGTCGCGATGCTCGGCGAGGCGCTTACTGCGGTGGTGACGCGCCACGAGGTGCTGCGGACCCGTTTGGTAGCTGACGCGGACGGTGTGGCCCATCAGGTGATCGATCCGCCCACCGAGTTCCCGCTGTCTGTGGTGGATGTGTCCGGGAGCGCGGAGCCGGTACGCGAGGCCGAGCGGCTGGCATTCCAGGATGCGATGGCACCTTTCCGTCTCGCTGATGGCCCACTCGTCCGGGCCACCTTGATACGGCTGGGCGAGGGACAGCATCTGCTGGCACTGATGATGCACCACGTGGTGTCCGACGAATGGTCGACGCGGATCATGCGACGTGAACTCGTCGCCCTGTACGAGGCGTTCCGCGCCGGCGAGCCGAGCCCACTGCCGCCGCTTGCCGTCCAGTACGCGGACTTCGCGGCCTGGCAGCGTCAATGGCTGGACGGCGACGTACTTGAGCGGCAACTTGCCTACTGGAGGCAGCAGTTGGCCGCCGCCCCCGTACTGGACCTGCCCACCGACCGGCCGCGCCCGCCGGTGCGGTCCACCGAAGGAGCGATGGCTCCGTTCACTGTCTCGGCGGAGACGGCGGAGGCGCTGCGCGCGTTGTCCCGTACACATGGCACGACGATGTTCATGACGCTCCTTGCAGCCTTCAACGTCCTGCTCGGGCGGTACACGAACTCGGACGATGTGGTTGTGGGCACGCCGGTGGCGAACCGGAACCGTGCCGAGACCGAGGACCTGATCGGCTTCTTCGTCAACACCTTGGTGCTGCGTGGCGACCTGTCGGGCAACCCGTCGTTCTCCGAGCTGCTGGGGCGGGTGCGGGAAACGGCTCTGGGTGCGTACGCGCATCAGGACGTTCCGTTCGAGCAACTGGTGGACGAACTTGTCACGGAGCGGGACAGGTCGCGCAGCCCACTCTTCCAGGTGTTCTTCAGCTACGGATCCGGCGAGGGTGAAGAGGTCCGTGGCACGGCCGATACCGAAGGGGGCCCGGGAGGCGCTGCCGGCCAGGTGGCTGCCGTCTTCGACCTGTGGCTGATGTTGGAGGAGTCCGGCGACGGCACACTCAAGGCGGGAATCCAGTACAGCACGGCGTTGTTCGACGCGGTGACGGTGGAGCGGATGGCGGGGCATCTGGTGAGGTTGTTGGATGCTGTCGCTGGGGATGCGGGTCGGTGTGTGGGTGAGGTGTCGGTGTTGGGTGTGGGTGAGTGGGATGTGGTGGTGCGTGGGTGGAATGAGACTGAGGTGGAGGTGGCGGGGGTTGTTGGTGGGGTGCATGGGTTGATTGCGGAGCGGG
>NZ_JBIVUQ010000045.1:0-8359 GCF_044757265.1 Streptomyces sp. NPDC091292 | reverse complement strand
GGGGGTGATGTGTTGTTGGCGGTGACGACGTGGGGGTTTGATATTGCGGGGTTGGAGTTGTGGTTGCCGTTGGTGGTGGGTGGTCGGGTTGTGGTGGCTGGGGGTGGGGTGGTGGGTGATGCGGGTGTGTTGGCGGGTGAGTTGGTGCGGTGGGGTGTGACGGTGTTGCAGGCGACGCCGGTGACGTGGCAGATGTTGGTGGCTGATGGGTGGGTGGGGTTGCCTGGTTTGGTGGCGTTGTGTGGTGGTGAGGCGCTGCCGGGTGGGTTGGCGGGTGCGTTGGTGGGGCGGGTGGCGGGGGTGTGGAACATGTATGGGCCGACGGAGACGACGGTGTGGTCGGCGTGTGAACGGTTGTCGGCGGACCGGGTGCCGGGGATCGGTTCACCTGTGGCGAGTACGCGGGTGTATGTGCTGGACGGCAGGTTGGAGCCGGTGCCGGTGGGTGTGGCGGGTGAGTTGTTCATCGGTGGTGCGGGTGTGGCGCGGGGTTATCTGGGTCGTGCGGGCCTGTCCGGTGAGCGGTTTGTGGCGGATCCGTTTGCGGGGGATGGTTCGCGGATGTATCGGTCGGGGGACCGGGTGCGGTGGTTGGCGGATGGTCGGCTGGAGTTTTTGGGTCGTGGGGACGAGCAGTTGAAGGTGCGCGGTTTCCGTATCGAACCGGGCGAGATCGAAGCCGCTCTGATTGCCCACCCGGCGGTCGGTTCCGCGGTGGTGGTTGGCCGTGGGGAGGGTGTGGGGCGTCGTCTGGTGGCGTATGTGGTGCCGGCCGTCCAGGCCGTTGGGATCCCGTCGGTGGGTGTGTTGCGGGAGTGGTTGCGGGAGAGTCTGCCGGAGTACATGGTGCCGTCGTTGTTCGTGGAGCTGGCCGCGTTGCCGCTGACGCCGAACGGCAAGATCGACCGCAAGGCACTACCCGAGCCGGAAGGATGGAGCGCCGATTCGGACGCCCGATTCGTGGCACCGGTCACCGCGGCGGAGGAGTTGCTGGCAGGCATCTGGTCCCAGGTGCTGGGGGCGGACCGTATCGGCGCCACGGACAGCTTCTTCGATCTGGGCGGCCACTCCCTGCTCGCGACGCAGGTGATCTCCCGTATCCGGGAGGCGTTCGGGGTCGAGGTGGCATTGTCGGCCCTCTTCGACCAGCCGACCGTTCGGGGTCTGGCGGCGGCAATTGAGACGTCCGGGCGGGGTGATGCCGGGCCGGCGATGACGGCCGTCGCGAGGGACGAGCCGTTGCCGCTGTCGTTCGCGCAGCAACGCCTCTGGTTCCTGGATCAGTTGGAGCCGGGCTCGACGGAGTACAACATGTCGACGCGTCTGCGGCTGACCGGTGACGTGGACCTCGCGGCTCTGGGTGCCGCGCTGGACGCGATCGTCGCCCGGCACGAGGTGCTGCGGACCCGGCTCGTCGCGGGCGAGGACGGTGTGGCGTACCAGGTCATCGACCCGCCCACGCCCATGCCCGTCCCAGTCCTCGACCTCTCCGGAAGCATGGATCCGCAGGGTGCCGCGAGTGACATGGTCACCAAGGATGCTCTGACGCCGTTCGACCTGGCGAACGGCCCCCTGGTGCGAGCCACGCTCGTCAGGCTCTCGCCGGACGAGCACGTACTCTCCCTGGTCATCCACCATGTCGTCTTCGACGAGTGGTCGGACCGCGTCTTCCAGCGCGAGCTTTCCGCCTTGTACGAGGCGTTCCGTGCGGGTGAGCCGAATCCGCTGCCGCCGCTCGCGTTCCAGTACGCGGATGTCGTGGCCTGGCAGCGACAGTGGCTGACCGGTGACGTACTCGACTCCCATCTCTCCTACTGGCGCGGCAAGTTGGACGGCTCACCGGATCTGGAGCTGCCCACCGACCGGCCGAGGCCGGCCGTACGCTCGACCGAGGGCGCAGTGGTGCGGTTCACGGCCCCCGTGGGTACGGCGGAGGCGTTGAAGGCGCTCTCCCGCGAGCACGGCACCACGATGTTCATGACGCTGCTCGCCGCCTTCGACGTCCTCATGGGCCGATACACCCACTCCGACGACATTGTCGTGAGTACGCCGGTGGCAAACCGGAACCGTGCCGAGACCGAGGACCTGATCGGGTTCTTCGTCAACACCCTCGTGATGCGGACGGACCTGTCCGGCGATCCCACGTTCGCCGAACTCCTCGGCCGGGTACGTGAGACCGCGCTCGGTGCGTACGCGCACCAGGACCTGCCGTTCGAGCAGGTGGTGGACGCCATGGCGGATGTACGGGACCGTAGCCGTGGCCCCCTCGCCCGCGTCTCCTTCAACTATGCGGCCGAGGCCGCAGGCACCTCCCCCTCCGATCGCGAGAGGGCCGGTGCGGCCGGCATGGGCATAGAAACCGGCACGGGTCTGCTGCCGGTTCAGTTCGACATGGTCGTGGCACTGGGCGAGGACGACGGCGCCCTGACCGGAGAAATCCAGTACAGCACCGCGTTGTTCGACGCGGTGACGGTCGAGCGGATGGCGGGGCACATGGTGACGCTGCTGGGAGCTGTCGGCGCGAACGCCGAGATGCCGGTGGGTGAGCTGCCGGTGATGACCGAGGCCGAGCATGAGCGGTTGGTGAACGAGTGGAATGCGACGGTTGAGCCGTTGCCGGTGGTGGGTGGTGTGCATGAGCTGATCGCTGAGCGTGCAGCCTCTGCGCCCAGCGCGGTGGCCGTGGTCTGCGGCGAAGTGTCCGTCGATTATGGGGAGTTGATGGGTCGGGCGAATCGTCTGGCGCATTATCTGCGGGGTGTGGGGGTGGGTGCGGAGTCGGTGGTGGCGTTGTGTCTGCCGCGTGGGGTCGACATGGTCGTGGCGATGCTGGGGGTGTGGCAGGCGGGTGGTGCGTATCTGCCGCTGGACCCGGAGTATCCGGTGGAGCGGCTGGGCTTCATGCTGCGGGACAGTCGGGCGACTGTGTTGGTGGGTACGGAGGAGTTGGTGGATGAGCTGCCGGTGGGGCGTCTGCGGACGGAGGTGGTGGATGCTCCGGGTGTGGTGGCCGCGCTGGCGGATTTGCCCTCGACGGCGCCGGAGCTGGATGTCGTGCCATCGACTGCTGATCAGTTGGCGTATGTGATCTATACGTCGGGTTCGACGGGTCGGCCGAAGGGTGTGCAGGTCGCGCACCGTGGAGTCGTGAACCTGGCGTTGGCCCAGGCACAGGCGTTTGGTGTCGGTGCGGGTGACGGTGTGCTCCAGTTCGCGCCCTTCGGTTTCGACGCTGCCGTGTCCGAAGTCGCTGTGACGTTGGTGGCGGGTGGCCGGCTGGTGGTGGCGACGGCGGAGGAACGGGCCGAGCCCCGTGCCCTGGCCGCGTTGGTGCGGGAGCGTGAGATTCGGGTGGCGACACTGCCGCCGTCGCTCCTGGCCGTTCTGGAACCGGCGGACCTGGAAGGTCTGCGGACGTTGGTGACGGCGGGGGAGCGGCTGGAGGAGGCGGCTGCTTCCGTATGGCGTGAGGGTTATCGGCTGCTCAACGCGTACGGCCCGACCGAGATCACGGTGTGCGCGAGCATCGCCGTCCTCGATCCGGAGGGTCAGGGTGTGCCGTCGATCGGTACGCCGATGGCCAACACCCGCGTCTACGTCCTCGATGCCCAACTCCGCCCCGTCCCGGTGGGAATGACCGGCGAGTTGTACATCGCCGGTACGGGCGTCGCCCGTGGATACCTCGGCCGTCCGGAACTGACCGCGGAGCGGTTCCCGGCCGACCCGTTCGTGGCGGACGGCACGCGGATGTACCGCTCGGGTGACCAGGTGCGGTGGCTGGCGGACGGTCGGCTGGAGTTCGTCGGCCGCGCCGACGACCAGGTCAAGATCCGAGGGTTCCGCGTAGAGCCCGGCGAGATCGAGACGGCACTTGCCGCGCACGCCGCGGTGCGGACGGCGGTCGTGACCGCGTACGGGGACAACGCCGACCGCAAGCTGGCCGCGTACCTGGTGCCCACCGATCACAGCGAGGGCATACCCGAACCGGCCGACCTGCGGGAACTGCTGCTTCGGAGCCTGCCGGACTACATGGTTCCGGTGGCCTTCACCGAGATGTCGAGGTACCCGCTCACCACGAACGGAAAGGTGGACAAGGCGGCCCTTCCGATACCCGAGACGGTTCGCTCCACCAGCACCGAGTACATCGCGCCGTCCGGCGAGGCGGAGGAACTTCTCGCGGAGATCTGGTCCGAAGTCCTCGGGATCGAGCGGATCGGCGCCCATGACAACTTCTTCGAGCTGGGCGGCAACTCGCTCCTCGTCACCCAGATCGTCGGCCGCATCCGTGGCGCGGGCCACGACATCAGCGTCGGCGACCTTTTCGACCACCCCACCCTCGCGACCGCCGCACCGCTGATCCAGATACAGGCCGAGGACCCCGACGTCCGTTCGGTGGTGACCATCCGCGCCGGCCGGATCAGTCCCGCCATATTCGCCGTGCACACCCTGACCGGCGAGGTCGCCGCGTTCGCCGAGGTCGCCGGGCACCTGGCAGAGGGGCAGCGGCTCTACGGACTCCAGGAACGCGGCCTGACCGGCGAGGACGCGCCGCCCTCGTCCGTCGAGGAGATGGCCACCACGTACATCGGCGAAATGCTGAGGGTGCAGAAGGAAGGCCCCTACCTGCTGACCGGCCAGTCCGGCAGCAGCTACGTCGCCTTCGAGATGGCGCGCCAACTCACCGCCATGGGCAAGGAGGTGGGCGGTGTGTTCCTCATGGCGCCGGCCCGCCAGCCCTTCGCCTGGCGCCTGCCGAGCCAGGCGTTCGGCAAGTCCGACCGGAAGCTGCTGGCCGCCGTCGAGGAGGCACTTGAAAGCGCTCCGGGTACGAAACTCTCCCGGGCGAACGAGAAGAAGGTGCTCAAACTCGGGGCGCCGGACGACGAGATCGCCAAGGGCGTCCGCGAAGGCGACAAGCACGCCCTGCGGATCATGCGCGCCCTGGCCATCAACCGGCTTGCCTACTCGTACTACGGCGAGTTGATGCACCGCGGCATGCGGAACTACGACGGCCGTGTGGTGCTCCTCATGCCGCGCGACGACCGGCCCAAGCCGTACAAGTGGACCCTCGAACAGTGGCAGATCCCCGTCACACGGGGCCCGGAGGTCGTGGACGTGCCGGGCGAGCACTCGACCGTCTTCTACGGCGAGAGCGGGGAGGCCGTGGGTGCGTATCTGAGCGCCGAGATCACCCGCTGGCAGCAAGACGGAGGAGCGTCCGCATGACGGGGTCCAGGGGGACGCACGGCACGCGGTCGGCCGCGGCGGCGGACGGCACCAGCGCGTACGAACTCCCCAACGGGCGCGGCATCACCTGCGTCAGCCCCGCGGAGGCCAAAGTCCTCTGGGAGGAGGCCGTGGACGCGGGGCTCTACAGGTCGGCCGCTGACGCCCTGCGACCAGGGGACACCGTCCTCGATATCGGGGCGAACATCGGGATCGTCTCGCTGATGTTCGGCTGGAAAGCACCCGATCTCAGGATCGTCGCCGTGGAACCCGCGCCGACCACGTTCTCCTGTCTGGAGGCGAATCTCCGGCGCCATCTGCCGGGCGCTGTCGCCGTGCGCAGTGCGGTGTCCGACCGAGCAGGACACCGCTCCTTCACCTACTACCCGCGGTCCACCGGAAACTCGGGTCTGTTCGCCGATCAGCGGGCGGACGACGAGAACACCCGGATATTCCTGCGGAACACCGGAATCCCCGAGGACTACATCGGGGAGATCGTCAGGGACCTGCACCGGGGCGTCGACATGACCGTGCCCACACTGACCGTCTCCGATCTGATCAGGGCCCACGACCTACGGGAAGTCAGCCTGCTGAAAATCGATGTGGAGCGCGCGGAACACCTGGTCCTGGCCGGGATCGAGGACGCGCACTGGCCCCTGATCGGCCATGTCGTCGCCGAGGTCCATGACGAGGACGGCCGGCTGAGGACCCTCACCGGCCTCCTCGAACGGCACGGCTTCACTGTCGCCGTCAGTCAGCAGCCAAAGCTCACGGGAACGGATCTGTACGAACTCGCCGCCACCCGGAAGCCAGGCGTTCAAACGCCGCCGCGCAGCACTTGAACACGGCACCGGAATACTGACCGGCGACCGAGCGCCACGTACGCCATGGGCCGCTGGATCAATGATCCGGCGGTGTGCCATGGTGAGGCGGGGAATCTTCGACTGACATGAATAAGTAGCGCACGCCGAGGTATCGCCACGACCTTCAGCGGAGCGGATCATTCGCGATCCCGCTCTCAAGAAGCCGGGCGCTTCGACGGATATATCAGGGCCGAGCAGCGCACCGTCATGCACTAATTCAGCTTTCTCATTCGCAGGGGACAACTGATGCTTTCTGACGCCAAGCGGGAATTGCTGAAGCGACGCCTCAGGGGAGAGCAGGTATCGCGCCGCGCATGGGACCCCCGCCCAGCCGGTCCCCTCCCGCTGTCCTTCGCGCAGCAACGCCTCTGGTTCCTCAGCCAGTTGGAACCGGACTCGACCGAGTACAACCTGTCGATGCGGGTGCGGTGGGACGGCGTCCCCGATGTGGCGGTGTTGGGTGCGGCGCTGGGTGGCGTGGTGGCGCGGCACGAGGTGCTGCGGACGCGTCTGGTGGCGGACGCGGACGGTGTGCCGCATCAGGTGATCGACGAGCCGGCACCGTTCCCCCTGCCGGTCGTCGACGTCTCCGACAGCACCGACCCCGCGGCAGCGGTACGGGAGCTGGCGGCGGCCGACGCCCAGGTGCCGTTCGACCTGTCGACGGGTCCACTGATCCGCGCGACGCTGCTGCGCGCGGCCCACGGCGAACACGTACTCGTGGTGGCGCTGCACCACGTCGTCTTCGACGAGTGGTCGGACTCCCTCTTCCACCGCGAGCTGACCGCGCTGTACGAGGCCTTCCTGGCGGGCGAGCCCGACCCACTGCCGCCGCTCGACGTGCAGTATGCGGACTACGCGGTGTGGCAGCGGCAGTGGCTGGACGGTGACGTACTGAAGCGACAGCTCTCCTACTGGCGCGACCGACTCGCCGGTGCACCGGAACTGCAACTGCCCCTCGACCGCCCGCGCCCGCCGGTACGCTCCTCCGCCGGTGCGACCATGGGCATCGACATTCCGGACGACGTCGCCGAAGGTCTGCGTGCGTTGTCGCGTGAGTGTGGTGTGTCGATGTTCATGACGTTGTTGTCGGCGTATGTGGTGTTGCTGGGTCGGTATGCGGGTTCGGATGATGTGGTGGTGGGGACTCCGGTGGCGAACCGGAATCGTGCGGAGACGGAGGACTTGATCGGGTTCTTCGTGAATACGTTGGTGATGCGTGCGGATCTGTCGGGTGACCCGTCGTTCCGTGAGGTGTTGGGGCGGGTGCGGGAGACGGCTCTTGGTGCGTATGGGCATCAGGATGTGCCGTTTGAGCAGGTGGTGGAGGCGTTGGTGTCGGAGCGGGATCGCTCTCGTACGCCGTTGTTCCAGGCCCTGTTCAACTATGACTTCGTTGAAGGTGGCGGTGGTGACAGCGTCAGCGGTGCGGGAGGTGGCACCGGCGCTGGGGATGTTTCGGAGAGGGTGGTGGCGAAGTTTGATCTGCGGTTGGTGTTGAGTGATGGTGGGGTGGGGTTGGGTGCGGAGTTCGAGTACAGCACTGCGTTGTTCGATGCGGTGACGGTGGAGCGTTTGGGTGGGCATTTGGTGGCGTTGTTGTCGGCGGTGGCTGTGGATGCTGATCGGCGGGTGGGTGGGTTGCCGTTGTTGTCGGTGGGTGAGCGTGAGGTGTTGGTGGGGGATTGGGGTGGTGGGGGTGTGGAGTTGCCGGCTGTGGAGCCGTCGGCGGGTGTGGGTGGGGTGCATGAGTTGGTTGCTCGGTGGGGTGTGGTGGCTCCGGATGCGGTGGCGGTGGTGGCGGGTGAGGAGTCGTTGACGTATGGGGGGTTGATGGCGCGGGCGAACCGCCTCGCCCACTATCTGCGGGGTGTGGGGGTGGGTGCGGAGTCGGTGGTGGCGTTGTGTCTGCCGCGTGGGGTGGACGTGGTGGTGGCGGTGTTGGGGGTGTGGCAGGCGGGTGGTGCGTATTTGCCGTTGGATCCTGAGTATCCGGTGGAGCGGTTGGGGTTCATGTTGCGGGACAGTCGGGCGACGGTGTTGGTGGGTACGGAGGAGTTGGTGGATGAGTTGCCGGTGGGGCGTTTGCGGACGGTGGTGGTGGATGATCCGGCGGTTGTGGGTGTGTTGGCGGGGCTGCCGTCGGAGGCGCCTGGGGTTGCTGTGGAGCGGGGTCAGTTGGCGTATGTGATGTATACGTCGGGGTCGACGGGGCGTCCGAAGGGTGTGTTGGTGGGGCATGGTGGGTTGGTGAATTATGTGGTGTCGGT
>NZ_JBIVUQ010000044.1:0-9470 GCF_044757265.1 Streptomyces sp. NPDC091292 | reverse complement strand
GGGGTGTTGGATGGGGTGGGGTGGTCGGGTGTGGGGTGTTTGTTTGTGGGGTCGGAGCGTGTGGGTGAGGGTGTGGTGCGGGAGTGGGGTGGGGGGCGTCGGTTGTTTGTGGGGTATGGGCCGACGGAGGTGTCGGTGATTGCGTGTGCGGGGTTGGCGGATGCGGGTGGGGGTGTGCCGTCGATTGGTCGGCCGTTGGCGAATACGCGTGTCTACGTACTCGACAAGCAGTTGCGTCCCGTGCCGGTGGGTGTGGCGGGTGAGTTGTTCATTGCGGGTGTGGGTGTGGCCCGGGGTTATGGGGGGCGGTCTGCGCTGACGGGGGAGCGGTTTGTTGCTGATCCGTTTGCTGGGGATGGCAGCCGGATGTATCGGTCGGGGGATGTGGTGCGGTGGTTGGAGGATGGGCGGCTGGATTTTGTGGGGCGTGCGGACGATCAGGTGAAGGTGCGGGGTTTCCGGGTGGAGCCGGGTGAGGTCGAGGCGGTGCTGTCGGCTCATCCGGGGGTCAGGTCGGCTGTGGTGGTGGCTTTCGGGGTGGAGGGGGATCGTCGGCTGGCGGCGTATGTGGTGCCGGTGGATGGGGGTGTGGGTGTGCCGGCGGTCGCTGAGTTGCGGGGGTTTGTGGGGGAGCGGTTGCCGGAGTTCATGGTGCCGTCGGTGTTTGTGGAGTTGGCGGGGTTGCCGTTGACGGCGAATGGGAAGTTGGATCGTTCGGCGTTGCCGGATCCTGAGGGTGTGGGGCGGGTGTTGGGGGGGTTTGTTGCTCCTTCGGGTGTGGTGGAGGAGTTGTTGGCGGGGATTTGGGGGCGGGTGCTGGATGTGGAGCGGGTGGGCGCGTTGGACAGCTTCTTCGAGCTGGGCGGGCACTCGCTCCTCGCCATGCGGGTGATCTCCCAGGTCCGCGAAGTGCTGGGTGTCGAGGTTGCGATGTCGGTGTTGTTCGACCGGCCGACGGTGCGGGGGCTTGCGGAGGTGGTGGGGGAGTCTTCGGGGGCTGGGGTGCCGGCGATGGTTCCGGTCGGCCGGGGTGAGCCGTTGCCGTTGTCGTTCGCGCAGCAGCGCCTGTGGTTCCTCGACCAACTCGACCCCGGATCAACCGAATACAACCTGCCGATGCCCATCCGGCTCGACGGCGCGCTCGACGTGGCGGCACTGACCGCAGCGTTGGACGCGTTGGTCGTGCGGCACGAGGTGCTGCGTACCCGCTTGGTGGCGGACGCGGACGGCATACCGCATCAGGTGATTGACCTGGCCGAGCGCTTCTCGCTCGCGGTCGTCGATGTGTCCGGCGAAGCCGACTCCGCCCAGTCCGGGGAGGAGTTGCTGCGCGCCGATGCGATGAGGCCGTTCGACCTGACGAGTGGTCCACTGGTCCGTGCCACCTTGATTCAGATGGCGGACGAGAAGCACGTTCTGGCGTTGGTGGCGCACCACGCGATCTTCGACGAGTGGTCGGATCACCTGTTCCAGCGAGAGCTTACGGCCCTCTACGAAGCCTTCCGAGCCGGTGAGCCGGACCCGCTCCCGCCGCTGCCGGTGCAGTACGCCGACTTCTCCGTCTGGCAACGCGCCTGGATGTCCGGTGATGTGCTGGACGGCCAGCTTGCCTACTGGCGAGACAAGTTGGCTGCCGCGCCCGTACTCGACCTGCCTACCGACCGGCCGCGTCCGGCTGTTCGTTCCTCTGCGGGTGCCGTGCAGCGGTTCAGTGTGTCGGCGCGTACTGCTAGGGCGTTGCGGGAGCTGTCGGGTGAGTTGGGTGCGTCGATGTTCATGACGCTGCTGGCGGCCTTTGATGTGTTGTTGGGTCGGTATGCGGGTTCGGATGATGTGGTCGTGGGGACGCCGGTGGCGAACCGGGATCGTGTGGAGACGGAGGGCTTGATCGGGTTCTTCGTGAATACGTTGGTGCTGCGTGTGGATCTGTCGGGTGATCCGTCGTTCCGTGAGTTGGTGGGGCGGGTGCGGGAGACGGCTCTTGGTGCGTACGCGCATCAGGATGTGCCGTTCGAGCAATTGGTGGACGAACTCGTCACCGAGCGGGACCTCTCCCGGACCCCGCTGTTCCAGGTCCTGTTCAGCTATGTCGCCGACGGTGGTGCGTACATCAACCCGGATGGCGCCCTGCCCTCGAAGTTCGATCTGTCGGTCCGGGTCGAGGGTGGCGACGACACCCTCTCGGGGCGGATCGAGTACAGCACCGCGCTGTTCGATGCGACGACGATGGAGCGCCTGGCGGGCCATCTGGTCACTCTGCTGGACGCGGTTGTTGTGAACCCGGAGCAGCGGGTGGGTGAGTTGCCGGTTCTTTCGGTGGGTGAGCGTGAGTTGGTGGTGGAGGGGTGGAATGCGTCGTCGGTGGTGTTGCCGTCGGTGGGTGGCGTACATGAGCTGATCTCGGAGCGGGCTTCGGTGGCTCCGGATGCGGTGGCTGTGGTGGCGGACGGGGAGTCCGTGACGTATGGCGGGTTGATGGCGCGGGCGAACCAGCTGGCGCAGTACCTTCGCGATTCCGGTGTGGGTGCTGAGTCGGTGGTGGGTTTGTGTCTGCCGCGTGGGGTGGACATGGTGGTTGCGATGGTGGCGGTGTGGCAGGCGGGTGGTGCGTATCTGCCGCTGGATCCTGAGTATCCGGCTGATCGGCTGGAGTTCATGCTTGCGGATGCGGGTGTGCGGGTGGTGGTGGGTGAGCGGTCTCTGGCCGGGGGCCTGACGGTTGAGCGTGGGGTGTGGCTGGATGATCCGGCGGTCGCATCCGCCTTGACAGGGCTGCCTTCGACGGCGCCCGACATCGTGTCGTCGTCTCCGGATCAGTTGGCGTATGTGATTTATACGTCGGGTTCGACGGGTCGGCCGAAGGGTGTGCAGGTTGCGCACGGCAGTGTGGTGGGCATGGTGTCCGCTCTGGGCCCGGTGCTGGGTGCGGGCCCTGGCGTGCGGATGCTTCAGTTCGCCTCGTTCAGTTTCGACGCGGCGGTACTCGACGTCGCCGTAACGCTCGCCTCGGGCGGTGCCCTGGTGGTGGCGACTTCGCAGGAGCGGGCGGAGAGTGCGCTGCTGACATCGATGCTGCGTGCCGATGGTGTGAGTGCGGCGAGTGTCGTCCCCTCCCTGCTCGGGGTGCTGGACCCGCGCGAGGTTCCCGGAGTGGGGACCCTACTGCTGGGTGCCGAGCGGCTGACGGAGCCGGTGGCCCGTGCCTGGTCAGCCGGCCGTCGTCTCGTCAATACCTACGGTCCGACCGAGGCGACCGTCATGGTCACCACAGGCACCGTGGAGCCGGATGGTCTGTCGGGTGCGCCGGCGATCGGTGCCCCGGTGGGCAACGCCCGGGTCTACGTCCTGGACGAGCGGCTGAACCCACTGCCCGTGGGAGTCGCGGGTGAGGTGTACATCGCGGGCCCGCAGGTGGCGCGCGGGTACCGGGGCCGTCCCGGCCTGACAGGTGAGCGGTTCATTGCAGACCCGTTCGCCGCCGACGGCACCCGTATGTACCGCTCCGGGGACCGGGCACGCTGGCTGGCGGACGGGCAGCTCGACTTCGTCGGGCGTGCGGATGGTCAGGTGAAGGTGCGTGGTTTCCGGATCGAGCCGGGCGAGATCGAGGCGGTCATCGCCGCCCACCCGCAGATCCGCACCACCGCGGTGGCGGCATTCGGCGAGGTGGAGGACCGGCGCCTGGTCGCCTACCTGGTCCCCGCCGACCAGACGGACGGCATCCCGCCGATCGCCGAGATCCGCGAGTTCGCGAGCACGCGACTGCCCGCCTTCATGATCCCGGGTGCCTTCGTGGCACTCGACACCCTGCCGCTGACTCCGAACGGCAAGCTCGACCGGGCGGCTCTGCCCGAGCCGGAGGGCGAGCGGCCTGAGCTGGTGGACGCATTCGTGCCCCCGAGCACCGGCACCGAGGAACTTCTCGCCGGCATCTGGTCTCAGCTGCTGGGCCTGGACCGGGTCGGCGTAACGGACAACTTCTTCGAGCTGGGCGGCCATTCCCTGCTGGCCACACGCGTGAGGTCTCGTGTCAGGGAGCTGATAGGGGCTGAGCTTCCCCTGCACGTGCTCTTCGACCGGCCGACCGTGCGCGGTCTGGCCGCCGCTGTCGAGCGCGCCGGAGAGGCCGGCACCGTGCCACCGCTCGTCATCGCGGACCGGAACGAGCCGCTGCCGTTGTCGTTCGCGCAGCAGCGCCTCTGGTTTCTGGAACAGATGGACCAAGAGGCCGCTGAGTACAACGTCGCACTGCCCGTCTGGCTGCGCGGAGAGAAGCCGGATGTCGGCGCACTCACCGCTGCTCTCGGCGCCGTCGTGACACGGCACGAAGTCCTACGCACCCGGCTCGTCGCCGGTGCGGACGGCATTCCGTACCAGGTGGTGGACCAGCCGTCGGACATGTTCCCGCTGGCGCTCGTCGATGTGTCGGCGGAGCGCGATCCGGAGACCTCCGCCCGCGAGTTGGTCGCCGCTGACGCGGCGCAGCCCTTCGACCTGGCGGCCGATTCGCTCATTCGCGCCATGCTGATCCGGGTGGCTCCCGACGAGCACGTTCTGGCGCTGTCGGTGCACCATGTGGTGTTCGACGAGTGGTCGGACCAGATCTTCCGCAGCGAACTCGCGGCTCTGTACGAGGCGTTCCGCGACGGTGAGCCGAACCCGCTCCAGCCGCTCGACGTACAGTACGCGGACTTCGCGGCCTGGCAGCGGCAGTGGCTTACCGGCGATGTGCTGGAGCGGCAACTCGCCTACTGGGCAGGGCACTTGGCGGGTGCCCCGACCCTTGAACTGCCCACCGACCGGCCCCGGCCGCTCGTGCGGTCCACCGAGGGCGCGGCGATCCGATTCAGCGTCCCCGCCCGTACGGCGGACGCGCTGCGTGTCCTGTCGCGTGCGCGTGGCACGACGATGTTCATGACGCTCCT
This sequence comes from Streptomyces sp. NPDC091292, assembly GCF_044757265.1. Taxonomy (NCBI): domain Bacteria; kingdom Bacillati; phylum Actinomycetota; class Actinomycetes; order Kitasatosporales; family Streptomycetaceae; genus Streptomyces; species Streptomyces sp. NPDC091292. The sequence continues at coordinate 4,545 of NZ_JBIVUQ010000044.1, read as the reverse complement.
TGCCGCCTTCGACGTACTGCTGAGCCGCTATGCGGGCTCGGAAGACGTGGTGGTGGGCACGCCGATCGCGAACCGCAACCACGCCGAGACGGAAGACCTGATCGGGTTCTTCGTCAATACCCTCGTCCTGCGCACCGACCTGTCCGGCGACCCGTCCTTCGCCGAACTCGTCGGTCGTGTGCGCGAGACCTCTCTGGCGGCCTTCGCCCACCAGGACCTGCCGTTCGAGCAGCTCGTGGACGATCTGGTCGGTGAGCGGGACCGGTCCCGCACCCCGCTGTTCCAGGTCATGTTCACGTACGAAACCCGGGGGACGGGCGCCGGCCCCGGCCGCGGTGACCTCTTCGGCCCGGACGCCCTCGCGACCGACTTCCTCGCGGACAGTCTTCCGGCGAAGTACGACCTCCTGCTGACACTGGGCGACAGCGACTCTGGTATTGGCGGTGGCGGTGGCGTCGCCTCCGAAACCAGTGGTCTGGTCGGCGAGATGCAGTACAGCACCGCGCTCTTCGACGCCTCCACCGTCGAGCGGATGATCGGGCACCTGGTCGGCCTGCTGGAGACGGTGTCGACCGACGACACGCGACCACTGTCGCAGGTGGCCCTGCTGTCGGCGGACGAACAGGACCGCATGGTCGCGGAGTGGGCCGACTTCGCGACGCCGCCGCCCGTGGCAGGCGGCGTACCGGCCCTGATCGCCGAGAGGGCCGTGGAGGCTCCCGACGCTGTGGCCCTTGTCAGCGGTGAGCGGCAGGTCACCTATGCGGAGCTGATGGCGGGCGCGAGCCGTCTCGCGCACCGGCTGCGCGACGCGGGGGTGGGCCCCGAGACCATCGTCGGACTGTGTCTGGACCGTGGTGTCGACATGGTCACCGCCATGTTGGCCGTGTGGCAGGCCGGCGGCGGTCACCTCTCCCTGGACCCGGGACACCCCTCCGAGCGGCTCGCCTTCATGCTCGCCGACAGCGGCGCGAAGGTGGTGGTGACGCAGCAGCATCACGTCGCCACACTGACCCAGGTACTGAGCGCCATACCGACCGACGTGGCGACCGACGTACCGACCCATGTACTGGCCGACACCCAGCGCGGGGTCGCACCCCTGCTGGTACTCGACGATCCCAGGACGGCCGCAGACATCGGCGAGCGCCCGGCCACCGCACCGGTCGCCGTCACCGAGCCCGGACAGATCGCCTATGTGATCTACACGTCTGGCTCGACCGGTCGCCCCAAGGGCGTCCACGTTCCGCACGCGAACGTCCAGAACCTCCTCGCGGCTGCCGACAGCACGGAGACGTTCGACCTCGGGCCCGATGACGTGTGGAGCGTCATTCACTCCTCGGCGTTCGACTTCTCCGTCTGGGAGATCTGGGGAGCGCTGACGCACGGCGCCCGGTGTGTCGTCGTACCGACGGAGACCGTGCGGCAACCCTGGCTGCTCCGCGACGTCCTCGCCGCCCAAGGTGTGACCGTCCTGAGCGCCACACCGGAGCTGTTCCGACAGGTGGCCGAGGCCACCGGGCCGGGTCGCGCACCCTCGGACCTGCGGTTCGTCGTCTTCGGCGGGGACGCGCTGCAACGCGTGCATGTGGAGCGGTGGGCCGACGCGTGGGGGCTCGACACCCCGGTCCTGGTCAACATGTACGGCATCACGGAGACGACGGTCCACGTCACCCAGCATCGGATCGACGCCATCGACATGGATGCCGATCCGAAGCTGCCGCTCGGGCGTGCGCTCCCCGGCTGGGGGGCCCTCGTACTCGACCAGCACCTCATGCCCGTACCGACTGGTGTGCCCGGCGAGTTGTACATCGGTGGCGCCGGTGTCGCGCGTGGTTACGGCGGACGCCCTGCGCTCACGGCCGAGCGCTTCGTGGCCGACCCGTTCGCGGGGGACGGCTCCCGGCTCTATCGCTCGGGCGACCGGGCCCGCCTGCTGCCCAGCGGGGTCCTGGAGTACCTGGGCCGCGCCGACAAGCAGATCAAAGTACGTGGATTCCGGATCGAGCCGGGGGAGATCGAGGCACTTCTCGCCGCCCACCCGGGGGTGCTGTCCGCCGTGGTGACGGCCACCGGCGACAGCACGGACCGACGCCTGGTGGCCTACCTGGTCCCGGCCGATCACACCGAGGGTGCTCCGACCGCGGGCGAGCTACGCACCCACCTGCGCCGTGACCTGCCGGACTACATGGTTCCGGCCGCCTTCGTCGAGCTTGCGGCGCTACCCCTGACCGCCAACGGAAAGCTGGACCGGGCGGCGCTGCCGCAGCCAGAACCAGCACACTCCGCCGCCGCCGACTTTGTCGCACCGGCCGGTGCGACGGAGGAACTGCTCGCGCGCATCTGGTCCGAAGTGCTCGGCGTGGACGGGATCGGCGCCGACGACAACTTCTTCGAGGTGGGTGGGCACTCGTTGCTCGCCACCCAGGTGGTCTCCCGCATCCGGGAGGCGTTCCTGGCCGAGGTTCCCCTCTCCGCGCTGTTCGACCGGCCCACGGTGCGTGAGCTGGCGCCGTTCCTGGAGCACTCGGGCACCAGCACCGTCGTACCCCCGGTGACGCCGGTCGACCGGAACGAGCCGCTGCCGCTGTCGTTCGCGCAGCAGCGCCTGTGGTTTCTGGACCAACTCGCGCCCGGGGCCGCGGAGTACGCCCTGCTCTCACCCGTGGAATGGAACGGCCCCCTGGATGTGGCGGTGTTGGGTGCGGCGCTGGGTGGGGTGGTGGCGCGGCACGAGGTGTTGCGGACGCGTCTGGTGGCGGGTGCGGACGGTGTGCCGTATCAGGTGATCGACGAGCCGGCGCCGTTCCCCCTGCCGGTGGTCGATGTGTCGGCCGAGCCCGACCCGCGGACAGCCGCGCGGGCGCGGGCGGCCGAGGACGCGGTGGTGCCGTTCGACCTGGCGACAGGACCCCTGGTGCGGGCGACCCTGTTCCGGCTGGGAGCGGAGGAGCACGTCCTGGCGCTGGCGATCCACCACGTGGTGTTCGACGAGTGGTCCGACCGTGTCTTCCACCGCGAGCTGACCGCGCTGTACGAGGCGTTCCTCGCGGGCGACCCCGACCCGTTGCCGCCGCTCGCCGTGCAGTACGCGGACTTCGCCGTATGGCAGCGACAGTGGCTGGACGGCGAACTGCTCGACGGCCAACTCGGCTACTGGCACGCCCAGTTGAACGGCGCGCCAACCCTGGACCTGCCCACCGACCGGCCCCGGCCGCCGGTCCGCTCGACGGTCGGTGCGGTGACCAGGTTCGACATCCCGCAGGAGACGGTCGAGTCGCTGCGTGCGTTGTCGCGTGAGTGTGGTGTGTCGATGTTCATGACGTTGTTGTCGGCGTATGTGGTGTTGTTGGGTCGGTATGCGGGTTCGGATGATGTGGTGGTGGGGACGCCGGTGGCGAACCGGAATCGTGCGGAGACGGAGGACTTGATCGGGTTCTTCGTGAATACGTTGGTGATGCGTGCGGATCTGTCGGGTGATCCGTCGTTCCGTGAGGTGTTGGGGCGGGTGCGGGAGACGGCTCTTGGTGCGTATGGGCATCAGGATGTGCCGTTTGAGCAGGTGGTGGAGGCGTTGGTGTCGGAGCGGGATCGCTCTCGTACGCCGTTGTTCCAGGCGCTGTTCAACTATGACTTCGTTGAGGGTGAGACTGGCGAGGGTGAGACCGGTGAGGGTCGGGGTGGGGGTGGTTCGGCCGGTGTGGTGGGTCGGTCGGTCGACCGTAGTGGGAGTGTTTCGGAGAGGGTGGTGGCGAAGTTTGATCTGCGGTTGGTGTTGAGTGATGGTGGGGTGGGGTTGGGTGCGGAGTTCGAGTACAGCACTGCGTTGTTCGATGCGGTGACGGTGGAGCGGTTGGGTGGGCATTTGGTGGCGTTGTTGTCGGCGGTGGCTGTGGATGCTGATCGGCGGGTGGGTGGGTTGCCGTTGTTGTCGGTGGGTGAGCGTGAGGTGTTGGTGGGGGGTTGGGGTGGTGGGGGTGTGGGGTTGCCGGCTGTGGAGTCGTCGGTGGGTGTGGGTGGGGTGCATGAGTTGGTTGCTGGGTGGGGTGTGGTGGCTCCGGATGCGGTGGCGGTGGTGGCGGGTGAGGAGTCGTTGACGTATGGGGGGTTGATGGCGCGGGCGAACCGCCTTGCCCATTATTTGCGGGGTGTGGGGGTGGGTGCGGAGTCGGTGGTGGCGTTGTGTCTGCCGCGCGGGGTGGAGATGGTGGTGGCGGTGTTGGGGGTGTGGCAGGCGGGTGGTGCGTATTTGCCGTTGGATCCGGAGTATCCGGTGGAGCGGCTGGGCTTCATGCTGCGGGACAGCCGGGCGACGGTGCTCGTGGGTACCGAGGAGTTGGTGGATGAGTTGCCGGTGGGGCGTTTGCGGACGGTGGTGGTGGATGATCCGGCGGTGGTGTGTGTGTTGGCGGGGCTGCCGTCGGAGGCGCCTGGGGTTGCTGTGGAGCGGGGGCAGTTGGCGTATGTGATGTATACGTCGGGGTCGACGGGGCGTCCGAAGGGTGTGTTGGTGGGGCATGGTGGGTTGGTGAATTATGTGGTGTCGGT
>NZ_JBIVUQ010000043.1:0-11451 GCF_044757265.1 Streptomyces sp. NPDC091292 | reverse complement strand
GGTCCGTCTGGCCAAGGTCCGCTGGCGCATCGAGCACGACTACCGCGAACTCAAACACGGCCTGGGTCTGGACCACTTCGAAGGCCGCTCCTGGCCGGGCTGGCACCACCACGTCACCCTCGTGACCGCCGCCCACGCCTTCCTCACCGAACAGCGCCTGTCCCCAAAAGTCCCCGCGCCGGCCTCACTCTCTATCAGGTCCTCGACATCCTCCAGAACACTCTGAGGTGCTGGACCGGCATCTGTACCACCTGCCACCAACCCCTGCCCAGCAGGACTCCCACAACACCAAGATCAAGACGAACCTAACGGAGTCCTATTAGACTTCGGTCAGTTTTCAGTAAAGTCAGGCACGGCTCGCGGGGGAGCCCCGCTCAAAACGATGGGGTAGTCAGTGGTTCTGAAGACGTTCGGTTGGTCGTTCGCGGTGACCGCGCTCGGCCTGGTGGCGGCGGCGTTGTACGGGGGATGGGCGGCCTTCGGGATCGTGGCGATCCTTTCCGTCCTTGAGATCTCGGTGTCCTTCGACAACGCTGTGGTCAACGCCGGGATCCTCAAGAAGATGAGCGCCTTCTGGCAGAAGATCTTCCTCACCATCGGTGTGCTCATCGCCGTCTTCGGCATGAGGCTGGTCTTCCCCGTCGTGATCGTGGCGGTCAGTGCCAAGGTCGGCCCGATCGAGGCCGTCGATCTCGCGATCAACGACGCCGAGCGTTACGAGCAACTCGTCACCGACGCCCACCCGTCGATTGCGGCATTCGGCGGGATGTTCCTGCTGATGATCTTCCTTGAGTTCATCTTCGAGGACCGTGACATCAAGTGGCTCGGCTGGCTGGAGCGCCCGCTCGCCAGGCTCGGCAGGATCGACATGCTGTCGGTCTGCATCGCCCTGGTCGTCCTGGCGATCAGCGCCATGACCTTTGCGACCCAGGCCCACCAGCACGGCGGCATGCATGTCGACAAGGCGGCGACTGTCCTGCTCTCGGGCGTCTTCGGCCTCATCACGTACCTCGTCGTCGGCGGTCTCTCCGGCTTCTTCGAGAACAAGCTCGAAGAAGAGGAGGAGCGCGAGCGTGAGGCCGAGGAAGAGGCCAGGAGGAGCGGCAAGAAGGTCCCGGCGGTCGTGATGGTCGGCAGGGCCGCGTTCTTCATGTTCCTCTATCTGGAGGTCCTGGACGCGTCCTTCTCCTTCGACGGTGTCATCGCCGCCTTCGCGATCACCAACGACATCGTCCTGATGTCGCTCGGCCTTGGTATCGGCGCGATGTACGTCCGTTCGCTGACGGTCTATCTGGTCCGCCAGGGCACCCTCGACGACTACGTCTACCTGGAGCACGGCGCGCACTACGCGATCGGCGCGCTGGCCGTGATCCTCATGGTCTCCATCCGCTACCAGATCCCCGAGGCGGTCACCGGTCTCATCGGTGTCATCCTGATCGCCTGGTCCTTCTGGTCCTCCGTCCGCCGCAACCGCAGGTTGGCGGCGGACGGAGGAGAACAAGGGAGGTCCGCCGAGAAGGCTGAGGTCCCCTCCGGCGTCTGACCCGGCCAGGTCATGACCGGTCCCGCGCGGCCGAAGTGGCCTGAGAGCGGCGGAGTACGCGGCGCTCAGCCCGGTGGTATCCGCGAGATCGTCAGCAACCGTGTCCCGGATGCCCGACCATCCCCGAACTGTCGGCGCCGACATGGACGTTGGGACGCGACCTGGTGCCCGGCACGTAGAAGGTGTCTTCCGCCTGGACCGGCGGAACCCCTCGACAGGGTTCATCGTCGCAGGTCAGGAAGGCATTTCCGTGTTTCTGCCTCAACAGCCGCCGTACCCGGCTGAAACGGCGAGGCCGGCATGCAGGGTTCGCGGTGGCGGCCGGTGGTTTCGTGGTGGTCGCCCGGCGCCGACGGGGGAGGACGGCACCGGGCGACGGTCAGGGGGAAGCCGTGGTGGTCGCTTCCGTGGCAGGAGCGGCGTCTTGGAGCCGCTCCAGAAGCGCCCGCGGCGTACGGGCCCGGTCCCTGACCCGGAGCAGGTTCCGCGAGAGCCACGCCAGGCCGCCGTCGGCTTGGCCCGCCACGAATTCTGTGAACAGGCGGCGTACGTCGTCCTCGTGCAAGTCGGCCCGCGAGTGCGAGGACATCGTCGGCGACCGCGCGGGCGGGATCGGCGAGCAGCAGCTCGATCTGTCCGTTGTCCTCATCAGGTGGCAGTGTCTCGGGATCGGACATGCGCGATCATTGAGTTCACCGTGGCGACGCGGCCGGCCAGGTCGCCGGCGGGGATGTCGATGAGCTCGTGGCCGAACGCGCGGTAACTCTCTTCGTGGAACTTTTCGAAGGCCAGTGATGTGTGGAAACTGATCCGTCTGGCTGCGGTCGGCTCGCAGGATCCTGGATTGCGGGCGAAGAGTACGTGCCGCTTGTGGATCCCTTCCGGTGTGTTCTGTTGGAGTTCGGCGGGCGGCGCGGGGGGGTGGTGGTGAGTGAGCTTTCGGCCGGGCTGTGCGGCCGGCTTCGTCACGCTGCTGGCGGTGCTGCCGGCCGCGGCAGGTGTGGTCCTGCTGTTCCGCCCGGCCTGTTCGACGGGGCCGCCTCCGGCACCCCGTCGGTCACCCCCTGTTCCTTTTCGTTGTCCACGGTGGGGTCGTCGGCCTTTGCTGCGGTCACGTTCGGCCCGGACCAGTCGTTCCTCGACAAGGGTGGGCTGCGCAAGGCTATTGGCTCACTCGCCGGGGGCACGGACGCGCGCGCGGCGCTCACCGTCGTCGTGCGGGATCGGCTGCTGTCGGTCGTGTACGCGCCCGCCGGCTCGCGGGCCCCGGCGTTCGATCCGGATTCTCCGCCGTACGACCGTTTCCCCGCCCTGGTCGGGGAGGCGAGGAGCAGCCTGGGTGCCGGTTCCCCGCAGACCTGGCAGCTCACCGTCGAACGGCTCAGCGGCTTCGTCGCTATCGGGGTCGATGTGACGGGTGCCGGGGGTTGGTGGTGTTGTGGGTGGTCGTGGGTTCTGATCGGTTTCGGCAGGCAGCCGTTGTCGGTGTGGCTGCCGCCGGGGATGGGCTGTGGCTGCGGATTGGGCCGTTGCTGCAACCACGGGCCTGGGCGGGTTCGTGTCCTCATAGAGGGTGGGGATAGGCCGGGCGGGGTTCGCGGGGGAGTCATGCAGATCATCGAGGTGACCGGGTATGCCGTCCGATCTGCCGTGATCACGATGAGGCGGGCAGGGACGCCACTTGAATTCGTGATCTTCCCGATGCTGCATGTGGCGTCGCCCGCGTTCTACTCCCAGGTCCGTATCAGGCTCAGGGGTTGCGACTTGATCGTCCTGGAGGGAATCCGGGGGAAGTCGGTGAGGGTGCGTGCTCTCACGCTTGCCTACCGGTTCGCTCCGCGCCGGCGGAGCAGCGGTCTGCAGGAACAGCGCGATGATCTGCTCCTTCCCGAGGGCGTGCCGGTCATCAATCCTGATGTGACCGCGGCGGAGGCGATCGCGGACCTGAAGACGCTGCCGCGGTGGATGTATCTGCTGCTCATGATCGGGGCTCCTGTCATGGGCCTGGTGTTCGCGCTGCGCGGTCCGCGTGCCTTCCTGGACAACGACGTGATGGTGGAGGATCTGCCGTCCACACTGGAGGCGGAGTTGACGGCCGACAGTCCTGTGGGGCATGCGATGACTGACCGGCGTGACCGGCGGTTGCTCGACGCGCTGGGTGAGATCCACGCGGAGCGTGCCGGTGAGCCGGTCCGGGTGGCTGTCGTCTACGGGGCGGGCCATGTCCCGGCGGTCGTGGCGGGGCTGCGGGATCGTTACGGGTACCGGGCACGTGAAGCGGAATGGCTCACCGTCCTTGTCGCGGCGTAGATCGCCGGGCGGAGCGGGTTCTTCGTGGCGCGGGGCTGCCCCGGCGGGCGATCTCGGCATTGTCGCCGTGGTCGGCGGCCGGACGGTGACCGCGTGGAGGTGTTCTTGCTGCGGCGGTTCCCGTTCTGGCCGTGGGTAGCCGGGAGCGGATGGCGGAGCGGGGCGGTGCGCGGGTTCGGTGTCCGGGTGTCCTCCGTGCCGGAGGCGGTCCAGGACGGTGCGGCGGCGCCGTTCGGGGCGGTCCGCGCTGTGCCGCCGTCGGGCCGCCGCGACCGGGCGGGACGGGGGGCCCGGACGGCGTGCGGCGTCCCCGGCGCTGGATCCGCCCGGCATACGGCGTCCCGCTCGCGTATCTGGCGGAAGCCGTCCAACTCGCCTTCCGTCACCGGCAATTCCACGACAGCGCAGCCGAGCCGACGGTTCGCCGGTTCTACGCCGCCCATGGCACCCGGGACCCGCACCACCGACGCCGCTTCCTCGTTCGCGGACGCGACGTTCATGAACCTCGCCCTGAAGCGGCCGAGGCACCAGGGTTGCACCCGTGAGCCACCGTCACGTTCGGCACGCCTTCACGGATTCTGCGGGCAGGTCCGGGCGGTCCTCGGCGTGGGCGCCGGAGCGGGTGGTCGGCGATATGACTGGTGTGGTCCCGTCCTGGTGGCCGGATCGTGTTTGCCGGCCCCGGCTACGCAGCTCTGGTCCTCGATGTCGAGGGCGAGCACGCTGCCGCTCGGGTTCTGCGTTTCCGTGCCGAGCCCGCTCTTCGCCCCGGCGCCCCGGCACCCCGGCATGCCGGGATGCTTGCCGCCCGAGGCACGCGGTCGTCGTGGTGGGGGCCCGGACTCTTGTCATCCGGGACCTCACGGCCGTCGGTAACGTGATGGGGCTGAAGGATCTGGGCTCGTGTTGCTGCTGCTCGCGGATACCTTGACCCGTCCGATGCGGACAGGTTCGCCGACCAGTTCGGTCAAGCTGTCCGCACCGGGCTCTTCACCTGTGCCATGACTCTCTTCCTGGCCCCAGGGACGCTGCCCACACCCGACGCCCCCGCTTCCGTCCCGCCGGGAGGATTCTGCGAGGGGCAGGTCGTTTGGGAATGCCGGCACTCGGCGTGCTCAAATGACTGGGCATCCCGGCAGGTCGGTGGCTCGCCGTCTGGCGGATGCACGGCGAAGGGACGTGCGGGTCGCGCGAGTACTTCGTTCGCGTGGAAGCGCCGGCGCCTCGAAGTCCATGCGGCCTGTACGGGGAACAGCCGGTCGGCCGGCGTGGTTGCATCGACCGGGGGACCGGGGGACCGGGGGACCGGGGGACCGGGGGACGGGCGCCGCGCGGTGGGGAACACGGGTCCGCGAGGTTGTCCGCGCTGCCGGGATCCGGGCGGCAGGATCGGGGTATGCCCGCCGCGGTAGTGGGACCAGGACGCATTTTTTCTGCAGGAGGACTGTTTTTATGGCTGACCGGCTGTTGACGCTCATGGCTGTACACGCCCACCCCGATGACGAGGCCACCGGAACGGGAGGGGTCCTCGCGCGGTATGCGGCGGAAGGCATCCGCACGGTTCTCGTGACGTGTACCGACGGCGGTTGCGGTGACGGACCGGGGGGTGTCAAGCCGGGTGATCCCGGGCATGATCCGGCGGCGGTCGCCTTGATGCGCCGTCAGGAACTTGAGACGAGCTGTGAGGTCCTGAAGGTCGGCGATCTGGAGATGCTGGATTACGCCGACTCCGGGATGATGGGCTGGCCGGGCAACGAGGCACCCGGATCCTTCTGGCAGACCCCGGTGGAGGAAGGCGCGGCCCGGCTCGCGGAACTCATGCGGTACTACCGGCCCGATGTGGTCGTCACCTACGACGAGAACGGCTTCTACGGCCACCCCGACCACATCCAGGCCCACCGCATCACGATGGCGGCGCTGGAGATGACCGCGCTGACACCGAAGGTGTACTGGACGACGATGCCCCGCTCGATGATGCAGCGGTTCGGCGAGACCATGCGCGAGTTCCATGAGGACATGCCGGAGCCGGATCCTGCCGAGGCCGCCGCGTTGGCCGGGATCGGCCTCCCCGACGATGAGATCACCACGTGGGTGGACACCACCGTGTTCAGCGGTCAGAAGTTCGATGCGCTGGCCGCGCATGCCAGTCAGGGCGAGAACATCTTCTTCCTCAGGATGGGCAGGGAGAGGTTCGGCGAGTTGATGGGAGTGGAGACGTTCGTACGTGTCAGGGACGTCACCGGCGCGGCCGTACCCGAGAACGATCTCTTCGCCGGACTGCGCTGATCCGCCCGCCGCCCGCCGCCCGCCTCCCGCCGCCGTCCGGCCGGCAGGACCGTCGTTGCGGCGGCCGTGACGGGTTTGGTCGTCGAGGCCGTCCGGAAGATGGTGTCCCGGCGCATCGGCGTACCGCTGTCATGGCGCATGGTCCCGGTGGCTTCGGCGTGGGTCTGGTCGTCCCGGGCGACCAGGGCGACGAGTCCGGGGGTCTTCCGGGTTTCGGCATGTGCTTCGAGTGCGTCGCGCAGTTGGCGCAGTCGTGCTTCGGAGAGGGCCGCCGGTGGCGTTTCCCGGCATGGGTCGCGTTGCGTGTGGTGGCCGGTTCCGCGGGTTGCGGGAGGCCAGGCGTGGCCCTGCGGTCCATGCTGTGCGCAGGGGCGGTGAAGGTGGTGTCCGGCCTTCGGGGGACGGTGCGCTGAGGCCGCGTCAGGCGCGTCAGTTCTGTATTCCGGCCCCCCTGCTGCCTGTGCGTTGCGGCCTGTGCGTTGCCGTCCGCCGTTCCCCGTTCGCCGTCGGCTGCGCCGTGTTGTGGGTGGGTGTTGTCAGTGGCTGTGTGCGGTGATGTTTCCGTGGGTGGTGGTGGCGTGGATGGTGAGGGTGGCGCCGGCGCTGCCGGTGTTCTTGAGGGTGTTGTGGATGCGGCCGTGGGTGGTTTTGGCGTCGAGGGTGGCGGAGGTGCCGGGGGCGGCGTGGGTGGTGATGTCGCCGGAGTGGGTGTGGAGGGTGAGGTGTGCGTGTACGGCTTCGGTGACGGTGAGGTCGCCCTGCTGGGTGGTGAGGTGTGCGGGGCCGTTGAGGCGGCCGACGGTGATGTCGCCGGACTGGAGGGTGAGGCGGGCGCCGGCGGTCTCGTCGAGCCTGACGGTGCCCTGTGCGCCTTCGAAGGCGACGTCGCCGAGGCGTCCGACGCCGCGGAGTTCGGCGAGGGCGGTCGTGGCTTCGACGCGGGAGCCGGCGGGCAGCTGGACGGTGACCTCGACGGATCCGCGGTTGCCGAGGATCGGGTTCTTCGCCTGCGGGGCGGTGATCCGCAGGATGCCGTCGTCGTACGTGACGTCGGTCTGTTCGGCGGCCTTCACGTCGCGGCTGCTGGCGGCGTTGTCGGGCAGGATCTCGACGCTGGTGTCGGTGCGGTCGGCGGCGATGAGGCGGATGCGGCCGGCGGGGATGTCGAGGACGGCGGTGACCGGGGCGGGGGTGTCGAACGTGTGCATCGTATGTTTCCTTCGGCTCGCTGATGTGATGTTTCCGATGACAGAAAAGCTACGTTGCATTTCCTCAAACGGCAATCGATTCGTTGCACCCAATCACCATAAGCGCAGGTGACAGCCGGTAATTCGTTGCAATGGTCGTGAAATCTAACGCAACACCCGACACACTCCCGACCACGTCCGTTGCAATGGGTGAAGAGTGAACGCTAAAGTGGAGGGATACTGCCCACCGGGAAAGGGGGCTGCGATGCCGGGAGGCAGACTCAGCCAGCACGAACGCCGACAGATCGCGCTGGGACTGGCCGACAGCCTCGCCTACGCGGAAATCGCCCGGCGCCTGAACCGTCCGACCTCGACCGTGACACGCGAGGTCATGCGCAACGGCGGCCCCACCGCCTACCGCGCGGAGATCGCACACCGTGCCACCGCGCAGCGCGCCCACCGCCGCAGGAACACCCCACCCCCCGACCCCAGCACGCCCCCACAGCCCCACGGACGGAACGCCGCAGCAGTACGCGAGTACGAGGAAACGTTCACCACCGTCTTCATGCAGTCGGGCCTGCCGAAGATGACAGCACGGGTCCTGGCCTGCCTCTACACCACCGACGCAGGCAGCCTCACCGCCTCCGAACTCGCCGGACGTCTGCAGATCAGCCCGGCATCCGTCTCCAAAGCGGTCGCGTTCCTCGAAAGCCAGGGCCTCGTCCGCCGCGAGCGCGACGAACGCCGCCGAGAGCGCTACATCGTCGACGACGACGTGCTGTACCAGTCGACGATGGCCGGAGCCCGCGCCACCGCCCACCTCGGCGAGGTGGCCCGACAGGGCATCGGCGTGCTGGGCCCCGACACCCCGGCCGCCGCCCGCCTGGAGAACATCGCCCGCTTCGTCGACTTCGTCTCCGAAAGCATCGCCCGCGCCGCGGACCAGGCCCGCGACATCCTCCACACCAAACCCGCAACGCCCCCGGACACCGCAGCCTGAGCCCCTCCCGGACCCTCAACGGCCCGCCCCGACCCGCCCGGCAGCACACCCCGGCCACCGACACGTCCTCCCTCCCATCAGCGGCTACCGGCGTACTCGCCGACGTGACGCGGCAAGACTTTCGCAGCCGAAGACCACCGCAGAAGGAAGGACGGCCTGCCCACAGGACGCGCAGCCCGTGACAGTGCTCTGCTGAACTGGCCGACCTGATACCGCAGTTGTCCGACGCGCTGCTGATCCCGGCCAGGACTGCTGATGCCGCGGCGGCCGTCCGGACCCACACGAGACCCCGCGAACCAGCAGCGGAATCTACGGGACCCGGCCGACCGGGCGTCTGGCGCCACAGCCGCTGACCACAGCGACGCCCGCCGACCTCCAGGACCGCGATGCCCCACCAGAACCGCGCCACCGCCCGCGACGTGCTCAGGCGCCTGCATCTCACCCAACCGCAGAACACCCAGGTCCCGACCGACCCGCAACTACCCCGGCCAACTCCCAGACTGCGCCCGCGAACGCCTCCGCCTCACCCCGCACATCGTCTCCAGCCCCCAAGGCCCCAAGGCGCCAAGGGCGTCTTCGTCCTGCCCCGCCACAGGAAGGCCGAACGGACGATCGCCTGACCCATGAACGCCCACCACAACGCACCCGACTACGAACAACTGCCCCAGCACTCCGAAACACAACCCCACCGGGCACTCATCACCATCACGACCCGACGACCAACCCGAAAAAGCCCGCAGACCAGCCGGCGGACCAGCCAGTGGACGAGGAAAACTCGCGCATGACCAGGAACAACTACGTCACATGGTCGACAGCCGTTGCACCAGCAGCGGCGACGACGCACCTCCGAACAAACCGCACCCCCCGAGTCGAGTACATCCGGGACCATGAACCATGCTCCCGGACGACTGGCAACTCACCGAAAACATCGACACCTTCCTCGCCCAAGCCGGAGACTTCCTGCGCTCGCGGCCCGCCCTGCACAACACACCGTTGACAGACATCGAGAAACTGCGCACACACGGAGCCGGCGCGCATCGTGCCGAAGCCCCCCTCTTCGGCCGACTTGAGGCAGGAGGCGAAGTCCGCGCCATCTTCTACCGCACGCCCCGCGGATACCTGTGGGCCACCCCCCTCTCCGACGAGCAGACCGACACCCTCGCAGCTCACCTGGCCGGCCTCGGCCACCGCCCCTCCGGTGTCATCGCCGACCACGACACCGCCACCGCCTTCGCAGACGCATGGCAACGGCACACCGGCACAGCACCAACCCCTTTCTGGCGGACCCACCTGTACCGCCTGGGCCCGCTCACCCCACCGCAGCCACACCCGGAAGGCCGGGGCCGCGTCACAGAGGAAAAGGACCACGAACAAGTCGTCCGCTGGTGCCGTGAGTTCTGCGTCGCTGTGGGGGAACAGCCTTCCATCGACTTGATCGACGCCGGCTCCTGGACCGATTCACGCTTCGGCGACAGACACTTCACATTCTGGGAGACCCCGGACGGCACCCCCGTCTCCATGGCAGCCGCGACCTCGATCGTCGCCGGCATGATCCGGGTGGACCCCGTCTACACCCCATCCCACCTCCGGGGCCGCGGCTACGCGGGCGCCGTGACGGTCGAAGTGAGCAGAGCGGCACTGGCCGCAGGCGCAACGGACGTCGTCCTCTTCACGGACCCGGACAACCCCACCAGCAACGCCCTCTACCAGCGCATCGGATACATCCACCTCGCCGACTTCACCGGATACACGTTCTCCTCCGGCACGCCAGAAGCCGATGAGGAACAAGACCAGCCCCCACAGAGCTGATCCGCAAACCCCACCCCACCCGTCATAACAGAAAGGAAGAAAAACACCTACCAAATGGAGTACGAAGTCGGTGAGGCCAGACAGTTGGCCGACATCGACGACGTCGACCCAGGTCGGAAGCGTGAAACCCAGGCAGCTGCTGAGGATCTCGCCGACCTCGCGGACACACCCGGCGACCAGCCGACCACCTGCCACACCGTCCCTGGTGGCGGCGCATTTGGAGGGCGACACACAAAATGAGTGACGGCAGCGTGCCCGGCCCGAAGCCCGCCGTGCAACTGGGTGACCCTGACGCATCCTGCGGCGAACCGCCGCTCCAGGCAGGGCTTACAGGGGGTCGGGTCCAGCCTGCTGGGCCAGGGCGGATTCTCACGGAAAGCGTCCTGCCGGCCTACAGCGGTCGCGTACCAGAGCACGGTGCCGAGGCCCCAGCCCAGGGCCGAGTGGCCCTGGGCGAACCGTTCGCGGACCAGGGCGTGCGCGACCTCCTTGCACTCGGCCCGCCAGCCGACAGGATCCGAGCCGTTCCGCGCCATGCCAGGGTCCGCCGGCGTCACATTCGACCCGGCCAGCGATGTTGCGCGGCCCCACCCCGCACCTCCACGTCACCCCAGCAATCAAGTCTGGTACGCCTGCTGACATCCCCTCTGCTGCCGCTGCTCCCGCGCCCTGTTGGCGTGTGGTGGGGGTGGGCGATGGTCGGGCGCGGCGTGCGCCGGGGGCGTTGTGCCGCGCGTCGGCTCGCGCCGCCGCGCCAGGAGCCGAGCTGGGGCTGGCAGTGCCGGACTCGGCGGAACCGGGCGGGTGCTGTCCGCAGGGGTCTCCCCAGGAAGTAGCTGGCGTGCTCGGCACCCCTTGTCCGCCTGGTCTGATCTGCGGTTTCACCTGCCCGGTTCGGTCGGCTGAGGCAAGGCGTAGGGCAATTTGAAGGGCAAGCCTGACCTTCGAGGAGGAGGCGCCCCGTCGTGAAGACGTCCCACTGAGAACCGCCCTGCGCGTATCGGGAATTCCCGGCCTGGAATGGAACTCCTCAAATACGCGATGAATTACTTTTTCTTTGCGGCGAATTGGGCCTGAAATTCTCCGGGAAAGTGGATTACGGAATTACCTGAAAGGGCATCAGAAAAAGCCGAAACGGGCGGCCCCGCCCTGCCGCCGGTGCCCTTCAGGAATTCGCGGAGCGAATTCCTGCCGTCCGAATCGCGGAGCGATTCGGAGCCGTCACGGAGTGACGGTCCGTCAACTGCCTTGCGGAGCAAGGCAGTTGATCCGCCGCGTAGCGGCGGCGCGTCGTGTCTGCGGAGCAGACCGCGCGC
>NZ_JBIVUQ010000042.1:0-12270 GCF_044757265.1 Streptomyces sp. NPDC091292 | reverse complement strand
GTATGCCGTCGGTGGGTGAGTTGCGGGAGTTTGTGGGGCGGAGTCTGCCGGAGTTCATGGTGCCGTCGGTGTTTGTGGAGTTGGCGGGTCTTCCGCTGACGCCGAATGGGAAGGTTGATCGGGGTGCGTTGACGGTTCCGGATGGTGTGCGGCCGGCGTTGGAGGGGTTTGTTGCGCCGGGGAGTGCGGCGGAGGAGCTGCTGGCAGGTGTCTGGGCGCAGGTACTCGGCGTCGACCGGGTCGGCATCCACGACAACTTCTTCGAACTCGGCGGACATTCGCTACTCGCCACGCAGGTCGTGTCCCGCATCCGGACCGTGTTCGCGACCGAGGTCCCGCTCTCCGCGCTGTTCGACCACCCGACGGTCCGTGAGCTGTCCGATGTGGTCGACAGCTCGCCCCAGAGGGTCGCCGCACCGCCCATCACACCGTCGGGCCGGGACCGCGACCTCCCCTTGTCCTTCGCCCAGCAGCGCCTATGGTTCCTGGCCCAACTGGACCCGGAATCAACGGAGTACAACGTTCCTCTGCTCGTACGCTGGCTCGGAGACCTGGACGTCGCAGCGCTGACCTCGGCGCTGGGCGCGGTGGTGAGGCGGCACGAGGTACTGCGGACCAGACTGGTGGTGGGCGCGGACGGCGTCGCGCATCAGGTGATCGACGAGCCGGCCCTCTTCGTGCTGCCGCTGGCGGATGTCTCGGGCCAGGACGACCCGGTGGCGGTCGCCCGGAAACTGGTGACCGCGGAGGTGATGGCACCGTTCGACCTGGCCAAGGGACCGCTGCTCCGGGCCACCCTGATCCGGCTTTCCGCCGACGAACACGTACTGGCCCTGGCAGTCCACCATGTGGCCTTCGACGAGTGGTCGGTACGCATCCTCCGCGAGGAGCTGTCCGCCCTCTACGAGGCGTTCCGCGCGGGCGAACCGGACCCGTTGCCGCCGCTGGCCGTACAGTACGCGGACTTCGCGGTATGGCAGCGCCAGTGGCTGGACGGCGACGTACTGGACTCCCATATGACGTACTGGCGCGACCAGTTGGCGGCTCTGCCGGCGCTGGAGCTGCCGACGGACAGGATGCGTCCGCCGGTACGGTCCACCGACGGAGCGGCGATCGAATTCACCGTTCCCGCGCGGACCGCGGATGCCTTGCGGGCGCTGTCCCGCAAGAACGGCGTCACGATGTCCATGACGCTGCTAGCCGCGTTCGACGTGCTGCTCGGCTGGTACGCGGGGTCGGACGACGTGGTGGTGGGCACACCGGTCGCCAACCGGAACCGCGCCGAGACGGAGGACCTGATCGGGTTCTTCGTCAACACACTCGTGCTGCGCACCGACCTGTCCGGCGACCCGACCTTCACCGAGTTGCTCGGCCGCGTACGGAAGGTGGCTCTGGCCGCGTACGCGCACCAGGATCTGCCGTTCGAGCAACTGGTGGACGACCTCGTCACCGAGCGGGACCGGTCCCGCACCCCCCTCTTCCAAGTGTTCTTCAACTACACGCCCGAGGAGCCCGCGCGTCACGACGACGCCCCTGCTCGGCCCGACGAGCATGAAAGTGCTGATTCGTCTTCGGTCGACGTGCTGGCGACGAGCGCAGTGAACTTCGACCTGGCCGTCATGCTCGCGGACCACGAGGGTGATCTGGCGGGGCAGATCGAGTACAGCACCGCGCTGTTCGATGCCACGACCGTGGAGCGGATGCTGGGGCACCTGGTCACGCTGCTTGAGGGGGTGGCGGATGAAGCGGACTGCCGGGTGGGTGAGCTGGCGGTTCTTTCGGTGGGTGAGCGTGAGTTGGTGGTGGGGGAGTGGAATGCGTCGTCGGTGGTGTTGCCGTTGGTGGGTGGGGTGCATGAGCTGATTGCTGAGCGGGCTGTGGTGGGTCCGGATGTGGTGGGGCCGGATGTGGTGGCTGTGGTGGCGGGTGGGGAGGTATTGACGTATGGCGGGTTGATGGGGCGGGCGAATCGGCTCGCCCACTGTCTGCGTTCGGCGGGTGTGGGTGCTGAGTCGGTGGTGGGTTTGTGTCTGCCGCGTGGGGTGGACATGGTGGTTGCGATGGTGGCGGTGTGGCAGGCGGGTGGTGCGTATCTGCCGCTGGATCCTGAGTATCCGGCTGATCGGCTGGAGTTCATGCTCGGGGATGCGGGTGTGCGGGTGGTGGTGGGTGAGCGGTCTCTGGCCGGGGGCCTGACGGTTGAGCGTGGGGTGTGGCTGGATGATCCGGCGGTCGCAGCCGTCTTGAAGGGACTGCCCTCGACGGCGCCCGACATCGTGTCGTCGTCTCCGGATCAGTTGGCGTATGTGATTTATACGTCGGGTTCGACGGGTCGGCCGAAGGGTGTGCAGGTTGCGCACGGCAGCGTCGTGGGCATGGTGTCCGCTCTGGGCCCGGTGCTGGGCGCGGGCCCTGGCGTGCGGATGCTTCAGTTCGCGTCGTTCAGCTTCGACGCGGCGGTACTCGACGTCGCCGTGACGCTCGCTTCCGGCGGTGTCCTGGTCGTGGCAACTTCGGAGGAGCGGGCGGAGAGCGCGCTGCTGACGTCGATGCTGCGTGCCGATGGTGTGGGTGCGGCGAGTGTTGTCCCGTCCTTGCTGGGCGTGCTGGAGCCGCAGGACGTTCCCGGTGTCGGGACGCTGCTGCTGGGTGCGGAACGCCTGACGGAGCCGGTGGCCCGTGCCTGGTCGACCGGTCGCCGCCTGGTCAACACCTACGGCCCGACGGAGACGACGGTCATGGTGACCGCCGGC
Source organism: Streptomyces sp. NPDC091292 (assembly GCF_044757265.1). Classification (NCBI taxonomy): domain Bacteria; kingdom Bacillati; phylum Actinomycetota; class Actinomycetes; order Kitasatosporales; family Streptomycetaceae; genus Streptomyces; species Streptomyces sp. NPDC091292. The sequence continues at coordinate 9,517 of NZ_JBIVUQ010000042.1, read as the reverse complement.
ACCGTCGCCCCTGACATACGACGGATGCCTGCCATCGGTTCCCCGGTCGGCAACGCCCATCTGTACGTGCTGGACGGATCGATGAGGCCCGTGCCGGTGGGCGTTCCGGGTGAGGTGTATATCGCGGGTCCGCAGGTGGCTCGTGGGTATGGGGGTCGGCCGGGGCTGACGGGTGAGCGGTTCGTCGCGGACCCGTTCGCCGCCGACGGCACCCGCATGTACCGCTCAGGTGACCGGGCGCGCTGGCTGGCGGACGGGCAGCTCGACTTCGTCGGGCGGGCGGACGGTCAGGTGAAGGTACGCGGTTTCCGGATCGAGCCGGGTGAGATCGAGGCAGTTCTGGCCGGCCACCCGCAGATCCGTACCGCTGTGGTGGGTGCGTTCGGGGAGGTCGGAGAGGTCGATGACCGGCGCCTGGTGGCCTACCTGGTCCCCGCCGATCAGACGGATGGCATCCCGGCGCTCACTGAGATACGTGAGTACGCGAGCACCAGACTTCCTGCCTTCATGATCCCGGCGGCCTTCGTGGAGTTGGCGGAGTTGCCGCTGACTCCCAACGGCAAACTCGACCGTGCGGCGCTGCCCGAACCAGCCGGGGAACGACCGCAGTTGGAAGATTTCGAGGCTCCGTCGGGGGACGCGGAGGAAGCCTTGGCCAGGCTCTGGACCGAGGTTCTGGGGGTGGACCGGATCGGTGCCTCGGACAACTTCTTCGAGCTGGGCGGACATTCGTTGCTCGCCACGCAGGTGACTTCCCGTATCCGGGACGCCTTCGAGCTGGAGATACCTGTCTCCGCCCTCTTCGACCAACCCACCGTAAGGGGCTTGGCCGCCGTGGTCGAAGAACGTATCTGGTACGAGATCGAGCACATGCCGGAAGACGACGTGATCCAGAGCCTGGACAGTCACGCACAGGGTGCAGAGTCCGACGAGAACGGGGTTTTCTGATGTCCATCTCCCCTGTGGGGCTTCTGCGGAAGCTCGAAGACAGCGGCGTCCGCTTCACCGTTGTCGACGGCAGGCTGCGGATCTTCGCGCCCAAGGGAGTTCTCACTGAGGAACTCCGTACCCATCTCCAAGGCTGTCGTGACGAGATCATCGAGCTGCTGATCGACCGCAAGGCAGCACCGATGGCCGGCCAGGCCCCGCCGATGACGGTCGCCGACCGCGATGGGCATTTGCCGCTGTCCTTCGCGCAGCAGCGCCTGTGGTTCCTCGACCAGCTCGACCCCGGCTCGGTCGAATACAACGTGCCCATGCCGATCCGGCTCGGCGGGCTGCTCGACATGCCCGCGCTCGGCGCCGCCCTGAGCGCGATCGTCGCCCGGCACGAGGTGCTGCGCACTCGGCTCGTGGCCGGCGACGACGGTGTGCCGCACCAGGTGATCGATCCGGCGGCATTCCTCCCTCTCCCGGTGGCCGACGTGTCCGCCGAGGAGGACCGCGGTTCGGCCGTGTGGGCATTGATGGCTGCGGACGCGGCGCTGCCCTTCGACCTGGCGGGCGGCCGGCTGATCAGGGCCCTGCTGATCCGACTGGCCCCTGACGAGCACGTACTCGCCCTGTCCATGCATCACGTCGCCTTCGACGAGTGGTCGAAGGGGATCCTCCGCGATGAGCTGCTGCTCTCCTACGAAGCGTTCCGGGCCGGCCGACCGGACCCGCTGCCGCCGCTGGCCGTGCAGTACGCCGACTTCGCGGTGTGGCAGCGACAGTGGTTGGACGGAGAGGTCCTGGAGGAGCAACTCGCCTACTGGCGAACGCAGTTGAACGGCACGTCCGCCCTGGAGGTTCCCACGGATCGGCCGCGCCCGGCGGTGTGGTCACCGGCCGGTGCGATGGCGCAGTTCACGGTGGAGGCGCGGACCGCGGACGCCCTGCGCGAGCTGTGCCGCCGCAGCGGCACGACGATGTTCATGACGCTGCTGGCCGCGTTCAACGTCCTGCTCGGGCGGTACGCGGGGTCGGACGACGTGGTGGTGGGCACACCGGTCGCCAACCGGAACCGCGCGGAGACGGAGAAGCTGATCGGCTTCTTCATCAACACCCTGGTGATGCGCACCGATCTGTCCGGCGACCCGACGTTCGAGGAACTTCTCGGCCGCGTACGGGAAATGGCCCTCAATGCCTACGCGCACCAGGATCTGCCGTTCGAGCAGTTGGTGGACGAACTCGTCACGGAGCGGGACCGGTCGCGCAGCCCGCTCTTCCAGCTGCTGTTCAACTACTTCACCGAGGACGGACAGCAGGGCCGGGCGCCACAGGACCCGTCTCATGACCGCCAGGGCGATACGGAAGGCGGCACGGCAGGCGGCACGGAAGGTGGCACGGACGGGCTGGCAGTGGGGAGCGTTGAGGGCGATGTCGTCGCCAAGTACGACCTCCGGCTGATGCTTACGGACAGTGGGGGCGCGCTGTCGGGTGTGATCGAGTACAGCACCGCTCTGTTCGACGCGGTGACGGTGGAGCGGATGGCTCGGCACTTGGTGTCGGTGCTGGGTGCGGTCGCCGATGACGCGGGGCAGCGGGTGGGTGAGCTGCCGGTTCTTACCGGGGCCGAGCGCGAGCGGTTGGTGAAGGAGTGGAATGCGACGGTTGAGCCGTTGCCGGTGGTGGGTGGGGTGCATGAGCTGATTGCCGAGCGCGCGGTGTCGGCGCCGGGTGCGGTGGCGGTGGTGTGTGGGGAAGAGTCCCTTGACTATGGGGAGTTGATGGGTCGGGCGAATCGTCTGGCGCATTATCTGCGGGGTGTGGGGGTGGGTGCGGAGTCGGTGGTGGCGTTGTGTCTGCCGCGTGCGGTGGAGATGGTGGTGGCGGTGTTGGGGGTGTGGCAGGCGGGTGGTGCGTATCTGCCGCTGGATCCGGAGTATCCGGTGGAGCGGTTGGGGTTCATGTTGCGGGACAGTCGGGCGACGGTGCTGGTGGGCACGGAGGAGTTGGTGGATGAGCTGCCGGTGGGGCGTCTGCGGACGGTGGTGGTGGATGCTCCGGGTGTGGTGGCCGCGCTGGCAGAGTTGCCCTCGACGGCGCCGGAGTCGGATGTCGTGCCGGCGACTGCTGATCAGTTGGCGTATGTGATTTATACGTCGGGTTCGACGGGTCGGCCGAAGGGTGTGCAGGTCGCGCACGGTGGTGTGGTGAATCTGGCGTTGGCGCAGGCACGGACGTTTGGTGTCGGTGCGGGTGACGGTGTGCTCCAGTTCGCGCCGTTCGGTTTCGATGCCGCGGTGTCCGAAGTCGTGGTGACGTTGGTGGCGGGTGGCCGGCTGGTGGTGGCGACGGCGGAGGAGCGGGCCGAGCCTCGCGCCTTGGCGGCGTTGGTGCGGGAGCGTGAGATTCGGGTGGCGACGCTGCCGCCGTCGCTCCTGGCGGTGCTGGATCCGGCGGATCTGGTGGGTCTGCGGACGTTGGTGACGGCGGGGGAGCGGCTGGAGGAGGCTGCGGCTGCGGTGTGGCGTGGCGGGTACCGGCTGCTCAACGCGTACGGCCCGACCGAGATCACCGTGTGCGCGAGCATCGCCGTCCTCGATCCGGAGGGTCAGGGTGTGCCGTCGATCGGTACGCCGATGTCGAACACCCGTGTCTACGTACTCGACAAGCAGTTGCGCCCCGTCCCGGTGGGTGTGGTGGGTGAGTTGTTTGTCGCGGGTGTGGGTGTGGCGCGGGGGTATGGGGGCCGGTCTGGTCTGACAGGTGAGCGGTTTGTCGCGGATCCGTTCGCGGGGGACGGTACGCGGATGTACCGGTCGGGTGATGAGGTGCGGTGGGTGGCGGACGGTCGGTTGGAGTTCGTGGGTCGTGCTGATGATCAGGTGAAGGTTCGTGGGTTCCGCGTTGAGCTGGGTGAGGTCGAGTCGGTGTTGGGTGGTCATCCTGGGGTGCGGTCGGTTGTGGTGACGGTGGGGGATGTGGAGGGGGATCGGAGGTTGGTGGCGCATGTGGTTCCGGTGGATCAGGAAGAGGGGATCCCGGGGGTCGGTGAGTTGCGGGCCTTCGTCAGTGATCGGTTGCCGGGGTTCATGGTGCCGTCGGTGTTCGTGGAGCTGGCCGCGTTGCCCCTCACCCCGAACGGCAAGATCGATCGCGCCGCGCTTCCGGCACCGGATGCCGCCCGCCAGGGCCTGACGGGTTTCGTCGCTCCGGCGAGCGTGACGGAGGAGCTGCTGGCCGGCATCTGGACGATGGTGCTGGGCGTGGACCAGGTCGGCGCGGTCGACGACTTCTTCGAGCTGGGCGGGCACTCTCTTCTTGCCACCCAGGTGGTCTCGCGTATCAGGGACGTGTTCGCGGCCGAGGTACCTCTGGCCGCGCTGTTCGACCACCCGACGGTGCGGGATCTGGCCGCTGTGGTCGACGAGGCCGGTCACAGTGTGGCGGTGCCGCCCATGGCCGTGGCCGACAGGGACGAACCCTTGGCGTTGTCGTTCGCGCAGCAGCGCCTGTGGTTCCTTGATCAGATGGAACCCGGATCCGCCGAGTACAACGTGCCCCAACCGATCCTCTGGCCCGGTGACCTGGACATCGCGGCCCTGGGTGAGGCGCTGAGCGCGGTGGTGGCGCGGCACGAGGTACTGCGGACCAGACTGGTCGCGGGCCCCGACGGCGTACCGCACCAGGTGATCGACTCGCCGGAACCGTTCCCTCTCATAGTGGCGGATGTTTCCGACGACGCCGACCCTCTGGGCTCCGCGCGTGAGCTGATGCTCGCGGACGCCGTCACGCCGTTCGACCTGGCCGACGGGCCGCTGATCCGCGCCACACTGATCCGTGTGCGGCCGGACGAACATCTCCTGGCGCTGGCCATGCACCATGTCGTGTCCGACGAGTGGTCGGGGCAGATCCTCCGGCGCGAGCTGGCCGCGCTCTACGAGGCGTTCCGGGCCGGCGAGCCGGACCCGCTCCCGCCGCTGGCCGTACAGTACGCGGACTTCGCCGTGTGGCAACGCGCATGGCTCACTGGGCATGTCCTCGACGCCCAACTCTCCTACTGGCGCAGCACGTTGGCCGACGCACCCGAGATGGAACTGCCCATCGACCGGCCGCGTCCGGCTGTTCGTTCCTCGGCGGGTGCGGTGCAGCGGTTCAGTGTGTCGGCGCGTACGGCTGGGGCGTTGCGGGAGCTGTCGGGTGAGTTGGGTGCGTCGATGTTCATGACGCTGCTGGCGGCCTTCGATGTGTTGTTGGGTCGGTATGCGGGTTCGGATGATGTGGTCGTGGGCACGCCGGTAGCGAATCGGAGCCGTGCGGAGACGGAGGGCCTGATCGGGTTCTTCGTGAATACGTTGGTGCTGCGTACGGATCTGTCGGGTGATCCGTCGTTCCGTGAGTTGGTGGGGCGGGTGCGGGAGACGGCTCTTGGTGCGTACGCGCATCAGGATGTGCCGTTCGAGCAACTGGTGGACGAACTCGTCACCGAGCGGGACCGCTCTCGAAACCCCCTGTTCCAGGTCCTGTTCAGCTATGTCGCCGGGGAGTCCGAGGGTGCTTCTGAGGACGCCTCCGGTGAGGCGGTCGGCCAGGGCCCCGAGGACAGGGATGACGCGGCTGACGAGCCGGGCCCGAATGTCCTGCCGGTCAAGTTCGACCTGGCAGTGACGATGGCTGATGCCGATGGAACCCTGACGGGCACCATCGAGTACAGCACGGCGCTGTTCGACGCGGCGACGGTGGAGCGGTTGGCCGGTCACTTGATCACGCTGCTTGAGGGGGTGGCGGAGGAAGCGGACTGCCGGGTGGGTGAGTTGCCGGTTCTTTCTGTGGGTGAGCGTGAGTTGGTGGTGGAGGGGTGGAATGCGTCGTCGGTGGTGTTGCCGTTGGTGGGTGGGGTGCATGAGCTGATCGCTGAGCGGGCTGTGGTGGGTCCGGATGCGGTGGCGGTGGTGGCGGGTGGGGAATCGTTGACGTATGGCGGATTGATGGCGCGGGCGAATCGGCTGGCGCAGTACCTTCGCGATTCCGGTGTGGGTGCTGAGTCGGTGGTGGGTTTGTGTCTGCCGCGTGGGGTGGACATGGTGGTGGCGATGGTTGCGGTGTGGCAGGCGGGTGGTGCGTATCTGCCGCTGGATCCTGAGTACCCTGCCGACCGGCTGGAGTTCATGCTCGGGGATGCGGGTGTGCGGGTAGTGGTCGGGCAACGGCCCCTGGCCGAGGGGCTGACGGTTGAGCATGGGGTGTGGCTGGATGATCCGGCGGTCGCATCCGCCTTGACGGGACTGCCCTCGACGGCGCCCGACATCGTGTCCTCGTCTCCGGATCAGTTGGCGTATGTGATTTATACGTCGGGTTCGACGGGTCGGCCGAAGGGTGTGCAGGTCGCGCACGGCAGTGTGGTGGGGATGGTGTCGGCTCTGGGGCCGGTGCTGGGTGCGGGTCCGGGTGTGCGGATGCTTCAGTTCGCGTCGTTCAGTTTCGACGCGGCGGTACTCGACGTCGCCGTGACGCTCGCTTCGGGCGGCGTGCTGGTGGTGGCGACTGCGGAGGAGCGGGCGGAGAGTGCGCTGCTCACGTCCATGCTGCGCGCCGATGCTGTGGGTGCGGCGAGTGTCGTCCCGTCCCTGCTCGGGGTGCTGGACCCGCAGGACGTTCCCGGTGTCGGGACCCTGCTGCTGGGTGCGGAACGCCTGACGGAGCCGGTTGCCCGTGCGTGGTCGGCCGGCCGTCGTCTGGTCAATACCTACGGTCCGACCGAGGCGACCGTCATGGTCACCACAGGCACCGTGGAGCCGGATGGTCTGTCGGGTGCGCCGGCGATTGGTGCCCCGGTGGGCAACGCCCGGGTCTACGTCCTGGACGAGCGACTGAACCCACTGCCCGTGGGAGTCCCGGGTGAGGTGTACATCGCGGGTCCGCAGGTGGCGCGCGGGTACCGGGGCCGTCCCGGTCTGACAGGTGAGCGGTTCGTCGCGGACCCGTTCGCCGCCGACGGCACCCGTATGTACCGTTCCGGTGACCGGGCGCGCTGGCTGGCGGACGGGCAGCTCGACTTCGTCGGGCGTGCGGATGGTCAGGTGAAGGTGCGTGGTTTCCGGATCGAGCCGGGTGAGATCGAGGCGGTCCTCACAGCCCACCCGAAGATCCGCACCACCGTGGTGGCGGCATTCGGCGAGGTGGAGGACCGGCGTCTGGTCGCCTACCTGGTCCCCGACGACCAGACGGACGGTATCCCGCCGGTCGCCGAGCTGCGCGAGTTCGCGAGCACGCGACTGCCCGCCTTCATGATCCCGTCCGCCTTCGTGGAACTGGCGGCGCTGCCGCTGACCCCGAACGGCAAACTCGACCGTGCCGCGCTCCCCGACCCTGAGGACTCCCGGGTCGGCTCGGCGGGCGACTACATCGCGCCGGACACCGACGTCGAGCGGATCCTTGCCGAGGTGTGGGCTCAGGTTTTGGGTGTGGAGCGGGTGGGTGTGGCGGACAACTTCTTTGAGCTGGGCGGGGACTCGATTGTGAGTATTCGTGTGGTGGCTCGGGCGCGGGAGTTGGGTGTGCATGTGTCGGTGGCGCAGTTGTTTGATCATCAGACGGTGGGGGGTCTGGCGCGGGTGGCGTCGGGTGAGAGTGTGGTGGTTGCGGAGCAGGGTGTGGTGGTGGGGGAGTTTCCGTTGTCTCCGGTTCAGCGGTGGTTTTTGGGTCGGGGGTTGCCTCGGGCGGGGCATTTCAATCAGTCGACGGTGTTGGAGGTGGAGGGGCGGGTTGATGTGGGGTTGTTGCGTGGGGCGGTGGGTGCGGTGGTGGGGCAGCATGATGCGTTGCGTTCCCGTTTTGAGGTGCGTGACGGGGATTGGGTGGGTCGTGTGGTGGCTGCCGAGGCGTCGGATCTGGTGTCGGTGGTTGATGCGGGTGGTGTGACGGGTGCGGATGAGGCGGCGTTTTTGGAGGCGCGGGCGACGGAGGTGCAGGCGAGTCTGGAGCTGGCGGGGGGTCCGCTGTTCAGGGTGGCGCTGTTCGAGCTGGGCTCTGACGGGCGTCAGCTCGTCCTGGTAGTGGCTCATCATCTGGTGGTGGATGCGGTGTCGTGGCCGGTGCTGCTGGAGGATTTGGCTTCGGCGTATGCGCAGGTCGAGCGGGGTTTGACGGTGGTGGAGCTGGGATCAAAGACGTCGTCGTTCAAGGCGTGGGGTGAGCGTCTGGCGGAGTTGGCGGTGTCGCCGGAGGTGGTGGCGGGGGCGGGGTTGTGGCGGGGGGTGGAGGGGTCGGTGGTGGAGTTGCCGCGTGTGGCGGGTGGTGGTGGGAATCCGGTGTCGGGGGCGCGGCGGGTGAGTGTGGCGTTGGGGTCGGGGTTGACGGAGCGGTTGCTGCGTGAGGTGCCGGCCGCGTATCGGACGCAGATCAATGATGTGCTGCTGAGTGTGCTCGGTGCGGTGTTGACGGAGTGGGTGGGGACGAGTTCGGTGGTGGTGGATGTTGAGGGTCATGGCCGTGAGGATGTCGGTGCCGGTATTGATGTGTCGCGGACGGTGGGTTGGTTCACGAGTGTGTATCCGGTGGTTCTGGGTGGGTTGGTAGATGGTGATTTGGGTGGGTTGCTGCGGCGTACGAAGGAGTATCTGCGTGGTGTTCCGCGTAAGGGGTTGGATTACGGGCTGTTGCGTCATCTGACTGACTGGACTCCGGAGGGTCAGGCTGAGGTCAGCTTCAACTACCTCGGACAGTCAGCCCAGCAGACCGACCCCGATACCGATCAGCGATCGGGGTCCGGCGCCGGACGCGTGCAGGACGGACGAGGCGGTCACTTCAGGCGGCTGCCCGGCTCCCTCGGCGAGTCGGAGGCGCCGCGGAACGAACGCCCGTACCTGATCGACGTCAACAGTCAGGTCAGCGGTGGCCGTCTGGAGATGGTGTGGACGTACGGCGCCGAGGTGCACGACGAGGCGACGATCGCGGGGCTCGCGCAGCGCTACGTCGAGGTGCTGGGTGACCTGATCGAGTACTGCTGCCGTCCGGGCGTCGGTGGACCCACCCCGTCCGACTTCCCGCTCGCGGTCATCGATCAGGCCGCGCTGGACCAGGTCACGGCCCGCATCCCCACCGACATCGAGGACATCTACCCGCTCACCCCCCTCCAGCAGGGCATGCTCTTCCACACCCACCTCTCCGCCGACGCCGGCATGTACTGGGCGCAGAACGGCCTCCTGCTGGAAGGTGAGTTGGACCTCGATGCGCTGAGGCAGGCGTGGGAGTTGGTGTTCTCCCGGCACGAGGTGCTGCGTTCCACGGTGGTGACGGAGGGCGAGGGCGTACCGCAGCCGCTCGCGGTCGTCTCCCGGGCCGTGCCCCTGCCCCTGCGGCTACTGGACTTCTCCCACCTCGACGAACAGGACCGGCGCCAGGCGATCGCCGAGCACCTGGATGCCGACTGGGCGCGCGGCGCCGACTTCACCACACCCACGCTCGTACGGATATCCGTGATCCGTCTCGCCGACGACCGGCATCAGTTGGTGTGGAGTTATCACCATCTGCTTTTGGATGGGTGGAGTGTGCCGATTGTTTTGGGTGAGGTGTTGGAGGCGTATCACGC
>NZ_JBIVUQ010000041.1:0-12592 GCF_044757265.1 Streptomyces sp. NPDC091292 | reverse complement strand
GTGGTGTTGCCGTCGGTGGGTGGCGTACATGAGCTGATCTCGGAGCGGGCTTCGGTGGCTCCGGATGCGGTGGCTGTGGTGGCGGACGGGGAGTCGGTGACGTATGGCGCGCTGATGGCGCGGGCGAACCGGCTCGCGCACTACCTCCGCGATACCGGTGTGGGTGCTGAGTCGGTGGTGGGTTTGTGTCTGCCGCGCGGGGTGGACATGGTGGTCGCGATGGTTGCGGTGTGGCAGGCCGGTGGCGCGTATCTGCCGCTGGACCCTGAATATCCCGCCGACCGGCTGGAGTTCATGCTCGGGGATGCGGGTGTGCGGGTGGTGGTCGGGCAGCGGTCCATGGCCGAGGGCCTGACGGTTGAGCATGGGGTGTGGCTGGATGATCCGGCGGTTGCAGCCGCCCTGGCGGAGCTTCCCTCGACGGCGCCCGATGCGACGACGACCGCTGATCAGTTGGCGTATGTGATCTATACGTCGGGTTCGACGGGTCGGCCGAAGGGTGTACAGGTCGCGCACGGCAGTGTGGTGGGGATGGTGTCCGCTCTGGGGCCGGTGCTGGGTGCGGGCCCTGGCGTGCGGATGCTTCAGTTCGCCTCGTTCAGTTTCGACGCGGCGGTACTCGACGTCGCCGTGACGCTCGCCTCGGGCGGTTCGCTGGTGGTGGCGACTTCGGAGGAGCGGGCGGAGAGTGCGCTGCTGACGTCGATGCTGCGTGCCGATGGTGTGAGTGCGGCGAGTGTCGTCCCGTCCCTGCTCGGGGTGCTGGACCCGCGCGAGGTTCCCGGTGTCGGGACGCTGCTGCTGGGTGCCGAGCGGCTGACGGAGCCGGTTGCCCGTGCCTGGTCGGCCGGCCGTCGTCTCGTCAACACCTACGGTCCGACCGAGGCGACCGTCATGGTCACCACAGGCACCGTGGAGCCGGATGGTCTGTCGGGTGCGCCGGCGATCGGTTCCCCGGTGGGCAACGCCAGGGTGTATGTCCTCGATGAGCGGCTGAACCCACTGCCCGTGGGAGTCGCGGGTGAGGTGTACATCGCGGGCCCGCAGGTGGCGCGCGGGTACCGGGGCCGTCCCGGCCTGACAGGTGAGCGGTTCATTGCAGACCCGTTCGCCGCCGACGGCACCCGTATGTACCGCTCCGGGGACCGGGCACGCTGGCTGGCGGACGGGCAGCTCGACTTCGTCGGGCGTGCGGATGGTCAGGTGAAGGTGCGTGGTTTCCGGATCGAGCCGGGCGAGATCGAGGCGGTCATCGCCGCCCACCCGAAGATCCGCACCGCCGTGGTGGTGGCATTCGGTGAGGTCGAGGACCGCCGTCTGGTCGCCTACCTCGTCCCCGCCGATCAGACGGACGGCATCCCGCCGATCACCGAGATCCGCGAGTTCGCGAGCACCAGGCTGCCGGCCTTCATGATCCCGTCCGCCTTCGTGGAGCTGGCGGCGCTGCCGCTGACCCCCAACGGCAAACTCGACCGTGCCGCGCTCCCCGACCCTGAAGACTCCCGCGTCGGCTCGGCGGGCGACTACATCGCCCCGGACACCGACGTCGAGCGGATCCTTGCCGAAGTATGGGCCGAGGTTCTGGGTGTGGAACGCGTCGGCGTCGAGGACAACTTCTTCGAGCTGGGCGGCGACTCCATCATCAGCATCCGTGTCGCGGCGAAGTCCCGCGAGCACGGTGTCCACGTGACGGTGGCGCAGTTGTTCAGCCACCAGACCGTGGCGGCTCTGGCCTCGGTCGCCACGAGCGAAAGCCTGGCCGACACCGAACAGGGCCTCGTCGTGGGCGACTTCCCGCTCTCCCCGATCCAGCGGTCCTTCCTCGCCCGCGACATGCCCCGGCCGTCGCACTTCAACCAGTCGGTCGCCCTGGAAGCAACCGGGCGCGTCGACCCCGACGTACTGCGAACGGCGTTGGCCGCGCTGGTCGACCAGCACGATGTGCTGCGGTCGCGATTCGTGCGGGAGGACGGCCGGTGGACCGGCCGGCTCCTGGCCGTCGAACCGGCCGACCTGGTCATCACCGTCGACGCCTCCGGCCTGGACGGTGACGACGAGTGGCGGTTCCTGGACGCGCGGGCCACCGAGGTGCAGACCGGCCTCGACCTGAGTGACGGGCCCCTCCTGCGCGTGGCGCTCTTCGACCGCGGCGAGCGTGAGCAACTGCTCCTGTTCGTCGTACACCACCTGGTTGTGGACACGGTCTCCTGGCCCGTGCTCCTTGAGGATCTCGCGGCGGCATATCAGCAGGTCGAACAAGGCGCCACCGCCGTGGCGCTGCCCGCCAAGACCACCTCGTTCACGCGCTGGTCGCAGCGGTTGGCAGAGCTGTCGGCCTCCCCGGAGCTGGCGCTCGAAACGTCGTACTGGCAGGAGGCGGAGGCCGCGGCCGTCCCGCTGCCCCGCGACAGCGACGGTCCCAACCGGAACGCCTCCGTACGTAGCCTGCGCCTGTTCGTGGAGGCCGGTCCGACCGAGCGGTTGCTGCGTGAGGTGCCGGCCGCGTATCGGACACAGATCAACGACGTGCTGCTGAGTGTGCTCGGTGCGGTGCTGACCGAGTGGGCCCGGACGGGATCGGTGGTCGTCGACCTGGAAGGCCACGGCCGTGAGGACGTCGGCGCCGACATCGATGTGTCGCGGACCGTGGGTTGGTTCACCAGCGTCCACCCGGTGGCCCTCACGGGAACAGTGGGCGGTGACCTGGGCGCGTTGCTGCGCCGTACGAAGGAGTATCTGCGCGGCGTTCCCAGGAAGGGCCTGGGCTACGGCCTGCTGCGCCACCTCACCGACTGGACCCCGAACGGCCGTGCCGAGGTCAGCTTCAACTACCTGGGCCAAACGGGCCAAACGGGCCAGACACTCCAGACAGGCCAAACAGGCCAGACCGCCCGTCGCCCGGAAGCCGAAGACGTCGAAGACGCCGAAGGCACCACCCGTGCCACCCACGACGACAGCATTCGCTTCCGCCCGACCGGCAGGTCCCTCGGCGAGTCGCAGTCCGAGGACGGCACCCGCGCGTACCTGATCGAGGTCAACAGCCAGGTGGCCGAGGGCCGTCTGGAGATGGTGTGGACGTACAGCGCCGAGGTGCACGACGAGGCGACGATCGCGGGGCTCGCGGAGCGTTACGTCGAGGTCCTGGGCGATCTGATCGACTTCTGCTGCCGCCCGGGTGCGGGTGGGCACACACCGTCGGACTTCCCGCTCGCGCGTATCGATCAGTCCGTGCTCGACCGTATCGCGGAGAGCCTGCCGACCGTCATCGAAGACATCTACCCGCTCACCCCCGTCCAGCAGGGCATGCTTTTCCACACCCAGTTGTCCGAGGACGCCGGCATGTACTGGGCGCAGAACGGTCTGCTGCTGGAAGGTGAGTTGGACCTCGTTGCGCTGGAGCGGGCGTGGGGGTTGGTGTTCTCCCGGCACGAGGTGCTGCGTTCCGCGGTGGTGACGGAGGGCGTGCCGCAGCCGCTCGCGGTCGTTTCCCGGGCCGTGCCCCTGCCCTTGCGGATGCTGGACCTCTCGCACCTCGACGAAGAGGACCGGCGCCAGGCGATCGCCGAGCACCTGGACGCCGACTGGGCGCGCGGCGCCGACTTCACCGCACCCACCCTCGTACGGATCTCCGTGATCCGTCTCGCCGACCACCGGCATCAGCTCCTCTGGAGCTACCACCATCTGCTCCTCGACGGCTGGAGCATCCCGATCGTCCTCGGCGAGGTCATGGCGGCGTACCACGCCTTCCGCGCGGGCGAGGAGCGGCCGGAACTGGCCGTACGCGCCCCGTTCCGGGACTTCGTGTCCTGGGTCGCCGCACAGGATCTGGACGAGGCACGCGGGTACTGGCGGGACTACCTGGCCGGGGTCACCGAACCCGTTCTGCTCGGTGTGGAGCACGCGACGGGGCAGCAGGGGCGTGACGAGCGGCAGGTGCCGCTGCCGGCCCAGGTGGCCGAGTCCGGTCTCGCCGCGTTCGCCCGCCGCCACCGGGTCACGCTCAACACCGTGGTGCAGGGTGCGTGGTCGTTGGTGCTCGGCCGGTACGCGGGCCGCGACGACGTGGTGTTCGGTACGACGTCCTCCGGCCGCGGCGGACAGATCGACCGTATGGACTCCATGGTCGGTCTGCTGATCAACACGACACCCGTGCGGGCCCGGATCGACCGCGACCAGACCGTGGTGGAGTGGCTGGCGGACCTTCAGGACCAGCAGGTACGGGCCCGCAAGTACGAGCAGACCCCCTTGACCACGATCACGGAGTGCAGTGCGCTCGCCCCGGGGCAGGCACTCTTCACCACGCTGTACGCCTTCGAGAACTACCCCGACCAGGCGCGGGTCGAGGGCGGCGAAGGCGGGCAGTACGCGGAGGGCGACGGGCTGCGTGCCGGTGCCAACTACGGGCGCGACCAGTCCAACTACCCCCTCGGTGTGATCGCCTCCTCCGCCCGGGAGCTGGTGGTGCGTCTGTCGTACGACCGTGCTCGCTTCGACGACGCCACCATGGAGCGGATGGCGGGTCACCTGGCGACAGTCCTGACGGCCATCGCCACGGACACCGGACAGCGGGTCGGTGACCTGCCCCTCCTGACGGCGGCCGAACACGACCAGTTGGTGCGGGAGTGGAACGACACCGCCGAGGCCGTGTCTCCTGCGGCCGGTGTCCACGAGCTGGTGGCCGGGCGGACAGGGGAGACCCCCGACGCGCTGGCGCTTGTCGCGGGTGAACTCTCCGTCACCTACGCCGAATTGACCGCGCGGGCGGCCCGGCTCGCCCACCACCTGCGGAGTGCGGGCGTGGGCGCCGAGTCTGTCGTCGCCGTGTGCCTGGAGCGCGGGCTCGACATGGCCGTCACGGTGCTCGCGGTGTGGCAGGCCGGAGCGGCGTATCTTCCGCTGGACCCGGAGTACCCGGCCGAGCGCCTGGAGTTCATGCTCGCCGACAGCGGCGCCACCGTGCTGATCGGCCACCGGTCCGCCGCGGCAGGGCTCACGTCGGTCGGCGGTCTCGACACCGTGGTCTGGGTGGACGACCCGGCCACCCGTACGACACTCGCGGCGCTGCCCGCCACCCCGCCGCCGATACCGGTCCACCCGGACCAGCTCGCGTATGTGATCTACACCTCCGGCTCGACCGGCCGGCCGAAGGGTGTCCACCTGTCCCACCGCGGGCTGGTGAACCTCGTCACGGCGCAGCAGGTGGCGCTCGGCACGGACCGCGACGACATCGTGCTCGCCTTCGCGCCCTTCAGTTTCGACGCATCGGTGTGGGAACTCGTGATGGCGCTCGCGGTGGGCGCGACCCTGTTGGTGGCCGAGACACCGGACCGCGCGGACCCCGCCCGCCTCGCGTCCCTGGTCAGGCGTGGCGGGGTGAGCGTGGCGACCGTACCGCCGTCGCTCCTCGACGCGCTCGGCCCCGGCGACCTGGACGGTGTGACGACGCTGGTGACGGCGGGCGAACGGCTCGACGCCGGACTCGCCGCCACATGGCGGGAGAGTCGCCGGCTGTTCAACGCCTATGGGCCGACCGAGACCACGGTGTGTGCGACCATCGCCGAGGTCGACGCCCACGCCGTACAGGGCGCGCCGCCCATCGGCGCCCCGATCGTCAACGCCACCGTGTTCGTTCTCGACGCGTCCCTGCGGTGTGTGCCCGTGGGCGCTCCCGGTGAACTGTTCGTCGGGGGAACGCAGTTGGCGCGCGGCTACGGAGGGCGCCGGGTGCTCACCGCCGAGCGGTTCGTGGCCGACCCGTTCGCCGCGGACGGCTCCCGGCTGTACCGGACGGGCGACCGGGTGCGGTGGTCGGCGGACGGACAGTTGGAGTTCCTGGGCCGCGCCGACGACCAGTTGAAGGTGCGCGGCTACCGCGTCGAACCACTGGAGATCGAGGCGGCGCTCCTTGCCCACCCGGGGGTCCGGGCAGCGGTGGTGAGCGCGTTCGGGGAGGGCACGGACCGCCGTCTCGTCGCCCATCTCGTCCCGGCCGACCACACGCAGGGCCTGCCGCCCGTCGCCGAGTTGCGTGGGATCGCGGGCGAGCGACTGCCCGAGTACATGATCCCGTGGGTGTTCGAGGAGCTGGCCGAGCTGCCGCTGACCCCGAACGGGAAGACCGACCGGGCGGCGCTGCCCGAGCCCACCGGAATCCGTACCGGGAGCGGTGGCCGGTACGTCGCACCCGCCACCGCCACCGAGGAACTGCTCGCCGATGTGTGGGCGCGCGTGCTCGGCGTGGAGCGGGTGGGTGTCCTCGACGGCTTCCTCGAACTGGGAGGCCACTCCCTGCTGGCCACCCAGGTCGTCTCCCGGATCCGCGAGATGTTCTCGGTGGAACTTCCGCTGGCCACCCTGTTCGACCGGCGGACGGTACGGGGCCTGGCCTCGTACGTCGACGGCTCGGCCCGCGACGCCGCACCACCGGTGACGTCCGTGGCGAGGGACACGGTGCTGCCGCTGTCGTTCGCACAGCAGCGCCTGTGGTTCCTGGACCAGTTGGAGCCCGGCTCCGTCGACTACAACATGTCCACCCGCCGGCGGTTCACCGGTGACATCGACCTCGCCGCCCTCGGCGCCGCCCTGGACGCCCTCGTCGCCCGCCACGAAATCCTGCGGACCCGTCTGGTGGCCGGTGCGGACGGTGTGGCACGGCAGATCATCGACCCGGCGGCCGGCGTGCCGCTGCCGGTGGTGGACGTGTCCGGCAGCGCCGACCCGCGCGACGCCGCCGACCGGCTGATCGGCGAGGACGGCCTCACACCCTTCGACCTGGCGCACGGCCCTCTCGTACGCGCCACCCTGCTGCGCCTGGCCCCGGATGACCACACCCTTGCCCTCGCCATCCACCATGTCGCCTTCGACGAGTGGTCGGACCGGATCCTCCGGCGCGAGCTGACCGCCCTGTACGAGGCGTTCCGGGCCGGTCAGCCCGACCCGCTGGCGCCGCTCGCCGTGCAGTACGCGGATGTCGCTGCCTGGCAGCGGCAGTGGCTGACCGGCGACGTGCTCGACGGTCAACTCACGTACTGGCGCGAGCAGTTGGACCGGGCCCCGGTGCTTGAGCTGCCCACCGACCTGCCTCGCCCCCAGGTGCGTTCCACCGCGGGTGCCGTCACCCGCTTCACCGTCGCACCGCACACCGCGGAGGCACTGCGCGCGCTGTCCCGCGACAGCGGTACGACCATGTTCATGACGCTGCTGGCCGCCTTCAGCGTGCTCCTGGGGCGGTACGGAGACACGGACGACGTCGCGATCGGCACACCCGTCGCGAACCGCTCGCTGGCCGAAACCGAGGACCTGATCGGGTTCTTCGTCAATACGCTGGTCATGCGCACCGACCTGTCGGGCAACCCGTCCTTCGCCGACCTCCTGGGGCGGGTACGGACGATGGCCCACGGCGCGTATCTGCACCAGGACCTGCCGTTCGACCGGCTCGTCGACGCCCTGGTCACCGAACGGGACCGGTCCCGCAACCCGCTGACCGACGTCATGTTCAGCTATGTTCCCGGCGACCCGGGCGACGGCGGGACCCTGGCAGGCGGCGGTATCCCGTCAGGCGGCGGTACCCCGGCGGGAGGCTTCGACGACCGTGACACCTCGGCCCTCCCGGGCCTCACGGCCACGGGCCCCGAGCCCGTCCCGGTGAAGTTCGACCTGGTCCTGACCCTGGCGGACGCCGGCGGCGCCCTCTCCGGAGAGCTTCAGTTCAGCACCGCGCTGTTCGAAGCCGCGACCGTCGAGCGGATGGCCGCGCACCTCGTCACGCTCCTCGACGCCCTCGCCGCCGACGCGGGCCGGCACGTGGGCGAGGTCACGCTGCTGCCCGAAGCGGAGCGCCACCTCCTCGTCGAGGAGTGGAACGACACCGCCACGGAACTGCCGCCCACCGGGGGACTCCACGAGCTGATCGCCGCGCAGGCAGCCGCCACTCCTGATGCCGTGGCCGTCCTGGCAGGCGAACGGTCGCTCACCTACGGCGCGTTGACCGCCCGCGCGAACCAACTGGCCCACCGTCTCCGCCGGGCCGGCGTGGGACCCGAGTCCGTGGTCGCGCTGTGCCTGGAGCGCTCCGCCGACATGGCGGTCGCCTCGCTGGCGGTGTGGCAGGCCGGGGCGGGCTACCTGCCCCTCGACCCCGCCTACCCCCTCGAACGGCGCCGGTTCATGATGAGCGACACCGGCGCGTCGGTGCTCGTGGCCCACGAGGCGGTGGCCGCCGACCTCGCCGCCGACCTCACGTCCGACCTGACGTCCGACAACACCTCCGACGACACCTCCGCCAACACATCCGGCAACACCGTGTGCACCGTCCTCCGGCTGGACGACCCGGCGACCCTCGCGGAGCTGGACGGGCTCCCCACGACGCCTCCCGAGGTACGGGTCCTGCCCGACCAACTGGCCTACATCATCTACACATCCGGCTCGACGGGACGGCCCAAGGGCGTCCACGTCCCCCACCGCGGAGTGACCACCCTCGCCGAGGGGATGCGCTCGCTGCTGCACGCCGGTCCCGGTGATCACGTCCTCGCGTTCGCGTCCTTCAGCTTCGACGCCTCGGTGTGGGAGGTGGTGATGGCGCTGCCGACCGGCGCGACCCTGGTCGTGGCCGAGCGCCAGGACCGCACACCGCCCGAGCGGCTGACCTCGATGATGCGGCGGACCGCCGTACGTCTCGCCTTCATGACACCCACACTCCTCGGCGTCCTGTCGCCGGACGAGCTTCCCGACCTCGCCACCGTCCTGGTGGGCGGCGAACGTGTGGAGGCCAGGCTCACCGCACAGTGGCACCGACGCCTGCGGCTGCTGAACGTCTACGGGCCGACCGAGACCACCATCGCCACCACCGGCGGAGAAGTCACCGCCGACGGCACACCCCCGATCGGCACCCCGTTCCTCAACGAGCGGGTCCACATCCTCGACCCGTCGCTCCACCCCGCTCCAGTGGGTGTGGCCGGCGAACTCTACATCGCCGGCGCCGGAGTCACCCGCGGCTACGGAGGCCGGGGTGCGCTGAGCGCCGAACGGTTCGTCGCGGACCCGTTCGCCGCGGACGGCTCCCGCATGTACCGCTCGGGAGACCGGGCGCGCCGCCTGTCCGACGGCCGCCTTGAATTCGTGGGCCGTGCCGACAACCAGGTCAAGGTGCGTGGCTTCCGCATCGAGCCCGGCGAGATCGAGGTCGTACTCGCGGGCCACCCGGGCATCAGGACAGCCGTCGTGACGGCCTACGGCAGCGGTACGGAGCGCAAGCTCGTGGCCTACCTGGTGCCCGCCGACATGGCCGAGGGCATCCCCTCCGTCGGCGAGCTGCGCGCCTTCGTGGGCGAACGCCTGCCGAAGTTCATGGTTCCGGCGCTCTTCACCGAGCTGGCCGGCATGCCGCTGACGAGGAGCGGAAAGATCGACCGCGGTGCTCTTCCGGCACCGGACGGAGCGAGTGCGGCATCAGCGGACACGTATGTCGCGCCACGCACCGAGGTGGAACGCGTCCTCGCCGACGCGTGGGCGGAGATCCTCGGAGTGGAGCGGGTCGGGATCGAGGACAACTTCTTCGACCTCGGCGGCGACTCCATCATCAGCATCCGTGTCGTCGCCCGCGCCCGCGACTTCGGCGTGCACGTGACGGCGGCGCAGTTGTTCGACCACCAGACGGTCGCCGGTCTAGCCTCGGTGGCGGCGGGCGAAAGCCTGGCCGACGCCGACCAGGGTGTGGTGGTGGGTGACTTCCCGCTCTCGCCGATCCAGCGGTGGTTCCTCGGCCGTGCGCTGCCACAGGCGGCACACTTCAACCAGTCGACGGTCCTGGAGGCGGACGGCCCGGTCGACCCCGACGCGCTGCGGGTGGCCGTACGCGCACTGGTCGAACAGCACGACGTGCTGCGCTCCCGATTCGTGCGCGAGGACGGGGAGTGGGTCGGGCGCCTGGCGGCTGCCGAGACGGCCGACCCGGTGTCGCTGATCGACGCCTCCGACGTGGACGACGCCGACGAGGCCGCGTATCTGGAGGCGCGCGCCACAGAAGTACAGGCGGGACTCGACCTGGCGGAAGGACCGCTGTTCAGGGTGGCGGTGTTCGACCGCGGTGACCGCGGCCGACTGGTCCTGGTGGTGGCGCACCACCTGGTGGTCGACGCCGTCTCCTGGCCGGTGCTGGTGGAGGACCTGATCTCCGCGTACGGGCAGGCCGAGGCGGGCTCCGCGACCGTGGAGCTGCCGGCGAAGACGACATCGTTCATGCGGTGGACCCAGCGGCTCGCCGAGCTGGCCGACTCGCCGGAGCTGGCCGCGGAAGCCCCGTTCTGGCGCGCCGCCGAAGCAGCGGCCGTACCCCTGCCACGGGACCGCGCCGGGAACAACAGGGTGACCTCGGCCCGGGAGGTGGTGGCCACACTCGACGTGCGGCAGACCGAACGCCTCCTGCGCGAAGTGCCCAGCGCCTTCCGCACCCAGATCAACGATGTGCTCCTCGCCGCACTCGGCATGGCTTTGACGTCCTGGGCGCGTGTCCCGTCGGTGGTCGTCGACCTGGAGGGCCACGGCCGTGAGGACGTCGGCGCCGACATCGACGTGTCGCGGACAGTGGGTTGGTTCACCAGCGTCCACCCGGTGGTGCTCACGGGCGCCGGGGACGGTGACCTGGGCGCGTTGCTGCGCCGTACGAAGGAGTATCTGCGCGGCGTCCCGAGGAAGGGCCTGGGCTACGGCCTGCTGCGCCACCTCACCGACTGGACCCCGGACGGGCACGCCGAGGTCAGCTTCAACTACCTCAGCCAGAATGCCCAGCGCACAGGCGACCGCACCCCCGCCACCCGGGGCGCAGCGGGCCACCTCCGTCCGGGCAAGGGATCGCTCGGCCGCGCCTGGTCGACACAGGGCGACCGCACCCACCTCCTCGACGTCAACTGCCGTGTCTCCGACGGCCGCCTGGAGATGGTGTGGGCATACGGCACCGACGTCCACGACGAAGCGACCGTCGCCGCACTGGCACAGCGTTACGCCGACATCCTCGACGACCTGATCGAGTACTGCCTCCGCCCGGACACCGGCGGACACACCCCGTCCGACTTCCCGCTCGCACACATCGACCAGGCCGCACTGGACCGCGTCACCGCCCATGTGCCGACCGAGATCGAGGACATCTACCCGCTCACCGCCCTCCAGCAGGGCATGCTCTTCCACACCCGGCTCTCCGACGACCCCGGCATGTACTGGGTGCAGAACGGGCTCTCCCTGACAGGCGAACTGGACATCGACGCCCTCAAGCAGGCGTGGGAGCAGGTGTTCTCCCGGCACGAGGTGCTGCGCACGGCAGTGGTCTGGGACGGCGTACCCGAGCCACTGGCCGTGGTGTCCCGGTCCGTGCCTCTTCCCCTGGACGTACGGGACCTCTCACGGCTGGACGAAGCAGCACAGCAGCAGGCGATCGGCGACCACCTGGAGGCCGACTGGGCGCGCGGCGCCGACTTCTCCGCGCCCACACTGGTACGGATCTCCGTGCACAGCGTCGCCACCGACCGGCATCAACTGCTCTGGAGCTACCACCATCTGCTCCTCGACGGCTGGAGCCTGCCGATCGTCATGGGCGAGCTGCTGGAGGCGTACGACGCCTTCCGCACCGGCAGGGGCCGACCGGACCTGACCGCGCGAGCACCGTTCCGGGACTTCGTCTCATGGGTCGGCGCACAGGACCTGGACCAGGCGCGCGCGTACTGGCGCGACTACCTGGCCGGGGTCACCGAACCCACCACCCTCGGCGTGGAGCGGGCCACCGGCGACCAGGGACGCGCGGAAGCCCATGTCGCGCTGGAGCCCACGGCCGCCGCATCCGGCCTCGCGGACTTCGCACGGCGCCACCGCCTGACACTGAACACGGTCGTCCAGGGCGCATGGGCGCTGGTCCTCGCCCTGTACTCCGACACGGACGACGTGGTGTTCGGCGTGACATCGTCGGGGCGCGGCGGCCAGATCGACGGTATGGACTCCATGGTCGGCCTCTTGATCAACACGACCCCGACGCGCATACGTGTCGACCGTGACCAGCCGCTGGTGGACTGGCTGACCGGGTTGCAGGACGCACAGGTACAGGCCCGTCAGTACGAACAGGTCCCCCTGGTGACCATCGCCGAATGCAGCGAACTGCCCACGAGCCAGGCCCTGTTCAACAGCCTCTTCGTCTTCGAGAACTACCCGGACCAGGCCCTGACCGAAGGCCGGGAGACCTCCGCGGCCAACGGCCTGGACGCCCACCTCAACTTCGGCCGGGAGCAGGTCAACTACCCACTCCACATCACCGCCGGCGCAGGCCGCGACGTCAAGATCAAGCTGTCCTACGACCGCGCCCGCTTCGACGCGGCGACGGTGGAGCGGATGGCCGGGCATCTGGGGTCGGTGCTCGAATCGATGGCCGCTGGGGATGCGGGTCGGTGTGTGGGTGAGGTGTCGGTGTTGGGTGCGGGTGAGTGGGATGTGGTGGTGCGTGGGTGGAATGAGACTGAGGTGGAGGTGGCGGGGGTTGTTGGTGGGGTGCATGGGTTGATTGCGGAGCGGGCTGTGGTGGGTCCGGATGTGGTGGCGGTGGTGTCGGGTGGGG
>NZ_JBIVUQ010000040.1:0-26426 GCF_044757265.1 Streptomyces sp. NPDC091292 | reverse complement strand
GCATCAGCGTCCTGTTCGCCATGCTCCGCGACGGCACCTTCTACGAAGCCAGAACCCCACGCCACGCTTGACGAAAGACATAGAGGCACCCCCCCCCAAAACGGTTAGCCACCACTTTCCGCGAGGTGCGATCCTGGGAGCCGTATGTCTACGCAGCCTGCCCTCGCTCTTGGATCCCTCGCCCCCCGCCTGTCCGAGCTGTCCCTGCGCGACGCGCACCGACTCGGCCGCAGGCTCGAAGGCGCGCGCCGGATCCGTAAACCCGACGCCCGCGCCGCCGTCATCGCCGAGATCGAGGCGGAGGTCGCGAAGGCCGAGGCCCGGATGGCCGGCCGCGCGGACCGGGTCCCGGAGATCACGTACCCGGAAGAACTTCCGGTCAGCCAGAAGCGGGGCGACATCCTCGCGGCGATCCGTGACCACCAGGTCGTGATCGTCGCCGGCGAGACGGGCTCCGGCAAGACGACGCAGATCCCCAAGATCTGTCTGGAGCTGGGGCGCGGCGTCCGCGGCATGATCGGGCACACCCAGCCCCGCCGTATCGCCGCCCGCACGGTCGCGGAGCGCGTCGCCGACGAGCTGGACACCCCGCTCGGCCAGGCAGTCGGCTGGAAGGTCAGGTTCACCGACCAGGTGGACCCGGACGCCACCTTCGTCAAGCTGATGACCGACGGCATCCTGCTCGCCGAGATCCAGACGGACCGCGAGCTGCGCGCGTACGACACGATCATCATCGACGAGGCCCACGAGCGGTCCCTGAACATCGACTTCCTGCTCGGCTATCTCGCCCAGCTCCTCCCGAAGCGGCCCGACCTCAAGGTCGTGATCACTTCGGCGACGATCGACCCGGAGCGTTTTTCGAGGCACTTCGGCGACGCCCCCATCGTCGAGGTCAGCGGGCGTACGTACCCCGTAGAGGTGCGTTATCGGCCGCTCCTGGAAGACGATTCCGAGGACGTCGACCGGGATCAGATCACCGCCATCTGTGACGCCGTGGACGAGCTTCAGGGCGAAGGACCCGGCGACATCCTGGTCTTCCTCTCCGGCGAGCGCGAGATCCGCGACACGGCCGACGCGCTCACCAAGAAGAACCTGCGGTTCACCGAAGTGCTGCCCCTCTACGCGCGCTTGTCGCACGCCGAGCAGCACCGCGTGTTCCAGCGCCACAGCGGTCGCCGCATCGTCCTCGCCACGAACGTCGCCGAGACCTCCCTCACTGTCCCGGGCATCAAGTACGTCATCGACCCGGGCACCGCCCGTATCTCGCGCTACAGCCACCGCACCAAGGTCCAGCGGCTGCCGATCGAAGCGGTCAGCCAGGCGAGCGCCAACCAGCGCAAGGGCCGCTGCGGACGGACATCCGACGGCATCTGCGTACGGCTGTACTCCGAGGACGACTTCCTCGCCCGCCCGGAGTTCACCGACGCCGAGATCCTCCGTACGAACCTGGCGTCCGTCATCCTCCAGATGACCGCGGCCGGCCTCGGCGACATCGAGAAGTTCCCCTTCATCGACCCGCCGGACCACCGCAACATCCGGGACGGCGTCCAACTCCTCCAGGAACTCGGCGCGCTGGACCCGCAGGAGAAGGACCACCGCAAACGGCTCACCGCACTTGGCCGAAAACTGTCGCAGCTCCCGGTCGATCCGCGCCTCGCGCGCATGGTCGTGGAGGCCGACAAGAACGGCTGTGTCCGCGAGGTCATGGTCATCGCTGCCGCCCTGTCCATCCAGGACCCCCGCGAGCGCCCCGCCGACAAGCAGACGCAGGCCGACCAGCAGCACGCCCGCTTCAAGGACGAGACCAGCGACTTCCTCGCCTTCCTCAATCTGTGGCGGTATGTCCGAGAGCAGCAGAAGGAGCGGGGCTCGTCCTCGTTCCGCCGCATGTGCAAGCAGGAGTACCTGAACTTCCTGCGCATCCGGGAGTGGCAGGACATCTACGCGCAGGTGCGCTCGGTCGCGAAGACGATGGGCATCCATGTCAACGAGGACGACGCGCCCGAGCAGTCCGTCCACA
Source organism: Streptomyces sp. NPDC091292 (assembly GCF_044757265.1). Classification (NCBI taxonomy): domain Bacteria; kingdom Bacillati; phylum Actinomycetota; class Actinomycetes; order Kitasatosporales; family Streptomycetaceae; genus Streptomyces; species Streptomyces sp. NPDC091292. Next base: position 24,406 of record NZ_JBIVUQ010000040.1, on the reverse strand, counting down.
CCTCGCTGCTCGCCGGACTGCTCTCGCACATCGGCCTCAAGGACACCGACAAGAACGAGTACCTGGGCGCGCGCGGCGCCAAGTTCGCCGTCTTCCCCGGCTCGGCGCTCTTCAAGAAGCAGCCCAAGGTCATCATGTCCGCGGAGCTGGTGGAGACGTCCCGCCTGTGGGCGCGGGTCAACGCGAAGATCGAACCCGAGTGGATCGAACCGCTCGCCCAGCACCTGATCAAGCGCACGTACAGCGAGCCGCACTGGGAGAAGGACCAGGCGGCCGTGATGGCGTACGAGCGCGTCACGCTGTACGGCGTGCCGATCGTCGCCCACCGGAAGGTCAACTACGGCCGGATCGACGCCGAGGCGAGCCGTGAGCTGTTCATCCGGCACGCGCTCGTGGAGGGCGACTGGCGCACCCACCACAAGTTCTTCGCCGACAACCGCAAGCTCCTCACCGAGGTCGAGGAGCTGGAGCACCGGGCCCGCCGCCGCGACATCCTGGTGGACGACGAGACGCTGTTCGACTTCTACGACCAGCGCGTACCCGACCATGTGGTGTCCGGCGCCCACTTCGACTCGTGGTGGAAGCACCGGCGCCACGAGGAACCCGAACTGCTCGACTTCGCGCGCGAGATGCTCATCCGCGAGTCGGCGGAGGCGGTCACCAAGGCCGACTACCCGGACACCTGGCGGCAGGGCCCGCTCAGCTTCCGCGTGACGTACCAGTTCGAGCCGGGCGCGGACGCAGACGGCGTCACCGTGCACGTCCCGCTCCAGGTCCTCAACCAGGTCACGGACGAGGGCTTCGACTGGCAGATCCCGGGCCTGCGGGAAGAGGTCGTCACCGAGCTGATCCGCTCCCTCCCGAAGCCGATCCGCCGGCACTACGTCCCGGCGCCGAACTTCGCGACCAGGTTCCTCGCGCGCGCGGTGCCCCTCCAGGAGCCACTGACGGTGACACTGGCCCGCGAGCTGAAGGGCATGGTCGGCGTCCCGGTCACCGCCGACGACTTCGACTGGGCGAAGGTCCCCGACCATCTGAGGATCACGTTCCGGATCGTCGACGAGCGGCGCCGCAAGCTGGCGGGCGACCCCAGGGAGGCCGAGGACAAGGATCTGGAGGCGCTGAGGCTGCGGCTGCGGCCCAAGGCGCGCCAGGCCATCTCCCAGGCCGCCGCGGCCACGGCGGAGCGCACGGGCGGCGAGGCCATCGAGCGCAAGGGCCTCACGGACTGGTCCATCGGCAGCCTGACCCGGCTGTTCGAGACCCGGCGGGCCGGACAGCCCGTGAAGGCGTACCCGGCGCTGGTGGACGACGGCGACACGGTCTCCGTACGGCTCTTCGACACCGAGGCCGAGCAGCAGCGCGCGATGTGGCGGGGCACCCGCCGGCTGATCCTGCGCAACATCCCGGTGAACCCGGCGAAGTTCGCGTCGGACAAGCTCACCAACGCGCAGAAACTGGCGCTCTCGGCCAACCCGCACGGCTCGGTGCAGGCCCTCTTCGACGACTGCGCGACCGCGGCGGCCGACCGCCTGATCGCCGACTTCGGCGGCCCGGCCTGGGACGAGGAGTCCTACCGCAAGCTGTACGAGAAGGTGCGCGCCGACATCGTCGACACGACGGTGCGCACGGTCGGGCAGGTCCAGCAGGTGCTGGCCGCCTGGCAGTCCTGTGAGCGGCGCCTGAAGGCCACCAGGAGCCCCGCGCTGCTCGCCAACCTCGCGGACGTACGGGAACAACTCGCGGGCCTGGTGAAGCCCGGCTTCGTCACCGAGACGGGCGTCGGGCGGCTGCCGGACCTGATGCGCTATCTGGTGGCGGCGGACCGGCGGCTCCAGCAGATGCCGACGAACGTCCAGCGGGACACCACGCGGATGGAGAAGGTCCGCGAGATGCGCGACGAGTACGCGTGGCTGCTCGAACAGCTCCCGTCGGGACGGCCGGTGCCGCAGCAGGTGCTGGACATCCGCTGGATGATCGAGGAACTCCGCGTGAGCTACTTCGCGCACGCGCTGGGCACGGCGTATCCGGTGTCGGACAAGCGGATCGTGAAGGCGATAGACGCGGCGGCCCCGTAACCGCGAAACAGGCCGGGAGCGGGCCGGGATACGGGCCGGGGAGCGGTGACGGAGCCCTCACCGGCGGTGAGTTCGACCGCATGGCCTGCCCTCCTGTACAGTCTCGTCTCGCGGAACAACGCAGCGGCCAACACCGCGACGAGTACCGCGAAGCAAGGTCCTGTGGAGCAGTTTGGAGTGCTCGCCACCCTGTCAAGGTGGAGGCCGCGGGTTCAAATCCCGTCAGGACCGCAGCAAGGCCCACACCCCCCGGGTGTGGGCCTTAAACGTGTGTGCTGTTCGTGGAGGTCCTGGGCGGCGGGAACCTTCAGCGCCGCCCGCCCGTTTCCCCTATAGCGCAACTACCCGCCCCGCAACAAGGACTTGAGCGTGTGACAGGCGTCACCGAACAAGTTTTGAAAACCGCCTTACTTACGCCTCACCTACAACGAGTCAATTTAATATGTGCAATTGCACCTCCATCCACCCGCACCCCTCAGACTCCGACAAGGTCGCTCAGAGCACCCGCACAAGCCCCGCCGGGGCCCCACAACCACCCCGCACAGACCCACGAACAGGCGGTACGAGAGCCGCGCGCGGGCATAAAAAAATCGCGCTGGACCCGGCGGAGTCCAGCGCGATGAACGACGCACCCTTGTCGCGATCAAGCCCAAGTGCTGGGGCGTAGGTCCTGTTGGGGCAGGACCCGCGTCGTGTGGAGCTGAGTGTCGGACGAGCACCGGGTGGGGGACCCGGCGGAAATGCCCGAGTTGTGCGTGGTCAGGCCTCGCTGCGCTGCTGCGGAATGCCCGCGAGCAGAGCACGGACCTCCGCCTCGCGGTAGCGGCGGTGCCCGCCGAGCGTGCGGATCGACGTGAGCTTGCCAGCCTTCGCCCAGCGCGTGACCGTCTTCGGGTCGACGCGGAACATCGTGGCGACCTCAGCCGGGGTCAGCAGCGGCTCGGCATCAGGGGTGCGAGCGGTCATGAGCGGCCTCCTCGGATGAACCGAACCTTCTCGGTTCTTTCCTCTAAATTCTGCACCTTGACCCGCGTTGCCCGAAATGGCGGACGCGGGTCGAGTCGGTTATAGGACGAACGGCTTGTCCTCGGCACTACAACTACACCATCTGTCCAGCCGCGTCGGCCAAACCGATGGAATTGCCCTCCCAGGTGTTCATCAGCGACGGAAGCCGATGGACCATGCCATAGCGGACAGTCACACCCCAGTGACGATCAGTCACAGAGTGATCAGGAGTCATCAGACCCCCCATAGCGTGCAATGCAGAGCATTCCGTCCCATATAGGGACGGAGGGAGCCCTCCCCGGACTCCTTGTCCTATTTTGGCACGAGGAGGGGTGATGGGCGCAAGGCCCCGGTAAGTGCGGTCCATCACGCTTGGCACGCTTGACGCAAAGGCCCGGATCGGGACCTACGTCCCGTATCCGACGGACTGCGCACTGTCAGGGCCGCCCGGCACCACTTCCCGGCCACCACCGGACCACCGGACCGCCGGTCAGCTCGCCGACTGCCGGTCCCGCACCGCCCGCCAGCGCTCCACGAGCCGCGCGTACGCCTCGCCCGCGCCGGCCCCGTCCCCGGTGCGCAGCGCCTGGATGCCCTCGGCCACGTCCGCCGCCGAGTGGTCGTCGTCGAGCTGGGCCGCGGGCAGCGCGTGCACCAGGCCGCCGTAGTCCAGCTCGACCAGGGAACGCGGGTGGAATTCCTCCAGCCAGCTCCCCACATCTACCAGGCCGTCGATCATGGGACCCTCGTCGAGCGCTTCCTTGAGCGCTTTCAGGCCACGTGCGACCCGCCGCCGCGCCTGCACCATCGGCGTCCGGTACCGCAGCACCGGCGCCCCCGGGACGCCCGTCACGGGATCTTCGGGACCTACGGGACCTTCTTCCGCGCCACCCCCGCCACCCCCGTCGCCCCCGTCACCCTCCCCCGCCGCCCGGTACTCCCGCTCACCGTCCGAGACCAGCACGAACCAGTTGAGCGGCACCTGCCAGGTCGCCGTCCGGATCCACGGCCGCGCGTCGGGGTTGCGGGCCAGCCAGCGCTCGTAGTCGTCGGTCGTCTGGCGGCGTACGACCGGGGGGAGCACCGCGTCCAGGACCCGCGGCGGGAACTGGCCCGCCAGCTCGCCCAGCGCCTGCCAGCCGCGCAGCCGGGTCCGCCACGGGCACACGCACACCACACCGTCGACATGCGCGACGAACGCGTCGTCACTCTCGTGCACCGGCACCGGCACCGGCGGCGTGGGCAGCAAATCCGTCAGCGAGCGGCGCAGTTCGTCCTGGTACGAGGGGCGGTCGGTGCGCCGCGCGTACTTCGCCCAGTGGCTGCGTTCCGGCTCGGGGAAGGCGGCCAGCGGCTCGTACACGCGCAGATAGGACGCGTACGGCACGATCACCGAGGACACCTTGGGCACCCCTGCTCCCTCCCCCGCGGACCGGCTCGGAAACCCGGCGGGAAACCACTGCAAATCGTGCCATGCCCGCATCCGGCGAGCGCCCCCGCCCAGGGGGTTTCTGATGGATTTCCGTGGGTGAAGGAGCGGCGTTCGGTGCGTGCTCTCGGTGTGCCGCGCGGAAGTCCGCGTACTGGGCGTACGTGGGCTTTCGTGCGGTGCGGCGAGAGTGCGTGCCGGGCGTCGCGACGCCACGGAGATCCATCAGAGACCCCCTAGGCCGCGCGAGGGTGATCCTGAGCACGCCGATGAGAGATCCTGAGCACTAGGCGGATCACCACCCCATCAGGCTCTACCCTCATGACCACCGGACCCGACCACCCCCACGGGCGCCGGCTCCAACCGCCGCAACTTACCTGGGAGTCACCACAGTGACCGACGTAACCACCGGCGTCCTGCACACCCTGTTCCACTCGGATCAGGGGGGCCATGAGCAAGTCGTGCTCTGCCAGGACCGTGCCAGCGGCCTCAAGGCCGTCATCGCGCTGCACTCCACCGCCCTGGGCCCCGCGCTCGGCGGCACCCGCTTCTATCCGTACGCGAGCGAGGAAGCGGCCGTCGCGGACGCGCTGAACCTCGCGCGCGGGATGTCGTACAAGAACGCCATGGCGGGGCTCGACCACGGCGGCGGCAAGGCCGTCATCATCGGCGACTCGCAGAGCATCCAGGGCGAGCGGCGCACCGAACTGCTCCTCGCCTACGGCCGGTTCGTGGCCTCGCTCGGCGGCCGTTACGTCACCGCGTGCGACGTCGGCACCTATGTCGCCGACATGGACGTCGTGACCCGAGAGTGCCGCTGGACGACCGGCCGCTCCCCCGAGAACGGCGGCGCGGGCGACTCGTCGGTGCTGACCGCGTACGGCGTCTTCCAGGGCATGCGGGCCAGCGCCCAGCACCTCTGGGGCGACCCGTCGCTGCGCGGCCGGACCGTCGGCATCGCGGGCGTCGGCAAGGTCGGCCACCACCTCGTGGAGCACCTGCTCGAAGACGGCGCCGAGGTCGTCGTGACGGACGTCCGCGCCGATTCGGTACGCCGGATCACCGAGCGGCACCCCAAGGTCACCGCCGTCGCCGACACGGACGCCCTGATCCGTACCGAGGGCCTGGACGTGTACGCGCCCTGCGCGCTCGGCGGGGCGCTCGACGACGACACCGTGCCCGCGCTGACCGCCACCGTGGTCTGCGGCGCCGCCAACAACCAGCTCGCCCACCCGGGCGTCGAGAAGGACCTCGCGGACCGCGGGATCCTCTACGCGCCGGACTACGTGGTGAACGCGGGCGGGGTCATCCAGGTCGCCGACGAGCTGCACGGCTTCGACTTCGACCGGTCCAAGGCGAAGGCCGCGAAGATCTTCGACACCACGCTCGGAATCTTCGCTCGTGCGAAGGAAGACGGTATTCCGCCGGCCGCCGCGGCCGACCGGATCGCCGAACAGCGGATGGCCGAGGCGCGTCGCCCCTGACGCTCCGGGGCCGCTTCGGGCCCGTGAACGACGTTGTCAGGGACCCGCCGACCGGGGGTGAGAGACAAGACTCACCCCCGTCGGCGGGTCGTCCGCCAAGAAGAGGTTAAAATCGCGGTTGACCAGCGAGGACGGGGCGCCTCGCAGGTTCTGCGCACACGCGGCTGCTGCGGGCGACGTACCGTATGGCCGCAGGAGCAGGTACCGTGGAAGCCCTACGGACCGGTCTCTCCACGGAGAGCCCGTTCGAGATCATGAACGCGTGTCAAGACTCTGGGGCCGTCGAGCCCTGTCACCGAGGGGGTCGAGCCATGGGGCGCGGCCGGGCCAAGGCCAAGCAGACGAAGGTCGCCCGCCAGCTGAAGTACAACAGCGGCGGGACTGACCTGTCGCGTCTGGCCAACGAGCTGGGCGCATCGACTTCGAGTCAGCCTCCGAACGGCGAGCCGTTCGAGGACGACGACGAGGACGACGACCCGTACGCACAGTACGCGGATCTGTACAACGACGACGATGACGACGACGAGTCGGGATCGGCCGACGAGTCAGGTCCGTCATCACGACGTCGCGGCGCTTGACGTAGCAGCGCCCTTCGCAGTTCTGCGGTTCGCGCAGCACCTCACCCGGTCCGGGGCCATCACGCCGGACCGGGTTCAGTGTTGCCTCGTGCGCCTCTTGGCGCGGGCTAACGGGCGTAGTCACCGCTGAGGGCCGCGCCCGTCGTGTGTGTGCCGCGGTCGGTGATCGTTCCCGCCACCCACGCGTCCACACCCCGGTCCGCGAGGGTGGTCAGTGCCACGTCCACCGAGTCTTCGGGGACGATCGCCATCATGCCGACGCCCATGTTGAGGGTCTTCTCCAGCTCCAGGCGTTCGACCTGGCCCGCGCGGCCGACGAGGTCGAAGACGGGGGCCGGGGTCCAGGTCGTGCGGTCGACGGTGGCGTGCAGGCCGTCGGGGATCACCCGGGCGAGGTTCGCCGCGAGTCCGCCGCCCGTGATGTGGCTGAAGGCGTGCACCTCGGCCGTCCGGGTCAGCGCCAGACAGTCGAGGGAGTAGATCTTGGTGGGCTCCAGCAGTTCCTCGCCGAGAGTCCGGCCGAACTCCTCGACCTGCTGGTCCAGGCGCATCCCGGCGCGGTCGAAGACGACGTGCCGCACCAGCGAGTACCCGTTGGAGTGAAGCCCGGAGGACGCCATCGCGATCACCGCGTCACCCGTACGGATACGGTCCGGGCCGAGCAGCGCGTCGGCCTCCACCACGCCCGTACCGGCGCCCGCGACGTCGAAGTCGTCCGGGCCGAGGAGGCCAGGGTGTTCGGCGGTCTCGCCGCCGACCAGGGCGCAGCCGGCGAGGACACAGCCCTCGGCGATGCCCTTGACGATGGCGGCGACCCGCTCGGGGTGGACCTTGCCGACGCAGATGTAGTCGGTCATGAAGAGCGGTTCGGCGCCGCACACCACGATGTCGTCCATCACCATCGCGACGAGGTCGTGGCCGATGGTGTCGTACACGCCGAGCTGCCGGGCGAGGTCGACCTTGGTGCCGACGCCGTCCGTGGCCGAGGCCAGCAGCGGCCGGTCGAACCGCTTCAGGGCGGAGGCGTCGAAGAGCCCGGCGAATCCGCCGAGGCCGCCGAGTACCTCGGGGCGCCGCGTCTTCTTCACCCACTCCTTCATCAGCTCGACGGCGCGGTCGCCCGCCTCGATGTCGACGCCCGCGCTCGCGTAGCTGGCACCGGTGGTCTCAGACATGGCTGGGAGAGCTTTCGTGTCGTCCGGTAGGAAGGAGTCGTGGTCGTACGGGACGTGCGGTGCCGTACATCTACGGACGGCGCAGCGCGTCGACCGCCGCGGTGGCGGCGGGACCGGCGGCCAGCTCGGTCTCCAGGAGCTGCTTGCCGAGCAGCTGCGGGTCGGGCAGCTCCATCGGGTACTCGCCGTCGAAGCAGGCACGGCAGAGGTTCGGCTTGTCGATGGTGGTGGCCTCGATCATGGCGTCGAGGGAGATGTAGTGGAGGGAGTCGGCGCCGAGCGACTTGCCGATCTCGTCGACGGTCATGCCGTTGGCGATGAGTTCGGCGCGGGTCGCGAAGTCGATGCCGAAGAAGCAGGGCCACTTCACGGGCGGCGAGGAGATCCGGATGTGGACCTCGGCGGCGCCGGCCTCGCGGAGCATCCGGACGAGGGCGCGCTGGGTGTTGCCGCGGACGATGGAGTCGTCCACGACGATCAGGCGCTTGCCCTTGATGACTTCCTTGAGCGGATTCAGCTTGAGGCGGATACCGAGCTGGCGGATCGTCTGCGAGGGCTGGATGAAGGTCCGGCCGACGTACGCGTTCTTCACCAGGCCGGAGCCGAAGGGGATGCCCGACGCCTCCGCGTAGCCGATCGCGGCGGGGGTGCCGGACTCCGGTGTCGCTATCACCAGATCGGCGTCGACGGGGGCCTCCTTGGCGAGGCGGCGGCCCATCTCCACGCGGGACAGATAGACGTTCCGTCCGGCGATGTCGGTGTCGGGGCGGGCGAGATACACGTACTCGAAGACACAGCCCTTGGGCTTTGCTTCCGCGAAGCGTGAGGTGCGGATGCCGTTCTCATCGACGGCGACGAACTCGCCCGGCTCTATCTCGCGGACGTAGGTCGCACCGCAGATGTCGAGTCCGGCGGACTCCGACGCGACGACCCAGCCGCGCTCCAGGCGGCCGAGGACCAGCGGGCGGATGCCCTGCGGGTCGCGGGCGGCGTAGAGGGTGTGCTCGTCCATGAAGACGAGGGAGAAGGCGCCCTTCACCTCGGGGAGGACCTTGGCCGCGGCCTCTTCGACGGTGAGCGGCTTGCCGTCCGCGTCGCCGGTGTCCGTCTGGCCCGCGAGGAGGGCGGTGATCAGGTCGGTGTCGTTGGTCGCGGCGATCCGGCCGGAGCGGCTGACCGTCTCGGGCGCGGGGAGGGCCGCGGCCATCTCGGCGAGCTGGGCCGTGTTGACCAGGTTGCCGTTGTGGCCGAGGGCGAGGGAGCCGTGCGGGGTGGCACGGAAGGTCGGCTGCGCGTTCTCCCACACCGAGGCTCCGGTGGTGGAGTAGCGGGCGTGGCCCACGGCGATGTGGCCCTGGAGGGCGCCGAGGGAGGTCTCGTCGAAGACCTGGGAGACCAGGCCCATGTCCTTGAAGACGAGGATCTGGGAGCCGTTGCTGACCGCGATTCCCGCGGATTCCTGGCCCCGATGCTGGAGGGCGTAGAGCCCGAAGTACGTGAGCTTTGCGACCTCTTCACCCGGGGCCCAGACTCCGAAGACGCCACAAGCGTCCTGGGGGCCTTTCTCGCCGGGGAGCAGATCGTGATTGAGTCGACCGTCACCACGTGGCACGGCACCGAGTGTAGGCGAGATCGACCACCGGTCCGAATTGGGGACGGTTTCCGTAAGCGGAATCACTTTGCCGGGGTGGCCGTCTTTCCGGCCGTGGCGGCGATTCCGGTGCCGTCCGGGGCGGTGAGGGTGAGGCCGCGGTGGTTCAGTTCGTACGTGAGCTGCTTGCCGTCGAAGAGGCGCAGAAGGGCGCGTTCGACCTTCATCACGGGTTCGGGGCAGATCATGCGGGTGGTGATGGGGCGGGACAGGGTGAGGTGACCGTCGGTGATCTTCGCGGTGGCGGAGACGCGGTTGCAGCCGAGGGTGCCGGTGACCTTGGCTTCCTTGCCGTCCTTGGCCTCCTTGCCGTTCTTGCTGAAGGTCAGGTGGGCCTTGCCGTCGGCGTCCTTCGGGAGTGAGGTCGCGGTCTCGTTCCTGACCAGCGAGGTCACGGTCCATTCGGTGCCGGTGAGCGGGGCCGGCTTCTCCTCGGTGAGGGCGATGCGGTCGCCGTCCGGGGTGGTGAGGGTGAGGGTGCCGGCCGCGACCTTCGCCGTGAGCCTGCCCGCGCCCAGGGCCTTCGCGAGCAGTTCCTCGTAGGCCATCATCTGCTTCGGGCAGCCGATCTGGGTGGTCGCCGTGTCGCCGAAGCTGACGGTGCCGTCCTTGATCTCGGCGGTGCTGTGGAAGCGGTTGCAGCCGAGGGTGCCGGAGGTCGTTCCGTCGGGTTCGATGCGGACGTGGCTGCCGTCGGGTGCTTTGTACGTTTTCCCGGCCACCGTGAGATCGCGCACATTCCAGTGGACGCCGGTGAGGGGCAGCGAGGTGTCGACGGTGCCGGAGCCCGCGCCGGAGCCGTCACCGGTCGCGGTCCCGCAGGCGGTGAGGAGGCCCGCTGCCGCGAGGGTGCCGACGGTGCTGATGAGGGTCGGACGCTGCGTGTACATGCCGGTCTGACGGGGCGGGCGGGGGGATCGGTTCCCCTGCCCGCCCGGGTTCACCTCAGAATCGGGAGCAATGCGGACAGGTCGGCCCGCTCGCCGCTGGCGCTCACGGTGGCCGCCTCGCGTTCGGTCGCCCAGTCCGTCCGCCCGGTCGCGAGCCGGATCCAGGTGAGCGGGTCGGTCTCCACGACGTTGGGCGGGGTGCCGCGGGTGTGCCGGGGTCCTTCGACGCACTGCACCACGGCGTACGGCGGAATCCGGACCTCCGTAGAGCCGCCCGGCGCCTTCACGGCGAGCGCGTCGGCGAGCAGCCGGACGGCGGCGGCGAGCGCCTGCCGGTCGAAGGGGATCGCGAGCCCGGTGGCGCGGTTGAGGTCGTCGGTGTGGACGACGAGTTCGACGGTACGGGTGACCAGGTAGTCGTCCAGGGTCATGGTGCCCATCCGGGGCCTGACCAGCCGGGTACCCGGCCCTTCGTCGAGCCGCGCGGCGACCCGCCCACCGACCTCGCCGAACAGGGCGTCGAGATCGGGATGCCGTGCTCCGAGCGCACGGGTGTCCTCATCGATCCCATCGGCGTACCGCCCGGTCGCGAACGGCCAGTCCAGCAATCCGACCTCGGGCCGCCCCCGATCCCCCGCCCCCACGGCGTCCAGCGCCCGTTCCACCCCACCGAGCGCCATGGCGACATGCGCGACCAGGTCCCGCACACTCCACTCCCCGACCCCGGACCGGGCCCCCAACACCTCGTCCCCCACCCCCCGCACCCCGTCCCGCACGGCCCCGAACTGCCCGAACACGGCGGCCCGAATCTTGCGGGGGTCATAGGAACGGGGGCGCTTTTTGACGGGAGGCATGGGGGTGAGGGTAGTCAGGGAATCAGTGCCGTACGTCGCGCTGATCCACTTCCTTGAGCACGGTGGCCACGCACGGGAAGTCGTTGTCGATGTGCAGCACGGTATGCCGGTGGTGGACGGCGGTGGGACGGGCTCGTGGCCGAGTAGAGAAATTCGGCTCGGGTGGGCTCGCAGATGTGGAAGACGCCCGGGGTGCGGAAGAAATGCCAAAGCGCCGAGGTGTCCAAGAGATACGTGATCACTCGAAGGCTTGCCGCCGGGCGCGTTTGGCAGCGTCGTGCGCGGCGGCGGCATCGAACTCTCCGCGTGCGCCGCGCGCCGCCAGCCTCTCGGCGGCTTCGAGTCGTCTCACACGGGCTACGTCGTCGTGGAGTGCGGCGTTGACCGTACGAACCCCCTCCGCCATGAACGTCTCCCCGTTCGACGGAACCCCGATCCCCCGCCAGGTGAACGGGACACCCCGGGCCGTGTCCAGGTCCGGGGTGTCCATCAGTTGGAAGTGGACGTGGGGTTCTGTTGAGTTGCCCGAGTTGCCGCAGGACGCGATCTCCTGGCCCGCCCGGACGCGGTCGCCCGCGCGGACCTGGAGGGAGCCCTGGCGGACGTGGGCGTACATCGCGTAGGTGCCGTCTCCCAGGTCCAGGATTATGTGGTTGCCCACGATCCGTCCCGCGCCGCCCATCTCGCGCAGGGTGCTTTCGATGAGCAGCAGATACGCCAGCATCGGCAGGGAGTTCCGGCTCAGGTGGTCGCGCTGGTTGTCCGACGCGTGGACGACCGTGCCGTCGGCGACCGCGAGCAGCGGGGCGCCGTACGCGGGGAAGGCGTCGCTGCGGCGGACCGGTGGCCAGACCCAGGCGAACCCGGGGCGGGCGGGGCCGTCACCGGGTTCCGGTTCGGCGACGATGTCGATCGCGTACGTCTGCCCGTACCCGTGTGTGCCATGGCTCGGGACCTTGTCGGCCGGGCTGTTGAGCGCGGTCCAGCGGCCGGTGACCGGGGCCAGGACCTCCACCGGCGGCCGGTTCGCGTCCGGGCGCAGGCTCTTCATTCCGCTCCTCAGGAGGACGATGACCACTACCAGGGCCGCGCCCAGGCCGAGCCAGATCCTCGGGTACGGCGCCTCGCCCAGGCGGTCGACCACGAAGCTGCCCAGGATCAGGGCGACCAGGGCGATCAGCAGGACGCGGTACGCGACCATCAGCAGTTTCCGTGTCCGTACGGACATCTCGCCCTCTCCAGGGGTCATGGGCGGGCGGCCGTCAACGCCACGAGGAGGGGCACCACACGGGTGCCCGGCACCTCGTACCGCCCCCGGCTCGTGGTGTGCAGCCAGCCCGCGCCGGTCAGTTGGCGCAGGTGGTGGTAGATCTGCCCGGTCGTGCCGAGCCCTTCGAGTTCGGTCAGCTCGGCCGCGGTCCGCCGGCCGCCGAGGATCTCGCGCAGCAGCCGGAGGCGTACGGGGTGGCCGAGGGCGGCGAGAGGTTCGGCGGCGGCGGACCAGTCGGAGCCGTCCTCATCGCCACCGTCACCCTCACCGTCACCGTCATCGTCCGGTCGCTCGGCGAACAGCGGCTCCGTGAGTGCCCCGTACTGCCACTCGTACCACTCCCCGGTCGGCAGCCGTACCGCCCCCGTGAACAGCACGCCTCCGTCGGCCGCGCCGATCTCGGAGAGCTGCCGTTTGAACCCCTCCAGCGCCCAGAAGTCGCCCTCGGCCAGGCGAGGACGGTCCGGAACGGTCCGTTCCGCCGCCGCCGTCTCCAGGATCGCGAGACGCGCCTCCAGCGCGGCGACCCGCGCCTCCAGTTCCATGCCCGCCAAGATACGTAACTACGTAATTTCGTGCAACCGAGCCACCTCAACCCACCCTCGTGCGGGCACGACAGAGCCCCCGCCCCGCACAAAGCGGAACGGGGGCCCGTCGGATCAGCTCAGGCTCGACGGCAGGCGCGGCTCAGGCCAGCAGCGCCGGAATCGTCGCCTCGTGCGCCTCCCGCACCTCCGCCAGCGACAGCGCGAACTCGCCCTGCACCTCGATCGCGTCCCCGTCCACGACACCGATGCGGGTCACGGGCAGCCCGCGCGCCCCGCACATGTCGTTGAACCGCAGCTCCTCCGAGCGCGGCACGGCCACGACCGCGCGGCCCGCCGACTCCGAGAACAGGAAGGTGAAGGCGTCGAGACCGTCCGGTACGACCAGCCGGGCACCCTTCCCGCCGCGCAGACACGACTCCGCGACCGCCTGGATCAGGCCGCCGTCGGACAGGTCGTGCGCCGCGTCGACCATGCCGTCGCGGGACGCGGAGATCAGGATCTCGCCGAGCAGCCGCTCCCGCTCCAGGTCGACCACGGGCGGCAGCCCGCCCAGGTGCTCGTGCACCACCTGTGACCAGGCCGAACCGCCGAACTCCTCACGGGTGTCGCCGAGCAGGTAGAGCAGTTGGCCCTCCTCGCGGAAGGCGACCGGTGTACGGCGCGAGACGTCGTCGATGACGCCGAGTACCGCGACGACCGGCGTCGGGTGGATCGCCGTCTCGCCGGTCTGGTTGTACAGCGACACATTGCCGCCCGTGACCGGCGTGCCCAGGATCTGGCAGGCGTCCGCGAGCCCGCGCGTGGCCTCGGCGAACTGCCACATGACCGCCGGGTCCTCGGGCGAGCCGAAGTTCAGGCAGTCCGAGACGGCCAGCGGCTTCGCACCGCTCGTCGCCACATTCCGGTACGCCTCCGCGAGCGCGAGCTGCGCGCCCGCGTACGGGTCGAGCTTCGCGTACCGGCCGTTGCCGTCCGTGGCGACCGCGACGCCGAGGTTGGTGTCCTCGTCGATGCGGATCATGCCGGAGTCCTCGGGCTGGGCGAGGATCGTGTTGCCCTGCACGAACCGGTCGTACTGGTCCGTGATCCACGCCTTCGACGCCTGGTTCGGCGACGCCACCAGCTTCATGACCTGCGACTTCAGCTCGTCGCCTGTCTTCGGGCGCGGGAGCTTGTTCGCGTCGTCGGCCTGGAGGGTGTCCTGCCAGTCGGGGCGCGCGTACGGCCGCTCGTACACCGGGCCCTCGTGCGCCACGGTCCTCGGCGGTACGTCCACGATCTGCTCGCCGTGCCAGTAGATCTCCAGGCGCTCGCCGTCCGTCACCTCACCGATGACGGTCGCGATGACGTCCCACTTCTCGCAGATCTCCAGGAAGCGGTCGACCTTGCCGGGCTCCACGATCGCGCACATGCGTTCCTGCGACTCGCTCATGAGGATTTCCTCGGGCGAGAGGGTCGCGTCACGCAGCGGCACGGTGTCCAGCTCGACCCGCATCCCGCCGGAGCCGGCGCTCGCCAGCTCGCTGGTCGCGCAGGACAGACCGGCGCCGCCGAGGTCCTGGATGCCGTCGACCAGCTTCTCGCGGAAGATCTCCAGGGTGCACTCGATGAGCAGCTTCTCCTGGAACGGGTCGCCGACCTGCACGGCCGGGCGCCGCGAAGGGCCGGTCGAGTCGAAGGTCTCGGAGGCGAGCACGGACACACCGCCGATGCCGTCGCCGCCGGTCCGCGCCCCGTACAGGATGACCTTGTTGCCCGCGCCCGACGCCTTCGCGAGGTGGATGTCCTCGTGCTTCATGACGCCCACGCACAGGGCGTTGACCAGCGGGTTTCCCTGGTAGCACGGGTCGAAGACGACCTCGCCGCCGATGTTCGGCAGGCCCAGGCAGTTGCCGTAGCCGCCGATGCCCGCGACGACACCGGGCAGCACCCGCTTGGTGTCCGGGTGCTCGGCCGCGCCGAACCGCAGCGGGTCCATCACGGCGACCGGGCGCGCGCCCATCGCGAGGATGTCGCGGACGATGCCGCCGACACCGGTCGCGGCGCCCTGGTAGGGCTCGATGTAGGAGGGGTGGTTGTGCGACTCGACCTTGAAGGTGACCGCGTACCCCTGGCCGACGTCGACCACGCCCGCGTTCTCGCCGATCCCGACGAGCATCGCGTCGTTGTCGGGTGCCTTCTCGCCGAACTGCCGCAGATGCACCTTGCTGCTCTTGTACGAGCAGTGCTCCGACCACATCACCGAGTACATGGCGAGTTCGGCGCCGGTCGGGCGGCGGCCGAGGATCTCGCGGATGCGCGCGTACTCGTCCTCCTTGAGGCCCAGGTCCCGCCAGGGGAGGGCCGTCTCCGGGGTGCCGGTGGCGTGCTTGACCGTGTCCAGCGTCATGCCGCTGCCCCCTTCGCCACGAGGTTCTTGAGGATCGAGGTGAAGAATCCGAGGCCGTCGGTGCGGCCGGTGCCGATCAGCGGCTCGACCGCGTGCTCGGGGTGCGGCATGAGGCCGACGACATTGCCGGCGGCGTTGGTGATGCCGGCGATGTCGCGCAGCGAACCGTTCGGATTCACGTCCAGATAGCGGAAGGCGACCCGGCCCTCGGCCTCCAGCTCGTCGAGGACCCGCTCGTCGGCGACATAGCGGCCGTCGATGTTCTTGAGCGGGATGGAGATCTCCTGCCCGGCCGTGTAGTCCGCGGTCCAGGCCGTGGCGGCCGTCTCGACGCGGAGCCGCTGGTCCCGGCAGATGAAGTGGAGATGGTTGTTCCGCAGCATGGCACCGGGCAGGAGATGCGTCTCGGTGAGCACCTGGAAACCGTTGCAGATCCCGAGCACCGGCATTCCGGCCTTCGCCTGCTCGATGATCGTTTCCATGACCGGCGAGAACCGGGAGATGGCACCGGCCCGCAGATAGTCGCCGTACGAGAATCCGCCGGGCAGAACCACGGCGTCGACCTGCTTCAGATCCTTGTCCCGATGCCAGAGCGGCACCGCTTCCGCACCGGCCACCCGGACGGCGCGCTGAGTGTCGCGGTCGTCGAGCGTGCCGGGGAAGGTGACGACTCCGATACGAGCTGTCACTTCGACTCCTCGACCTTTACGACGAAGTCCTCGATCACGGTGTTGGCGAGGAACGTCTCCGCCATCTCGTGAATACGGGTGAGGGCCGCGTCATCGACCGGCCCGTCGACCTCAAGTTCGAAGCGCTTTCCCTGACGTACGTCGGCGATCCCGTCGAAGCCCAGGCGCGGCAGTGCCCGCTGCACCGCCTGGCCCTGGGGGTCGAGGATCTCCGGCTTGAGCATGACGTCGACTACGACGCGTGCCACTGGCACTCCCGGTGTGTGGTGCTGAGCTGGTTCGTTCAGACTACCGGCCCAAAATTTCTACTCGCGTAGATTCGTAGCTTCCCACGTGACCGCCATCACGCCCGGTGGCACCCGCCCCGCACCCATGGGCCGTCTTCACGGAAAATCCTGGGAAAAATCTCGGATCCGCAATGCATCGGACACGCGGACGGATTTAACAGGGCTTCACAATTCATTGCCAGGCACTGTACAAATGAATTGGCAATAGCCGATACTTTGGCTCACCAGCCGGACAGTCGACATCACCGCACGTCAAGGGCGAGATGTCGCACGAAGGGACCGATATTCGTGGCGCAGCGTGTCGTGGTCACTCTCTCTGACGACATCGACGGCGGAACAGCGGCGGAAACGATCGCCTTCGGCCTTGACGGCAAGTCGTACGAGATCGACCTCAATCCAGCCAATGCCAAGAAACTGCGTAAGGCCCTCGCGCCCTACGTCAGCGCGGGCCGCAAGCCGAAGACCGGCAAGGTCGCCCGGGTCTTCAAGCACACCGCCGTGAGCCCCGACCCGGCCGCCGTCCGCGCCTGGGCCCGCTCGCACAAGATGGACGTACCGCCGCGCGGCCGGATCCCCAAGCGGGTGTACGAGGCGTTCGACGCCGCGAACTGATTCGCGTCCGCTCCGCACCCCGCTCCGTCGAGTGATCCTCTCCGTCGATGTCGCCGGCGCTCCCCCATCCGCCGGGCGGAGCAACCGACTTGCCTGACAGGGCAGCCGACTTGCGTTGCACCCCGGCTGATCAGCTAGAGTCTGGAGCACGCCGAGGGGCGGGGCGGAAAAGCCCACCTCACGGAGCGTGCGGGTGTAGTTCAGTAGTAGAACATCCCCCTTCCAGGGGGAAGGCGCAGTGTGCGATCCCTGTCACCCGCTCCGCATCTCTTACCGACCATGAAAGTGGATCAGGTAGGGTGGTGCTCGCGCCGACCGGTGAAAGCCGGTCGGAGGCAATGCGGACGTAGCTCAGCTGGTAGAGCGCAACCTTGCCAAGGTTGAGGTCGCGAGTTCGAACCTCGTCGTCCGCTCTCGACAAAGGCCCCGGTCATCACGATCGGGGCCTTTTCGTATGCCTTCGTATCCCCGTTTTTCTTCGCCGGTGGTTCCGGGGTCTCTGACATTTGTCATGCGGGCCGGTGACACCCCGCACTGCTCGCGCGCCCGTCGGCCGGGGAAGCTCGGTACATGACTACCGACATCGACGAGCGCGTGATCGACGTCTCCGAGCTGCGCCGGGTCTACGGGGGCGGATTCGAAGCCGTACGCGGCGTCTCCTTCTCCGTGGGCCGGGGCGAGCTGTTCGCGCTGCTCGGCACCAACGGCGCCGGCAAGACCTCCACCGTCGAAATCCTCGAAGGGCTCGCCGCACCCGCCGGCGGACGGGTCCGGGTGCTCGGCCACGACCCGTACACCGAGCGCGGCGCCGTACGCCACCGCATCGGCGTGATGCTCCAGGAAGGCGGCTTCCCCTCCGAACTGACCGTCGGCGAGACCGCCCGTATGTGGGCCGGCTGCACCAGCGGCGCCCGGCCCCCGGCGGAGGCCCTGTCGCTCGTCGGCCTCGACCGGCGTACCGGCGTCCGCGTCAAGCAGCTCTCCGGCGGAGAGCGGCGCCGCCTCGACCTGGCGCTCGCCCTGCTCGGCCGGCCCGAGGTGCTGTTCCTCGACGAACCCACCACCGGGCTCGACGCCGAAGGGCGCCACGCCACCTGGGAGCTGGTCCGCGAACTGCGCGACCAGGGCACCACCGTGCTGCTCACCACGCACTACCTCGAAGAGGCCGAAGACCTCGCCGACCGGCTCGCGATCCTCCACGAAGGCCGCATCGCCGCCGAAGGCACCGTCTCCGACGTCGTCGCCGCCCAGCCCTCGCACATCTCCTTCCAGCTCCCCGACGGCTACTTCGTCGGCGATCTGCCGCCCCTCGGCGAACTCGGCGTCAGCGGCCACGACACGGAAGGCCGCACCGTACGGCTGCGGACCGGTGAACTCCAGCGCGCCGCGACCCGGCTCCTCGTCTGGGCCGAGCGGGAACGCGTCGAACTGCGCGGACTCGACGTGCGCTCCGCGTCCCTCGAAGAGGCGTTCCTGCGGATCGCACGGGAAGCCGGCGACCGGAGCGTCCCCGGCCAGGCACACGAACCCCAGAAGGAGCCGGCGCTGTGAGCACCGTCACCCCCACGCACGCCCCCCGGACCGAGAGCGGCCCGACCACCACCGCGACCGGGCGGATGGCCGCGCTCGCCCGCGTCGAACTCACCCTCCTCGGGCGCAGCAAGGGCACCCTGTTCGCCGCGCTCGTCGTCCCGCTGATCCTGCCGTTCAGTACCAAGTCCGCCACCGACCAGATGGACCTCGAAGGGACCGGCCTCTCCGTCGGCACCGTCCTGCTGCCCGCGTCGATCGGCTTCTCGCTGCTCTTCGCCGTCTACTCCGCCCTCACCGCCGTCTTCGTCGCCCGCCGCGAAGAACTCGTACTCAAGCGGCTTCGCACCGGCGAACTCCGCGACAACGAAATCCTCGCCGGGGCCGCCCTGCCGTCGGTCTGCATCGGGCTCGGGCAGTCCCTGCTGCTCGCCGTCGGCTGCGGCTTCGTCCTCGACACGGGCGCCCCGCAGGCACCCCAGTACGCCGTACTCGGCCTGCTCGCCGGGATCGTGGTGTGCGCCGCGCTCGCCGCCGTCACCGCGAGTTTCAGCCGCACCACCGAAAGCGCCCAGGTCACCGCCCTGCCGCTGCTGTTCATCTCCATGCTCGGCTCCGGCATGATCATCCCCCTCGAAGTGCTCCCCGACCGGCTCGCCACCTTCTGCGAGCTGCTGCCGCTCACCCCCGTGATGACGCTGATCCGCGGCGGCTGGACCGGGGACCTCGGCGGCGGCGACCTGATCCGCGCCGTCGTGACCGCGCTGGCCTGGATCGCCCTCTCCGTGTTTGCTGTACGTCGGTGGTTCCGCTGGGAGCCTCGGCACTGACGGCGCCCGAGGCGGCGGAGAAGGAAGGAAAGGGGCGGCATGCGGAAACCGGGCCTGTGGTGGCGGCGCAAGAGCACACCCGCGAAGGTCGAGACCTACACCCGCTGGTCGTTCCACTTCTTCGCGGTGATCGAGATCTTCACGATCGGTTTCGTGCCCTTCGGGATCGTCCCGCAGCCCCGCGCGGGCTGGCTGTTCCTGCTGGTGTGCGGGCACGCCCTGCTCTGCGGGATCGTCTCGTCCCGGCTCCTCGACTGGGCCCGGGGCACCCGGGACGACCCGCGGCGCGCGGTCACCGTGCTCGCCGTGGTCACCGCCGTCCTCGCCGTCGTCTCCTTCGCCCTCGCGAACAACGGCAGCCACGACCCGGAACAGGTCGGGGCCGTCCTGACCCTCCTGTTCGGCATCCTCGCCTTCGGCACCGGCGCCCTGGCGCTCGGGATGCGCACCAGCCGGAACGCGTTCGTCATGGTCTGCGCCGCGACCGTGGGCGCCGGGGTGATCGCGCTGGGCTTCACGGGCAGCCCGTTCATCGCGCTCGGCACCGCCCTCGGGGCGTTCTTCAGCTGCGGCGCCCTCACCGCCACCGCCGTCTTCTCCCTCTGGCTGCTCAACGCCGTCTACGCACTCGCCGACGCCCGCGAGACCCGGGCCCGGCTCGCCGTCGCCGAGGAACGGCTCCGCTTCGGGCGTGACCTGCACGATGTCGTCGGGCGCAACCTCGCCGTCATCGCCCTCAAGAGCGAACTCGCCGTGCAACTCACCCGCCGTGGAAGGCCCGAGGCCGAGGAACAGATGATCGAAGTGCAACGCATCGCCCGGGAGTCCCAGCGAGAGGTGCAGGAGGTCGTACGCGGCTACCGCGAGGCGGACCTCGCCTCCGAACTCGCCGGGGCCCAGGGCGTCCTGACCGCCGCCGGTATCGCGTACGAGGTCACCGGCACGGCGACCGGCCTCCCGCCGGCCGTCCAGTCGACGCTGGCCTGGGTGGTCCGCGAGACGACGACGAACGTGCTGCGGCACGGGGACGCCTCGCGCTGTGCCGTGACGTTGGAGAAGGCGGGGGATGTGGTGCGGCTGACCGTCGAGAGTGACGGTGTGCCCGCCTCGGGGGCCCGCCCCGGTGGGGGGACCGGGTTGGCGGGGCTCCGGGAACGGTTGGGCGGGGTGGGGGGACAGTTGACCGCGGGGGCCGAGGGGCGGGTGTTCCGGGTGGTGGCGGAGGTTCCGCTGCCCGCACCGGAGAGTCTCCGGCAGCGCCGGGAGGCGGCGGAGCAGGCGGCGGCCGGGGACACGGCGCCGGTGTCCGAGAGCGGAGGGGCGCGGTGATGGCTTCCCCGGTACAGCCGAGGATCCGGCTGCTTCTGGCGGACGACGAGCATCTGATCCGGGGCGCCCTGGCCGCGCTGCTCGCACTGGAGGACGACCTCGTCGTCGTCGCGCAGGCCGGTTCCGGGACCGAGGCGCTTGCCATGGCCCGCGCCCACACCCCGGACGTCGCCGTCCTCGACCTCCAGATGCCCGGCGCCGACGGTGTGAGCGTCGCCACATCCCTCCGCAGCGAACTCCCCGCCTGCCGCACCCTGATCGTCACCAGCCACGGCCGCCCCGGCCACCTCAAACGCGCACTCGCCGCGGGCGTACGCGGCTTCGTGCCCAAGACGGTCAGCGCCCAGCGCCTCGCCGAGATCATCCGCACCCTGCACGCAGGCAACCGTTATGTGGACCCGGAGTTGGCCGCCGACGCCATCGCGGCCGGCGACTCACCGCTCACCGCGCGGGAGGCCGAGGTGCTTGAGCTGGCCGCCGACGGCGCCCCCGTCGCGGAGATCGCCGAACGCGCCGCGCTCTCCCAGGGCACCGTACGCAACTATCTGTCGTCGGCCGCGTCCAAATTGGGGGCCGAGAACCGTCATGCGGCGGTGCGGCTCGCGCGGGAGCGGGGTTGGGTATAGTGGGGGTCGCGCTTCGGCGCATGCGGACGTAGCTCAGCTGGTAGAGCGCAACCTTGCCAAGGTTGAGGTCGCGAGTTCGAACCTCGTCGTCCGCTCTTCTGTCTCTCAGGAGAACGAGAGCCCCGATCCTTTCGAGGACCGGGGCTTCTTCGTGTCGGGAGTCGGGGGGCGGGGGCCGCTCAGGACCAGCGGGCGCCCGTCAACCGCTCGTACGCCTCCACGTACTTCGCCCGCGTCGCCTCCACGGTCTCCGGCGGCAGCGGCGGGGGCGGCTGCTGGCCGTGGCGGTCCCAGCCGGCCGCCGGTGACGTCAGCCAGTCCCGTACGAACTGCTTGTCGAACGACGGTTGCGGGTGGCCCGGCTGCCAGCTCTCGGCCGGCCAGAAGCGGGACGAGTCGGGGGTCAGCACCTCGTCCGCGAGCGTCAGCACCTCGCCGTCGAAGCCGAACTCGAACTTGGTGTCCGCCAGGATGATCCCCCGGTCCCGCGCGATGTCGCGGGCCTCCCCGTACACCGCGAGCGTCTTCTGCCGTAGCTGCGCGGCGGTGTCCGCGCCCACCTGCCGGGCCACTTCCTCGTACGGCACGTTCTCGTCGTGCTCGCCGACCGCCGCCTTCGTCGCCGGCGTGAAGATCGGCGCGGGCAGCTCGGAGCCGTCCGCCAGGCCCTCGGGCAGCGCGAGCCCGCAGACCGTACGCGACTCCTCGTACTCCTTGAGGCCGGAGCCCGCGAGATAGCCGCGCGCGACGCACTCGACCGGCAGCATCCGCAACTGCTTGCAGATGAGGGTGCGGCCCGCCCAGTCCGCGGGTGCGCCGGCCGGGAGTTCGGTGCTCAGGACGTGGTTCGGCGCCAGGTGCGTCAGGTGCTCGAACCACCACAGTGAGAGCTGGGTGAGGACCCGGCCCTTGTCGGGGATCTCGGTCGGCAGCACCCAGTCATAGGCGGAGATACGGTCGCTGGCGACCATCACGAGGTCGCCCGCCTCGTTCTGGTACAGATCGCGCACCTTGCCGGTGTGCAGATGCACCAGACCCGGAACCTGGAGCGGTTCGGGCTTTTCAACGAATCCGGACACGGTTCCTCCCGTGGTGATGTCCAAGTGCCTTGATTCTCCCGTATGCGGAGAAGGGTCTTGGCCAGGGGTACGGGGTGGGTGCCGGGGGATGGTGGCGGTGGCCGGTGTGCGGGACGGCCGGTGGGTGGGTCAGTCGCGCTTGCAGATGCGGTCCAGCAGATTCGCGGTCGCGCGCTGGACGCGCGTGTCGACATGGCCGGGGCGGTCGAGCGCGGGCGACCAGGCGAAGGTGCCGGACGCGAAGACGAGCGCGCCGGACGGCGACCGGTACAGCGACGTCTCCTGGTGGCGGCGGGCCCCTTCGGTGTCGCGGTACGGGGAGTGCGCGAGCAGGATGCGGCGCTGGTGTTCGGGGAGGGCGGTGCGCGGGAAGTAGCGGTCGGCCTCGCCCGCGACCAGGCCGGGGAGTTCGTCGCCCTCGTGCGCCCCGGTCGCCTCCCACAGCCAGTGGTCCGCGTTCCGCACGATCAGCGGCTGCGGTTCCGGGACGCGGCCCGCGTACTGGATGCCCATGAGCTGTTGTTCCGGCCGGTCGATCTCCCGCCACAGCGCCGAGCGGCCGGGGCCGCGGCGCTTGCGGCAGGTGAGCAGCCGGTCCGGCACGCCGGACGGCGCGGGCGCCAACTCGACCTGCCAGTACATGGTGTTCGCCGACAGGAACACGAGCGAGGTGCCGTGGTCGCGCGCCTGCTCGACGGCTCGGCGCATCTTCACGGACCAGTACTCGTCGTGGCCGGGGAAGACCAGGCCCCGGTACCGGGTGGGGTCGATGCGGCCGGCGTGCAGGTCCCGGGTGTCGGCGTACGCGAGGTCGTAGCCGTAGCGCTCGGCCCAGCGGATGAAGTCGTACGCGTGGCCCACGTGCAGGGGCAGGCCCGCGCCCGCGTACGGGCGGTCGAAGGAGACCGTCATCGCGGCGTCCTCCTCGCCGAGCAGCCGCCCCTCCTTGTCCCACGCGTGGTAGAGGCTCGCGCCGGTGCGGCCGTCCTCCGGGTACAGGTTGTACGCCTGCCAGGTGATGTCCGGCAGGATCAGGAGCAGGTCGGCCGGCTCGTCGTCGCGGACCGTGAACGGGATGTGCGAGCGGTATCCGTCGGGTGTCGTGAGGACGGCGACATATGCGCCGACGGTCCAGTAGCTCGGGATCTGCAGCCGCCAGGACAGCCACCAGTGGTGGCAGGAGACCGTGCGGTCGGCGGCGAGCGGGGTGGGCTGGACGATGCCGGAGAGGCGGGGGCTGGTGGTGATCTTCGCGGCGCCGTCACCGGCGTAGTGCCCGATGCGGTAGATGTCGACGCTGAACTGCTGCGGCGGGTCGACGGTCACATGGAAGTCGATCGAACCGCCGGGGGCGGCGCCGCCGGTCGACGCGAATCCCTTGATCTGGCGGTGCACGTCGTCGGCGGTCCGCAGGCCGTTCGGCGGGCGGGTCGCGGCGCGCGGCTGCGGGATGCCTGCGGCGCCGGGGGCCGGGGCGTGGTCCACGTACCAGGGGACGACGTGTCCGGTGTCGTCGAAGTAGTGCTCGCTGCCGCGCAGCCAGGGCAGCGGGCCGAGCCCGAACGGGTCGTTCACCGCGTGGGCGAGTGCCCCCGACTCCCAGCGCCGGATGTGCTCCGCTCGCTCCGACCTCATCCCGCACCCCTCCCTGACGCCCTCGCACCTGAGGCCGCCCGAATGACCCGCCCTGTACCGCTCCGCACCACCCTGCCGCGCTTGTACGTCAGCTACGACCTCCAGCACATCACATTACGCACGCACTCCGTCACCGTTCGTCGCGAATTGAAGTAACCGGAGGGGGGCGCTCCGCTGGGTTGGGCGGGGTGGGGGTGCTTCGGGGGGTGGAGTGGAGGGTGCTTCGCGGGGTGGGGTGGAGGGTGCTTCGCGGGGTGGAGTGGAGGGTGCTTCGCGGGGTGGGGTGGAGGGGGAGGGGCGCTCCGGCCAGGTGGGGAGGGGGGAGGGGGCGCTCCGCGAGGCGGCGGGGGGGTGCCTCTATGTCTTTCGTCAAGCGTGGCGTGGGGTTCTGGCTTCGTAGAAGGTGCCGTCGCGGAGCATGGCGAACAGGACGCTGAT
>NZ_JBIVUQ010000039.1:0-32432 GCF_044757265.1 Streptomyces sp. NPDC091292 | reverse complement strand
CCGCCGCGATCTGGCACAACCACAAGACCGGCCAGCCGGTCACACGATCCTTGATCGCCTACGACCACTGATCACATAGGAATGACTCGTCTAGCTCTGTGTGGTGAGTTCGGCTCAGACTCAGGTATGCGTCACGGAGAACGACGTCTGCGTCGGTCGTCCACGAGCGGCTCGATCCGGCTGGACGACGCGCAGAGAGAGCAATCCGCGAGTGGGCCGCCGCCATGGGCATGGCGGACGATGACATCGACCATTCGCAGCCGGCGCACGAGCCCCGGAGGACCCCGCCATGGCCCATATCAGCCTCGACAACGACCTGCCCGGCATCAGCGGGCTCATGCGGAACCGCCCCGACACCGCCGCCCCGCTGAACCACCTGGCCGAGGTCCTGCTGCGCGGCCCTCTGACGCTCGGCCGCGGGGAACGCGAGCTGATCGCGGCATACACCTCGGACCTCAACAGGACACCGTTCTGCGCCGGCTCCCACGGCGCCTTCGCCGCCGCCCAGTTGGAAGGCGGCCATGACCTGGTCGAAGCCGTCCTGCACGACATCGACAAGGCGCCGATCGCGCCCCGGATTCGGGCGCTGTTACGGATCGCCGGCCACGTTCGCGGCGAAGTGGAAGCACTCCCGCCCGAGTTGGTCGCCGCAGCGCGTGAGGAAGGCGCGACCGACGAGGAAATCCACGACACCGTCCTCATCGCCGCGTCGTTCTGCCTGTTCAACCGGTATGTCACCTGCCTCGACACCGACATCCCGACCGACCCGGGCGTCTACGACGAGGCCGCGAAACGCATCGTGAGCCAGGGATACTCCGCCCTCACCTGACATCGCGTCGGCTCGACATCGGGGCGCCGCGCGGATCGACGCGTAGGTCGTCCTCAAGGACGGCGCGACTGTCCGTCATGCCCATCGCTGCAAGGTGACCATCGCGGCATCGTCGACGAGCCGGGTGCCCACATGCCTCAGCGGATCGGCCTGCACGGCGTTCAGTACCTCGTCCGAACCGCACGAGGTCCACTGGGTGAGCCGGTCTTCCAGCGGGTAGAAGCCGCCGGACGCGTTCCGCGCCTCGATCACGCCGTCCGTGTACAGCAGGAGTGTGTCGCCGAACGCCAGATCGTACGTGTCCACGTGCTGCGTGCCCCCGTACAGATCGCCGAGCCCCAGTGGCAGGGCGGGCTCCCCCGGTTCGAGCCGCACGACGCCGCCCTGGTGGATGAGCAGCGGCGGCGGGTGGCCCCGGTTCGCGATCCGGACCACCTCTTCCCCGTCGAGGAGTTCCACGATCACCGCGGTGACGAACCCCTCCAACGCGCGGCGTACGGCGACGGAGTCCCGGGCACCGTCGGCTTCGGCCTCCTGCGCGTCGATGAGGTCCTCGCGAAGACTGCGATCGAGGAAGTCGGGCAGCTCCGCCAGTGATGTGCCGTTCTTGGCCGCGTGTCGGAATGCGCGCAGGAGGTAGCCGACCATTTCGACCGCGGCCAGCCCTTTGCCCTGCACATCGCCGAGCAGGACACGGACGCCGCGGCCGGTGGAAACCGCGGCGTACACATCGCCGCCGATGCTCGCCCCCTCCTCGGCCGCGATATAGACGGAAGAGATCATCAAGGGGCCGAGCCTGCGAGGAAGAGGCCGCAGCAACAGGCTCTGTGCGGTCTCGGCCACCCAGCGTGACTGAGCCAATTCGCGTTCACGCCGTTGCCGTATCGCGGCCGACACCACGGACGCGATGCTGATCAGCGCCACGGTGGTCATCTGGACGGGGAAGTTCGCGACGTTGATCTGGTTGTTGTGGGCTGCCGCGATGGCCACGCTGGGGATTGTCGCGACCACGACGACAAGGACGTACCCCGGCGGCAGAAAGGCGGCCGAGAGTGCCGGTACGGCTACCAACAGTCCGCCGATCCGAATCTCCGGGCTCGTCAACAAGTCGAAGACCAGCAGTGCGAACAGGCAGAAGAGGGCTATCGCCAGCTTCATGTGGACCGGGCGCGAGAGCCCCGAGAACAATCTGGACCCAGTGCCACCCATGACCCCCAAAATACGCCGGGGACGGTGCCGTCGCCTCCCCCGAATCCGGCGCCCGCACCCGGTCGTCCCCTCGGGGTCAGTACTGGTCAGTACTCGTCAGTACACAGAACTCGTGACCGTCGGGGTCGGCCATCACCACCCAGTCGACGTCGCCCTGGCCGATGTCGATGCGCGTCGCCCCGAGGGAGACCAGCCGGTCGACCTCCGCCTGCTGGTCGCTGCCGACCGGTGGAGCGAGGTCGAAGTGCAGTCGCTCCTTGCCCGTCTTCGGCATCAGAGGTGGGCCACCCCACGTGACCTTCGGACCGCCGTGCGGTGAGCGGATCGCGGTCTCCTCGTCCTGGTCCCAGACCAGCGGCCAGCCCAGCGCCCGGCTCCAGAAGTAGCCGGCCTCCTGCGAACCGTCGCCCGCCAGTGCTCCGATGAATCCGCACTCGGCGAGGAAGCTATTGCCCGGTTCGATGACGCAGAACTCATTGCCCTCGGGGTCGGCGAGCACCACGTGCCCCTCCTCAGGGCGTTGACCGACGTCGATGTGCCGGGCGCCGAGTTCGAGCGCCCTCTCCACCACCTGCTCCTGGTCGTCGAGGGACTTGCTTGTCAGATCGAAGTGCATGTGGTTCCGGCCCGTCCTCCGCTCCTGGGTCGGGAGGAAGCGGAGCCGGAATCCGGTGTCGTCGCTGGGCAGCAGCGTGATGCCGCCGGATGAGCCCTCAAAGGAATCCTCGGATGTCTCCCAGGACAGAAAGTCCGCCCAGAAGCGTGCGAGACGGGGCGGGTCGTGCGCGTCGAAGCAGAGCGCGTGCAGGTGAGAAGTCATCCGGAGGTCTCCCGGTAGGGGCAGGCGGGGCGGGTCGTACGGAGCCTGCCCAGCCGACGTCACCCGGTCAACCGGTTATGTGTCGCCCCGCGTTCGTCCACCGTCGCGCACTGCCGCGCGTTGTCGCGCACCGTCGCCCACGACCGCAGCCGGCAGCCCGGCCGTCACCACCTCACAGGCTCGCGAAGAGGCCGTCGAGCGGGGGAGGTGTCCGCTCCGGTGCGAGGGCCTCGACGAGGAGACGGCCGTAGCGGATCTTGCGGCCCTTCTTCGTACCGAGGAAGCGCCGTAGCTGCTGATGCCGGGGGCGGCCGTGCTGTGCGGGCTGGCGCTGGAAGGTCTGCCAGGCGCGGAGGTCGCCCTCGGTGCGGAAGATCTCCTCGACTCCTGCCGTGCCGAGCGCCCGGACGAGTTCGTCCTCCAGGTCCGCATCGCATACGTAGATGTCCTGGAGCGGTGCCCGCGCCCGCGCCAGGCCGCGTTCGTAGAAGCCCAGTTCGCCCACGTCGCAGAGTCCTGTCAGGCGCAGGCCGAGGCCGGGTGGCCCGAGGAGGCCGGCATAGCGGCCGACGCTCATCGCTCCGCCCATCGACACGACGCACACTCCCTCGGCGGCCAGGTCCCGGCCGCGCCGCGCGGCCAACGCCTCGACGGCCGCGAGATCGCTCAGCCCTTCCAGAAGCACCGCGGTCCGTGTCCCCAGGCTTTCCGCCAGCTCGCGCGCCGGCCCGTCGGGACCGCCGGTCGCCCAGTGGGTGACCGCATCCTGGAACGCCCTCATGTCCGCCATGGGCCGAGTCTGCACGTCCGCCGTTGGCACGGCACACGAATAAACGCGTGCACTTCACCGGTCCGAAACGGCAGGCACCCCGGCCTCGTCCATGACCCGGGCCATCTCATCTGGCGGAAGAGCCGGGTTCGCACCCGCGCTGGAGGCCAACTCGGGCACGGTGAGAGCTTCCAGGAGCCGTGGGAGTGGCAGGCGCGGGTCCCGGGCCGCCGCCTGGCGCGTCCTGAGTTCCGGGTCGTGGCTGAGCCGCTCGATCAGATCGGGGCCGGCGGCGGGGTCGCGGACCGCCAACTGCCGGTAGCTCCCCTTCGGGTGGTCCGCGAAGCGGGCGGCGAGCCCTTCGCGGGGGAAGCGGCGGTGGCCGGTCGCCATCCAGGCGGAGAACGTCCCGCCGAGCCGTGCGTACACACTCATCAGCACCTCCTCCGGGGTGTCGGGGTGGTACACGGCCAGGTGGGTGCGCACGACGACGTCCGTGACTTCGGCGTCCGGGTCCGCGACGTCCGTGTCCGCGGCATCCGTATCCGCAGCATCCGCGTCCTCGGCATCCGCGTCTCCGGCCAGAAGCCCCAGGAGATCGGGGGGTAGATGAGGACTGCGGGCCGCGGCGCGGCGCAGCAGAGGATGGGCGGAGGTCGCGGCCCGGCGCAGCACGTCCTGATCGGCGATACCGGCCGCCACCCAGTCCACGTCATCTCGTGCGTACGGGTCCACCGTGACGTCGATCGCGGCGCGCCGCGCCTCGGTCAGCTCGGGCCGGAGCGATACGGCGAGCCGCACGTCGTCGTCGGGGTCGACGGCGAGACGGTCCACGAGGTCGTCCGGGAGGGACGGATTTCCGGCGAGTTCGACCAGATGGACGCCTTCGGCGAGGAACCGCTCGGCGTCCGTACGGTCGAGGAGTCCTCGCCGCAGCACCTCCGGCAGGGGCGCGGCGGTGGTGTCACGCAGCAGCGCCGCCGTGAGCCGCGCGTCGTCAGGGCACGCGCACAGCGCGGCGGACCGCCGTACCTCGGGGTCGGGGTCGTCGAGGAGCGTGGCACGCCCGTCCGCCGTCACGTCGTCCCAGACGCGAAGGGCCGCGCGTCGTGCGGCCGCATCGGGATGCCGGACCAGGGAGGCGAGGAAGGAGGGCGCCAAGTGGGGCGACCACAACAGGGCGCTCCGTACGGCGGGTTCGGGGTCTTCCAGGAGACGCCCGCACACGGCGTCCGGCAGCGGCGGGACCTTCGTCCGGGGATCGTGGGTCCACTCGGGCCCGTGGGCGACGGCGGCCCGCACCTCGGGCGAGGGGTCGTCCGCGAGCCGGGCCCGCTGCCGGGCATCCGCCTGGCCGCTCATCGCGAACTGGACGCGTACGTCCACGACCGGGTGGGTGAGCACAGCGGCCACCGCCGACTCGGGCAGCCCCGACCGGTGCAGGACCTGGAACGGCGGGCCATGGCCTCCGCCGTCGAAAGCGATCAGCCGCAGGAGCAGCGGTGGGGGAAGGGCCGGGTTGGCGGCGACTCCGGCCAGGGCGGAGGAGTGGAAGGCGACCATGTCCCGGCTCTTGCTCCCTCGCTCTGCGCGCGGTCCCTCCGGGCGCCCACGCGGTATCCACGTTCAGGTCAACTGTTCAACATGCCGTCGTATCGACGTTTCAGGCCGACAGGGCGCCACCCTGCCACACGCGCCCCGCCCAGACGGAACCGCCGCCCGCCTCAACACTCGGCCCTCGGCCCCCACCCCGCTCAGTTCTGCCGCACCACAGGCACTTCCTCGCAGCCGCGGCGGCCGGCGTCCCTGCGGGCCTGGCCGGGCGACGTTCCGTACCCCACCACCCGGCCGTCGAGGACGGCGAGCCAGTCGCCGTCGGACGCCTCGGCCCGCAGGCCCTGTGTGTCGGCAGGTTCGAGGGCTCCGAGCAGCGCCGGGTCGGGCTCCGGCGAAGCGGTGGCCGCCGCGGCGCGTGGCGTTCCCGCGCGCCATTCGGCGGAGGTCCGTTCGCCGCCGCGTGCCCGTGTCCACAGCAGGTGTTGCACCACGATCAGCGGCCCCAGGGCTGTCAGGAGTGGGAACGCCCCCGTCAGCACACCCTGCGCGAACAGGAGGCTGACGACGCACGACACCGCCAGACCCACCACGGCCGCGAGCAGTCCGGCGGCCCGCCCGAAGGCTTTGACGGCCACGAGCGGGAAGAGCACTAGGAGCAGCAGGTCCCCCAGGCCGAGCGCGACCGGCGGATCGGTCCGGGTGACGGCCAGCAAAGGGGCGAACGGCAGGCCCATCACCTGGGCGGCGAACCGGTCCATGACGGAGGTGAGGCCGGTGGCCACCAGGTCGTAGCAGGCGAGCGCTCCGGCGAACCACGCCGCGTGGGACGAGCGCATACCGCTCTGCGCCCACATGTTGGCCACCCCCACCACGGCGACGGCGAGCAGGACATCGGTGAGCACCATCACGGTGATCGTGCGGTCCGCGAACGCGAATGCCGCGGTGACCGCGACCGCGGCCAGGGCGACGGCCGAGGCGCGCCCGCCGCCGAGCAGCGGCGCGAGAGTGAACTGGAGCGCGGCGCAGAGGACCAGTCCGAAGACGACGGATACCGCCACGCGTGGCATCACCAAATACACCAGGGGCGCGGCGACCACCACGACGAACACCACCGCGATGTCGGGGAGTTCGTACTTGCCGACCGGTGGGCGCGGCATACGGACCCGGCCGAAGTAGGCGGCCCCCGCCGCGGTGATCGCGGCGACGCAGGCGTTGAGGCCCACCAGGGCGGCGGTGTTCACGCGGGGCTCGCGACGCGTACGGCGGCCGGGCGGGCCGACTCGAAGGTGTGCTCGCGCAGATCGGCGCGGACCGGTCCGGTCGGTGGCAGTCCCGCCGGGTCGTCGTGGAGCACGATTCCCTCCAGGGGAAGGCCGGCCTCGGTGGCCCGGTCCTCCAGCCGGCTGAGCAGAGTGGTGTCCTGTGGCCGCCGGACCAGGACGTGGAGCCGGGGGCCGCGCGCCTCTTCGACCAACGCGTACCGCGCGGGCAGGGGGACGGCGGGCTCCGCCTCCAGCAGGTTCAGCACCGACCGGGTGGGGACGGTGCGGCTCAGCGGGCCGGACCAGCGGCCGAGGATGGGTGAGGTGGCCGGCAGGTGGGCCAGTTCGCACGTCGGGGCAGTCTCGGGGAGTTCCACGAGGTCGCCGGTGGCGTAGCGCAGCAGCAGGGTGCAGTCGCGGTAGGGGACGTACGGTGTCTGGACGATGATGCCGACGGCTCCGGGTGATGTCGGCAGATGTGTCACCGGGTCGAGTATTTCCAGGTGCCCGAACTCGCTCGTGTGGTGCAGATGCCCCTCGTCGCACGGCGTACCGCCGGACGGCACGGTCTCGGTCATCATGTACGAGGTGGTGATGCGGGCGCCCAGGGCGGCTGCCGCCCGGTCCCGCAGCGGCTCGGACAGCACCTCCCCGCCGACGCCGATGGACTCCAGGCCGAAGTCGGAGGGCTGCCATCCGCCGCGCTCCGCCTCTTCCACGAGGGCGGAGAGGTAGGACGCGGAGACGGTCAGGTGGGTGATCTGCGGGGCCTTGCCGCGCAGTCCGAGCGGGGTGGCGAGCCGGTCCAGGGCCACCGCCGGGTCCACGGTGCCGATCTGGACGAACGAGGCGCCGATCCGCGTGACCGACTCCTCCACGTTGAGCAGTGGCAGGGTTGCCCGGGAGCAGCCCGCGTACGCCATGGTGTGGTGGGGGCGCAGTCCCATGCCGAGTACGGCGGACACCGTGCTCATGGCCACCGAGATCTCCACTTCCGCCCGCGAATACCAGACGGTGGTGGGGGTGCCGCTGGTCCCCGTGGTCAGCGCCATCAGCGCGGGTGTGGAAGCGGTGGACACGAAGGCGGCCGGCAGACCGCGCAGCGCCGCCTTGGAGGTGACCGGCACCTGGTCCCATGTCTCGGGTGTGAGCGTGAGCGGGTCGAGCCCCCGCTCGTCGAAGACCCGCCGGTAGTGGGCGGTGTGGCGGGCGGCGGCGCGTGCGGTGGCGCGGAGGCTGCGTTCGGTGACGGTGCGCCGGACGGCGGGGTCGACGGCGCCGGCCTGGCCGGGCAGCAGAGCGGAGTCCGCTCCCGGTTCGCCGAACTCGGCCAGGGTCGCGACCAGGTCCCGGGCGATGCGCTCCAGGTCCCGGGGGCGGATCGGACGGTTGCGCAGGATCGCCGAACCGTAGCGGAGCTGACTGAGCGCGGTGCCGAACAAGGAGACCTCCTGATGCCTGGACCGGGGGTGATGTCCCGGTCCAGGCCGGGGCCGATCCGTCAGACCATGCTGGCGAACATCGCGGCGGTGAGGGTGCTGTACGCGTACTTGATGTAGTGCTTGACCATTCTGGATCTCCCTTGTCCGGGCCGCACGAAGACGGCTGGGCTCCTTGTGGTGCACTTCCGGCCGATGCCGGGCCGGTTGATTGACGCGACGTCAGAGTAAGGGAGTTGAGGCTCCAGCGGTATCTCGCGTCCGGGTTGTTTCCGGGTTTTTCTCGGCGGGAGTAAGAAGCGCGTGTGGGGGGGTACACCCGGCCTGGTTGTCACTTACACGATTCGCCAAAGCGAAAGGGGAAAGGGAATTCGCGTATCTCACGGACGATCTCGCGGAAGGCGAAACCGGCACTTCCCCGTTGTCCCCTACGCCGATTCACGCAGCCGCAGCTCCGACCCGACCACCAGTTCGTCCCGGGTGAGCGAGCCCGCTCCGGTCAGCAGGCGGGCCGCCTGTTCGACGGCGAGGGCGCCGAGCCCGCGGGTGTCCAGGGCCACGGTGGACAGCGGAGGTTCCACGAGCGCGCCGAGCCGGAGGCCGTCGAAGCCGATGACCGCGAGATCCCGGGGAACCTCCCGGCCGAGGCGGCGGGCGGCGCGCAGCGCGCCGATGCCGATGATGTCGTTGAACGTGAACAGGGCGGTCACGTCGGGGTGTGCGGCGAGCAGGTCCCGCAGTGCGCTCTCACCGCCTTCGACGCTCTGGTCGGCGCGGCTCACCGCTCCGGCGTCCAGTCCGCAGGCGGACATCGCGCCGGTGAACCAGTCGTGGCGCACACTCGGCTCGGACCGGCCCGCGTGGTCGAGCATGCCGATGCGCGAGTGCCCCGAGTCGGCAAGGTGTCTGATCGCGGCGTGCACGCCCGCCTCGCCGTCGATCCGGATAGAACGGAACCGCTCGGTGGAGTGCTCCCGGTCGATGAGCACCACGGGGAGCCCTCGGGTCAGCTTGTCGATCTCGTCCTCGGGCAGGCTCAGATAGCCCACCACGGCGTCGACCTGCGAGGCGATGACCTCCAGCGTGCCCCGCTCCTCCTCCATGCGGTCGCCGGTGTCGTACACGACGACGTGCCAGCCGCGGGCCCGCGCCGCGTCCAGCGCGGCGGCGGCGACCTCGGTGAAGAACGGGTTGAGCAGATCGGGGATCACCAGGCCGACGCTGATCGTGTCCTGCCGGACGAGGCCCCGGGCGAACCGGCTCGGCCGGTACCCCAGCGCGAGGGCGGCGTCGAGGACGCGCTGCTTGGTGGAGACGCCGATGTCGTCCTTGTCGTTGAGCGCCCGCGACACGGTCTGCCGGGACACTCCCGCGCTCCGGGCCACATCGTCGATCGTCACCCGGCGGGGTCCGGTCCCTGACGACGCCATCGCTCACCTCCGCGTATTCGCCGACGCGCCCGACGATCGATGTGCGGCGCCCGACGATCTCAAGAGCCTTGACACTCGACCGTACAGAAGCGCACACTCCCAATCACTTCACAACACTGCACACCGTTACCGCTCCCGTGAGCGCTCACGTTACCGCTCACGGACTCGTATTCCAACCAGGAGGCCCACCGCCTCAGGTGGCCCTCAGGTGTCAACGTCGACCCGCCTGGCGTCGTCGCCAGACGTTCTCTGGAACGGAAGATATGAGCAGCACTGTCTCGCGCATCCGCCTCGCCGCCGCGGCGGCAGCAGGCATCGCCCTGCTCGCCGGGTGCTCCTCGTCCGCGCCGGCGGACAAGGCGTCCGCACCCTCCTGCGAGCCCGCGAAGGGCAAGGTCACCCTCCAGTACTGGAACGCCGTTCCGGGCATGGACAAGGTCGTCGACCGGTGGAACAAGCAGAATCCGAACATCCAGGTCGAGATGAAGAACATCTCCAACGACCAGTACGGCACCATCGGCAACGCGCTCAAGGCCGGGAACGCGCCCGACCTCGCCCAGGTCGGCTATGACCAGCTGCCCAGCCTGCGCACCCAGAACGCTTTCGTGGACGCCTCGGCCTGCTCGGAGGCCACCGCGGCCAAGTCGAAGTTCGTGCCGTGGACCTGGGCGCAGGCCAGCTTCGGGGACACGGGCGTGTACGCCCTCCCGCAGGACACCGGCCCGATGGCCCTGTTCGTACGCACCGACATCTTCAAGAAGTACGACGTCGCGATCCCCACGACCTGGGACGAGTACGAGGCGGCGGCGCGGAAGCTGAAGAAGGCGGACCCCGGTCTCACCATCACGTTCTTCGACCCGAACAACGCCGAGTGGTTCAACGGTCTCCTCTGGCAGAACAAGGCCGAGATGTACAGCTACGCCGACGACAAGTGGCACGTCACCGTCGAGTCGGACCAGAGCAGGAAGGTCGCCGACTACTGGCAGAAGATGATCTCCGACAAGCTGGTCCGCACCGACCTCGCGAACACGTCGACGCAGATGTACGCCGCGTACCAGAAGGACCAGGTCGCCAGTTACGTAGGCGCCTCCTGGGGCTACAGCATGTTCCGCGACAACCTGCCCGACCAGGCGGGGAAGTGGTCGATCGTGCCGATGCCGACGTGGGAGCCGAACGGCCCGTCCGGTGACTGGGGCGGATCGACCGTCGCGTTCATGAAGGGCAGCAAGCACCTGTACGAGTCGGTGAAGTTCAACACCTGGCTGAACACCGACCCGGAGGCGCTCGCGATGGAGAACGAACTGGGCGGCCTCTACCCGGCGGCGAACGCCGGTCTTGAACTGCCCGCGCTCTCCAAGGGAGTGCCGTACTACAACAACGAGAAGATCTTCGACGTCTTCGCGGACTCCTCGAAGAAGATCGACACGAGTTTCGTCTGGGGTCCGACACAGAAGACGGTGAACCTCGCGCTCCAGGACGCGATGGCCAAGGCGGCGGCCGGCGACGGCACGCTGAACGACGCGCTGTCGGCCGCCCAGGACGCCGCACTGAAGTCGATGAAGGACCTGGCGATCCCGGCCACGGCGGGCAAGTGACCGCGGGATGACCGACACAGCGACCCGCGCGACCGGTGCGGTGACATCGTCCGGGGACCGCCGCCACCGTCGTCGTCTCGACGGCGGCGGCCCCCGGGCGGGCACCATCATCGCGTTCCTGACGCCGTTCTTCCTCCCGTTCGTACTGTTCTACCTGGCACCCGTCGGCTACGCGCTGTGGCAGAGCTTCCGCGTGGTGCGCCGCACGGGCGGGCAGTACGGCACCTCGTACACGACCTTCGGCGGATTCGAGCAGTACGGGAAGGTGTTCGAGAACCCCGACTTCTGGTCCAGCATCGGACGCATCGGGATGTTCGGCATCGTGCAGGTGCCGGTCATGTTGTTCGTCGCGCTGATCATGGCGCTGCTCCTCGACACTCCCCTGCTGCGGCTCAAGCCGGTCTTCCGTATCACCGCGTTCATGCCGTACGCGGTGCCGGGCGTGATCGCCGCGATCATGTGGTCGTACCTCTACTCGCCGCAGCTCAGCCCCGTCGTGGACCTGCTGAACGGGATCGGGCTCCACCCCGACTTCCTCGGCCCCGGCGCGGTGCTGTGGTCGGCGGCGAACGTCTCCACGTGGCTGTGGACCGGCTACAACATGCTGATCATGTACGCGGCGCTCCAGTCGATCCCGCAGGAGCTGTACGAGGCCGCCAAGCTCGACGGCGCGAACAACTGGAGCATCGCGTGGCGGATCAAGGTCCCGATCATCGCCCCGTCGATCGTCCTCACCACGGTGTTCTCGATCATCGGCACGCTGCAGCTCTACGCCGAACCGGCCGTGCTGCGGCAGATCTCCTCGAACATCTCCAGCACGTTCACCCCGAACATGCTCGCGTACGCGGTGGCCTCCGGGAACAACTACCAGCAGGCCGCGGCGATCTCCGTGGTCATCGCCGTCATCACCTTCGTCCTGAGCTTCGGGTTCATGCGACTGACGTCTAAGAAGGCCGGACTGTGAGCGCCCCTACCGTGAGCCGCACCCGTACCGTGAAACGCGCCCGGACCGTGAGCCGTGAGAGCCGCGTCAGCCGTACGGCCGCCATGGCGCTGATGTTCCTCCTGGCGCTCTACTTCCTGCTGCCGGTCTACTTCCTGATCGTCGCGGCCACGAAGCCGCAGGGAGACCTCGCGTCCACCAACGGGCTGGCGTTCTCGCACTTCGACCTGTTCGAAAATGTGCGGATCCTGTTCACCCGCAGCGACGGCATCTTCGGCCGGTGGGCCGTGAACACCGTCATCTACGCGGTCCTTGGCGCGGCCGTCGGCACCCTGATCTCCGCGCTGTGCGGCTACGCGCTCGCGAAGTTCCGCTTCCGGGGCCGGGAGTTCCTGTTCTCCGTCGTCCTCGGCGGCGTCCTCGTGCCCACCACCGCGCTCGCGCTCCCGCTGTTCCTGCTGTTCTCGGCGACCGGCATCGTCAACACGTATCTCGCGGTGTTCCTGCCCAGCATCGTCAGCCCGTTCGGCGTCTATCTCGCGCGGATCTTCGCCAACGCGGCCGTCCCGCAGGAGCTGATCGAGTCGGCGCGGCTGGACGGCGCCGGCGAGTTCCGCACCTTCTTCTCGGTCGCGTTCAAGCTGATGACGCCGGCGCTGGTGACGATCTTCCTGTTCCAGTTCGTCGCCATCTGGAACAACTTCTTCCTGCCGATGGTGATGCTGCAGAAGGAGTCCCTGTTCCCGATCACGCTCGGCCTGTACCAGTGGAACGGGCAGACCGCCCGCGCCCCGCTCCTCCAGACATCCGTGATCACCGGATCGCTGGTGTCGATCGTGCCCGTGATCATCGTGTTCATCCTCCTCCAGCGGTTCTGGCGCACCGGACTCGCCGCCGGCTCCCTCAAATGACCGCCCGTCAGAAGTGACCGCCCGCCCCGCTCCCCCACCAGAACAGAAGGTCCGTCCCGCCATGCCCGACTCCGCCGTGTTCGTGCCCCATTTCCACTGGGACCGGGAGTGGTACGAGCCTTTCCAGGTGTTCCGGCACCGGCTCGTCGCCGCCCTCGACTCCGTATTGGAGACCGCCGAGTCGAACCCGGACTTCCGGTTCACCGTCGACGGTCAGATGGCCGCGATCGAGGACTATCTGGAGATGCGGCCGGAGCACCGCGATCGTGTCGCGGCCCTGGTCGGCGAGGGCCGACTCGCCATCGGGCCGTGGCTGATCCTGCTCGACGAGTTCCTCTGCTCCGGTGAGACCATCGTCCGCAATCTCCGGATGGGGTGGGCGGCTGCGGAGAGTCTGGGTGGCGCGATGCCCATCGGCTATCTGCCGGACATGTTCGGGCACGTCGCGCAGATGCCGCAGATCTTGGCGCGGGCCGGTTTCGAACACGCGGCGCTGTGGCGCGGTGTGCCCGGCTCCGTCGACGGTCACGCCTTCCGCTGGCGTGCGCCCGACGGCTCCGAGGTGCGTACGGAGTTCCTGTTCGACGGGTACGACAACGGACTCGACGTCCTGCTCGTGCCCGACCGGATCGGCCGTGCGCTGGGTGAGTACGCGGAGATGACGGCCGAGCGGTGGGGTGGCGATCCGGTACTGGCGATGGCCGGCACCGATCACAGCGCACCCGATCCGCAGCTCGCGGCCTGGCTGCGGCGGGCTTCCGAGGAAGGGGGTGCGTCCGGGGATGAGGGTGCGTCCGGGGATGAGGGTGCGTCCAGCGAGGGGCGCGCTGCCAAGGAGGGGCGTGCCATCACCATCGCGACGCTCGACGAGTACCTCCGCAAGCATGTCCGGGACGAGGTGTCCGCCGTCGTCACGGGTGAGTTGCGCAGCCATGTGCGCGGCAACATCCTCCCGGGCGTGCTCTCCGTACGGCTCGGGCTCAAGCAGCGGATGGCTCTCGCGGAGCGCACGGTGGACCATGCCGAGCGGATGAACGCCCTGTGGTCCCGGCGCGACGACTCGGCGTTCCTCTCCCTGGCCTGGCACAAGATCATCGAGTCGACGGCGCACGATTCCGTCGTCGGCTCCGGCACCGACGAGACCTGCGACCAGGTCTCCGCACGGCTCGCGGAGGCCGCGCAGACGGCGCGTGCCGTACGGGACGCGGCGCTCGCCGAGCCCGCAGCGAAGGCGCCGAGCGACGGGTATCTGGTCGCCAATCCGCTGCCGTTCGACCGCACGGCACTGGTCGAGGTGGATGTCGTGGCTCCGCCGGCGGGCACGAGCCTGGTCGCGACCGTCCCCGACGGCTCGACGGCGCCCGTCCAACTGGTCTCCGAAGCGCCGACGGTGCTCAGCGACGAGCGTGTGGACGCCTCACAGCTGGAACGTGTCCTGCGCCGCATCCACCGCCGCGAACTCTTCGGCCGTCTCATCGACCGCTACGAACTCACCCCCGGCTCCCTTGTCTTCCACCTCGCCGAGGTGCCCGCCGACGGGCCGTTCGACCTGATGGTGCTGCGCCGCGAGATCGCCGACGCGGCCGTCGCACATCCGGGTGAGTGGCGGGTGCTCACGTTGGAGGAAGCCAGGGCCACCGCGCTCGTACCCGTGCGGGTCCCCGCCTCCGGGCTGGCCTCCTTCCGGGTCGGACCGGGCAGCGCGGACGGCGTCGCACCCCTCCCGTACACACCCGCGACGGCGAGGGACCGCACGCTCTCCAACGGTCTGGTCGCGGTCTCGGTGGCCGCCGACGGCACCCTGGACATGACCGGCGCCGACGGCACGGTACTGAAGGGCGTAGGCCGCCTTGTCGACGGCGGTGACCGGGGCGACAGCTACAACTACGCTCCCCCTGCGCGGGACGTCCTCGTCTCGGAACCGGCGGAGATCTCCGTAGCCCTTCTCGAAGCCGGTCCGCTGCGGTCCCGGCTGCGTGTCACCCGCGTCTACGAGTGGCCCGCCGCTCTCTCTTCCGACCGCGACGTGCGTGGCGACCGGACCGTGCCGACACCCGTGGAGACGCTGGTGGAGGTGCGGGCGGGCGAGCCGTTCGTACGGGTCTCCACCTCCTTCCTGAACCAGTCCGCGGACCATCGGCTGCGCTTCCATGTGCCGCTGCCCGATGCGGTGCAAGCGTCCGCGTCCGCGGGGCAGTTCGCCGTCACGGAGCGGGGGCTCACCGCCGAGGGCGGCTGGGGCGAGTACCCGCTCCCGACCTTCCCGGCCAGTACGTTCGTGTCGGCCGGCGCCGCCACCGTCCTGCTCGACCACTCCGGCGAGTACGAACTCGTCGGCGACGGCGGCGAACTCGCCGTCACGCTGCTGCGCGCGATCGGCTCGATCAGCGTCAACATCCATCCGCTCCGGGACGAACCGGCGGCGAGCGAGATCCCCGCGCCCGGCGCGCAGGATCTCGGTATCCGTGTCGAGAACCGCTTCGCCGTCGTCCCCTCGGCGACCGGTTGGCAGGGTGTGGGCGCGGTCGCTCTCGCCGAGGAGTTCCGCAATGACGTTCTCGTCACCCGTGGCACCGCGTCCGCCGGGGGCGTGCTGCCGCCCGACACGGCCGGGTTGCGGGTCGACGGGGACGACGTCCTCGTGTCGGCAGTGCGCCGCGTCACCGACGACGAGCACGGGTCCGGTGTCGAGGTGCGGTTGACCGCGATGCGCGACACGGCGTCGACCGTCGAGGTGACGGGCGTGTTCACGGAGGCGACGACCGTCGATCTGCTGGGCCGGCCGCTCTCCCGTACGCGGGCCCCGGGGCGGCTCGAACTCGCCCTAGGCCCGTGGGAGATCCGCAGCGTTGTGCTCCGGTGACCCGCGTCGACCGTCCACGACACCCCCGTACCGCGCTCCATACCGCTCTCCGTACCGCCCTGAAGAAAGCGTCGTGACCTCTTGCTCACCGATCCCCTCGTCCCGGACATCGCACCTGGGCGTGGCGCGCTGCGCCCGGCGCGCTCGTGGCTGCACTCCGACGCGCCCTCGCTCTCGCTGAACGGGCCCTGGCGTT
Source organism: Streptomyces sp. NPDC091292 (assembly GCF_044757265.1). Lineage (NCBI taxonomy): Bacteria > Bacillati > Actinomycetota > Actinomycetes > Kitasatosporales > Streptomycetaceae > Streptomyces > Streptomyces sp. NPDC091292. The sequence goes on along the minus strand of NZ_JBIVUQ010000039.1, from coordinate 16,609 downwards.
TCCGCCTTTCGCCCACGGCGTCGCAGGCGGAGGACTTCGCGGCCGAAGGCTTCGACGACCGGAGCTGGGACACCATCCCGGTGCCCTCGCACTGGGTGTTGGAGGGCGACGGAGCGTACGGCCGCCCGATCTACACGAACATCCAGTTCCCCTTCCCGATCGACCCGCCGCACGTCCCGGACGAGAACCCGACCGGCGACTACCGCCGCCACGTCGACATCCCCGCCGACTGGTCGGACGCCGAGCGGGTGGTGCTGCGCTTCGACGGCGTCGAGTCGCTGTTCCGGGTGTGGGTCAACGGTGTGGAGATCGGCAGCGCGAGCGGCAGCCGGCTCGCCCACGAGTTCGACGTGACGCCGGCCGTGCGCCCGGGGGACAACGTCGTATCCGTGCGGGTGCATCAGTGGTCGGCGGCCAGCTATGTCGAGGACCAGGACCAGTGGTGGCTGCCGGGCATCTTCCGCGATGTCACCCTGATCGCCCGGCCGGCCGGGGGTGTCGAGGACGTCTGGCTGCGGACCGGCTACGACAACGGGCGCGGGCGCGTCGAGGCGGAGATCTCCGCCGACGCGACGGCCTTCCCGGTGACCCTGCGCATCCCCGAGCTGGATGTCGAGCGGGTGTGGGCCACGCCCGCCGACGTCGCCGCCTTCGACCTCACCGGCGTGGAGCCCTGGTCGGCCGAGCTGCCCCGCCTGTACGACGCCACTGTGTCGACGCGTGCGGAGACCGTCTCCCTCAGGGTCGGTTTCCGCACGGTCGAGATCCGCGGTGACCAGTTCCTGGTCAACGGCCGCCGTGTCGTGTTCCACGGGGTGAATCGCCATGAGGCCCATCCCGAGCGCGGCCGGGTCTTCGACGAGGAACACGCCCGCGAGGACCTGGCCCGCATGAAGCGGTTCAACGTGAACGCGATCCGCACCAGCCACTACCCGCCGCACCCACGGCTGCTCGACCTCGCCGACGAACTCGGATTCTGGGTCGCCCTCGAATGCGACCTGGAGACACACGGCTTCGACAAGGTCGACTGGGTCGGCAATCCGAGCGACGACCCGGCCTGGCGAGGCGTCTACCTCGACCGCATCGAGCGCACCGTCGAACGGGACAAGAACCATCCCAGCGTCGTGATGTGGTCGCTCGGCAACGAGGCGGGCACCGGGGGCAACCTCGCCGCCATGTCGGCATGGGTGCACGCCCGCGACGCCGGACGGCCCGTCCACTACGAAGGTGACTACACGGGCGAGTACACGGACGTCTACTCGCGCATGTACGCGTCCGTCCTGGAGACGGAACAGATCGGCACCGACGGCTCACGTGCCCCGCTGCTCGGCTGCACTCCCTCGCAGGGTGCCCGGCAGCGCACCAAGCCGTTCCTGCTGTGCGAGTACGCCCACGCGATGGGCAACGGGCCGGGGGCGCTCGACCAGTACGAGGCGCTGGTCCACGCGTATCCGCGGCTGCACGGCGGCTTCGTGTGGGAGTGGCGCGATCACGGCATCCTGGCCACCGCGCCGGACGGGACGCCGTACTACGCGTACGGCGGCGACTTCGGTGAGGTCGTCCACGACGGCAACTTCGTCATGGACGGCATGCTGTTGAGCGACGACGTGCCGACGCCCAGCCTCCACGAGTTCAAGGCGGTCGTCGCGCCGGTCCGCTTCGACTTCGACCGCGACGGCGGCAAGGTGGCGGTCGCGAACCTGCGGCATACGGCGGACACGTCCGACCTACGCTTCCGCTGGCGGACAGAGCATGACGGTGTGCCGGTGGACTCCGGGGAGTTGGAGGTTCCGTCCGTCGCGGCGGGCGACTCGGGGTGGGTACCGCTGCCGCCGATCGCGGTGTCGCCGCACGCCGAGACGTGGCTGACGATCGACGCGGTACTGGCGACGTCAACCGCTTGGGCACAGGAGGGGCACATAATGGCCACCGCCCAACTGGACCGCTCGGTACGCCGTCCCGTCCCCGCTGTGCGAGTCCGAACCGACTGGCGGACTGACGGGCGGGCCGACGGGCGGACCGATTGCCTGGCCGGAGACGGAACATCGACGCTCGGTATCGCCGAGTTCGTCGGCGGGTCTCTCGTCCGGCTCGCGGGCCGCGCCATGGCGGGCCCACGCCTGGAACTGTTCCGTGCGCCGACCGACAACGACGAAGGCGCGTCGCAGGAGGTCGCGGAGAGCGACGCCGCAGTCGCCGGGGTCTCCCATGCCGCACTGTGGCGTCGCGACGGCCTCCACCGGCTGACCACCCGACGGCTGTCCGTGGAGCACGCGGCGGACGCGCTCCGCACGGTCGACAGGGTCTCCGCCGCCCACTCCGCCCTGTCCGTGACCGTGGAGTCCATCTGGTCACTCGAAGACGGCGAACTCGAACTGCGGGTGGAGATCGAGCCTTCGCGCGGGTGGCGGACCGTGTGGCCGAGGATAGGGGTGCGCTTCGATCTGCCCGACGGCTCGGCTCCCGTCGACGGCGCCGAGTGGTTCGGCCTCGGCCCCTTCGAGTCGTACCCCGACAGTCTGCGCGCGGCACGCACCGGCCGATTCTCGTCCACGATCGGCGACCTCTCGGTGGCCTACGCACGCCCCCAGGAGACCGGCCACCGCTCCGCACTGCGCCGCCTGACACTGACGAGTGGCGACACCGACGTACTGCACATGGCAGCCCTGCCCGACACACACGGACGCCGCCCCGGCTTCACCCTCAGCCGGCACACCCCGCAGGAGATCGCGCAAGCGGAACATCCCCATGAGCTGCCGCACTCCACGACGAGCCACCTGATCGTCGACGCGGCGCAACACGGCCTCGGCTCCCGGGCCTGCGGTCCCGATGTGTGGCCCGAGTACGCGCTGCGCCCCGAGTCCCGCACGATCAGGCTGCGTTTCGGCCGCGGGGGTGTGTGAACGCGGCACGTCCGTGGGGTGCGGCCGGGCAGTTCGGCGACCGCCGGGGCCGCCGGTACGGGGATCCTCCCGTACCGGCGGCCCCGGCTCTTTCGCAAGGCGGCTCCCCCGGATTTCCTGTGCCGCCCTCTCCCGCCGGCGTCAGGGTGCGGTGCCCCAGGCCAGGACGCCGTCCACGTACACACCGATCTTCGTGGCGTCCGCATAGGTGGTGCCGGTGCCGTGGCTGTAGTCGTCGCTCTCGTCGAAGTTGGACCAGTCCGATTTGGCCATGCGCAACTGCATCTCGCCGGTGGAGGCGCCGGCGGCGACACTTCCGCCGGCGAAACCGACCTCCAGATAGTGGCTCGCACCGGCCGCGCTGCCGCCGGACTTCACGCCGAGCTTCACGGTGGAGCAGCCGACGACGGCGTAGTCGCACCATGTCCCGAACGTGCTCGCGCCGGCCTCCGGCGTGAACCAGTACCGCACCGTCACCTTCGAGAGGTCCACGGCCGAGCTGCCGGTGTTGAGCAGTTGCAGACCCATCCGGATCTGGTTGTCGGTGGTGGAGGTGTCGTTGTTCTTGTACTGGACCTTCAGCGCGCCCGTGCCGGTGCCGCCGCCCGCCGTGGTGGTCCCGGTCACCGCCGACGAGAGGGCCGAGGTGTTTCCGGCCGCGTCCCGCGCGCGCACCCGGTAGCTGTACGCGGTGGATGCCTCAAGTCCGTTGTCGGTGAAGGAGGTTGATGTAGTGGTGCTGCCGACCTGGACGCCGTTGCGGAAGACGTCGTAACCGCTCACGGCGGTGTTGTCGGTGGACGCCGTCCAGGAAAGGGACACGCTGGAGCGGGACGTGCCGGTCACCGTCAGGCCGGTCGGCACGGTCGGCGCCTGGGTGTCGCCGCCGGGACCGCCCGGGTCGCTGCCGTCCAGCGGCGGGTACGCGTTCCTGACCAGCTCCCGGAACTGCGCGGAGAACCAGTGACCGGCCAGCGGCGAGTTCGGCAGCGCGCCCGTCAGGTTGTTGCCGTTGCGCCCGTTGCCCGTGTAGGTCGGGTCACACATCCGGTCGAAGCCCTTGCCCTCGTCGTTGGCGATGGGCTGGCTGTTGCCGTCCGACTCGCCGGGCGGCTTCGCCCACACGTAGGCGTCGATACCGGCCGCGGGCGCGCTTACCGGCCGCTCGCCGATGCCCGCGCCGCTCTGGTTGCACCAGTTGCCCGCGTGGATGCGCCGGTCGACCCGGGAACCCTCCACGTACGCGTCCACGTTCGTGGTCGGACCGGGGCCTGTGGGCCGCGCCGTGCCGCCCCAGCCGTTGCGGGCGGTGTCGATCAGCATGCCGATGTTCGCGTCGAAGCCGCCCCGGCTGATCAGCAGGGAACGCAGGGCCTGCGCGTAGGAGAGTTCGTCGACGTAGTAGTTCCAGTCGACCCACTTGGACTGGCGCACGGTGGTGCCGGTCACCGTGTCCGTGACCTTGAAGTAGGGCTCCTTGAGTGCCGAGTAGTTGGCGGTGTTCACGATGAAACCGTGCACGTCGGCGACGGTCGCGCCCTCCGATGTGGCAGCCTTCTTGAACTCGTCCACCGACGGGGCCATGTTGGAGTCCCAGCCGAGCCAGCCGTGGTGGGCGGCGTCGATGTAGTTGTACACGTTCGGTATGGCGCCCAGGGTGTGCAGCGCGTAGCCGACGCCCTTCTCGTAGTTGCCCAGCGACTTCATCTGTACGCAGGCGTCGGTGGACCCGGCGGTGCCGCCCGCGTTGGTGACGATGTTGGGCAGCGAGTCCGGCTCGATGAGGGTGACGATCCGCAAGGACGCGTATGCCGGGTCGTCGAGGATGTCGGCGATCGGGTCGATGTATTCGGTCTTGTACCGGCCGATCTCGGTCGGGCCGAGTTCGCCGTTGGAGGCGAGGGCGGCGCAGTCGCGTCCCGGCAGGTCGTAGATGACCACCTGGAACAGGTTCGCGCGCTGGGCGAGAGCCGCGTCGAGATGCGCGCGCAGGCCCTTCGCGCCGCTCGTGCCCTGGATGGCGGCGATGCGGTCCATCCATACGAAGGTCGGCTCGTCGGCGATGGCGCTGCCGCCCGGCTCGGCGGTGGCCTTCGCGGACCAGTCCGCGTTCACGTAGGGGGTGGCTCCGGCGTAGGGGTTGTCGAGCCGGGCGGCGGCGGACGCCTGTCCCGGCAGCACGGCGACGGCCAGCGCGGCCACGGTGGCGAGAGCGGCCCCGAGCCCGACGGCCCTGCGCCGCGTCCCGGTTCCGAGCCCAGGTATGAAACCGGACCTGAGTGTTCCGAACCTGAGTGCTCTGGGCCTGGGTGTTCCGAATCTGAGGGTTCCGGATCTGCGCCCGAACAGGGCGCGTTGACACCGATTCATGCGGCTCTGTGCTCCTCTTCTCGTACGTCCCGGAAGGGCGGTCCTCCGGGAGGGGGTGGAGGGAGTGCGCAGTGCGGGTCGAGCGGATGGCGCGTCGGCTGCGGAGGCGGAGCCGAGGTGTGGGAGCGCTCCCACAAATTGCTCTTCAATTTTGAACCTGTCAAGACATCGGGCAGTTGCCGGTGGGGGCCGCGGGCGCTCGCGCGGCCGGAAATCGCCGGTTCAGGCGACGAGGAGGCGGAGGCCGAGTTCTGCCGCGTTGAGCGCGACGAGGTCACGGTTGCGCTCGCTCCACCGGCCGGAGGAGAGGTCGTCGCGGAGCGCGTCCACTTGAGGTCATCCATGTTCACCCTCCCCCTGCGGGACGACTCCCCCTCCGTCCGGGCGAACCTCTCACCATTAACCGGAATCCCGGCCACGCGCCGCTGCGGCAGGCCGATCAGCCCCGAGTGATGCCGGGTTCAGTCCGGAGTGATGCCGGTGAGGACGGCCAGAATGGCGAGTCGGATGCGGTTGTCTCGGCCCGTTTTCGCCATCAGGTTCGCCACGTGTGTCTTGACCGTGGTGACTCCCAGATGCAGCCGGTCGGCGATCTCCTTGTTGGACAGGCCCGCTCCGAGGAGGCCCAGTACCTCCCGCTCGCGCGGGGTGACGGCCGGCGCCGGGATGCCCTCGGGGGTGCCGGAAGCGGTACGGGTCTCCAGTGCACGGGCGACGAGCCGGTCGAGGACGTCCCGGCTGAAGGGCGCCTCCGCGTTGGCGGCCCGGCGTACGGCGTCCAGGAGTTCGGGCGGCGGGGTGTCCTTGACGAGGAAACCGCAGGCTCCGGCCGCGAGAGCCGGGTACAGGTGATCGTCGTCGTCGAAGGTGGTGAGGGCGACGACCCGGGTGGCGGGGCGTGCCGCCAGGATGCGGCGGGTGGCCGTGATGCCGTCCATGCCGGGCATTCTGAGGTCCATGAGGACGACGTCGGGGGTGAGGCGTTCGGCGAGGCGTACCGCCTCGGCGCCGTTGTCCGCCTCGGCCTGGATTTCGACGTCCTCGGTCTGCTCGAAGAGCATCCGCAGCCCCATGCGGACAAGTTGCTGGTCGTCGACGACGAGGACGCGGATCACAGCTGGGGCTCCAAGTCCGGTGCGAGAGTGGGCAGTTCGGCGACGAGCCGCCAACCCTGGGCCGTGGGGCCCACGTCGAGCCGGCCGCCGAGGAGATCCACGCGTTCACGCATGCCGATCAAGCCGTGTCCGCAGAGGTCCGGAGCAGGTCGTCCGGCCTTTCCGGCCCCGTCGACGGCCGCGCCCGGGGCTTGCGGTACGCCCTTCCCGGCGCCGTCGTCCTCGATCGTCACATGCAGAACGTCGTCGTCCATCCGCACGGCCAGACTCGCGTGTGTGCCGGGTCCGCCGTGCCTGGCCGCGTTGGCCAGGCCCTCCTGGGCCAGGCGGAGCACCGCGAGGCCGCGCACCGCGTCGAGCCGTGCGATACGGGGGTCCACGGAGGCGGACACGGCCAGACCGGTCCGGCGCCTCTGCTCCACCACCGAATCCAAGGCGGCCGACAGCGCGCCGGGCGCGACCAAGGAGCCGGTGTCGGGACCGGCGCGGTCCTGGGTGCGCAGTACGGCGACCAGGCGCCGCAGATCCGTCAGTGCCGCGCTGCCGCTGGAGTGTAGATCGTCCAGCACGCTGGTGATCCGCGGGTCCGTGGTGCCGGTGTCGGCGACGACATGCCGGGCGACGCCGACGCGCAGCACCATCGAGGAGACATGGTGAGCCACCAGGTCGTGCAACTCGCGCGCGACGGCGGTGCGCTCGGCGGTGCGGGCGGCCAACACCTGCTGTCCGGCGCGGAGTTCCTGCTGCCGCGCGTCCTCACGGGCCCGCGACGCGGCGTCGCGGGTCACACGTACGTACGCGCCCAGGAGCAATGGCAGTCCGGCGACGATGCCCATCTTGTAGAGCACCGAGGGGAGTTCGCCGGGCAGGTCCGCGAGACGGTTCGCGGCGACGGCGAGCGCCAGGGCCGCCGCACCGACGGCGAGGCGGCGCCCGGACTGCCGTACCGCCAGCTCGAACAGCGTGACGGCGGCCAGCACCTTCAGCGACGAGACGATGCTCGCGCCCAGCGCGTGCGCGGCGACCAGCAGCGCCGACTGCGCCACGAGCGAGCCGCACACCCATCTGCTCGCGGCCAGGCACACCACGAGCCCGGCAGCGGCGAAGCCCCAGTCACGTGCCCCGGACGGCCGCTGCAACAGCACAAGGTCACCGATCAGGACACCGGCCAGCACCAGGACCCGCAGCATGGCGAACCTGCTGTCGAACGCGGTCTCGATCCAACGTCGGTTCACCCGGCCCACGATAGGCGGGCGCCCGTCCCCCGGGGTCCTGCCATGGCAGGAGGCCGCCTCCTCCGACCGGCCCGATGTCCGGCCGGCGGACGGAACCCGGCGCCCGGTACCGGGTGCGAGCGTGATCGTCATGGATACGCATACGCGGACGAGTACCGGAACGAACACGGCACATGTGGGTCCGGGACGGCGGTCGCTCCTGGGTGGCGCGGTCGCCGTGGGCCTGGCGGGCGCGGCCTTCGACACCACCGCACACGCCGTCGGTGCCGAGGCCGGCTCCCGGGGCGAAGGCGGCCGTTTCCAGGGAAAGTCGGTGCTCATCACGGGTGCCACATCGGGCATCGGCAGGGCGGCGGCAAAGGCGTTCGCGGCTGAGGGTGCCCGTGTCGGATTCTGCGGGAGGCGAGTCGAGTGGGGGCGCCGGGTCGAGCGGGAGATCAGGGACGCGGGCGGCGAAGCCATATACATGCGGGCCGATGTCCGCGTAGCCGCCCAGGTGCAGAGGTTCGTGGACCAGGTCGCGAGTCGCTACGGCTCCATCGACGTGGCCTTCAACAACGCCGGCATCGGCGGCGGCAAACTGCCCCATGAGATGAGCGTCGAGGAGTGGGACGACGTCCAGGCCACCAACGCCCGGGGTGTGTTCCTGGCCATCAAGTACGAGATTCCGCACCTGCTCAGGGCGGGGCGCGGTGTCATCATCTGCACCTCGTCGTCCGCGGCCGAACAGGCCCGCCCGAACGGCGCCGCGTACACCGCCAGCAAGCGGGCGGTACAGGGCATCGTGAAGGCCGCGGCCCTCGCTTACGGCCCCAAGGGAATCCGGATCAACGCCCTGCTGCCCGGCACCACCGACACCCCCTTTGTCCGCCCTCCCGGAATCCCGGACCCGGAATGGGCCGCATACAAACAGGCGTGGGGCCCGCTGAACGTCGACGGTCTTGAGCGGATGGCCGAACCTGAGGAGATCGCGCAGGCGGTACTCGGACTCGCCTCCGACGACTTCCCGTACATGACGGGCGCGTCCATCGCCGTGGACGGCGGGAGCACGGCGGGCCGGAAGATGATCCAGCCGAGCGGCGCCTGACCATCCGGTTTCTGGCATTCCGGTTCGCGGAAATCCGGTTCCTGGCTTCGGCGATCAGTAGCGGCCGAGGATCAACTGTGTCTTGAGGACGTCGCCGCGGTACAACCAGCCCCGCGCCTCGGCGACCGCGATGGCGTCGCTGTGCAGTTGGGCGGCGTCGGCGTAATCGTCGGTCTTGAAGGACAGCTCGACGACGTACTCGGTGCCGGTCCCGCTCGCACCCACGACCGGGACCACCTCGACGCTCGCGTCGTCGGAGGACTCCCACGCGCCCGACCAGACCTGCGAGGTCACCGGGCCGTGGGCGCGCGAGGCAGTGAGCACGTCCGAACCCCAACCGCTGGAGAGCCAGTCGTCCAGCTTGCCGGGGGTGTCGTTGACCAGCCAGGTGCGGGCGGTGCTGCTCGACGGCATCGACGTGCCGGAGTAACCGCTCGCGCTGTGGCTCTTCTCGTTGGAGAAGCTGAGGGTCTGCTTGGCGTAGCCCCAGTCCACTTCGGCGTCGTAGTTGGTGTCGCTGCTGTCGAACCCGGCGGCGTTCGCCGTGTTCAGAGCGGCGTCGATGTTGCCGTTGACCACGGGGAACCGCTTCTTGTAGGTCTCCTCGAAGGACGAGCCCGACTTGTGGCGGAGGCGCACGCTCCAGCCCTCCGCGTCGAGGTCGAGTCCGTCGGTGTCGAAGTATTCGTACGACCGGACCTTGGCGGAGCCTGTGATGCCGAAGGCCGACTTCACGGCCGATGTCGGGTTGTGGGACGAGTCGAGTGCGGCGGTGGTCAGGTTGATCTTGACTTCGTACGTCGGCACAGCGTTGGACTTGGCGAGCGCCGCCGGCGCGGGGGCGAGCACGGTGACAGCGGCGGTGAGGGATGCGGTCAGGGCGATCGCCGACGAGGTACGCAGACGACGGGCCGACCGAGTCGTTATGTCCATGCCAAGATCGTGTACTCGGCGGATGATCACCAGGCGAGCACCTGGAAAGAACCTCCTGAACCCGGGATGTCGGGGAGGAAGAACGCCACATCCCCCAAGTGGTACGAGCACCACAACCATTGGCCCGCCCTGGCGGTCAAGGTGAACGACCAACAGACAGCAGGCAAACTGCCGGGCCCGCCGACATGCTGTGGCTGCCCGGCGACACGACGCCCTGGAGAAGACACCGATGTCTCACCGCACCCGCCGGGCCGTTGCCCTCCCCCGCCCTCCCAGGAGCGTGAAAGCTGCCCCCGCCGCCACGGTGGCCGTCCTGCTGACCGCCTCGCTGGCGGTGTCCGGCACCCTCGCGGCACCGGCCGCGGCCAAGAGCGCCAGGCCGCTGACCGACTTCAACGGTGACGGATACGCGGACCTCGCCGTCACCGCACCCGGCGGCACCGTCTCGGGCCTCGCGGAGGCGGGTTACATCGCCGTCCTGTACGGCTCCGCCACGGGGACCGGCACCGCGCACCCCGCGCTGCTCACCCGGGCGACTCCGGGTGTGCCGGGAGCCGTCGAGAAGTACGGTGCCTTCGGCCGCACGACGACGACCGGTGACCTCGACGGCGACGGCTACACCGATCTCGTCGTCGGCGACTTCACCGCCCCGGCGGTGCTCTGGGGCTCCCCGAAGGGCCTGACCAAGGGCGCCGCCCTCCCGGCACCGACCCCGACCCCCGCGACGGGCGACATCAACGGCGACGGCCACACCGACCTGGTGGTCAACAGCACCGACGGCCTTCAGGTGCGCTTCGGCCCCTTCTCCCGCGCCGGAGTTCCCGTCTCCACCCAGACCCTCACGTTCCCGGACGGGGACAACCCCGAGGCGCTCGCCGTGGGTGACATGACGGGCGACGGCGCCGACGACCTCGTCACGACCCACAGCTTCGACGACACGCAGGGCAAGTCCCGCTTCTGGGCGGGCGGGAAGAACGGCCTCAGCCACACCTCCCGTACCACCGGCCACTACACGACCGGCGGGATCGTCGCCGATGTCGACCGGGACGGATACGGCGACCTCATCGCCATGCAGGTCAGCCAGGTCTCGGAGGACCGCGACTGGGAGGCCGGCACCATCCGGGTCGTCTACGGCTCGGCCTCCGGCCCCTCCACCCGTACGGCGAAGATCACCCAGGACACGCCGGGCGTCCCCGGGGTGAGCGAGGCGGGCGACCACGACGTCAACTCCGGTGACCTGTTCGGCTACTCCCTGGCCGCCGGGGACGTCACCGGCGACGGCTACCCGGATGTCGCCGTGGGTGTGCCCGGCGAGGACATCGGCCGGATCCGCGACGCGGGCGCCGTCGTCCTGCTCAAGGGTGGCGCGGCCGGTCTCACCGGCAAGGGCGCGCAGGCGTTCCACCAGTCGACCCCGGGCGTGCCCGGCGCCTCCGAGGAAGGCGACTACTTCGGCCGGACCGTGCTCCTCGCCGACGTCAACGCCAACAACCGCGCCGACCTGGTCGTGGCCACCCCTTACGAGGACGGTGCCTACTCGGACTCGGGCGCGGTATGGGTGTTGCGCGGCGCCAAGTCGGGCCTGACCACGACCAACATCACATCATTCGGGCCGCGCGCGCTGGGCGCACCGGAGAAGGAGGCACGGTTCGGGGACGACGTGGCACGCTAGACCGGACTGCCGACCAACCCCGCGAAGCGAGTACATGAGAGGCGGCGTCACCTGCCACGTGACGCCGCCTCACGCCCGCTCAGGCGCCGCGCTCGACCGGACCGACGAGGGTGCCGGCGGCCACCTTCAGCCTGCCCTCGGCGAACGACGTACCGGGGATCTGCCCACCCGGGGCGCGGAGCGTGAACGATGCCGCGTTCGCGCGGATGCCGCGCCGGTGGTTCGGAACCTGGATGTCGAAGTGCACCGGGTGGCCCGGACCGAAGGTCACCACGGTCCGCTGGCTGCCGTAGCGGCCGGCGGTGACCCCGGTGTCCGAGCCGCGGTGCGAGAACCGCACATCGGTGGGCGAACCGGCCAGCCTGCACGGCTCGTATCCGCGCGGCGCGGTAAGGGTGACACGGTAGTGACGGTGCCCGGCGCTGTTCGTCGCCTCGGTGATCTTCGCGGTGTGGTTGGCCGGACGGCAGGCGGAGGGGGCAACACTCCCGCCCGTCGGCGACGAAGCCTGTGAGACTCCCGCACCGGCAGTACCCGCAAGCACCACAGTGGCGGCGAGTACGGCGGCGATCTTCCGGTTGGTACGCATCATGGACGCTCCTTGCCTTGCTCAATGGCCCTGCGGATGTCCACCGCCAGAACCATGGTCACGACCATGCCTGCCCACCCACATCTGCGGAGAATGTCCCAGAATGGCCACAGCCAAGAGGAGTCCTCCTCGCGCTTCCGCCGCGGATGCGCACGGGAGCACGATGTCAGCGGATGTTCAGCCGCTCCGCCGTGTCAGCCATGTCAGCCATGTCAGCCATAGGGATAGAAGGACGGAGTCTTCACCCTTCCCGCAATCGAGAACGGGCGGAAATCTCGATCGGCGATGACCCGATAGATGAATTCCGAGGTGGAGAGATCGAACCGGTGCCACTTCTCCAGAGGATCGGTCCTGGCGATGATCGGCCACTCCTCAGGGCTCTTGGACGCGTCGGCCAGCCAGTAGTACTGGGCCTCCGTCATCGAGTTTCCCCAGAGAATGAGTCCGCTCTCCTCGAAAACCCGGTAGGGCTCGAAGAGTGAACTCATCTGCTCGCTCTCCCATCGCCCCCGCAGCGACTTCCACCTCCCGACCAGGCCTTCCGGGTCGGCGCTGTCCAGCGACAGGACTTCCAGGTAGCCACTGAAGGCACCGCGGCCGAACAGTTCACAGATCTCTTTGAAGTCGACCGGAAGCCGCGCTCCGAACTCGTCCTCGATACCGCTCCAGTCCACCTCCCGCCGCTCCGGTTCCCAGCGAGTGAGGGAGACGATTTCGTCAACCCATTCCATGACGTCCTCTTCCGTGTAGCTCCGCGATGGCGCCTTGGGCCCGCCCCTGGGAATCCAGCGGCATGCAGTACACCATGGTCTTGCGAGTCTTGGAGCAGTCCTGCCTGGTGAACGGGTACAGGGTGTCCCCCGGCCGCCACTCCTTCTTGTCGTCCGGGGTCCGGCTTGGCTCCCGGTTCCGAGGTGGTCCCGTTGGCCGCGGTGGGTGTGTTCCAGCCGATGCCGTTCAGGAAGACATCGACCGCGGTCAGCCAGCCGCCGCCGAGCTTCTTCGTGGCCGTCTTCGCGGCGGTCTTCGTGCCGCCCGGTGCCGAAGTTCATGTCGGCCAGGGCGCCGGTGTACATGTCCCGGGTGGTGAAGCGGTTCAGCCCGGGGCTGTAGTCACGAAAGCCCATGTCGTACGTGCCGGACTGGGTGTCCCAGCGCTTGGCGTTGTACCGGTAGCCGTAGTAGCCGTCCTCCGTCGTGTCGGCGCTCTTGTGCGTGACCTGCGACAGACGCTCGCCCCACGGGCTGTACTGGTACGACTTGGTCAGCTCGCCCGCGACCCTCTCGTCCAGGACCTCGGTGGACAGACCCAGGTATGCGAAGTCCGTCATCTTGCTGTCCGACGTCTTCGACACGGTCCGGTCGAGCGGGTCGAAGGTGTACGTCATGGACTTCATCGCGCCCGTGTCGTCCATCTTCTGGGACGCACATATGTCTCGGTGCTCGCGCCGTTGCCGGTCTTCACCGACTTCGCCAGGCGGTCGGCCGGGTCGTAGGTGTAGTCGGTCGTCGACGACAGGTATGCCGCGTGGTCGTCGGCGTTCCTCTTCTCTGTCCGGCTTGCCGTCCGCGTCATACGTGTACGCCGTGGACTTCTTCTCGGTGCCGGACAGCGACTCGGTCACCTTCTGGACCTGGTTGAGGCCCGTGTAGGTGATCGCGTATGTGTCGATCTTCGCGGCCGACGAGGTGTCGTCGATCTGCGTCAGGTTGCCGTTGAGGTCGTAGGAGTAGGCGAAGTCGGTCTTCTCCTTGTCCACCGGATCGCCGCTGGTGTCCCGGACGAGCTTCACTCCGTCCGCGACCACCACACCACCGCTGTTCTGGAACAGTTGCAGCTTGGCGTCGTTGCCCTGCTTGAAGGCGTAGGAGCCCAACGGGCCCCATGTGCCCTGGTTCACGGTCGCGTTCTGGTCGACGGTCGCCACGTACGTGCCGTCCTTAGGGATGTTGAGTGTCCAGGTGAAGGCGTCCGCGCCCGTACCGGCGGTGTGGGTCTCATGGTTGTAGCCCTGCTGACCGGTGACGTCGCCCTTCGTCCAGGTGCCGGTCTTCGTGGTGTTCTGACCGTCGGAGTTGTCGACCAGGACAACCGACCTGCCCACGGGGACACCGTCGTCCGACCGGGACTTCAGTGAGCCGTCCGCGTAGTACTGCCACGTCATCGTGCGGTCCGAGGAGCCGCCCGCCGACGTCAGGGTCCGCTTGGTCTGCTTGCCCTGACGTTGCCGACCTGGTCGTACTCGTACTTCGTCGTCCGGTACGTGACGGTCGACGTGCCGTCGTGCGGGACCTTGACCTGGGTCCTCTTGCCGCGCTCGTCATAGGTGGTGAGCGTCGCGTTGTTCTCCGCGTCCGTGGTGGACGTGACCAGCGAGTCCTTGTCGTAGCCCCGCTTGGTGGTCGTGATCAGGTCGCCCGCCGCCTGGTCCCTGGGCGCCGTGGCGACCTTGGCGCGGCCGAAGGTGTCGTACGTCTGCGTCGTCACTTTGAGGTTGGCGTCGGTGACCTTGGTGACCTGACCCCGCTCGTCGTACTCGTACGTCGACGCGTTGCTCTTCGGGTCCGTGATGGTCGTCGGGTCGCCCGTCGGTCCGAAGCCGCTGTACGTGGTGACGTGGCTGTTGGCGTCCGTCGCCTTGGTCAGTTCGCCGTAGGTGTTGTACTCGTACGCCGTGGTGTAGTCACCCGGCGTCGCCGTCGCGACACCCTTCGGGTCGGTGACCGTCTTCAGGTTGCCGAAGGTGTCGTACCCGAACTGCCAGGCACGGCCCTCCGGCGATGTCTTGCGGAACAGGTCGGCCGCGAAGCCGTCGGCACGCGTCTGGTACTCGTAGGCGCACGACCGTGGACGTGCCGCTCGGTCAGGACCCGATCGTCAGCATCGTCCTCAGCCAGGAGGGCGGACAGGCCCGCTGCACGCTCGCCGTCCGTGGGCAACACGTCCAGAGCGCCACCGCCGCGGGCACGTTCGGTCGCGCCACCTGCACCGGCCGGCCGCCCCGGAGCGAGGGCGGATCCGGCAGTTGAATCGGTCAGCGGATGCGTGTCCCACCGCCGCCGGTGTCGGCGTAGCGCTAAACCGATCCGCAGGCGCCGGGGGCTACCGTCCGCCCGGATGACGGCCCCCACCCGAGAACAGGACTTCGCTCATGAGCATCGCCAACTCCCTGGCCGGCAAGCACGTTGTCGTGATGGGCGGCACCTCCGGCATCGGTCTCGCCATCGCCGAGCACGCCCTGGCCGCCGGAGCCCGGGTGACCGCGGCCAGCCGCAACCCCGCACGTACCGCGGGCAGCGTGCCCGCCGAAATCGCCACCGAGCAGGTCGACATCACCTCCGCCGCCTCGATCGACGCTCTCCTCGAACGCGTCGGCATCTTCGACCACCTGGCGATATCGGCGGGCGCCACCGCCCTCGGCACCGTCCGGGAACTCGACTCCGCCGAGGCCCGTGCCTTCATGGACACCAAATTCTGGGGCGCGTACAACGGCGTACGGGCCGCCGCCGACCGCATCGCCAAGGACGGCTCGATCGTCCTGATCGGAGGCATCGCGAGCCGCAAACACGGCCCCGGACGCCCGACCATGTCCGCGATCAACGCCGCCCTGGAGTCCTTCGGCAAAGCCAACGCCGTCGACCTGGCCCCGGTCCGGGTCAACGTCATCGCCCCCGGCCTGGTCGAGACCCCAGCCTTCGATGATGTCCCGACGGATGTGCGGGAGCGGCTGCTGACGCAGTACATCGCCAGCGTGCCCGTCGCGCGCGTCGGCCTGCCCGAGGACATCGCCTCGACCGCGCTGTTCCTCATGACCAACGGTTACGTCACCGGATCCGTGGTCGACGTCGACGGCGGCGTGCAGCTCACCTGACCCGTACGGCCACCGGCCGCCGCACCCCGTCCGGGCAGGTCGGACAGGGTGCGGCGTTCAGGCCGCGTGGTCGCTAATGCGTCCCGTGAGCGGAATTCCCGGACAGGCCGGAGATGAGTTGCACGATCACGGATTTGATCGCTTCGGGCGACTCGTGGCCTTTCGCGAGGTGTTGGGACGCTTCGCTCAGGGCGCCCACGAGAACGAGTGCCAGGGGCCGGGTGGATTGAGGGGGGATCTGGCCCGCCGCCATCACACCGGCGAGCCGTTTCTCCATCAGGCCGATGGTCTGCCGGGACTTGATTTCGCGTGAACGCTCCCAGCCGAGGACGGCCGGGGCGTCGAGAAGCGCGATGCGCTGAACCTCCGGCTCGGCCGATGCGTCCAGCCATGCCAGGCAGCCCACGATGAAATTCTCGATGCGGTCCACCGGTCCCGCCGCGACCACCGCGGCGTCGACTTGCAGAACCAAGTCGTGCTCGACGTCCTCGAATACCGCCTCGAATAGCGCGCGCTTGTCGGCGAACTGGTGGTACATCGCACCCCGGCTGACGCCGGCCGCGCTGACGATCGCCGCCGTACTGACCTCGGCGTAACCGATTCGGCCGAACAACGTGCGGCCGGCTCGGAGCAGAGCTTGCCGTGTCGCTGCGGAGCGTACGGCTTGGGTTTGACGGTCAGCGCTCATCAATCCAGTGTTCACTCGGGTGGGGCAGCCGTAGGGCCTGTCGTCACATTCCCGTCTGCCGTGCGACGCCTGGCACGCACGCTCGCGGCGTTGCCGAAAGGCCCACGTAGCGCCGCTACGAGGACCTTCCGGCGCCTTGCGATCG
>NZ_JBIVUQ010000038.1:0-56920 GCF_044757265.1 Streptomyces sp. NPDC091292 | reverse complement strand
TCAGCAGGGCGTCCAGGTTGTTCGTCACACAACGATCTTGGACGCCCTGTCTGCGTTCCCAGACACACCGTCAGCATTCGGAATGACTCGTCTAGACGTCCGTCCGCGAGGCCGAGCACGCGCCGCTGGTTCATCCGTAGCCCTAGGTGGAAATCCCCGACCATGAGCCCCTTAGCGGCCCGTGTGCGGTGCGCGTCGGGCAGCAGATCGGCGAACGTGTCGGCAAGCATGGGCTTGTACCGCCGAGCCGAGTAACGCTGTTCGATAGGAGCGGAGACAACCGCGTCCAGGACCGCCCCGTCAAAGTAGGGGTTGTGCAGCGCGAGGCTGAGCGAGTCCGCGAGTTGGAGTTCCGAGTACGCCGACCGTGCCACCGTGCGCAGCTCGGCGACCAATGCCGTGTCTGCGTCGGGGCCCGTGGCGGTGCTCACCTTCGGCACGGGCGCGGCGAGCCACTTCGGCCGCCCGAAATCCACTCGGCCGACCCGGTACGCGTTGCCCCGTAGTGCGGCAGCGATCAACGGGCCGGGGCTTTGGCGACGCAGCCGAGCCCAGTCCCGCGCGTCCCCCAACATGCGCAGCCAGTTCCCGTTACGGGCGAGGCTCGCCAGATGTGCGGGCGTGGACAAGAAAAGGTTGTCCCCGCCGTCGCCGGTCAGGTGGCAGACGGAGCCTGCGGCGGCCATCGTGCCGAGCTGGTCCGAGAGCATCGCCCACACGGCCGTTGACGGGGCCGGCTCGTCCGTTGCGGGCAACGGCACGTCGGTTGCCGTGAAAGGCAGGTGTCGAGGGCTGAGCGGGAACGGCGCTTGGGTCAGTCCCGGGACGGTCAGGGCTTGTGCGTACTGCATATCTCCGCCGCTGGTGATGCTCGCCGGATGCGCGGTCATGCCCGTAACTGGCCCGTGCTGTGCGGCGAGCAGCGTGACCGTGGTTGAGTCCATGCCCGCAAGATCGGTGGTCGCGGACACCCCCTCCACCCGCACGCGGACACCCTCTACGAGGGCCCGTCGCAGCGCTGCCGATGCCTCGCGCGGGGTGCGCTTACTCGGCGACCACCAGGGCGTGAACGACGGGCCGCCCTCGGTGCCGAGCGTCAGCAGATGACCGGCAGGAACAGGGGCCACGCCCGCCCACGCGCTACGGTCCGCAGCGGGGCTGTGCTTGTCCCGCAGGTATGCGGCGAGCCAGCCGGTATCGACGCGTCCGCCGGCGAGCGAGGAGAGCGCGAGCGAACTGGACCCCCATACCGGCCCGTCCGGGGAGCTGACCGTGTAGAGGGGCGAGGCTGCCCCCGTGTCCGCGAGGACTTCCACACTGCCCTGCTCGGTCAGCCGGACAACGGTATGCGAACCCGCCCACGTCCGCGCGACCGCCGCAAGATCGGGGGCCGTTAGGGCACGGGCAATGTCGTGGTCGGTGGCCGAGCACGGACCGAGTACAGCGATTCGCGCACTGCCAAGTTTCACGGTCCGGACGTGCTCGGGCCGCCAGTCTCCGCAGACCCACAGTGCGGGGTCATACCAGAGCAGCCGCACACCAACGGGCATTACGGAGGGTCGGATGCCGGGTGCGCGCCCGCCGTACCACCGTGCTTTGCGGTCTTCCATTTCGTCACCTCTTCCACCGTGAAACCGGGGGCGGCCCCCGTTGTGATCTGTCCCGCAGGGGGCCGCCTTGGTGCTGGTCTAGCTGTACGGTGTCTGTTTCCCTTCCACCGACGACGACGAGCTACCACGCGTCAGCGCGGCGGCGTCGCCGAGTACGACGACCGTCAGGGCGTCGGTCTCCTCGGACGTGCCGGGGGTGACTTCCTGGTCCATGTGCCTTCCTCCTCTCCACATGCGACGGGATCGCGGTCCCCCCTGCCGAGTAGGGGCGCCCACTCTGCGGGGCAGGGGGAAGTCATGTCAGGGCCTTGCATCCTTGGGAAGCGGGGGCACCCCAGGGCCAAGCTGGACCGCCGCAGCGGACCGGTTCCGGCGGGGAATGTCCCACTCGTAGAGCCGTTCGGCGAGCCACTTTTCCCCCACGTTCCCGAAGGAAAGAGACAGGGACGCGGCGGACTCTCCGCGCTGGTACCGCTCGGTCACCGGGGCGCCTTCTCCTCGGTGGTTTTCGGGGGTTGTGACTACGCGACGAGCAGCAGGTACGCGCCGAGCGCTGCGGCGGTGTCGTACCGGTGCTCGTCGTCGTCCGGGCTGATCGGCTCGGCGGTCTCGGTCTCGGTCTCGGTGTCGTCGTCGGGGAGTTCGACGGTCGGCATTTCTTCTCCTCGGGGGGTCTTGAGGGCGTGGGTTGCCGTGTCCGGCAGGGCGGCTACTCGTCGTCTTCCGGGGCCCCGTACAGGCTTTCCGGGGTGTGGTTGCGTACGTGCCGGTCCAGGAGCGCGCCTTGTGTCTGGTCGGGGCGCGACCGCGGTAGTGCCCGCCCCCTGCCAGTGATCACGTTTGGGGAAGCGATCCAGTCGGGGCAGGGGGCGGAGTCGCACTGGGGAGGTTTGGCCCCGGCCGTCGGACGGAGACGGCCGGGGCCAGGGGCGCCGACCCTCAGCGGTGCCCCTCTTCCCTCAGTCCTGTGGGGATCGTTCACATCAGGGCTGAGGGGGTGCCGCTCCCGCGCGATCCTCCGCAGCGCCGGGGGGACGCTGCCGCGCGGAGCGGGGGTTGGTTGGCCCGCCCAACTGCCGCTGTCTGGTTATCAGTTGGGAGGGCGCGCTCAAGGCGCAGCCTGGACCAGCTCGGGTATGTGCTTCCGGTGTCGGCCTCGCCGAGCCGGCGCCGAGGGGGACGGACTGGCACGGGCGGATACGGGCCAGATCGTGAACGAGTAGAGCCCGCTGTGATCGGCGACGATCAGGGCCCACGGGTCCCCGCCCTGAAGTTGGCGGTACGCGTCACGCCGGTCGGTGTCCGAGTCCGCCCACTCGCGCAGGCGGGTAGGTACGTCGCCCTCGGCGATGACCGCATCGGAGACGGTGCGCAGTGCCCCGACGGGACACCAGGCCACGCCGGGCTCGGGGTCCAGTGCGTCAGCGATCCGAAGTGCCCGCGCTGCTGTCCAGTCGAGGGCAGCCTTGATGAACGGGGAATCAAACCGTCCGAGGATCGCGCGGCCCACGTGATCTCGCCCGTAGATGGGGCCCTCTGCGGTGATCTCTGACCAGTACGCATGGGGGTCGGTCACGTGGTCACCCCATTGATGGTGAGGGGGTCCACATCTGCGGGCGGGTCCCACTGGACCGTGTCGCAGATGAAGCGTTCGTAACGGCGGTGCCCGGTGCGACGGAAGTGGTACTCGGCCCACGCCTCGATGTCGTCCGGGGTGAGCCCTTTCGTGGCGTCGGGCGGTTCCGCCCCGCACGGGGGGGAACCGGATACGCACTCGACGTGTGCGCGGACACCCAAGGACTCCACATGCGTCAGCGTCCATAAGAGGTGACGGAACAGCCGAGTCATCCCCATGGAGAACTCCCGCTACTGCGCTCGTTCACTTCGGCGAGAGCGGGGCGAAGTTGGTCCGCCACGGTCGCCGACCGAACGTCCGCACACAAGGCGGTCCACTCGATACCGCCCTTGGGCGGACGGAGAGAGCAGTGAGCTTCCGTCGTGCCCGTACGCGTCTCCATGACCACTCCGAGGGCTTCCTTGCGGATGTCGAACACAAGGTCACCGACGCTGAGTTGGGGTGCCTGATGTTCCGATACGTTCTTGCCGGACATGGCCCGCTCCTCTCCGTAGCCTCTCCGCTACCAAGGGCTGTCAGAGTGGCCTAGGGTGAAGTGCAGTTCAACTTGGAGTATCGGCAAACAAATTTGGGGGCCACGCACATGGCGAACCGGAAGGATCTGAATCCGGATGCTGGTCCGCAGGCAGCTCTGGGGGCACGTCTCCGTCGCGAGCGGGAGCAGCGCGGTTGGAAGCAGCGTGAGTTGGGTGCTCGGATGGGATACTCGCCGACACAGATTTCGCATGTTGAAACTGCTCTGAAGATTGCTACTTTGCCTTTCTGTCGCGCCGCTGATGTCGTGTTAGGGCTTGCAGGAACGGAGGAGAGTTTCGAGCGCGAGTGGTTGGGGATGAAGTACGGCGCGTTACTGGAAGGCTTCCCGGGGTTCATCCGGTACGAGAGCCGGGCCGTGGAGATCCGGTTCTATGAAGTGGGCGTGATCCCCGGCCTGTTTCAGACGCTTGAGTACGCGGCAACCATCGAAGAGCACAGCGTCACGCGGGGTGCGATCACACCTGAGCAGGCCCGCGAGCGGGTTGCCATAGTTGCGGACCGGCAAGCAGCCATCGACCGGACACCACGGCCACTGATTCATGCGGTTGTGGATGAGAGCTGTATCCGTCGATGGGTTGGCAGCCCTGAGATCATGAGCGCAGTACGACCGGCTGTTGGAGTTCGCGGAGCACCCGAACACGATGCTTCAGATCGCACCGTTCACCATGGGAGAGCGCAGGCCCTTCAACTTGCCGCTCTACGTCCTGACGCTGTCGGACCGCTCGCTCGTGTCCTACGCAGAGAGTGCTCACCGGGGGCACCTTGAACGGGATAGCCGCTTCGTGGGGCCCACACTTTCGGCCTACTATCAACTGCAGAAGTACGCGCTTCCGCAGGCGGACTCTGTCGCCATGATCAATGAGGTACGAAAGGGCACCACGTGACGACCACGACCGAACCTTTCAACTGGATCAAGTCTTCATACAGCGGCAACGGCGGTGCCTGTGTCGAGTGGGCTCCCGCGCATGCATCCGCCATGGGCGTCGTCCCCATCCGGGACAGCAAGCGCCCGACCGGCCCGGTCCTGACGGTCTCCCCCTCGGCGTTCGCCGGCCTGGTCGCGCTCGCCCGGTCCGCCGAACTGTAGAAACGCAACCGCACGACCCCGAGCCCCGCCGTTTCCCATCCTCCGGAACGGCGGGGCTCGGCGTGTCATCCGGCCAGGGTCACGGACAGTACGGCGCAGGTCCACACCTCCGGTGCGTGGCGGCGCTTTGTTCACGCTGCACGGACCCAAGACCCGTTCATGCTGCGGCGACGTCCGACCCCCAACAGGTCCACGGGTCGACAGCAGGCACCATTCGCCCGGTCTCAGTGCTTCGCGCCCATTCGTAGTGCCCTGTGAGGCGCCCCGTAACGATGGTGTGGACCACCATGCGGAAACGCCGGGGCGGGCGGTGGGGGAGTCGCCGGACGTGCTGGTGGTGGGGTACGAGACGGAGGTTGAGGAACATCCATGTCAGATCGTGCACTAAGCCCTCGCGGCCCTGTTCGGCACTTTGACCTGGGCTGATCGGCGGCGGAGCCTTCGCGGGTCGATGTTGTCGATCTTCGGAGGCCCCGGTGGCGGTCGAGTTCTTGTCGGATCAACAGGCAGCCCGGTACGCAGCGTTCAACGGAGCGCCGTCTCGTGCGGATTTGGAGCGATACTTCTTCCTGGATGACTCGGATCGGGAGAAGGCGCAGGCCAAGCGGCGGGCCCACAACCGGCTCGGGTTCGCGGTCCAGATGACAAGCGTGCGCTACTTGGGCCGGTTCATGCCGGACCCGCGGCAGGTGCCGGCGGGGTCGCCGAGTACCTGGCCGAGCAGATGGGGATCGCCGATGCGTCGTGCCTGAAGGAGTACGGGGAGCGTGACGGGACGGCCGGTACGCACGCTGGGGAGATCCAGGAGGCCGGGGGCCGGCGTGACTTCGCCGAGGTCCGGGACGAGCTGAGCGAGTGGCTGGACGCGCGGGCCTGGAGGGGTGTGACCGAGATACACGCCAAAGGGGCAACGAGATGATCTTGAAGCCCTGAGTGCCCGGGCCGTCACCCGTTCGGCTCAGTGTCGTTGGTGGTGATGTTGAGCGTCGTCTGGGCCTGGGGTGGGTTGTGACTTCGATCGAGCGGACCGCGTATCCGCGGTTCAAGCGGCTGATCACCGCGCACGAGCTGCATCTGTTCTTCTCGCCGACTCGCGAGGAACTGGAGTGGGCAGCCGAGGCCACGGACTGCGACGAGCACCTGCTGGCCCTGCTGCTGAAGTCGTACCGGCGCATGGGGTGTTTCCCGGCGCTGGAGGACGTTCCGGTGATGGTGGTGGACTTCGTACGGCGGGCGGTGGAACTACCGGAGAGCACGCTGCCGGTCTACCGGGCGGAGAGGACGGCCAAGCATCACCGTGGCCTGGTCCGCAAGCGGGTCGGCGTGACGTACGACCAGGCCAGGGCCCGCGCGATCGTCGAGCAGTCGATCCGCAAGGAGGCCGCGGCGAAGAACCGCCCGGCGGATCTGATCAACATCGCGCTGGAGAAGGTGGTGGAGGCCGGGCTGGAACTGCCGGGGTTCTCCACCTTCGACAAGATGGCCTCGAAGATCCGCACCGAGGTGAACGCCTCGATCTGTACGGGCATCCACGACCGCATGAGTCCTGCTCAGCGGGCGAGGCTCATGCGCCTGCTGGAGGAGCGCGACAGCGACGGGACGACGCTGTTCAACCGGTTGAAGAAGCCCGCCAAGGGCCCGACCTGGTCGCACTTCAAGAACCTGACCAAGCGTCTGGAATGGCTGGACGCTCTCGGCGACAGCGATGTGTGGATGGACGGTGTCGCCGCCGGGAAGATCACTGACTTCGCAGGGGAGGCGGACGCGGCGGATGCCTCGGAGCTGCGGGACTTCGTCCCCGTCAAGCGCATCGCGCTGGTCGCGGCCCTGACGCACAAGGCGAGGATGCGGGTACGCGACGACCTCGCGACGATGTTCTGCAAACGCGTGGCGACGAAGATCAAGAAGGCCAAGGCGGAGCTGGAGGAGATCCGGCTCGCCGAGCGGGAGATCGTCGAGGCCCTGATCGGGAACTACCACACCGTGCTCAAGCACATCGACGAGGGCGGCCCGGCCCAGGAGGCGCTCACGAAGGCGGCGGCCATGACCGCCGAGACCCGTCAAGCGCTGGATGGCCTGGACGAAGAGGCGTCGGTGGACGAGGTCGCGAAGCGGCTTCAGGGCCGAGTCTCCCCGGCAGTGATCGCCCTGGTGAAGGCCCAGATGGTGCAGGTCGGCGGGCTCGGCTCGGTCACGCGGGCGGTGGAGGGTTTCGGCGGGTTCGCCAAGCAGTACGAGCAGATCGAGAAGGTCTCCGCCCACCACGGCAACTTCTGGGAAGTGCTGTTGTACGGGCAGATTGGCCGGGACCGGGCGGTGATGTTCGACCTGGCCGGTGCCGAGAACCTGAAGTTCACCGCGACCAGCGAGGACAGCCGGGTGCTGGACGCGCTCGCGCACGCCCAGCGTCACCAGGCGGCCCGAGGCGAGTACATCACCGCCTTCGATGAGGAGGGCAAGGAAGTCGACATCTCCTTCGCCACCCAGAACTGGCGCAAGGCCGTGGTCGACAAGACCCGGAGTGGGCAGTTCGTCCGCAAGCACTTCGAGGCGATGGTCTTCACCGCGCTGGCCGAGGAGCTGCGTACCGGCGACGTCGCGGTGGTCGGCTCGGAGGAGTACGCCGACTGGTCCGAGCAGCTGCTGGACTGGGAAGCAGTGCAGGAGACACTGGGGTCCTACCTGGTGGAGGTCGGCCTCGCCGAGCCGGGCGAGAGCGCCGAGTTCGACGCGAAGTTCTTCCGTCGGCAGCTGGAGGACAAGCTGCGGAACGCTGCCGCGGCGGCGGACGCCGGGTACCCGGAGAACGAGGGCCTGGTCATCGATCCGGAGACGGGCATCCCGTCGCTGAAGGCATTCCGCGCCGACGGTCAGCGGCCCTCGGCGAAGCGGCTGGAGCAGGAGATCAAGGCGCGGATGCCGGAGCGTTCCCTGATGGGGATCGTGGCCCGCACCGCGTACTGGGTGGAGTGGTGGCGCTGCTTCGGCCCGCCGTCGGGCAACGAGCCCAAGCTCACCGACCCCTTGGGCCGCTACGTCATCGTCACGTTCGTCAAGGGCACCAACATGGGTCCCTACGAGGCCGCCCGGCATATCCCCGGCGTGTCCGGGCATGAACTGTCGTACGTCGCCAACAAGCACTTCTCGATCGTGCTGCTCAACGAGGCGATCGCCGACCTGGTCAACGCGCACGCCCGCCTGGACATCTCGCAAGCGTGGGGCGACGGCACCGCCGTGGCGGCGGACGGCACCCACATGGACACCTACCTCGACAACCTGCTCTCCGAGACGAGCGTCAGGTACGGCAAGCCGGGCGGCATCGCCTACCACCACGTCTCGGACACCTACATCGCGCTGTTCACGCACTTCATCCCATGCGGCGTCTGGGAGGCCGTCTACATCATCGAGGGCCTGCTGAAGAACACGAGCGAGGTGCAGCCGACCACGGTGCACGCCGATACCCAGGGCCAGAGCTTCCCTGTCTTCGCGCTCGCCCACCTGCTGGGCTTCGACCTGATGCCCAGGATCAGAAATTGGAAGGAACTGACCTTCTACCGGCCCTCCAAGACCACGGAGTACGTGCACATCGACGCCCTGTTCGGCGAGGCCGGGAAGAATGTCATCGACTTCGACCTGATCGAGACCCAGTTCCGCCACCTGATGCGTGTAGCCGTCTCCGTACGCGAGGGCGCCATCTCCTCCTCCACGCTGCTCAAGCGGCTGCGGTCGGGGTCGCGGAAGAACGCCACGTACGCCGCGTTCCGCGAGGTCGGCCGCGTGATCCGCACCGTCCAGCTCCTGCGCTACCTCTCCGACGCACCGCTTCGCCGGCGGGTGACCGCGGCGACCAACAAGGTCGAGTCGTTCAACCGGTTCTCCCAGTGGATCGGCTTCGGCAACCGCGGTGTCATCGCCGACAACGACCCCGTCGAGCAGGAGACGGCGATGAAGTTCAACGCGCTGCTCACGAACGCGGTGATCTTCCACAACGCCCTGGACATCGCGGAGATCGTCCGGCAGCTGCTGGACGAAGGGTGGGAGATCGACCCGGAGGACCTGGCCCACATCTCGCCGTACCTGACCGAGCACATCAACCGGTGCGGCGAGTACTCCACGCACGAGCTCGGCATCCAGCCCGACGCGTACGACCCGAAGCTCGACGTCGACTTCACTCCGCTGCGCGAGCGGGACCTGCCCGCCGCCGGCCTCGGCCAGGCCGCCTGAACCAGCGAGGCGCCCACCCACCTGGTGACGTGCCTTCAGCAGCGCGGGGTGTCGAAGGTGTAACCGAGCAGCGGGCGGGCGGCGCCGAGGCCGGCGGCTGCCAGGAATGCGGTCGACGGCGGCTTGCTGGGGGGCATCGCGGGTATGGCCGTCCGCGGCGACCCGCCGACGGCCGGGCACGGTGGCCAGCGGGTGGCCGATGCATGCGGGGAGACGTTGCCCAGCTCGCGGTAGATCTTGCCGACGTGACAGACCGGCACGGTGGGCGCTTTAAGGGCTTTGCGTTCTTGGCGTCGGTGACGTCGGCCGTGGCGGGGCATGAAGTCCACTGTCAGTGGCAAGTGTCGGCCCGGGAGACGTGGGCTCCTACTGACCGCCGGTCCGAAAACACACATCGATGGCGAGGAGAACCGCTCCTCGCCATGCTCAACGTTTAGCGCACTGGGGGCCTTGCGGCAAGACCCCGGTGGTGCCGCAGAATCGTCGGCCTGGGCCGGGAAGTGGCCCGGAATCGTCGATAGCGGGAGAATCGCAACGTGCATGTGCTTTTGTCGACTTATGGGTCACGCGGGGACGTCGAGCCGCTGGCAGGGCTGGCGGCACAGTTGCGGGAGCTCGGTGCCGAGGTGCGGGTGTGCGCGCCGCCGGATGAGGACTTCGAGCGGCGATTGGCCGAGGTTGGGGTGGTGCTGGTGCCGGTCGGTATGTCGGCGCGGGCATTGACGAAGTCAGCGCCGCCGCCGTCGGCGCTGCCCGAGCGTGCCGCCCAGGTGATCGCCAGCCAGTTCGAGGTCGTCACCGCGGCGGCTGAGGGATGTGACGTGTTGGTGGCGACCGGCATGATGCCGGCCGCGGCGGGTGCGCTGTCGGTGGCCGAGAAGCTGGGCATCTCCTCGGTGTCCGTGACGTTCCAGCAGCTCACCCTCCCCTCGCCGTACCGACGGCCGCTGGAGTACGCAGGTCGGTCCTTTCCGCTGGAAGTGACTGACAACCGCATGCTGTGGGAGCTGGACGCCGAGATCAACAACGAGTTGTTCGGTGCGGTGCTCAACACCAACCGGGCGGCGGCCGGCCTGCCGCCGGTCGACGATGTCCGCGGCTACGTCACGGGCAGTCGGCCGTGGCTGGCCACGGACCCGGTCCTGGACCCGTGGCAGCAGGCCCCTGGTTTCACGGACTTTGACGTTGTGCAGACCGGGGCGTGGATCGTCCCCGACGCCAACCCGCTCCCGCCCGATCTGATGGCGTTCCTGGACGCCGGCGCGCCACCGGTGTACGTGGGCTTCGGCAGCATGCCCATGCTCGCGGCGACGGACGTCGCCCAGGGGGCACTGGCGGCCGTCCGGGCGCACGGCCGCCGCGTGATCATGGCTCGCGGCTGGGCGGACCTGGATGTGCTCGATGACCGGGACGACTGCTTCGTCGTCGGCGAGGTCAACCAGCAGGCGCTGTTTCCCCGGATGGCCGCCGTTGTACACCACGGCGGGGCGGGAACGACGACGACGGCCACCCTGGCCGGCGCACCGCAGGTGGTGGTGCCCCAGGCAGCTGACCAGCCGTATTGGGCTGGCCGGATCGCCGACCTGGGCATCGGCGTCGACCACGGCGGTCCGGCGCCGACCGGCGAGTCCCTGTCGGTCGCGCTGGCGACGGCTCTGAACCCTGAGACCCGTGCGCGTGCCGAGGCCGTGGCCGGACGGATCCGGACCGACGGGACGGCGGTGGCCGCGAAGCTGCTGGTCGACGCGTGCGGTTGAGCAGGTACGGGCCCGGCGCGGCGGGCATCTGTCGATCTGGTTGACAGCAATGGTGAGATATAGAGCTCGCCTCGAGAGGGCGGTATGTGCCGTGATGTCGCGTCTGTCGCCACCAGAACGTGCGGGACCGAAATTTCGCGCTGACCAGAGTGGTCTGCCGCGCTGGAGCGTCACCGTGGGCGTTCGCCAGTCCTGGAAGAGCGACTTGTCTGACGAGCGCGGGGCCTTGATCAAGTTCGGCCGAGGCCAGGTCGTCGACTAGAAGCGGCCCACCGCGATGAAGACCGCGACCGCGAGGTAGACGATGTTCACCGCTACGAGCTTGTACTGGCCGAGGCGGCCGTGGGTGACCATGGCGCCGACCATCAGGGCGATCCAGCAAGCGGCGGTCACCGGGACCATGACCGTTGCTATGCCGAGCGCCTTGGGCAGGACGAGGCCGACCGCGGCCAGGAGTTCGAGGGCTCCCAGGGCCCTGATGGCATTGGCGCCGAATCCCGCGGTCCATTCAGCGCCGTGGATGGTGGCGAGCTTCTCCTTCGGGATGAAGGACTTCGTAATGCCCCCGGTGAGCGCGACCAGGGCGAGCAGACAGGCGGTGATCCAGAGCGCGAGGTTCATGACCCCTCCTTCGATGCAGTCATTGCGCTGATATGCCGGCCCGGGGTGGGTGATCCCGGCCGGGCGGTGGTCGGTGTGCTGGTCATTTGGCCATTCCGGCGAACTGGCCGGGCTGGTAGGCGCCTCCGGGGTTGCGCACGATCACGTTGAGTCGGTTGTTGGCGTTGATCATGGCGATCAGGGAGACCAGCGCGGCGATCTGGTCGTCGTCGTAGTGCTCGCGCACCCGACTCCAGGTCTCGTCCGACACGCCCTGGTGGGCGTCGGCGATCCGGGTGCCTTCCTCGGTCAGTGCCAGCGCCGCGCGTTCGGCGTCGGTGAAGACCGTGGACTCGTGCCAGGCGGCGACCAGGTTGAGGCGGGTGGCGTTCTCTCCGGCCGCCGCGGCGTCCTTGGTGTGGTAGTCGACGCAGAAGCCGCAGCCGTTGATCTGGCTGGCGCGCAGCATCACCAGGTTCTGGGTGTCCGCGGGCAGCGGCGAGTCGACTATCGCGAGGGCGACGTTGTAGATCCTCTTGGCGATCTTGGCGCCGAGGTCGTTGGCCAGCAGGTTGAATCGGGGTTGCATGGTCTGTGTCCTTAGTCGTGGGTCCGGGGGCCGAGCTGGTGCTTTGCGTGGCGTCGTGCGGATCGTGGTTCGCCGACTACCCGAGGCGGCCGGGCTCGTAGTCACCGCCGTGTTGCCGGACGATGACGCTCATGCGGTTGGTCGCGTTGATCAGGGCGATGAGCATCACCAGATCGGACAACTGGTCCTGGGCGTAGTGCTTGGCGGCGTCCGTCCAGACCTCGTCGGTGACGCCGCCGACGGCGTCGGCGATGCGAGTGCCTTCCTCGGTCAGTGCCAGCGCCGCGCGTTCGGCGTCGGTGAAGACCGTGGACTCGTGCCAGGCGGCGACCAGGTTGAGGCGGGTGGCGCTCTCTCCGGCGGCCGCGGCGTTCTTGGCCCAGACGTCGGTGGCGTAGCTGTCGCCGTTGATCTGGCTGGCCCGCAGCAGTACCAGCTTCTGGGTCGCGGCGGGCAGGCTCGACTCCTGAAGGATCGTCTTGCTCGCCGTGCCGAAGTGGGCGGCGGCCTTGGCCGCGGTGGCGTTCGGGTTACCGAGCAAACTCAAACGAGCGGTCATGGTGTGCTCCTTGCACGTCGTCGTTGGTCGAAGTCGAACAGGAGATGCCGGTGGCCGGAGTTGCGTGACAGTGCGGTGGTGTGACCCATGTCACCGAAGGCGGGCGTCACGAAGCCGGCGGGACCGGCATCTTGTGTGCGGCATTAAGAAGATCCAGAACGGATGGGAGCCGGCGATGAGCGAGCGCAGTGACCGAACCATGGAAGCCACCGAGCCGCCCACTGATCACGGCGGCGCGGATCAGGCCACCGAAACCTTCGTCGGCCACCGGAACCTGTTGTTCACCGTCGCCTACGAGATGCTCGGCTCGGCGGCCGACGCCGAGGACGTGCTGCAGGAGACCTGGATGCGGTGGGTGGAGGTCGATCCGGGCATCGTGCGCGATCCGCGCGCGTACCTGGTCCGGATCACCACCCGCCAGGCGCTGATGCGGCTGCGGGCGCTGCGCCGGCGCAAGGAGACCTACGTCGGCCCCTGGCTGCCCGAGCCGCTGCTGACCGCGCCGGACGTGGCCGAGGACGTCGAGTTGGCCGAGGGCGTGTCGATGGCGATGCTGCTGGTGCTCGAAACGCTCACGCCCACCGAGCGCGCGGTGTTCGTGCTGCGGGAGGTGTTCGGTCTGGAATATGACGAGATCGCCGAGGCCGTGGGCAAGAACCCGGTCGCGGTCCGGCAGATCGCACACCGGGCGCGGAACCATGTCGCCGCGCGCCGGCCACGTGGCGCCGTGTCCCAGGCCGAGAACCGTGCGGCCCTGCTGGCGTTCCGGTGGGCGGTTGAGACCGGTGATCTGCAGAGTCTGCTCGACCGGCTCGCCCCCGACGTCGTCTTCCTGAGCGACGGCGGCGGAGTCGTCCAGGCCGCGCTCACGCCCGTCGTGGGCGCCGCGCTCGTTGCCAACCTGCTGACCGTTGGGCTGGGCAGGATCGCAGGCTCCGCATCGGTCCAGTCGGCGCAGGTCAACGGTCACACGGCACTGATCGTCCGGATCGGCGGGCAGATCGAGGGCGCCCTGGCGGTGCGGACCGAGGACGGCCTGATCACCGGGCTGTACTTCGTGCGCAACCCCGAGAAGTTGTCGCGTCTCGAGCAGGAGACCGCCCTGCGCCGCTAGCCCCCTACCCGGGGTGCACCCGATCGCATGCCGCTGCCCACCTGGGCCAAGCCCGTTCGCGGTGGCCGGCGGCCGGCGTCCGGTGACACATGGCCACCAGACGACGGCTCAGCCGCCGCCGGGGCTGCCCTTCCGGGCCTCAGCAGCTGTTCCGGGACCGGAGTAGGAGCAGCCCGGTTGTCAGGTTCCGGATGGCACTGTGTCAGAGGTGGTCATCAGCGGTGATCAGGCGTCTGGCGGAGTACTAGGGAGACGAAGCCCCAGGTGTCCCGGTAGACGCGAAGCCATTCGGTGCGGTGAGTGGTCGACGCGGCGAGCGCACGTGAGCTGTCCGGCTCGGCCGGATGGTCGAGCGCCCAGGAGGCCAGCGAACCCCAGCAGGCCCATTCGTAGTCGTCCATTTCGCGGCGGGTACTGACATGCCCGCGGATCGGCGTCCACCCGTCGGCAACGACGCGGTCCACGGTTGTCGCGAGGTCGGTGAAGTCCCCGAGCATGTCGATGGCCTCCTGGTACGGGGGGCGGTCCCAGAAACCCTCACCGATCAGGACACGGCCGCCGGGAGCCAGGTGTTCGCGGGCCGCGGCAAGGGTGGGCAGGAGACCGCCGAAGGCGTGCGTGGCGCCGACGCTGATCACCAGGTTGAACGGCTGTGCGGCTGCGAAGTCTTCGGCCTCCTGGTGGTGGAGGACAAGGCGATCTTCCACGCCCCGGTCGCGCGCCGACTGCCTGGCCTGCGCCAGGGCGTCCGCGGAGACGTCCACGCCCTCGGCGCGCAGGTGCGGCCGTGCGGCCAGCGCGCGCAGGAGCCATTCCCCGCTGCCGCAACCGAGGTCGAGCACTCGCTCGTCGCCTCGGGGCAGCCCGCTTTCCAGGAGCCGACGCACGGACGCGTCGTGCAGAGGGGACTTGATCGGGTGGTCGGTATGGGCGATACGGGAGATCTGTTCACGATTCACGTGCAGGCCTTCCACGACGGGGCACACCTCGCTCGCTCCAGGCTGGAGATCCGCGAAGTACTCGTCATTCCTCAGGTTCTGACGACGAGTGGGATTGCGCCCGCGGGCCGGTGTCGGCGTACACCTGAGAGAAGTCAGTACGCCGGCAGCCGGCCCCCGGACTGCCTTACGCGCTGTGCCGGTCCTGGGGTCGGCTACCGCGGCGAGAGGTCGAGTTTGTAATGGATGACCTGATGAGTCGGCGAGTAGCCGAGCGCGTCGTTGATCGCACGCATCGGGAGGTTGCCGTCAGCGGTGTCGGTGCGCAGGCAACCGAGGTCCGGGTGACAGTCGCGGGCCTGCAGGATGGCTGCTGCCTTCATCCACCGGCCCAGGCCGTGCCCGCGGTGCTCGGGCAGGACCCCGGTGCCGTAGTGCTGCCCGCCGCCCGTGCCGTCGCCGGAGACGACCAGTTCGGTGAATCCGGCGATCGAGCCGTCCGCCTCATCGACGGCGACGACGGTGTGCAGCACATCGCCGCGTCGGGCGACGGCTGCGGCCACGGCTCGGACGCGATCCACGTCCCAGTCCACCGTGCCGTAGTCGGTGCCGCCCATCGGCATGTCATCCATGGCGCGGCGGGAGAGTGCGAACGTGTCGGCGAGGTTGTCCGGGACGGTGCCGTCCCAGCGGGACAGTCGATAGCCGGGATGCGCCTGTTCGACGATCGCGGTGAGCGCCGACCGGTTCGTGTCGCCCAGGTTCAGCCGGGTGAACGTGAACGTCGCGGCTTGGCCGAAGCCTCTGGCGCGCAGGAACTGCGCACCGGGGGAGCCGGGTTCGGCCTGTGCCACGAGTGAACGGCGGCCGTCCTCGCGGGCGGCGTGCGCGGCGGCGTCCAGCAGCAGCGTTCCCGTCCCGTGCCTACGCTCGGACGGGTGGACGTGCAGGTCCATCTCGGCGTAGTGCTTCTGCCCAGGCGTGGTGAACAGCCGCAGGAACGCTGAACCGACAGGGAATCCATCGGTGTCGGACGCCAGCCACGCAAGGCGGCGGCTGGACGAACCGCGCTCAGGATCGATCAGTGAGGTGAGGTGAATGGACAGGATGACTCCATCGTGAGGTAGCGAACGTCGAAATCGGGTTCGGCAGCTCAGCACTTGTGCGCATCTGCTGCACACCTCCTCCTCGTCGATGGGCCTGCCGTATTGCGGCCAAGTGACCCTAGCGACCCGGGGAACACGGACGCAAAGCTTTTTCTCCTGCCGCGGTCTGCATACGGTTGCCGACAAGACCAACGCGCTGCCAAGGCCCCGAAGCCGGGGCCGGACGCACGACGACCAGGCCCGGCACCTGTGTGCCGCGTCGGCAACCGCATGCCCACTTGACACCCAGGCCCTTCATATGAGCTTTTGCGGGTCATGACGCTGTTGACGTGGCGTCGGCCAGCGGTTTCTGAGGGTAGGCGCGGAGCACGAGGGATGTGGTGACGGGCCCGTAACGGGCAAGTGCGTCGACGATTTCTGCGAGTCGTTCTGCCTGCGGGCAGTAGACGTCGAGGATGAGGCAGTCTTCCCCGGTGACTCTGAGGGTGGAGGCGATCTCGGGTGTCCGGGAGGCGAAGTCCAGGGCGCGTGAGAGTTGGGCGTGCGTAGTGCGCAGCCGGATGACCGCGTGAATGTTCAGACCGAGGGCTGCGGGGTCGACGGTGGCTCGGTAGCTGGTGATGACCTCGTTCTTCTCCAGCCGCTGGATGCGCGCGCTGGCCGCGGGCTGCGAGAGTCCGACGCGGCGCCCTACCTCCGCGCCGGTCAGCCGGCCGTCGGTCTGGAGCAGGGCGAGGATGTCTCGGTCTATCCGGTCGAGTGATTGCATTGTCGTCCGCACTACTTTCTTTGAGATCACTTGCGCCACTGCTGCAGTCCTGATGCATCCAACAGAATCTGCGTCAGGCGCCCCCGCGATCCTAGGGAGCGACGAGTGAAATGGTGGTGGGAAGTGGTCGCGTACGTCATCATCCCGGGCATCGATGGCTCGGACGGGCAGCACTGGCAGACCTTGTGGGAGCGACAGTGGGGCACCTCGGCGGTGAGGATCTCTCCTGCCTCGTGGTCCGCCCCTGACCTGGAGGACTGGGTCGACGCTGTAAAGGAGGCATACGCCGAAGCTTCCCGGCAGGAGAGCCGGGTTGTGCTGGTAGCCCACAGCCTGGGCTGTTGGGCGGCATCCACCTGGCTGAACAAGAACCCCTCAAGCCCGATAGGCGGCGCGTTCCTGGTCGCGCCGCCCGATCCGGGCGGGCCGGAGTTTCCACGCTGGGCGGCGGCGACGTTCACCGAGGTGTCGGCACGACCGTTGCCGTGCCCGGCCCTGGTGGTGGGCAGCGCCGACGACCCGTACTGCTCCCCCGAGGCAGCCGCCGGCTTCGCGGCGCGGTGGGAGGCACGATGGAACCTGGTGGGCGCGTGCGGCCACATGAATTCCGCCAGCGGCCTGGGCCCGTGGCAGCACGGTCGTGATCTCCTGGAATCGCTGATCCCGCGTTGATTAACCACCGTGCGGGACGCATAGCCGCCAGGGACTGCGCAGCGGTTCCCCTTCGAGGAAGGAAGCCTGCCCGTTGATGTGCAAGAATGCGCCGCTGTCCGTCGAAGGTCGCCGTCGGCTTGTCGAACGGTGCCGGACGCGACCCATTGCACACGTGGCAGCCGAGATGGGCGTCTCTCGAGCGTGCGCGTCCAAATGGGTCAACCGCTACCGACGCCACGGTGACCTCGGCCTACTCGATCGTTCTTTGGCGGCGCATCGTCAGCCGACGACCACCGTTCCCCACTTCGCAGGCCGGGGTACCTCGTTCAGCCGCCCTTCATCGAGCGCGTCGTGCCAAGGGCGGGGCTCCCGGTCGTTTCATAGGTGGTCGCTCATGAAACACGCGGCCGCCTGACCGTCCACCTGCGGCGATCATGTTTCATGAGTCGTTGCAAACAACTGGACATCTGAAACACCCTCATGAAACAGTCCGGGGTCGTGAGCGACGACTTCAAGCGCGTGGAATCGCACGACTGCCCGATGTCCACCTGCGCCGCCCCCGCGGGCTCCCCATGCCGGACCGGGAAGGGCAAGGTGGCGATCCAGTACCACACCGCCCGGTTCCGCCTGGTGCCCCAGCTCGCCAAGGCGCTCAGCGTGCCGACCCCTGCCGTACGCAAGCCGGGCTCGGCGTGGACCGAACTACCCCGGCCCGTGCGTGCCGGCGCCGAACCGGTCGGACACGTCCGCCTCGGTTACGCCCGCGCCTCCACAGCCCGTCAGTCCCTGGACGCGCAGCTCGACTCGCTCGGCGAGGCCGGGGTCACCCGGGTCTTCTCGGAGAAGATCTCCACCCGCGCCACCAAGCGCCCCGAGCTGGAGGCCGCCGTGAAGCTCGCCGGGGAGATCCGCTCCTCCGGTGTCGCCGTCACCCTCGTCGTGCACGAGCACAAGCGGCTCGGCCGCGGCATCGAACTCGCCATGCTCGCCGAGGAACTGAAGGCGAGCGACGTCGGCCTGGAGTTCCTCACCGGAGAGCTGAAGGGCTCGCACGACCCGTCCGGCATCGTGTTCACCGTGCTCGCGGCCATGTCCGGCATGGAGCGCGAGTACATCCGCGACCGCACCCTCGAAGGCCACGAGAGCGCGCGGAAGCGCGGCAAGACCATCGGCGGCGCCGGGGTCACCGACGACGACATGTTGTCCATGGCGCTGCACCTGCGCGACCAGGAGATGAGCCTGCGCGACATCGCCAAGCGCCTCGTCATCACCACCGGCGCGAAGAAGGGGCAGCACCCCTCGCCCGCCACCGTCATGCGGATGCTGCGCGAACACGACGAGTCGACGGCCTAAGCGCCCAAGATCATCCCGTTGCCCCTTTGACGCGTATCTCGGTCACACCCCCTGGACGACCGGCGACGGGCCGAAGTCGCTGTTCGACGCGGCGGGCGGGTGGCTGCGTGAGCGCCGGGTGCTGCTGCCCCTGGCGAGCCGCCTGGCCCGGCTGGTGGGCAGCGTCCGGGAGACGGCGAACAACCGGCTGTGGAACACCCTCTACGGCCTGCTGAGTACCGGCCAACGGGCTGTACTCGACTCGCTGCTGACGGTACCGCCTGGAGGACGGGTGTCGGAGCTGGACCGGTTGCGCCGGGGTCCGGTACGAATCTCCGGGCCTCAGATGAAGTGGGCGCTGGAGCGGGCGGAGGAGATCGCCGACTTCGGGATGGGTGAGGTGGACGTGTCCGCGATACCGCCGCGGCGACTGGCGGAGCTGTCGCGGTACGGGGTCGACGGCAAGGCGTCGCTGCTCAAGCGGCACGGCGACTCCCGGCGCCTGGCCACGCTGCTGGCCACTGCGGTCTACCTGACGACCCGAGCGGTTGACGACGCCCTCGACCTGCTCGACGTGCTCATCGCCACGAAACTGCGCCTTCCAGGATGCGGCCCGCGGCCGGGTCGATATCACCAGGATCGAACGGCACTGGGAGGACATCCTTCGGATCATCGGCTCCGTCCACACCGGCGCCGTGCGCGCGTACGACGTCATCCGCATGCTCTCGCGCGACGGCCGCCCCACCCGGCTCGGCGACGCGATCGCCCACTACGGGCGGATCGCGAAGACCCTGCATATCCTGCGCCTGGCCGACGAACCCGGCTACCGCCGCCAGATCAAGGTGCAGGCCAACCTCCAAGAAGGCCGCCACGCCCTCGCACGGGAGATCTTCCACGGCCGCTACGGGCAGTTCTACCAGCGCTACCAGGACGGCATGGAGGACCAGCTCGGCGCCCTCGGCTTCGTGCTCAATGCACTCGTGCTGTTCAACACCCGCTACATGGACGCCGCCCTCACCCAGCTCCGCACCGACGGATTCGAGGTCCGCGACGAGGACGTCGCCCTGCCCCCGCTCGCGCGCCACCACATCAACGTGCTGGGCCGATACTCCTTCCAACTCCCCGATCTGCCCGGCGGCCTGCGGCCCCTGCGGGACAAAAACGCCGCCACCGACGAGTGACCCCAGAACGGCCGTCATGACTGTTCGGTGCGGGGTGTGGCATTTCGGGAGAAGCCCCGCCTTGCGCTGCAACCAGGTATCTAGGCTTCTCGCGCGACGGACGGGGCCCCGCCGTAGCGGCAGCCTGCTGCACGGTGAGCCCTCATTTGGGGGAACCGGGCGCGATCCGAGGGCCGAGCGGGTTGGGCGTCTCCATGATCAATACATGAGGTCTCGCGTGGTGCGGGCCCGACGATCAAGGAGAGCCAATGACGTTCCTGCCCCGTACCCTCGCCGCCACTGTCGTTGCCTGTATGGCTGTCGGTTTGAGTCTGCTGCCCCAATCAGCCGGAGCCGCGCCTGCACCGCCGGGCGCGGACAAAACCATTCCCAAGGAGCAGTTGCCCAAGGCCGAGGCGTTCCTCAACGGTGAGCCCGCCGACCTGGCAGCCGCGGTCGCCTTCTGCAACAGCGGCCCGGACGCCTGCACCTTCGCCGCCGCCCCCGACAAAAGCTTCCGCTACTACGCCCCCACCCGGGTCGTCGGGGAGCCCGTCGTCAACTGCACCCGTACCCCGATCGAACACACCCGGCGGATCAGCTACGCGGAGGACACCTACGACAGCGTCAATCAGACCCAGAAGGACCTGTTCGCCCGTCCGAGCCTGGCCCGGCCGCAGGACACCAGCGAGATGGCCCAGCAATTCGCCCAAGCCCAACAGGCCCAGCAGCGACCGTGGGTCTGGACTACCACGAACACGCGCGACATTGCCGAGTGGATCCAGCCCGGTGAGGTGTCCTGGGTGGAAGTCCAGCCTGCCCGAGAACGCACCTACGGTTCGTTCACCGCAAGTGGCGAGGACGTACCCGACTGGCGGATCAACATCACTGTCGACAGCCCCAGCAGAGCCTTCCCGGACCGCATCCTCCAGCGAACCGGGCCCATGTCCGCGTCGGAAAAGCAACAGTGCGCCACCCACTGATCAGACGCCATCACGTCCTCAGGCGACGACCGCCCACGGCGCGAAAGCGCTGTTCGGCCACACGGTGGGCTGGCTGTGCCCCAACTGGGTGCTGCTGCCGCGAGCTGTTACCGACTCGGATCGAGGAACCATGTGGTTCGGGGCCGGTTACTGGACGATCTTGAAGGCCCATTCGAGTTCGGCCTGCTTGGTGCCGTCATCGTCGACCAGGGCGAGCTTGGCCGTGTAGGAGCCTCGGGCAATCACGCCCGAGGGGGCCTGCTCCCAGCCATTGCGGGGCAGTGAAACCTCGCTGGGTGCGATTTGCGGCACGAAGGATCCGAGCATGTTTTTGTCCGTCGAGACCTTGATCCCCTTGCGGTAGAGCGTGCTGACGGCCTTGAGTCCGGACACCAGGTCGTCGGACACCTTGAAGGTGATCCGCAGCTTGTAGTGGGAGTCTTCGGGCAGCTCGACCTCCTCGGACGGGGTCAGTGCCTGGGGTTCGTCGCGGCCCTTCAGCAGGATGTTGAACGAGACGATCTCCAGCTTGCCCGTCGTCTGCGCGGTGTCCGCCATCTGCATGCTCCTCGCTGTTCTGGAATGCGTTTCAGTGGTATCGATCGTGCTGGCCGCGGCCCCGTCCGGGGGTACGGGCGCAACCGGGGCGCGCCCGTACCCCGCCTCGCGAGCCCGGGGCGGGGTACGGCTTTCGGCCCTGTTCTCCCCGAAGCTGTCGCGAAGTGACAAGTAGCTCTCTGTAATCAGAGTGACACTCGGCCAGGGGCCGGCATGACTCAGATACGCCAGAAACCTGGCACGAGATCGTGAACACCTGACGGGATCAGCGGTGGGTTCGGGGGTCGGCCAAAGACCCCGACGGCCACCGCCCGGGGAGACTGCACACCGGCCAGGGCATTGGTCAGGCGCCGGTGGCTACAGAACGGCGACGGTGAACGGAACGTCGACAGGGTCGTTGTTGTAGTTGGTCGTCACGACCCTGATAGTGCGGGTCAGGCCATTGCAGTTGGAGTTCGGAATGGCGGTGATCATGGCGCGGAAGTTGTTGACCGTGGCGACCACTGCCGCGTCGCGCAGGTCAACAGTCGGGTCGGACACCTGCACGCAGTAGTCGCCCGCAGGCCTCCCGTCCAGCCGGGCCGCCGACGCGACGTTCTTGGTGGCCAGGAGCGTTCCGTTTCCAGCCACCTTGGCCGCAGCACGTGCGTAAGGCGCGTTCAGATTCTCTGGAGCGGCGGAAGCCGTACCGGCCAGGGCCGGCACGGACACCACGGTTGCAGCGACAAGGGCGAGAGCTCGAATACGCATGAAGTTTCCCCTCTCGGCCGCATCCGCCATAAGCTGCGGCCCGATTGCCTGGTCCAATGGACAGCGGCAGCCGCACCGACACCGGACGCCCACCGCTCACCCGGGAATCACGGTAGAGGCGATACTCCCCGCACGATTGCGCTGACCTGCTGAAACCCCTCGTCCGCGTGAACCCGACGCACGCGCAGGTCGAAGCACTCCCACTGCGGGAACACTCCGGCCCCTGTCGTCAAACGAACGCCATCCGCACTGCCTTCGACACGAGCGCCCCGGTCCCGGAGCTGCCGGTCGTGCTCGACGTGTCGCCGCGAGTACGAAAACCGCGTCAACGCCCCCACCACCGACCCCCGCCGCTGACGAGGCAACCACGCCAGGGCGAGTCCCTGATAGGCGAAAGGACCGGGGGCTCATCCGCCCCGGCGTTGCCCTTCGAGCCGGCAAGGCTTAGGTGGGCGGGCTGGGGTGTTGGACGCGTTTACGCGCGTGCTGTCTTGATGGGGGCCGGTGCGGGGTGCCGGGTGGTGCGTACCACGTTCTGATGATCTTCGTAAGAGTGATCGAGAATGTGTAGATGTGTTGCTCAACACGCCTATGTGGGACCGGAATTGATCGTCCACGCGCATAGATCGTTCGTTGAACGGGCAGTCTCCTGCGGCTTGTTTGATTGATCAAGTGCTTGCGGGGAGCGGGGCCCTGTGAGCCTCCCCTGTGAACCTCCCCCTAGGAGACAGAAGATGCCGCAGGATGTGCGCTTCGACATCCCGTTCAGCACCCCCGTCAGCGCACATCTGGCGTCCGCGCGTGAGCAACATCTGCGCTGGGTGCGGGAGACGGGGCTCGTCCGTAGTCAGGCCGGGTTCGACGAGTACGAGTCCTGGGACCTGGCGCAGGCCGCTTGCCGTACCTATCCGTACGCCTCGGCCGACGACATGGTCGTCCTCATGAACTGGTTCTCGCTGGCCTTTCTCTTCGATGACCAGTTCGACGCTGAGATACCCGACCGGGCGGACCGCGTCGCCGAGGTCGCCCGGGAGCTTGTCGCGACGCCGCTGCGGCCGGTGGGCAGCGCGCCCCGGGTGGTCTGCCCGATCACGCTGGCCTGGGCCGAGGTGTGGGAGCAACTGTCCGACGGGATGTCACCGACCTGGCAGGGGCGGTTCGCCGCGTCATGGGGGCGGTTCCTGGTGGCGCACGTCGAGGAGGTCGATCTCGCGGCGGGCGACGGAGGCGTGGAGCTGGGGGTCGAGGAGTACGCGGCGTTCCGGCGCCGGACCGTCGGGATACACCACAGCATCGACGCGGGGGAGCGGAGCCGGCGGTTCGAGGTGCCCGCCCAGGCGCAGGCGCATCCCGTGATGATCGGGTTGCGGGACGCCGCCGCCGACACCATCGGGTTCATGAACGACATCCACTCCTTCGAACGCGAGAAGCGTCGAGGGGACGGGCACAACCTCATCGTCGTGCTGCGGCGGGAGCGGGGGTGCTCCTGGGAGGCGGCCGTGGACGAGGCGGTGGCCATGACGACGGAGGGGCTGCGGCAGTACGTGGAGTTCGAGGCGCGGGTTCCGGAGATGTGCGAGGAGCTGGGGCTCGGGGTCGCCGAACGGCAGCAGGTGTGGATGGGGGTGGAGGCGGCGCGGCACTGGATCAACGGGAACTACGAGTGGGCGTTGACCACGGGGAGGTACGCCTCGGGCGCCGTCAGCCGTTCGGCGCCGGACGACTTGCTGACCGTCTGACCCCCACCCGCCCGCCCTCTCCGCTTCCGCGTGAGGGCGGGCGGAAACTACGCCGTCGTCCACTCCGCCGGCAACGTGTCCAAACGCGACTCCCACGTCGACGCCGTGGACGTCAGACCCGTCGTCGGGACCGACATCCGCAGGCCCGGGAGGCGGTGGAGCAGGACGTCCACCGCTGTTTCGATGATCGACTGGCCCACGCCCTGACCGGGGCATTCGTGCGCGCCGCCGCTGAAGGCGAGGTGGGCCTTGTTGCCGTGGAGGGCCACCGCCGCGTCGGGGCGTACCTCCGGGTCGAGGTTGCCCGCGGTGAGGCCGAGGACCAGGAGGTCGCCCTCCTTGAGCCGCTGGCCCCCGAGTTCGAGGTCGGCCGTCGCGAAACGGCCGGGGCACACCGCGAGCGGCGGCGTGTTCCACATGACCTCC
The DNA here is from genome assembly GCF_044757265.1 of Streptomyces sp. NPDC091292. Classification (NCBI taxonomy): domain Bacteria; kingdom Bacillati; phylum Actinomycetota; class Actinomycetes; order Kitasatosporales; family Streptomycetaceae; genus Streptomyces; species Streptomyces sp. NPDC091292. The sequence goes on along the minus strand of NZ_JBIVUQ010000038.1, from coordinate 32,792 downwards.
TCGACCACCGAGGACACGTTCAACTGCCCGCTCACCAGCCCCGCGAGGCGATCCGCGTCGGTCAGGACGAGTTGCAGGACCCGCGCCAGCAGATTGCTGGTGGTCGTGTGCGCGGCGATCAGGACCAGCCGGAGATGGCTGATGATCTCCTCTTCGTCCAGGTCCGCGTGGTGCTCGATCAGCCCGGACGTGAAGTCGGAGCCGGGTTCGGCGCGTTTGCGCGCGGCGAGTTCGGTGAGGACCTCGCCGATCAGACGGTCGTGCTTCACGGCGTCCTCGCCGCCCTTGATCAACTCCGCGCAGGACAGGGCGAGTTTGCGGCCCTGGTCCTCACCGAGCCCGAACATCCTGGTCAGGACGAGCATCGGCAGGAACTCCGCGTACTCGCCGACCAGATCCGCCCGGCCCTCCTCCGCGAACGCGTCGATCTGCTTGTTCGCGAAGTGCGTCACATGCCGCCGGATACCGCGCCCCGCGACCGCCTGAAGGCTGTCGGTCACCGCGCCGCGCAGCCGCCGGTGCGGTTCGCCGTCCTGCGAGACGCAGTCGGGGCGCCAGCCCACCATCGGGATGAGCGGCGACATGGTGTCGATCCGCCCCTCCTTCCAGTCCCGCCAGATCCGCGAGTCCCGGGCGAACTGACGCGGGTTGTCCAGGACCCGCCGGTTCTCCCGGTAGCCGAGGACGAGCCAGGCCGGTACGTCGCCTTCGAGCAGGACCGGTGCGACGGCCCCGTACTGCTTGCGCAGCCGGGCGTAGATGCTGTGCGGGTCGGTCGCCGCGCCCGGTCCGTAGAGGCGGACCAGGCCGTCGGGACCCGTCGACACCGGGCACCGCCCCGTCGAGTCCGTCACTGCGGGCGCGTCAGTCATCGGGGCTCCAGGGCGAGAGCGGCAGAGCGTTCCTTGAGGTGCTGGATCAGGGCGATGAGCACATCGCGGCTGGACGCCCGGTCGCGGGCGTCGCAGGCCACGACCGGGGTGTGCGGGGAGATGTCGAGCGCGTCGCGGATCTCGTCGACCGGATGGTGCTGCGAGTCCGGGAACACGTTGAGGGCGATGACGAACGGCACCTTCTGCCGCTCCATCTCCTCGATCGCCCGGAAACTCGACGCCAGCCGGCGCGTGTCGACCAGGACGATCGCGCCGAGCGCGCCCTTGAACAGCCCGTTCCACAGGAACCAGAACCGCTCCTGGCCCGGCGTACCGAACAAGTACAGCATCAGGCGCTCATTGATCGCGATGCGCCCGAAGTCCAGGCTCACCGTCGTCTCCTGCTTGTCCGCGACACCGATGAGATCGTCGACGTCGGCGCTCGCCTGCGTCAGCGTCTCCTCGGTGGTGAGCGGCCTGATGTCGCTCACCGCGCGGACCATGGTCGTCTTGCCGGTGCCGAAGCCGCCGGCGATCATCACCTTGACCGAGCGGGTCGCGGGGTCCGCGCCGCTCGCGCCCGCCGCCGCCGGCATGTCGGGGCGGTCAAAGCCGTTGAAGTCCACTGAGTACCTCCTCAAGCAGCGCGAGGTCCGACCCGTGCCCGGCGGACGCCGAGAGCGGGTTACGCGCTTCCACCCGGCCCGCGTCCAGCAGGTCGGTCACGAGCACCGCGAGAATGTTGAACGGCAATCCGAGATGGGCGCCGAGTTCGGCCACCGACAGCGGATCGCGACACCACCGGAGGATCTCCTCATGCTCGCGCTGCATTCCCGCGACGGGCGCGGTACGGGTCACGATGAGGGTCGCCACGTCCAGGCTGAAAGCCGAACCGCCCGGTCCGCTGCGGCCTCCGGTGAGGACGTAGTACCGCTCAAGACCGGACGGATCCGTGGGCCGGTGGGGGTCAGTCATCCAGGATGCTCTTCCAGACGGGGTGTGGTGCCGAGCAACTCGCCCATCCTGCGGGCCAGATCACGCATCTGGTGGCCGAGGAGTCCTTGGTCGAGCCCTTCCCGGGCGATCACACCGAGGTAGGTCTCCAGGCCGGCGCGGACCACGAACAGATGGCCGCCGTCGACCTCGATCATCGCGAGGCGCAACTGCCCGCCGAACTGCGGGAACTGTTCCGCCACCGGCTGTGCGAGCGCCTGGAGCCCCGCGACGACGGCCGCGAAGCGGTCCACGTCGTCCGGGTCGTCGGCGCCGAAGGACGTGATGGCCTTGCCGTCGCTGGAGGCCACGAGCGCGAAACGGATCTCCTCGATGCTGTCGACGAGATCGCGGAGCGCCCAGCTCACGTCGGTTCCGTGTTGCGTCATGTGGCTAGTCGCTCTCTTCGTTACGGGGCTCGTCGGTCTCTCTTCCGGCGGTCGCGAACGCGGCGAGGCCGGTGAAGGAGGCGTCGGGTGGTACGGGGACGGGGGCCGTCGTCGTGGCGGTGGTCGAGGCGGAGCCGTTCGCCGTGGCAGCGGGTGCCGGCTGCGGGTCGGCGTCCGCGGACTCGTACGTGTCCCGCTTGCTGCGCCGCCGGGGCAGGCCCCCCGGGGTGGTGCCCGTACCGGCGTGGGTGTCCGCGAGGGTGCGGGTGCCGGGGAAGGGCTGGGTGTGGGGCTCGGTGTGGTGGGCGAGCGCGTCGACGGGGGTGCCGTTGACGCCGGTTTCGGCGGTGTCGGTGCCGATACCGAAGCCGGCTTCGGTGCGCCAGTCGTCGGGGAGGACGTCCGGGGCCGTCATCGAGGTGCCGGAGGGCCGCAGTACGGGCAGTTGCGTGAAGTACTTGTGCGGGACGACGACCACGACCGACGTACCGAGCCACGGCGAGTCCGCGAACGTCACGCGGATGCCGTACTTCTGCGCCAGGATTCCCACCACACGCAGACCGAGATGGGCGTCCTCGGACAGACCGGCGAGACCCGGGCCCTCCGCGATGCCGGCCAGCGCCTGTTCGGCCTGCCGCTTCTTCTCCTCGGTCAGGCCCTTGCCCGCGTCCTGGATCTCGATGCCCACACCGTTGGGCACCTCCTTGCCGGAGACGACGACCGGCTCACTCGGCGGCGAGTAGCGCGCCGCGTTGTCGAGGAGCTGCGCGAACACCAGCGTGAGGTGGTCCACCAGGCCGCCGTCGACGCCCAGTTCGGGCAGATGCCGTACCTGGACGCGGTCGAAGTCCTTGATCCGGCCGATGCCGCCGCGCACCACACTGAGCAGCCGCTGCGGCTCCTGCCACTGCCGTCCGGGCCGGTCCGAGCCGCCGAGTACGCCGATGCTCGCCGCGAGACAGTCCGCCGGGCCGATCGCCTGGTCCAGCTCCATCAGTCCGCGCGCCACCGCGGGCAACCGCCCGTGCTCACCCTGCATCTCGTGCAGCCGCCCCCGGATCTTGCTGGTGAGGACATGGATACGGCTGCCGATACTGATCACCGCCTGCTCCGCCGACGTACTGCGGTCGAGTTCCTCCTCGACCGAGATCAGCGCCGCACGCAGCACCTTGCGCAGCTCCGCCCGGAACTCCGGCGACGCCGCCGCGTCCGCGTCCTCACCCAGCGGGGCGAGTACGTCGTCGATCGCGTCGCCCGCCCGCAGCCGCTCCAGCGCCTTGGGCAGGTAGTCGCCGCTCAGCCGGGCGGTCAGGGCCTTCTGACGATCCGCCACATCCTGGCCGCCGCGCGTCGCCTCGGTCACCCGCGCCTCGAACGCCGACCGCTCCGCCCGCAACTCGCCTTCCATCGCGGCCAGTCGCTCCTGCCACTGCTGATCCTGTGCCGCCGCGCGCTGCTGCCACTGCTGGAGCTGCTGGGCCTGTGTCGTCTGGAAACCGGCCGCCGCGCGGCGCAGCTCGGCCCGCGAACGGAGCAGGAGCCGCACACAGAAAGCCGCCGCCGCGGTCACCACCACCCCCGCGACGAGCCCGGGTATTCGTACCCCGTCGGGGCCCGCGGCCACGGTCGTGACCGTGCCCGCGGCAAGTCCCAGCGGCAGGAGCCACCAGGCGTGCCAGGTGGCCGAAGCCCGGACCGCCGGGGGCGGAGTGGCAAGTTCCATCAGCATCCTCGAAACCAACGCGATCGAACAGAGTGGGGAGAAGCGTGTGGGGGCCCCTGCGACGACAGGCACGGCCCGCGTGGCGGGACACGACGGGGTGTGCATCGCGTCAACTCGGCACGCCACAAAGGAGCTTAGCGGGTGACACGACCTGTTGATCAAGCCCGCCCACTCAGCCGCCGCTCACTGGTCGATCTTCGGCCACCCCACTACAAGTCGACAAGTCGCCTCCCGTACGCCCCAGTCGCACCGCCGACGAGGTGGGGGCCCGTCCACGGAAAGTGGCGCGATCGAACGGAACCGCAACTATCTGGCCACTTCTCAGCCGGTGGGGTCCTCGACCGGCCGGGGCGCGGGGGGTTCCCCGAAGCGGGTCAAGGCCAGGGCGCCCGCGATCGCCACCACGAAACCGAGGGCGGCCAGCCAGGCGAGACCGGGGCGCGTACGGTCACCCAGCCAGAGGATGCCCACCAGCGCCGGCCCGATCGTCTCGCCGATCACCATGCCCGCGGTCGCCGTCGTCACCGAACCCCGCTGGAACGCCGACGTCAGCAGCAAGAACGCCGCGCCCCCACCGATCAGCAGCGCATACGTCGCCGGATTCGTCAGCAGCGCCACCGGCGCCACGTCGTCGATCAGCCGCACCGCGACCTCGACCACCCCGAACCCCACCCCCGCGCCGAGCCCCAGCGCCGCCGCCCGCACCCGGTCCGGCAGCCGCCCGGCCACCGCACCGAGCCCGAGCACGGCCACGGCGGTACCGAGCATCGCGTACCGCAACGCGTCCGAACCCGTACCCGCCCCCTCCGCCCCCGACGCCAGGCCCAGCATCGCCAGGCCCGCGCAGACCAGCGCCACCGCGCCCCACTCGCGCCCGCTCAGCCGTACGCCGAGCAGGCGCGACGCGACCACCGCGGTGACGGCGAGGCTCGCGGCGAGCGCCGCGCCGACCGCGTAGATCGGGAGGGAGCGCAGCGCCACGATCTGGAGCACGAACCCCATCCCGTCCAGGGCCAGTCCGGCGAGATAGCGCCACTGCCGCAACGCCCGCAGCAACAGCGCCGGATCCACCCCGGACCCGGTCCCCGGCTCCGCCGCCCGCGCGGCGACCGCCTGCAACACCGACGCCGTACCGAAGCAGACCGCCGCACCCAGCGCGCAAAGCATCCCTAGAGCCACGAAGCGACTCTAAGCGGGTTCGGGGAAGTCCCGTGCGGTACGCCCGGTCAGTCCGTCAGGACCTCCCGCAACCGGTCCAGGCCCCAGTCCAGGTCCTCCTTGCTGATGATCAGCGGCGGCGCGATCCGGATCGTCGAACCATGGGTGTCCTTCACCAGCACCCCCTTGTCCATCAGCCGCTCCGAGATCTCCCGGCCGGTGCCGCGCGACGGGTCGATGTCGACACCCGCCCACAGGCCCCGCCCGCGCACCTCCCGTACCGCGCTGCCCGGACCCCCCGCAAGCAGCCGCAGCTCATGGTGGAGGTGATCGCCCAGCTCGGCCGCCCGCTGCTGGTACTCACCGGTCTCCAGCATGTCGATCACCTCAAGCGCCACCGCGCACGCCAGCGGGTTCCCGCCGAACGTCGAACCGTGCTCACCGGGCCGGAACACCCCGAGCACCGCCTCGCTCGACACCACCGCCGACACCGGTACGACCCCGCCGCCCAGCGCCTTGCCCAGGACATACATGTCCGGCACCACGCCCTCGTGCTCGCACGCGAACGTCCGCCCCGTCCGGCCGAGCCCCGACTGGATCTCGTCGGCGATGAACAACACGTTCCGCTCGCGGGTCAGCTCCCGGACCGTCCGCAGATACCCCGCCGGCGGAACCAGCACCCCGGCCTCGCCCTGGATCGGCTCGATCAGCACCGCGACCGTGTTCTCGGTGAGGGCATTGCGCATCGCCGTCGCGTCGCCGTACGGAACGATCTCGAAGCCCGGCGTGTACGGGCCGAAGTCCGCCCGCGCCTCCGCGTCCGTCGAGAAGCTGACGATCGTCGTCGTACGGCCGTGGAAGTTGTCCGCCGCGACCACGATCTTCGCCATGTTGTCCGGGACGCCCTTGACCCGGTACCCCCACTTCCGCGCGGTCTTCACCGCCGTCTCGACGGCCTCCGCGCCGGTGTTCATCGGCAGCACCATCTCCATCCCGCACAGGGCGGCGAGCCGGGTGCAGAACTCGGCGAACCGGTCGTGGTGGAACGCCCGCGAGGTCAGCGTCACCCGGTCCAGCTGCGCCTTCGCGGCGTCGATAAGACGCCGGTTGCCATGGCCGAAGTTCAGCGCCGAATAGCCCGCCAGCATGTCGAGATAGCGGCGGCCCTCGATGTCCGTCATCCACGCGCCCTCCGCGGTGGCGACGACCACGGGCAGCGGGTGGTAGTTGTGCGCGCTGTGCGCATCGGCCGATGCGATGACCTGAGCGGTCGGATTTTCGGTGGTGGACACGGGTTCTCCGTTCATCCTGCGGCGGGCGGGCGGGGTGGCGCCCCTTTCTATCGCCTTCCTCACGTCGATCGGACGTCTTTCTATGGTCGCTCGAATGCCGGACAACGAAACCTTCCCCGTCGCAGGTCCAGCTAGGGTGGATTTCACGTACGGCGACTGGCGCGCAGGGAAGCGACCCTGGGGAAGCCGTACGCGGTACGGGCGTCCCGACGCCCGCCCGCCTTCGAGGTGCCGCCCGCCTGGGCACCCCGGGACCACGACCGGACACTGACCGCTCGCCCCGGAGGACGCCATGTCTCTTCCCCTCTCGCATCCCGCACTCTCCGCGACCGACCCCGAACTAGCCTCCCTCGTCGCCGCCGAGGAGCAGCTCCAGGCCGACACGCTGCGCCTGATCCCCAGCGAGAACTACGTCTCCACCGCCGTCCTCGAAGCCGCCGGCACCGTCCTGCAGAACAAGTACAGCGAGGGCTACCCCGGCCGCCGCTACTACGAGGGCCAGCAGATCATCGACCAGGTCGAACGCCTCGCCGCGAACCGCGCCAAGGCCCTCTTCGGCGTCGACCACGCCAATGTCCAGCCCTACTCCGGCTCCCCGGCCAACCTCGCCGTCTACCTCGCCTTCGCCGAGCCCGGCGACACCATCATGGGCATGGCCCTGCCGATGGGCGGCCACCTCACCCACGGCTGGGGCGTCTCGGCCACCGGCAAATGGTTCCGCGGCGTCCAGTACGGCGTGCGTCAGGACACCGGCCTCATCGACTTCGACCAGGTCCGCGACCTCGCCCTCGCCGAACGGCCCAAGCTGATCTTCTGCGGCGGCACCGCCCTGCCCCGCACCATCGACTTCGCCGCCTTCGCCGAGATCGCCCGCGAGTCCGGCGCCGTCCTCGTCGCCGACATCGCCCATATCGCCGGCCTCGTCGCCGGTGGCGCCCACCCGTCACCCGTACCGCACGCCGACGTGATCTCCACGACCACGCACAAGACCCTCCGGGGCCCGCGCGGCGCGATGCTGATGTCCCGCGAGGAGCACGCCAAGGCTCTCGACAAGGCGGTCTTCCCCGGGCTCCAGGGCGGTCCGCACAACCAGACCACCGCCGCCATCGCCGTCGCCCTCCACGAGGCGGCCCAGCCCTCCTTCCGTGCATACGCCCGCGCCGTCGTCGACAACGCCCGCGCCCTCGCCGACGCCCTGCTCGCCCGCGGCTTCGACCTGGTCTCCGGCGGCACCGACAACCATCTGATCCTGATCGACCTCACCCCCAAGGACACCCCCGGCAAGATCGCCGCCAAGGCTCTCGACCGGGCCGGGATCGTCGTCAACTACAACACCGTGCCCTACGACCCCCGGAAGCCCTTCGACCCCTCCGGCATCCGGATCGGCACCCCCTCTCTCACCTCACGCGGCCTCACCACCGCCCATATGCCGACGGTCGCCGAGTGGATCGACCGCGGGGTCGCCGCCGCCCGCTCCGGCGATGAGGACGCCCTCGCCAAGCTCCGTACCGAGGTCGCCGACCTGATGGCCGTCTTCCCGGCCCCGGGCCTCCCGACCGACTGACCCACGGGCGCGGCGGGCGCGGCGGGCGACGACCCAGCTCTGTCGGACCGGTCCGGTCCGGACCGGCACTGGGGCCCGGTGGTCGCCACCGCCTCGACTCACAGGTCCCGCAGCTCCTGGCGCAGCCCCGGGTCCCGGTCCCTGTCCCCATCCCTGTCCTTGCCGCGTCGGCGCCACGACGCCACCGGGCCCGTGGTCGCCGCGCGCAGGGCTATCGGGCGCAGGAACAGGGCCAGCAGTGCTCCTGCCGCCAGACCCGGCACGGACCACCACCAGTTCTCGGACGGTCCCGTGGACGCCTTCGCCGCCGACGCGTGCGGCGCCGGAGCCGCCGTCTCGGATACCTCCGTCTCGGGCGCGGCCGTCTCCTCGGGCGCCGTCGCCGGCTCCGGGAAGATGCCGCCCGCCCCCTGCGGCGACGCCTTGCCCATCAGGCCCAACTTCTTGACCAGCGTGCGCAGTTCCTTCGGTTCCTTGGCCCGGTGCCAGGTGCCTTCCCCGATGTCCGACATGGTCTGTGTCGTATGGATCCAGACGGCGTCGGTCCCGCGCTGGTCCGGGAAGACCCGGTCCAGGCGCCACGGCGATATGTCGTGGGCCATCCAGGTCACGTTGATCTGGCGGCCGGCATTCCCCAGCTTCAGGTCCTCCGGCGGCTTCTCGCCGTCCCGTTCCGCCTGGCCGAGGAGCCGCATCAACTCGTCGTACTCCCTGTCCGAGTAGTAGAACGCCCTCGCCTGGGCGCTCTCGGGGGAGACCACCAGCACGCTCGTCGGCCCGCCCGCCGTCGCCGTCGGCGCCCCGAGCAGGACCAGCACCAGCGCCGCCACCGACGCGACCGCCATCCCCGCCCAGGTCCCCCAACGGACCCTCGCCGCCCGCCACTTCCCGTACACCCCGTACATCCGAACCCCCAGTCGCTCCCCGATACGGCCCCTCCGCACCGGCTCACTTCTGGTACACCGCCCGAGCCCTCCGGGTTCCCACTTCGGACCGCCCATTTCGGACCGCCCAGTTCGGACCGTCAGTCCCCGGAGCCGTCGACCCCGGGCGTCGACCTCGCGATGTCCAGGGCCCGTTCACTCGACGGCACCCCCTCCAGCCGCAGCGTCAGCCCCTCTCCTGGGTGCGTCCACAGCAGCGTCGGTCCCGCGACCCGTTCCGAACGGGTCCACCGCTCGCCCTCGTCGTCCCGCATCCAGAAGGTGAGCCGGTGGGGCGCCGCGAACCAGAGCGCCGGGTCGTTCGGCGGAGCGCCCTCGCCCTCGTCACGCGGTCGTAGTTCCAGCCACTCCGCCGGCACCGCCGTCACCTTGGCGAAGGTGAAGTCGAGCTGCGCCGGGAACTCGTCCAGGCGGACCGTGCCGCCCGCGTCCCGCCAGCACAGGCTGATCAGGGCACGGTCCCCGCGCCCGCCCGTGACCTGGACCGCGTCCGGCGTGCCCAGGGCCTTCGGGACCACCGGCGCGAAGCCCGCCCGGCGCCCGGCCTCCGCGAGGGTCAGCGTCCGGCCGCAGCCCGGCACCTTCGCGTCCGACGTCGGCGCCGAGGACGGATCGACCCGGACCCGCACCCCGCCGAAGCCGAACCAGTCCGAGACCGCAGCCCGTACCGGAGGGGTCAGGGCGAGGACCGTGAGCAGGCCGCAGAGGGCCGCCGTCAGCGCGCGCCGACGCGCCCGTATCCACCGTTTCGCGCCGTGCGCCCACCGCCGCGCCCTGCCGGACGGCCCCCGGGGCTCGGTCAGCGCCACGGGGGCCGGGAGATCCCCGGCCAGTATCCGCTCCAGCACCCGCTCGACCATCGACTCCGTCCCGGCCTCGGCATCGGCCCGCGCCAGCGCCCGCCCCAGCCCCCGCAACTCCTCCGGCAACCGGTCCTTCGACACCCGGTCCCCCGGCACCCGGTCCGCCGACGACCGCCCCTCGGGCACCCCCGGCTCCACCCCGGCCCCTTCGCCCCCGTCACCCGTGGCGCCCATCCTTCTCACCTCCCTCCTCCCCGATCGACCGTCCCGCAGCCCTACCCGCTCCCGCCGCCCTACTCGCGCCCGCTTCCGTTCCCTCTCCCGCGTCCTCCCGTATGTCCATCCCCGGTGGCAGCAGCCGTGCCAGCTTGTGCAAGGCCCTGTTCAGACGGGACTTGACCGTGCCTCTGGGCCAGGACAGGGCCTCGGCCGTCTCCGTCTCGTCCATCTCCAGGAGATAGCGGTACGTCACGACCAGCCGGTGGTCCTCGCTCAGCCGGTCCAGCGCCGTCAGCAGCGCCACGCGCCGCTCCCGGGCGACCGCCGCCTGCGCCGGATCCACCGAGTCCGGTATCAGCGGCTCCGCCTCCCGCAGCGCCGCCTCGCGGTCGGTGACCGAGCGCCGTCGCGCCGCCGACCGCACCGTGTTCCTCGCCTCATTGGCCACGATGCTCAGCAGCCACGGCCGGAAGGCCGCACCGTCCCTGAACCGGCCCAGGGTGCAGTACGCCTTCAGAAAGGACTGCTGCACCACGTCCTCCGCGTCCGCCCCCGCCCCCAGCGCCCGCGCGGCACGCAGTGCCAGCGCGGTGTGGGCGCGGACCAGCAGCGCGTACGCCTCCGGCTCCCCGGCGCGCACCCGCGCGATCACCGCGCCCTCGTCCACCGCGCTGTCGTCGACGGCGATGCGGTCCCCCTCCCGCGTCCTCACATCGTTGATACACCGCCCGCCCCCGATCGGTTCCCACCCGGCGCCACCCGATTTCCGCACCCTTCAGCTTCCGGTTCAGCTTCCGGTTCGGCTTCCGGTCGTCCGGAGCGCCTCTCCCGCCTCGCGAATCAGTTCCCGGCCGTCGTAGGTAGCTGTCACAGGTACCTGAGAGAATGGGGGACATGGCCTCAGACCGTCCCCGCGTGCTCTCCGGAATCCAGCCCACCGCAGGCTCGTTCCACCTCGGCAACTACCTCGGCGCGGTCCGCCAGTGGGTGGCGCTGCAGGAGTCCCACGACGCGTTCTACATGGTCGTGGACCTGCACGCGATCACGCTGCCGCAGGACCCGAAGGAGCTGCGGGCCAACACCCGGCTCGCCGCCGCGCAGCTCCTCGCCGCGGGGCTCGACCCGGAGCGCTGCACGCTGTTCGTGCAGAGCCATGTGCCGGAGCACGCACAGCTCGCCTGGGTGATGAACTGCCTCACCGGGTTCGGCGAGGCGTCCCGGATGACGCAGTTCAAGGACAAGTCGGCCCGGCAGGGCGCGGACCGCGCGAGCGTCGGCCTGTTCACGTATCCGATCCTCCAGGTCGCCGACATCCTGCTCTACCAGGCGCATGAGGTGCCGGTCGGTGAGGACCAGCGCCAGCACATCGAGCTGACACGTGACCTGGCCGAGCGGTTCAACGGCCGGTTCGGGAAGACCTTCACCGTCCCGGCGCCGTACATCCTCAAGGAGACGGCGAAGATCTACGACCTTCAGGACCCGTCGATCAAGATGAGCAAGTCGGCGTCGACGCCGAAGGGCCTGATCAATCTGCTGGACGACCCGAAGGCGACCGCGAAGAAGGTCAAGAGCGCGGTCACGGACACGGACACGGTCGTGCGGTACGACGCGGTGGAGAAGCCCGGCGTCAGCAATCTGCTCACGATCTACTCGACCCTGACGGGGGCGGGTATCACCGAACTGGAGCACAAATACACCGGTAAGGGCTACGGTGCGCTGAAGACTGACCTCGCAGAGGTCATGGTGGAGTTCGTGACCCCGTTCCGGGAGCGCACACAGCAGTATCTGGACGACCCCGAGACCCTCGACTCGATCCTGGCGAAGGGTGCGGAGAAGGCGCGCGCCGTCGCCGCCGAGACGTTGGCGCGGGCTTACGACAAAGTGGGATTTCTCCCAGCCAAACACTGAGCCGCCCGGCCGTCGGTCGGAGTCGTACAGTCGTAGCGGTCGCATCCGCCACGCCGGTAGGACCCTGCCCGCCACACGAGCACCCTGCCCACCACACGCAGACGGGAGACGACGTGGGGACCGTAACGATCGGAGTGTCGATCGCGGTCCCGGAGCCCCATGGCAGCCAGCTCCAGGAGCTGCGCGCGGGCTTCGGTGATCCCGCCGCGCACGGCATCCCCACGCATGTCACGCTGCTGCCGCCGACCGAGGTGGAGGAGGCGGCGGTCCCCGCGATCGAGACGCATCTCGTCCGGGTCGCCGCCGCGGGGCGCCCCTTCCCGATGCGGCTGTACGGGACGGGTACGTTCCGGCCGCTGTCGCCCGTGGTGTACGTCCAGGTGGTCGAGGGCGGTTCGGCCTGCACCTGGCTCCAGAAGCGGGTGCGGGACGCGTCGGGCCCGGTCGCGCGCGACCTTCAGTTCCCGTACCACCCGCACGTCACCGTCGCGCACGCCATCGGCGAGGCGGCGATGGACCGGGCGTACGAGGAGCTGTCCGAGTACGAGGCCCAGTGGCCGGTCACCGGTTTCGCGCTGTACGAGCAGGGCGCCGACCGGGTCTGGCGCAAGCTGCGCGAATTCGCCTTCGGCGGGCCGACGGTGCCCCCGCAGGCCACGGCGCCGGCCGAGCAGGGGACGCTGCCCGCCCGCTGACGGGAAATGGCGCGATCGGCCGTCTCCGCAATGATCTGGCCACTTTTCAGAACAGACTCCCCGCCCCCCTGGAAACCAAGCCCCCGGAAACCAAGCCCCCGGCTCACATCGGCAGGCGGCGGAACACCGCGCGCGGGGCGTGGCGCAGCGCCGACATCACCACGCGGAGCGTGCCCGGGACCCAGACCAGTTCCGCGCGGCGCCGCAGGCCCGTCTCGATCGCGGTCGCCACCGCCTCCGGGGTGGTCGCGAGGGGTGCCTCCGCCAGGCCCGCCGTCATCTTCGAGCGGACGAAGCCGGGGCGTACGACCATGACGTGCACGCCCGTTCCGTGCAGCGCGTCGCCGAGGCCCTGGGCGAAGGCGTCGAGGCCCGCCTTGCTGGAGCCGTAGATGAAGTTGGACCGGCGGGCCCGCTCGCCCGCGACCGACGACAGGACCACCAGCGAGCCGTGGCCCTGGTTCTGGAGGGCTTTCGCGGCGACCAGGCCCGCCGAGACGGCGCCGGTGTAGTTGGTCTGCGCGACCCGCACCGCCGACACCGGGTCGCTCTCGTCGCGCGCCTGGTCGCCGAGGAGTCCGAACGCCAGCAGCACCATGTCGAGGTCGCCCTCGGCGAACACCTTGCCGAGCACGTCCTCGTGGGACTCGGGGTCGAGCGCGTCGAAGGCGACGGTACGGACGTCCGCGCCCAGGGAGCGCAGATGCTCGGCCGCGGCCTCCAGGGCGGGCGAGGGGCGGCCCGCCAGCCACACCGTACGGAGCCGGCGGGCGATGAGGCGGCGCGCGGTCGCCAGCGCGATCTCCGACGTACCGCCGAGTACGAGCAGGGACTGGGGGGTGCCGAACGCGTCCTTCATGGAAACCACACTCCGAGAGATCCGGGAGATCCGGGACAGGTGAAGACAGGTGAGCAGGGACAAGGGGACGACGTCCCTCAGAGAGCCAGGCGGCGGGACAGGTCCGAGCGGAAGACCCCGTGCGGGTCCAGTTCGGCCCGCAGTGCGCGGAAGTCGGCGAGCCGGGGATACATGCCGGGGAGCAGTTCGGGCCGCAGCCGGGAGTCCTTGGCGAGGTAGACCCGGCCACCGGCCCCGGCCACCTCGTCGTCCAGGCCGTCGAGGAAGCTGCCGAGGCCCGGCAGGCTCGCCGGGATGTCCAGGGCCAGGGTCCAGCCGGGCATCGGGAACGACAGCCAGCCGGGATCGCCGTCGCCGAACCGTTTGAGTACGGCGAGGAAGGACGGGCACCGGCGCCCGGAGATCCGCCGCACGATCCGGTGCAGGGCCTCCTCCTGGCCGTGCCCGACGACGAACTGGTACTGCACGAAGCCCGCGCGCCCGTACACGCGGTTCCAGTGCGGTACGCCGTCCAGGGGGTGGAAGAAGGCGGGGATGCTCTGGAGGCGGCCGGTCCGGGCGCGGGGGGCCTTGTGGAACCAGAGCGCGTTGAACAGGCCCACGGAACGGCGGCCGAGCAGCCCGTTCGGGAGGAAGTCGGGGGCGGCCGGGAGCGTGCGGGGGCTGAAGGCAAGCGGGGTACGGCGGGTCCGGGCGGGCAGCGCGTCGAGCGGGGCGTGGTCGCCGCGCGTGAGGACCGAGCGGCCCAGCGACCTGCCGCGCGCGAGGAGGTCGATCCAGGCCACGGAGTAGCGGTAGCGGTGGTCGGTCGCGGTGAGGCGGGCCATCAAGTCGTCCAGATCGGCGGCCCGTTCGGTGTCGACGCACATCAGTGAGGTCTCGACGGGCTGGAGGCGGACCCGCGCACCGAGGATCACCCCGGTCAGCCCCATCCCGCCCGCCGTCGCGTCGAAGAGGGGGGTGCCGGGTTCGACGGTACGGACCGTGCCGTCCGCCGTGAGCAGGTCGAGCGAGTCGACGTGCCGCGCGAACGAGCCCGCCCCGTGGTGGTTCTTGCCGTGGATGTCCGCGCCGATCGCCCCGCCGACCGTGACATAACGGGTGCCGGGCGTCACCGGCACGAACCAGCCGAGCGGCAGCAGGACCTCCATCAGCCGGTGCAGGCTGACCCCCGCGTCGCACCGCACGGTCGCACCCGGGCGCGCACCCGCCGTACCGGGGTGCGCGTCGATCGCGTGGATCCGGTCCAGCGCCGTCATGTCGAGGACGCCGCCGCCCGCGTTCTGCGCCGCGTCCCCGTACGCCCGGCCCAGGCCCCGCGCGATCCCGCCCCGGCCGCCCGCCGCGCACGCGAGGACGGCGGTGACGGCCTCCTCGTACGAGCGCGGGCGCAGCAGCCGGGCCGCCGTCGGCGCGGTGCGGCCCCAGCCGGAGACGGAGACCGGGAGCGCGGCTTCGAGGGGTACGGCGCGCGAGAGGGGTGTGGGGGGTGTGGGGGACTCGGTGGGCATGCGAGCGACCGTATCGCCGTGTATGTGCGGTTTGCCGGAGCTGCCGGATGCCTGACGGTTCCTCGCGCCGTCCCTCACCGAGATGGGTGAGTGCGGGAGTGTCCTCCCATAAACCGGCAATCACAGGATGTTGCGTATATGGAGCAATCAGCGTCAATCGGAAGAATCAACGCCATTCGGAATCGTTCACAAGCAGTCAGAAACAATCACCTTCATTGACTCAAGGGGCCTCATGCACGCCATGGACCACCGGTTGCTGTCCGTACTGCGCGAATGCGGCGCGGACCCGCACGTCGCGGCGGCGGCCCGCGCCCTGTCCTGGACCGGTGAACACGGCGCCCTCTGGCTCGCCGCGGGGCTCGCCGGAGCCGCCGCCGACCCCGAGCGACGCGGCGCCTGGCTGCGCGGCACCGCGCTCACGGCCGCCGCGCATCTGGCCAGCATGGGAGTGAAGCTCGTCGTACGCCGGGCCAGGCCCACCCGCGTCGAACCCCTGGTCCGCACCGCGGGCCGGCACTCCTTCCCCAGCTCGCACGCCACATCGGCCGCCGCCGCCGTCGTCGCGTACGGCGCCCTGCACCCCGCGGGCGAACGCGTCGTCACCCCGCTCGCCGCCGCGATGTGCGTGTCGCGGCTCGTCGTCGGCGTGCACTACCCGACCGATGTGGTGGCCGGAGCGGCGCTCGGCGCGGCCACCGCGCGGCTCGGGGTGCCCTGGATGCGCCGCGCACTCACAGGAGGCACCGCCCATGTCTGACACCTCCGACGGCCCCGCCGAGAGCACTGCTCTCCTGACCCGGGACACCCCGAGCCCCGCACCACCGGAACCGGAACCGGAACCGGGCCGCCGCCGTGCGGGAGGCCCGCTCGCCCTCCCGCTGGGCCTGATCAGGACCGCCCGCCCCCGCCAGTGGGTCAAGAACGTCCTGGTGATCGCCGCCCCGGCCGCCGCAGGCGAACTCTTCACCTGGCACGCGGCAAGCCAACTCGCCCTGGTCTTCGCCCTGTTCACGGCCTGCGCCTCCGCCGTCTACCTGATCAACGACGCCCGCGACGCCGAAGCCGACCGCGCCCACCCGGTCAAACGGCACCGCCCGGTCGCCGCCGGACAGGTACCCGTACCCGTCGCCTACGCGGTCGGCGCGGCGCTCGCCGTGCTCGCGCCCGCCGTCGCCGCCGTCCTGTGCACCCCGATGACGTCCGCGCTGCTCACCGCGTACGTCGCGATGCAGCTCGCGTACTGCCTCAGCCTCAAGCACGTCCTCGTCGTGGACCTCGCCGTCGTCACCGCCGGGTTCGTGATGCGCGCGATGATCGGCGGGATCGCGCTCGGCATCCCGCTGTCGCGCTGGTTCCTCATCACCACCGGGTTCGGCGCGCTGTTCATGGTGTCCGCCAAGCGGTACTCGGAGGCCGTGCAGATGGCGGGCCGCGCGGGCGCCACGCGCGCGCTGCTCACCGAGTACACGACCGGCTATCTGCGGTTCGTGTGGCAGCTTGCGGCCGGGGTCGCCGTGCTCGGGTACTGCCTGTGGGCGCTGGAGGGCGGGGCGGCGGGCGGCGCACTGCTGCCCTGGCGCCAGCTCTCCATGGTCGCGTTCACGCTCGCCGTGCTGCGGTACGCCGTCTTCGCCGACCGGGGCACCGCGGGCGAACCGGAGGACGTGGTCCTGCACGACCGCGCGCTCGCCTGCATCGGACTGCTGTGGCTGGCCATGTACGGGCTCGCGGTCGTGAACCTGTGACCACCCCGGAACCTGTGACCACCCCGGAACGCATGACGACCGGCAGGGAGCTGTTCGGATTCGCCACCACCGGACTCTGCGCCTACGCCGTCGACCTGGGCCTGTTCCTCTGGCTGCGCGACCCCGAAGGCCCCTTCGCCCTCGAACCGCTCACCGCGAAATCCCTGTCCTTCGCCGCGGGCTGCACGATCGCCTACGCGGGCAACGCCCTCGGCACCTACCGGCGGCGCCCGCCCGAGGTGTCCCGGCTGCGCCAGTACGGGATCTTCTGCGCGGTCAACCTCGCGGGCGCCCTCGTCCAGCTCCTCTGCCTGGCCGTGTCCCACTACGGGCTCGGCCTGACCTCACGGACCGCCGACACGGTGTCCGGCGCGGGCATCGGCATGGCCCTGGCGACCGTACTGCGGTTCTGGGGCACCCGTACCCTCGTCTTCCGACCGGCGCGACCCTCGCGTACCGCACCCGCACCCGCACCCGCACCCTTGGACCACCTCGTACGGGGCAGACACGGATCATGGACTGGCTGACGAGACTCCCGGTGATCGGCCCGTATGTCACGCGGCTGACGACCACGCACGCCTGGGCCGCGTACGACCGCCTGGACCGGGTGAAATGGTCGCGGCTCGCGGCGGCGATGACCTTCATCAGCTTCCTCGCGCTGTTCCCGCTGCTGACCGTCGCCGCCGCCGTGGCCGCCGCCACGCTGTCCACCTCCGGGCAGCACAAGCTGGAGAGCAGGATCGCCGAGCAGGTGCCCGGCATCTCCGACCAGCTCGACATCGGGCAGCTCGTCGCCAACGCCGGGACCGTCGGCCTCATCGCGGGCGCCGTGCTGCTGTTCATGGGCATCGGCTGGATCGGCGCCATAAGGGGCTGTCTGCGGGCCGTGTGGGAGCTGCCCGACAAGGACGAGAACCCGGTCCTGCGCAAGGCCAAGGACGCCGTGGTGCTCGTCGGACTCGGCGGCGCCGGGCTCGCCTCGCTGCTCGCCTCCACGGTCGCGAACACCGCCGTCGGCTGGACCGCGCGGCAGCTCGGCATCGACGAGGCAGGCGCGGGCGGGGGGCTGCTCCGGGCGGCGGCCTTCGCCGTGGCCGTACTCGCCGACTTCCTGCTGCTGCTCTACGTCCTGACGCTGCTGCCCGGCGTGCACCCCCGCCGCCGCGATCTGCTGACCGCCGCGCTGATGGGCGCCGCCGGGTTCGAACTCCTCAAGGTGCTGCTCGGCAGCTACATCAGCGGCGTCGCGTCCCGCAGCATGTACGGGGCGTTCGGGGTGCCCGTCGCCCTGATGCTGTGGATCAACTTCACCGCGAAACTGCTGCTGTTCTGCGCCGCGTGGACCGCGACCCGCAGGCCCACGCAGGCCGACGACGCCGAAGCGGAGGTCACGGACGAGGACGGCGGCGGACCAGGTCGGGCAGCGGCCAGCGTCGGTTGACCAGGAACACCCCGGCCGCCAGCACCAGCAGCACCCCGCCCATCACGGCGAGCGCGATACCCATCCCGCCCGACTCCTCGGACGCCGCCGCCTTGGCCGCGTCGGTGCCGGCCGTCGTGCCGCCCTTGCCCCCGGCCTGCGCCTCGGACCCGGCACCGGCGTCACTGCCGTCACCCGAGCCCGCACCCTTGCCCGTACCCGCGGTCGCCCCCGCGTCGGTCCCCGTACCGCCCGTCTTCGCGCCCTTCGGCGGCACCAGCTCACCCACCGGGTCGACCTTCCCCGCCGACTTGAACCCCCAGTCGAGCAGCCGCGCCGTCTCCTTGTACACGGCGTCGTGCTCGGTGGACGACGGGTTCATGACGGTGACGAGGAGCACCCGGCCGTCCCGCTCGGCGACCCCGGTGAAGGTGGCACCGGCGTTGGTCGTGTTGCCGTTCTTGACGCCCGCGATGCCCTTGTACGGGGTGAGCCCGGGGTCGCCGCTGAGCAGCCGGTTGGTGTTCTGGATCTCGAACGTCGGCCGCTTCTTGCCCTTCTCCGCCTCACCCGGGAACTGGGCGCGCACGGTCGAGCAGTACTCCCGGAAGTCCTTCTTCTGCAGCCCGGAGCGCGCGATGAGGGTCAGGTCGTACGCGGACGACACCTGCCCCTTCTCGTCGTACCCGTCGGGCGTGACCACCGTGGTGTCCAGCGCCTGAAGGTCCTCGGCGTGCTGCTGCATGTCCTTGACGGTCTGGTCGACGCCGCCGTTCATCGCGGACAGCACATGCACCGCGTCGTTGCCGGAGCGCAGGAAGACCCCGAGCCACAGGTCGTGCACCGTGTACGTCTGGTTCTCCTTGACGCCGACCAGGCTGGAGCCCGCCCCGATGCCCGAGAGGTCCGTCGGCTCGACCTTGTGCGACTGCGTCTTGGGGAACTTCGGCAGCACCGTGTCCGCGAACAGCATCTTCATGGTCGACGCCGGGGGCAGCCGCCAGTGCGAGTTGTGCGCGCCGAGCACCTGGCCCGACTCGGCGTCCGCGACGATCCAGGACCGCGCCGTCACGTCCTTCGGGACGACGGGCGCGCCCGCCTTGAGGTTGGCCTGGGTGCCGGGCCGGCTGAGCTGGACACCTCCCACCGACGACATCGCGCTCGGGGGCTGGACCTTGTCCTTGTCCGGTTTGGGGTCCGCGTGCGCGGGCCCGGCGAGCGAGAGGGACAGGGGCAGGGACAGGGCGGAGGCGACCAGCAGCGCGGTCATCGCCCGCGCACGGGCGGCGGTGCGCGAGGCGGCGGTGGTGGCGGCGGTGCGCGCGTCGGCGGTCCGGGGGGCAGCAGTCATGGCAGGCACGGACGAGAACGTACAGGGAGCCGTCCGCGAAGTCTCCGGCGAGGTCGGCTGTGTCCACGCTGCCCCACCCTGGCGGCGGCCCCGAACGGACGGTCGCGATACTGGACGCATGAAGCTCAGCCGCCCCCTCTCCTGGTTCCTGCTCGCCTTCGGGGTGTGGAGCTGGGTCATCTGGATCACTTTCGTCAAGAACCTGTGGAAGGACGGCAGCGGACTCGCCTTCGACGGAGCGGGCGACCCCACCGGATACTTCTGGGTCCATCTCACCCTCGCCGTCGTCTCCTTTGTCCTGGGGACGGTCGTCGGAGCCATCGGGTTCCGTGGCCTGCGCGCACTGCGCGGCACGGACGCGCCCGTACGCGAGAACTCGTAGGAAGGCGACCCGGTGGGCATCGTCGTGGGCATCCTGATCGGCGTCGTCGCACTCGCGGTGATCGGCGGTCTCCAGCGGTACGTGTGGCGGCGGGTGGTACGGGACACGACCACGCGCGGTACGAGGGCACGGCGGGCCGGTACGGCCGTGTTCGTGGCGGGTCCGGTGCTGATGGTCGGGGCGCTGGTGGCGGGCAGGACCGCGCCGTTCTGGCTCCAGAAGGTGCTGGCCTGGCCGGGCTATCTGTGGATGGCCCTGATGATGTATCTGCTTCTCGCGCTGGTGGTGGGGGAGGTGGTACGGCCGGTGCTGCGGAGGGCGCTCGCCCGTAAGGACGGGGGTGCCGGGGAGTCGGACCGGGCCGAAGCCGGGGTGACGGTCGGCGTCGGTGCCGCCGGATCCGGGGCGGACCGGGCCCCCGCCGGACCAGCCCCCGCCGACCCGGTGGCCGAAACCCCGCCCGAGGCTCCGGCCCCCACTGGTCCCTCGCGCCGCGTCTTCGTCTCCCGGGTCGTCGCCGGAGCGGCCGTCGCCGCCGCCACGGGCACCGTCGGATACGGCACGTACTCCGTCCTGAACGGCCCGAGCGTGAAACGCGTCACAGTCCCGCTCGCCAAGCTGCCCCGCTCCGCGCACGGATTCCGTATCGCCGTCGTCAGCGACATCCACCTCGGGCCGATCCTGGGCCGGTCGTTCACCCAGCGGGTCGTGGACACGATCAACGGCACGCAGCCCGACCTGATCGCGGTCGTCGGCGACCTGGTCGACGGCAGCGTCGCGAATCTGGGGCCCGCCGCCGCGCCCCTCGCCGGACTCGAAGCACGGCACGGCGCCTTCTTCGTCACCGGCAACCACGAGTACTTCTCGGGCGCCGAGGAGTGGGTGGAGGAGGTCCGGCGCCTCGGACTGCACCCGCTGGAGAACGCCAGGACCGAACTGCCCGGCTTCGATCTCGCGGGCGTCAACGACGTGTCCGCCGAGAGTGAGGGGCAGGGGCCCGACTTCGCCAAGGCGCTCGGTGACCGGGACCCGGCGCGGGCGAGCGTGCTGCTCGCGCACCAGCCCGTGGTCATCCACGACGCCGTACGGCACGGCATCGATCTCCAGCTCTCCGGCCACACCCACGGCGGCCAGCTCTGGCCCGGCAACTACCTCGCGGAGCTGGCCAACCCGACGGTCGCGGGGCTCGAACGGTACGGGGACACGCAGTTGTACGTGACCCGGGGCGCCGGGGCCTGGGGGCCGCCCGTGCGGGTCGGCGCTCCGTCGGACATCACCGTGGTCGAACTGGCGTCGAAACAGGCCTGATTTCCCGGACCGTGGCCGAATCACCATGGGTCCGTGACGTCACGGGGACACCATGGGCCCCTCGCGCGCTGCATGATGTCCGACAGAGATGTCGAACTCGCGTGCTTCATGTGCTTCGTGTGGGGGAGGTGGCGGATGTGCCGCGCCGCACCTCGTTTCGGTTGCCGCTCCATCCGGCGTCGGTGGGGCTGGCCCGGCGCCGGGCCCGTGAACACCTGGCCGGGTCGGACGCCCGCCCCGACGACACGATGGTGGACGACACGGTGCTGATCGTGTCGGAGCTGGTCACGGATGCCGTACGGGAAGGCCCCGACCTTGAGCGGGAGTTCGAGGTCACGGTGGAACTCCGGCCGGACGGCTCCTGCCTGGTCGAGGTCTCCGACGCGTCCCGCCCCGCCCCGGAGCCACGGACTGAGTGGAACCTCCTGGACACGCTCTGCACGACCTGGGGCACCCGCCCCCACACCACCTGGGCCGTGCTACCCCCGCGATGAAGCGGTCAGAGCCCGTCAGGGCTCGCGTCCCGCTCGCAGCGTCACCATGACCGTCAACCCCCGCCCCGGCGCCGTCTCCACCCGCACCTCGCCCGCGTGGGCCTCCACCACGCCCTGGACGATCGCCATCCCCAGACCGCTGCCGGCCCCACCCCCCGTACGGAAGAAGCGGTCGAAGACGCGGGACGCGTCCTCCGGGGGGAGGCCGGGGCCCTCGTCCGCCACCGTGAGGTGGACGCGGCCGTCGACCCGTTCCACCGCCAGGACCACCCCGGCGTCGGCGGGGGTGTGGGTGCGGACGTTGCCGACGAGGTTGCCCAGGACCTGCCGCAGACCCGATTCGTCGGCGTGCACCAGCAGCGCGCCGTCGGCCTTCACCGTGACGGGCCGCTGAGGCTGCTGCGCGCGCAGGTCCTCCGCCGCGTCCCGCACCAGCCGGCTCACATCGACGTTGCGGAACCGGAGTTCGGGCTGCTGGTCGAGGCGGGCCAGGGTCAGCAGCTCGTCCACGAGGCGCCCCATCCGGTCCACCTCGGCGTTCATCCGGTCCCAGGCACGGGCCCGCTCGTCCGGATCGGGCAGCATGCCGCGCTCGTAGAGCTGGAGGTAGCCCCGGATCGCGGCGAGCGGGGTGCGCAGTTCGTGCGAGGCGTCCGCGACGAAGTGCCGTAGCTGCTCCGAGCTGCGCTCCCGCGTCCGGTACGCCGATTCGACCTGGTGCAGCATCGAGTTGAGTGCGAGCCGCAGTTGCTCGACCTCCGTCACCGGGTCCCGGCTGGACGGCACGCGCCGCGTCAGATCCCCCTCGGCGATCGCGGACGCGGTCTCCACCATGTCCTCCAGGGGCCGCAGCCGATGGTGCGCGCCGATCATCGTCAGCACCGCGAGCAGGGCCAACAGCACGGTCCCCAGGGCGAGATCCAGCTTGAGCGCCTTGCCGACGCCTTTGTGCACGGCCTGCGTGGACGTGGCCATCAGGACCGTCGTCCCGTCCGTGAGCCGTGCGCCGACCGCCCGGTACGGATCGCCGTCCAGTTCGAGGTCCCGGGGCGAGTCGGCCGCCGCGAGTGCCTCCGGGTCCCGGACGGCGGCGGCGAGCGCGCGCTGCCGGGGCGTGGGTGTCAGGGTCCCGACCGCGACGGGTTCGCCCCCGGCCCCCACCGCCACGAACACGGTGTCCGCGCGCGGCAGCCCCCCGGCGTCCTTGCCCCCCGGCGAGATCCGGTCGAGCGCGATACCCAGTTCGCTGAGGCTCTCGATCTGCTTCAGGGTGAGCCCGGTGCTGCGCAGCGAGTTGCGTGAGGCGGTCAGCTCGGCGTCCACGTTCTGGAGGAGGTAGTGCCGCATGCCCATCAGGCTGACGGCGGTGGCCGCGATGATGCCGAGAGCGAGCAGCGCCACATTGACGCGGGTGAGCTTGGCGCGCAGGCTGCGCATGCCGCGGTGCCGGTACCTCACGCCGACCTCACGCTCATCACGCCCACCTCACGCCAGCCCGTATCCGACCCCGCGCCGGGTCGTGATCAACGGGGGTCCGAGAGCGTCCAGTTTGCGGCGCAGATAGCTGATGTACGTCTCCACGACGGTCGACTCGGCGCTGTGCTCGTACTGCCAGACATGCCGCAGCAACTGCTCCTTCGGCACGATCTGACCTGCGTTGCGGACCAGGAACCGCAGCAGCGCGTACTCGGTCGGCGTGAGCTGCGCGGTGCGGCCCGCGCGCCGCACGGTGTACGTCGTCTCGTCCAGTTCCAGGTCGCCGTGGCGCAGCGGTGGCCGCCGGGGCAGGACGTCGGCGGGCCGGGTGCGGCGCAGTACGGCGGTGATCCGGGCGATCACCTCGTCGATGTTGAACGGCTTGGTGATGTAGTCGTCGCCGAAGCCGAGCGCCCCGACGATCTCGGCGGGCGCGTCCCGCGCGGTGAGGAAGATGACCGCCAACTCGGGCCAGGCGGCGCGCAGTTCACGGCCGAGCGACCGCCCGTCGCCGTCCGGCAGCATCACGTCGAGGAGCGCCGCGTCCGGGCGGGACCGCTCGGCGAGGTGCCGCGCCTGCCGTACGGTCGCCGCGGTCAGCACCTCGAATCCGTGGTAGCGCAGGGCGATCGACAGGACGTCGGCGATGCTCGGTTCGTCCTCGACCACCAGCACGGTGGCACCTTCGTGCGCGTGCCGGTGCGCGCGCTCGCCGTCCTGGTCCTGGCCGGGGTCTTTGGCGCTGTGGCCCTGGCCGCCGGGGTCTTCGCCGGTGTCGCTCATGACCCCAGTATCCGTGCGCCCGCACCCCCGGGGACCGGCCCGAGCCTTGGAGTTCCCTGAGATTCCTTGGAGTTCCCTGGGAGCCATGGGAGTTCCCTGAGAGTCATGGCCGCGCCGCGCCACGCACCCGCCCCGCCCCCGATGCTGAGCCGCGGACCCGGGGGACCGACGAGGCGACGAAAGGGCAGAAACGTGACGGCATTGGCACGCTGGTGCTATCGGCACCGGCTGGTGGTCCTGGTGCTGTGGGTGGGGGCGCTGTTCGGCCTGGGCGTGGCGGGCACCTCCGCCGGCACCGACTACGCGAACAACCTCTCCCTCCCCGATACGGACTCCACACGCGCCTACGACCTGATGGCGAAGGCGTTCCCGGAGCGCTCCGGCGACACGGACACGGTGGTCTGGCGGGTCTCGGACGGCTCGGTACGCGACGACGCCGTACGGTCCCGTATCGAGCCGGCGCTCAAGGAGATCGCGGGGATGCCGGGCGTCGGCGAGGTCACCGACCCGTACGCGGCCGGACCGGCGGGCGCCGCCCAGATCAGCGGCAACGGCCGCATCGCCTACGCCCAGGTCACTTTCACGGAGCAGGCGAACGAGGTACCCAAGGAACTCGTCCAGGACGTGGTCGACACCGCGCAGGGCGCCGAACGCGCGGGGCTCCAGGTCGAGTTGGGCGGACAGGCGATCACCCGCATCCAGGAGCCCCCGACCGGCACCGCCGAGATCGTCGGCATCCTCGCCGCCGCGATCGTGCTCTTCCTCGCCTTCGGGTCCCTCTTCGCGATGATGCTGCCGCTGGTCGTCGCGATCTTCGGCGTCGGCACCGCGATGCTCGCCACGATGCTCCTCAGCCACACCGTGAACGTGCCCGAGGTCGCCCCGCTGCTCGGCTCCCTGATCGGACTCGGCGTCGGTATCGACTACGCCCTGTTCATCGTCACCCGCCACCGGCGCGGCCTCCTGCGCGGCCTCGAACCCGAGGAAGCGGCCGTACGGGCGCTGAACACCTCGGGTCGCGCGGTCCTCTTCGCGGGCGGCACGGTCTGCATCGCCCTCGCCGGGATGCTCGTGATGAACATGCGTTTCCTCGACGGCGTCGTCGTCGCGACCACCCTGACCGTCGTCCTCAGCGTCCTCGCCGCCGTCACCCTGCTGCCCGCGCTGCTCGGCGTCCTCGGCCCCCGGGTGCTCAGCCGCCGTCAGCGCCGCAAGCTGGCCGTGACAGGCCCGGTGCCGGAAGAGAGCAACGGGCTCGCGGCGCGCTGGTCGGCGTACGTCCAGCGCAGGCCCCGGTCGGTGGCGCTCGGCGCCGTCGTCGTCATGGCCGTCCTCGCGCTGCCCGTCCTGTCGCTGCGGCTCGGCGCCACCGACCAGGGCAACCACCAGGAGTCGACGACGACCCGGCAGGCGTACGACCTCCTCGCGGAGGGGTTCGGGC
Organism: Streptomyces sp. NPDC091292; assembly: GCF_044757265.1. Lineage (NCBI taxonomy): Bacteria > Bacillati > Actinomycetota > Actinomycetes > Kitasatosporales > Streptomycetaceae > Streptomyces > Streptomyces sp. NPDC091292. The sequence goes on along the minus strand of NZ_JBIVUQ010000038.1, from coordinate 7,462 downwards.
CGGGCTTCAACGGGCCGCTCCAAGTCGTGACGGACACCGGGAACTCCGGGAACACGGCCGACCTGATGGACCGGATCCGGGCCACCGAAGGGGTCGCCCAGGTCGCCGCAGCGCCGCCCGCCAACGGCGTCTCGGTGATCCAGGTGGTCCCGACGACGTCACCGCAGTCGGTGGAGACGGACCGGCTGATCGACCGGCTGCGCGACGACGTGATCCCGGCCTCGGGCGTCGAGGCGCACGTCGGCGGGGTGACGGCCATCTCCAAGGACTTCGCGTCGGTGACGTCGGACCGGCTGCCGTACTTCATCGCCGCGATCATCGGCCTCGGCTTCGTCCTCCTGCTGATCGCGTTCCGCTCGCTCGTCGTGCCGCTGACCGCCGCCGTGATGAACCTGATCGCCGCCGCGGCCTCCTTCGGTGTCCTGGTGGCGATCTTCCAGTGGGGCTGGGGCACGGAGCTGCTCGGCATCGGCAAGGAAGGCCCGATCACGGCGTTCCTTCCCGTGATCATGCTGTCGCTGCTGTTCGGCCTGTCCATGGACTACCAGGTGTTCCTGGTCAGCCGGATGCACGAGGAGTGGGTGCACACCCGGGACAACGCCCGTGCGGTACGGGTCGGCCTCGCCGAGACCAGCCGGGTCATCAACTGTGCGGCCCTGATCATGATCTGTGTGTTCAGCGCCTTCGTGCTGAGCGGTGACATGGAGGGCGCGATGGCGGGCATCGGGCTGGCGGCGGCGGTCGCCCTCGACGCGTTCGTCCTGCGGACGGCGATGGTGCCGGCGGTGATGCATCTGCTGGGGCGGTCGAACTGGTGGCTGCCGGACTGGCTGGAGAAGAGGGTGCCGCATCTGGCGGTGGAGGCGCCGGAGAGTACTGAGGCAGCGGAAGTTCAGGGTCGGCGGGAGCCGGTGGCCGACGGCTCGGACGGCGCCTCGGGTGGCGCGGCGTCGGTCGTCCACGGCTTCATCCGCACCACCGAGGGCGAACCCGTCGCCGACGCCGTCCTCACCCTGATGTCCCCGGGCGGCAGCCAACTCGACCGGGTCACCTCGCTCGCCGACGGCTCGTACATCCTCGCCGTGCCGGCCCCCGGCGGCTACCTCCTGGCGGCGACGGCCCGAGGCTTCGAGGCCCGCGCCCGCCATGTCCGGGTCGCGGACGCGCCGCTGGTGTACGACGTGGAACTGGCGCCGGAGGGAGCGGACGCGGTGACCTGACGACGGGCCCCACGGCAGGCCCTACGACAGGCCATACGACGGGCCCTACGGGAGGGCAGCTTCGGACCGGGGCTCGGGGGCGCCCTCGTACACCCCCCGCCCCACCCTCCGTACCCCCGGCACCGCCGCCGTCCCCGCGCAGGCCACCGCGGTCAGGGCGGCGGCGGCCCACAGCGGGGCGGCCGGGCCCCAGGCGTCGGCGGCGAGCGGGGCCAGGACGTAGCCGAGCGGCATCGCGGCCATCGACAGCAGCCAGTCGTACGAGGTGACCCGGGCCAGTACGCCGGACGGGATCGTCGCCTGGACCGTGGTCTCCCAGACGGGGTTGAGGAAGCCGAGGCCCGCCAGGGCGACCCCGTACGCGGCGATCACGGCGGGCGCCGGGGCGGAGGCGGCGAGGAGGGCGAGCGGCAGCGCGTACGTGGCCAGGCCCAGGTTCGCGACGAGCACCGGGCGGCGGGGGCGGGCGCGGCCCGCGAGCAGGGAGCCGAGCAGCAGCCCGACCGCGCCCGCCTGGAGTATCAGCAGCCAGGTCTTCTCACCGCCGAGTCCGTGCACCGCGAGCGCGGGGCCGAGGGTCGCCAGGACGGCGGCGGCGCCGTTCCACGCGGCGTGCGCGATCAGGCTCGTCCAGTACCAGTCGCGGGAGCGGACCTCGTGCCAGCCCTCGACCAGATCGGCGCGCAGCGACCGGTGCTCGACCCGGACGCGGGGCGTCCGCATCAGCGCCAGCAGACCCGCGCTCACCGCGAACGACGCCCCGTCCAGGACGAACGCCCAGCCGGGGCCCACGGTGAGGATGAGCAGCCCCGCGAGCGCGGGCCCGCCGACCGCCGTACCGCTGCGCACCACGCCGAGCGCCGCGTTGGCCGCCTGCCGCTGCTCCTTCGGCACCGTGCCCGTGATCAGCGGCGGCAGGGTCGGCATCGCGAAGGCGGACGCGGCGCCCGCGGCCACCTCGGCGAGCGCGATATGCCACAACTCCGGTTCTCCAGAGAGGAGTTGGGCGCCGACGAAGAGCTGCGAAGCACACCGTACGAGATCGGTGGTGAGCGCCACCTTCCGCGCGTCGAACCGGTCCCCGACGACTCCGCCGAGCGGCAGCAGGAGCAGCCGGGGCACCATCGCGCAGCCGAGGACCAGCGCGAGCGCCGAGGTGGAGCCGGTGGCGCGCAGTACGGCGAGCGCGAGCGCGGCCGGGATGACGGCGTCGCCGACGAGGGAGAGGGAGCGGCCGGCGAAGAGGAGGCGGAAGGAGGGGTTGCGGAGGAGGGGGTGCGCGAGGGCTGAGCGGGGGGACGGCAGCGTGGGCATGGCGGAGAATGTATTTCGGTACCGAAGTATTCGTCAACGAAATATCTGGAAGCGAAGGGAATCGCTGAGGGAGGGTAGGGTGCGGGCGCATGGAGGCCGAAGAGCGGGACGCAGGGTCGGACCGGACGCCGGGTTCGGTAAGTGATCCGGCACGGGACCCGGCGCGGGACTCGGTACGGGACTCGGTCGACGATCATGTCGCGCGGTGGTTGCCGGTGCTGCCGGGGCTCGATCCGGACATCGAGGGCGCCGTGACCCGGATGCAGAAGATCACCGTACGGCTGCGCCGGTTCCGTGAACGGTCGCTGGTGGACTTCGCCCTCGACCGCCACGAGTTCGACACCCTGCACCAACTGATCGCCCGGGGCGGCAAGGCCGCGCCGTCCGACCTGGCCGCCGATCTGGACCTCGCCCCGGCCTCGGTGACCGGCCGCCTGGACGCGCTCGAACGCCGCGGCTTCGTCCGCCGCGCCCCCTCCACGACGGACCGCCGCCGGGTGAACGTCGAGGTCACGGAGGAAGGGCGCGCGACCTGGCTCGGCGCGATGGATGTCGTGGGGCACGAGGAGTACCGGCTACTCGGCACCCTCTCGTCCGACGAGCGCCGTCAGTTGTCGGACCTGCTGAGGAGGGTCATGCGGGCGGCGGAACATCCCCCGGAACATCCTCCGGAGCGGAAACGGGAGTAGTCGCTCCTGTCGAGGTCGTGGCACCGTTCTCCGTCCGGGGCCGGGTCATCCCGGGCAGGAAGTCCGTGAACAGCTCATGGACTTCCCGTACGAGCGGACGCAGCGCCCGGAACCGGGCGAGCGCGACCCCGCGCGAGGTGAGCCGCGCCCCGCGCTCGGCGAGCCGCCTGCTCCGCGCCCGCCCCTCGGACCGGTCGAACACCCAGAACAGCACGAGCCCCATCTGCGAGAGCCACATCAACTCCGGCAGTACGTCGGCCAGTTCGGCCGGAACCTTCGCCTTGGACCCGGCGAGTACCTCGCGGTGGACCGCGATCGCCGACTCGCGCGCGTGCTCCGACTCCGGCGAGAACGGGCTGAGCGGGCTCTCCGGGTCGGCCGCGTTCTTGAAGAACTGCGCCGCGAACTCGTGGTACGGCGCCGCCACGTCCACCCAGATGGTGAGCACTCCGGCGAGCCGTGCCTGAAGGTCCGTCTCCTGGTCGAGCAGCGGCCGGACCGCCGCCTGGTGCTCGGCGGCGATCCGGTCGTAGAACCCCTGGACGAGGTGTTCCTTGCTCCCGAAGTAGTAGTACGCGTTGCCTACGGAGACGCCCGCCTCCTGCGCGATGGCGCGCATGGTCGTCTTGTCGTAGCCGCGCTCCTGGAAGAGCCGGAGAGCGGTCTCCAGGATGAGCGTGCGGGTCTGCTCGCTCTTGGCGGACTTGTCGTCGCTGTTCTTCGGTGTCTTCGGTACCGGCACGGTGTCAAAGCCTAGCCAGAGGCGCAGGCGTCGTCCGCACAGCCGCCGGGTCCGGTACGGGAGCCTTTGCCAAGGTCGTCGTACGACCAGCCGGTGTCGGTGTCGTACCGCCAGCCGTCCTGGCTCCGGTAGGTCCCCCCTCCCCAGCGGCGGTCGCGTTCCACGCGCGCCTTGGCGGCCTCCCGCCACTTGGCGGCGGTGACCACGGCACCCTTGGCGAGCCGGGCGCCGGCCGGAGTGCTGAGCCGGTGCGCGAGGGGCCGGTACGAGGCGAGCGCCCACAAGCAGACGATCCAGGCGGCGGGGCCCCGGTAGAGCTGGCCCCCGTCGCCGACGACGGTGATCTCGGCGAGGGTCGACGCGGGGTCCAGCTCCGGAAACCGCTGCCGCGCCGCGTCCGACCCGGCCGGGACGAAGTCGAGCGGGACCAGTCGGCGCTGGCCGGCGAGCCACTTGCGGACGTGGGCGCAGAGGGGGCAGTCGGCGTCGTAGAGGACGGTGAGGCGGTGGACGGGTGGCTGCTGGACGGGTGGCTGGTGGGTGGCGACGGCGTCGGCCATCGGGTCACGCTCCGGCGGGCGGGGCGGTGGGTCCGGACGGCGTGGCCCACGCGTCCTTGCCTCCGTAACCGAGGTAGCCCTGCGGCGGTACGGGCGGCTGCTGCTCGCGCTCCATGATGCCGCGGCGGCGCATCTTGCTGAGGACCCACACATTGCCCAGGTGCAGGACGCCGAGGACGAGCAGGACGACACCGAGCTTCGTGGACAGGGCCTCGAAGACGCCCCGGGTGTCGGCGATGTTGTCGTCGCCGCTGAGGTAGAGGGCGACGAAGCCGAGGTTGACCAGATAGAAGCCGACCACCAGGAGGTGGTTGACCGCGTCGGCCAGCTTCTCGTTCCCGTGCAGGACGTCTCCGAGGAAGATCCGTCCGTTACGGCTGAGGGTGCGCGCCACCCAGATGGTCAGCCCGATGCTGACCACCAGGTAGACGACGTACGCGACGACTGTCAGATCCATGGTCCCCACCCCTTCACTTGCGTTCACCCGCAGTTGCCTGCTGATGCTGTTGAACGTGTTCAAAAACGCTGCCGAGAGAAAAGTAGCGCGCTTTTTGAACACGTTCAAGGCGGGGGTGGGTGGGGGCTGGCTCAGATGGCGCGGGCCAACTCGGGCCGCTTGCTGTAGTCGGTGAACCCGACGACGTTGCCCCAGGGGTCGGCGACCTCGACGACCCAGCCGGTGGAGACGGAGAAGGGCGGATCGACCGGCGGCACCCCGGCGGCGGCGAGCGCGCGGGCCTTGGCGCGGGCGTCGCGCACCTCAAGCCAGACGCGGGCGGCGGGCCAGGGCGGCGGCCGGTGCGCCACGCCCTCCTCGACCCGCAGCAGCACGCCGGGGGTCTCGGCCCCCACCTTCACCAGCGCGATCCCGACCTCATCGATCCGAAACGCCAAGGGAAACCCGGCCCGCTCGTAGAACGCGACGGCTTCACCGAGATCACCGACGGGAAACAACACGTTGTCGAACCCGAGGAGGTCGTCGGGGGCGGGGTCACCGGAAGAGGAATCTGACATTCCGTCAGACTAGGGGTTCGGGAATCCGGGAGCCGGGATCAGCACGGGTGTCGACCGGGGGGAGACAGGTTCGACACCGTGCCCGCACCCGCTCGTGAGCTGATCCGACAAATAGCCCTGGAGTACGGGGTGGCGAACCCGAGGACCGAGACGCGCGTGGGCCCGTCCGGGGTGGCACTGTGGGGCGTGAGGTGTCTGTCGCCGTCACGGCAGCGCGGCGCTGCGCTCGCGGCCTCGCGGGAACCCCCAATGACGGGCCTGAGCACCGTCGCCCGTATCGCCCACCATCAGGCGGGCGCCGACTTCTGGAGCTTCTGGTGGGACTGAGAGAGGTGCCGCCGCGTCGTGGCATTTCAGGGGAGCCGTACGTGAACTTGAAGTTCACGGCGGCTCAAGGAGAGCGCGTTGAAGTGTGTTTCGAACCGGTAGGGACGACGTTCTCTTTGGTCGACGGAGAGTCGATCTACCTCCGAACTCCCATGGAGAGCGTGGCGTCGCTGGAAATCGTCTCCTGGCCCAACGGCGTAGGCGTATGGGTTCCGTATCCCGGGACAGGGGAGTACGCGATTCTCGACTCCGAGGGCGAGGAGCTGGACACGCTTTAGCGCCTCGCCGGATCAGTAGTCGCGGGTCGAGCGCCAGGCGTGGCTGTGTGGGTGGGCGGCGTAGAGGGTGCAGATTTCGTGGTCCGGGTCGTATTCCTGGCAACCGTCTTTGATCTGGGTGCGCGCGTGCTTTTCGTTCCACAGGAGCCATACCGCCTTTCCCTCGGTGTCTCCGGGGAGGAAGAGGAGGTGGGCGGCGTGGTCTTGGGTGGTGGTGTCGTGGGGGTCCAGTTCGCAGGTGACGTACGGGGGGAGTTCGTCCACGTCTGACTCGGGGCCGGCGAGGATCAGGGTGTGGGCGACGATGGTGAGGCCGAGGGCGGTGGGGGCTGCGCAGGCGGGCACAGGGGTTCCCTTCTGGTGACAGGGGTCAGATGGCGGGTGTGTTGTCTTCGCAGGTGTGGTGTTGAAGGGGGCGGTGCCGCGATGGGTTTGCACGGGGCCGAGCCACAGCACGGGTACGCCGACGCGGTCGCAGCGCCAGCACTCGCCCTGCGTCCAGGGATTCGTCACCGGCCGACGCCGAGCGCGATCGCGGTCAGCAAGGCGGCGACGGTGACCACGTGGAGTAGTTGTCGGGTCCGCTCGCTCACCGCTCCGGCTCCAGCTCCGCCCACACGCGCTTGCCCCAGGGCAGGGCATCCGCGCCCCACGTGTCCGAGACAGCCGCGACGAGGGCGAGGCCACGGCCCTCGACGTCATCGGGCCCGGCGTCCCGAGGTGCAGGCGGGACACGGGACTTGTCGATGACGTCGACCCGTACGCGCCCCTCCGCCATCCGGGACACCGTCACCCGGATCGCGGGTCCCCGGGAGTGCTCGGCGGCGTTGGCGACGAGTTCGGTGACGGTGAGTACGGCGGCGTCGGTGAGCGCGGTCAGGCCCCACGCGGCGAGGGTGTCCGCGACCAGGCGCCGCGCGCGGCTGGCGGATTCGGCCCGGCGCGGCAGCGTCACGGAGACGAGTGCCCTGACACCGGGGCGGGAGAAGGACTCGGCGACACTCACGCGCTCACCTCGGCAAGGCGTTCCCGACCCATGCGGATCAGAACACGCACGGACGCGGGCGCGCACAGATCCCCGTCGTAAGCGGGAGGCACCACCCAGTACGGACCGGGCGGCCCGACGCGATCCGGACGCGACACCCCCAGATACGTACCGACCTCGACACACGAAGTCCCGCACCGCCCCTCCCAGATGAGACCGGCGTGCCAGGGGATGAGGGCCTAGACGAGTCATTCCGAATGCTGACGGTGTGTCTGGGAACGCAGACAGGGCGTCCAAGATCGTTGTGTGACGAACAACCTGGACGCCCTGCTG
>NZ_JBIVUQ010000037.1:0-60866 GCF_044757265.1 Streptomyces sp. NPDC091292 | reverse complement strand
GCACAACCTCGCCCACGCCGGATAGGCCGGTAGCCCCGTACAACGGCCGACCTCACCCGAAACCGATTGAAGATCATTTACGGGACAACCCTTAGTTAAGCAGCCCAGAAAGAAAGGAACGGTCTCCGTGACCGCCCCTTCCACTGTCCGCTGGTCGCTGACCGTGGGGCAGTAAGAGGGCATCTGATCTGGATAGCGGGTAGTTCAGGATGATTTTGTGACTGATGGTGTTGGTGGTCGTTGCCAGGTGTGTGAATGAGCGTCGTCCGTACCGCAGTGATGTGTCCGATGCCCGCTGGGCTTTGATTGAGCCGGTCTTCGTCGTCTGGCGTGCCGGGCGAACGGGTCCTGGCACGGCGGCCCGGGTGCACGATCTGCGGGAGATCGTCAACGCCATCCTGTACGTCAACCGCACCGGTATCCCGTGGGAGTACCTGCCGCACGACTTCCCGCCGTACAAGACGGTGTACGACTACTACGCGAAGTGGGAGGCGGACGGGACGACCGAGCAGGTCCACGACCTGTTGCGGGACAAGGCCCGCAGGGCCGGCGGCCGCAGCGCGGAACCGACGGCCGCCGTCGTGGACGCGCAGAGCGTCAAGACCTCGGGAAACGTCGCCGAGAGCAGCCAGGGCATCGACGCCGGCAAGAAGATCAAAGGGCGCAAGCGGCACCTGGTCACGGACACCCTCGGCCTGGTCCTGGCCGTCCTCGTCACCGCCGCGTCAGTGCACGACACCACCGGAGGGAAGCTGCTGCTCGACGACCTGGCTGCGGCACACCCCACGGTTACCAAGGTCTGGGCCGACGGCGGCTACCAGAACAGCGTCCTCAATCACGGCGCCGGGCTGGGCATCGATGTGGAGGTGGTGCAGCGGCCCCGGGCGAAGGGCTTCGAGCCGCTGCCGAAGCGGTGGGTGATTGAGCGGACTTTTGGCTGGCTGATGCAGCACCGCCGCCTCGCGCGGGACTACGAAGCGCTGCCGCAGAGATCACGGACGATGATCCACTGGGCGATGGCTAACAAAATGGCCCGCGAGCTCACGGGAGAATCCACGCCAACCTGGCGATTCGAAACGGACATCCAGCCCACACCGGCCTGAACGTTGATCAGATGCCCTCTAAGCCTGCCGTTCTGCGAGGGGCTTCCGACTGCCAGGCCGGGAACCCTCGACGCGGGGTCGGCGGGCCGGTCAGCGGCCTGGTTCCGAGGGTGGGCGGGGAATTGCTCGAACCGTACTGTGCCGAAGCCGGCGTGTGGCTGCGGGCGGCGCGGTGTACGGCCTCGGTGGCAGCGGTGCGGTGCACGTCGAGTGGGGTCGGAGCCCGAGGAATGCGCGGGCTTGTCATATGCGGTGGAGCAGCGTCGGCCCCGCAAGGCTTGGTGGGCTCACCCCGGCGTCTCCCCAGGCGGCATCGAAGTCCCGCCCCCGAGCCCGAAGCCGGACGATCCGCTTCGGCATCGGCGACACCCCGGCGAAGGCATGGCGTTCCTGCCCCCGGCGTTCGAAGAAGCCGGTGCCCGACGATGTCGCCGTAAGCGAGAAGGTCGACTCGGCGCTCGGCAATCCGATCGGCTGAATCCGGGGCCGTTCGCCCCGGCCGCAGGCCGTCCGGGTGTCAGCCTTGGTGGCTATGAGTGTTGAAACCCCCCGCCGCGTCGTGATCCTCCGCCACAGCAAGTCCGAATGGTCCGACGAAGACGATCACGGGCGCCCGCTCGCCGACCGTGGCCGCAAGGACGCTCCCCTCGCCGGCCGCTGGCTCGCGGGTGCGGGCATCACGCCGGATCTGGCGCTGTGCTCCACGGCCGCACGCTCGCGCGAGACCTGGAAGCTCGCGGCGTCGGAGCTGCCGCAGAGGCCCAGAACGGTGTACGACGAGCGCCTGTACGAAGCATCGCTCGGCGAGCTGATCGCTGTCCTGAACGAGGTCTCCGACGACGTCGCCGACCTGGTTCTCATCGGCCACAACCCAGGCGCGCATGCCCTCGCCGATGCCCTTGCCGGCGAAGCGGAGGGCGACCTGCTGGCGCGGATGAACCGCAGCGGCTTCCCCACCTCCGCGATCGCCGTACTCACCTTCAACGGCTCGTGGAAGGCCGTTGAGCACGGTGTCGGGCGAATGGTCGCCTTCTGGTCCCCTCACGCGTAGGAAGCCCAGGTCCGTACGGACGAGGAGTCATCCGCGGGTCAGAGCCATGAACACGTGCTCTATCTGTCCGTGGAGCGCGGCCACCAAGATGTCGCCCTCGTCGGAGGTGCACTCCATCACCAGGAAGCGGTGATTGAGGCGCGCCTCCTTTCGGGTCGGAGGTCGCATACGTACAGGTCGCACATCCGAAGGCAGCATCAACGGGTGGTCCTGCCGCGCACCCGGCTCCCATGTCCACGTCCCGGACTCGATGACGAAGTGTCCACGTGTCCATCGAGGTGCGTGGGGATCCTTCAGGACGCACAGGATCCTGATCCGCCGCCCGTCGATGAGGTTGGCCGTGACGTTGGCCTGTCGGCCATTGAGGCGCCAAGCCGCCAACAAAAACCCGCAGGCGAAGACAAACACGGTCGTGCTGATCGCATCCATGCGCGCAGTCAAGCAGCGGCCCGGACAGAAGGTCGACTTCGGCGCCGATGCGCACTCTCAGCACTCGATGATGTTCACCGCAAGCCCGCCCCGTGCCGTTTCCTTGTACTTCACGTTCATGCTGGTCCCAGACGCGATCAGTTCCTTGACCTGCGGATTCGGGGTCAGTTTGTTGATCCCCTGCTGTCAGCAGGGACTTCTCAGGGACAATCTGCGGTTGATCTTGCTCCAGCCATGAGTCCATCGCGTCCAGGCCGCGCCGACCAGCGCCGGGCATGAAGTGAGCGTAGTGATCCAGCGTGATCTTCGGTGAGGCGTGACCCAGCCATGTGGACAGGCTCACGATCGACTCGCCGGCCTCCAGCTGCACGCTGGCGTAGGTGTGCCGCAGCACATGGAACATGTCCTCGCGGGATGCCACGTAGATCGGAGTCCGCCGGATCCTGCCGCCATCTCGGCGGACCTTCTCGCCCACAGCCTGGATGAGACCGGCTGCTGCCAGTGCGGGTTTCCACGTCTTGTCATTCCACGTTCGGTAATAGATGCGGTTGCCGTGTGAAGTCGTGAGTGCCAGTTGCACCGTGATCGGTTTCCGCTGCCGCTTCTCCAGGGCGTTGGTCGGGGGCTCTGGGTTCCGCCACGGCAACGTGCACGAAGTAGAGGGGAATCGGCGGAAGTGATCCCGTGCTCGGGCTACGAGATTGGAGGGCAGCGGCACGCTACGTGCCTTGCCGCCCTTAGGGAGGCAGAAATACGGTCGCCCCTTGATGTCCCACCTGAGCTGGCGCCTGATGTGTACGACGCCCGCCTCGAAGTCGAAGTCCTCTTCGGCCAGGCCGAAGGCTTCTCCCTGTCGTAGACCGAGACCGAGACCAAGGTCGACCGAGAACTGGTAGCGGCCCTGGAGATGGGGGCGTACGGCGTCGACGATGCCCCGGGTCCACGCCTTCGCCTTCTTCTGTGTACGCCGTGGAGCCTTGACGCTCTTGTGGACCTTGATGGGGTTCCGCAGCAGCCGTTTGTCGTCTACGGCACTGGCGAGGACGGTCGAGAGATGGCCCCAGATCACCTCGGCCGTCGAGCCCTCGACCCGGGCCAGGAGAGCGGCAGAGAAAGATCGCAGAGCCGCCGCGTCGATCTCGCGGAGAGAGAGGTCCCCCAGGAGCGGAATGATGTGGTTCCAGATGCGGCTGCGCATCGGCCCCTCCGTCGAGGGCTCATCCGTCCGGTTCGGCCACCAGTGGTCGACGATGTACTCGGTGAGGGAGAGTTGACCGTCGCGTGGGTCGATGAACTCGCCGCGCTTGGTGTCGGTCTTCGCGCTGGCGAGCCACTGCTTGGCGTCCTCGCTGGTTTCGAACGAACGGTCCTGGACCCCCGGGATTCCCTTTACCCGATAACGCTGACCCTTACCGAATAGGGCCGTCCGTTCCCTCTTACCGGTCTGCTTGTCAGGCCGCTTCTTGAGCCAGCGGTCTTCTATGTAGCCGGCCATCGTGATGCCCTCCAGGTGATGCGTCGGTCACGAGCTGCTTGCTCGTAACGCATTCCGCAGCAGGTCCTTATCCCCGTTGCCGAAGGTTCTTGCAGGAGATTTTCGTCTGGCCATGCCGTGCTACCGGGCGGATTTCAAACGCCGCTGCGGCTTCTGTGCCAGGGGGTTCAGGGCGGAGTTGGAGCGTGAATCGGCCTGTTCCTGGGCACGCACCCATGCGTCAAGGGCCGTGATGCGATACATCACGCGTCGGCCCATGCGGAAGCTCGGGGGCCCCTGGCGGCGATGACGCCAGACATAAAGGGTGTTGGGGGAGATGCCCAGATACTCGGCGGCCTTCGGGAGATTCAGGAAGGCGGTCTCAGATGCGTGGCTGCCCTGCGGCACGGGTGTACTCCTGTCGTGGTGAACGTGGCGACAGGGTGAGGATCCGGAGAAAGGGCGACTTGGCCGGGCCGGGGCTTTCTGGTAGACGGTGGTGTCGACTGGTGCAGCTCTGATGACACTTCGGTAGGGACTTTCACCTCAGACGTAGGGTCTGGGGACACCCGAGTTTCACTGTGGCCGTCCGCCGTTTCCGGGCTCCAGTCGACGTACGGTCACTCCGGGGAATGCCCCCACGGCACCCCACACCAGAATCCCGCACCGCAGATTGGCGCGGGTCCTGGTGTGTTCACTTTCTGCGGTTGTCGCACACCGTGACTACTGCCTGCCGAGTGAAGAGATGATGCCGACTGCTCGACATGAGCTGTGGTTATGCGCCAGTTGGAGGTTCGAAGCTGCCCGGCCCTCCGACGGCGTCATTCAAGCACGGGTTGCCAGTTCTCCGATGCGTTCGGCAAAGCCGGCCGTCGGCAGTGGGAGTTCGACGTCGTCGACGTACTCGATCGCTGTCGGCACGTAGCTGACCACTGCCGCAGCGGCCTGGGGAAGGACCACGTGTTTCCACGTGACCGTGGCCGTGGGCGGGTCGTCCTCCAGGCCGATGACCATCCGGGTCCAGGTCGTTGAAGTCCACGGGATGTCCTCCCACGCCCTGCCCGTGGGCATGGGTGGTTCCGGAACTGGTTCTACGGGACTGTCGGGCATCATCTGGTCGCGCCACCAGTCGGCTTCAGGAGTCTCTCCCAGAGAGAGGTGGTGCAGGTAGAGGCAGCAGGCTGCCGACATCTCGCCCGCGCCGGCGGCGAACTGCCACCAGAAGCGGGCATTGTCGTCGCGGGCGGCCAACTGCAGGACGCAGCCGAGGATGACGGCCCCGTCGGGGTCAAGGACGCGGTGTCCGACGAACGAGGCCATCTGATGCAGCGCGTCCGGCTGGCTCACCAGGCTCCGGCACAGGGCACGCAAGGCACCGGCCGCGTCGGTCCGCAGTTTCTCCTCCGGCTGCCAGGTCGCGAAGTCAGAGCTGTGTGTCCGAAGGGTCTGGGCGCGGGCCGACCTCATGTCGTCGTCGAAGGACAAGGCGCCGTGCAGCAGCCGGTCGGCGACGCGCGCGGTAATGCGTTGCTCGGCCGCCTCGATGTCCTCGGTGCTGTACACGGTGTCCTCCAGTCGTGCCTTGGCCAGGGTCCCTTCAATCGGCGACGGGCTCATCAAGCCTCCTCTCGTCCTCATCCAGTCCGAGACTCTGCTTCAGGCGCCGTTTGGCGTAGCGGGCGGTCGAGCGGACCCCGGCAACCGTGATTCCCATGACATCGGCTGTCTCCGAGGTGTCGTAGCCGAGGCAGTAGCGCAGCACGATCACGTCGAACTGCCGCTCCGGGAGTTGGTTGATCGCCTGGTAGATGCTGAGGGATTCCTCCAGCTCGCCGATCGGGTCAACAGCCCAGTGCAAGGCACGGGTCTCGAATGTGGCCACGTCTACGACGGAGGGACGTCGGCTGCGGCCTCGGGCCGCATCGATCGTGCGGTTCTTGACGACCCTCCACGCGTACGCCTCCGGCACCGGCTGCCGGAGCACATGAACCCAGTCGATGGCCAACTGCTCGAATGCACTGTCGACGGCTTCCTCGGCATCGGCTCGCGAGCCCAAGTGGGCCTCGGCCCAGCGCATATACCGGACGCGGCAAAGCTGGTGAAAGCGCAGAAGTCGGCGGCCAGCATGGGGGAAACCGTGCGAGTCAGGTGACTTGGGGACTTCGCGGTCACTGTCGTTCATCCCGCCTGTCGCAACGCCGCGGTCCGGGCCAGCTCGGCGTTCCCCAGCCGCACACCAGCCATAGCGGTACGGCGCAGCAGTAACCACGCATCTGCGCCGAACACCCCGGTCATCAGCGCGCCCGCAGCCCAGTCACCCATGGAGTGATTCATCACGAACCTTCAGGTCCCCTCCGTTGCCCGTACGGCGCGTCGCGCTCAGCGCCGGAGAGCGATTGGCCCTCTCCCTTTGAAAGCGACCGGGAGCGTCTGAACGTGCATCGGGTGACTTCAAAATCTCACTCGCCGCTACTGCTCGGTTACTTGTCTCCGAGTTGCCCAGTGCGATCACGGCGACTGTGTTCATGAGAACTCTCGTGATCAGGACACAGAGCAACGGCAGAAGTGAAGGCTGCGGTCTTGCCGCCTGGAGCGGCGTCAACCGAGTGGCGGGAAGACCTACGTGTCGCTCGTCCGGATCAGCGCGCCGTGCTCGTTCCGCTCGTACGTGCGGCGTGTGTTCTTCTCGATCTTGCGGACGACTTCGGCGTCCAGGTCGACGCCGTTCATCTCCGCGAGGGCCGTCAGGTAGAGGAAGACGTCGGCCAGTTCTTCGCCGAGGTCGGGCAGGTGCTTGCGCCAGGCGGTGAAGGCTTCGCCGACCTCGGCGGTGAGAAGGCCGAACTCCAGTGCCACGTCGGTGGTGTTGAACCCCTTATGGGTCTTGTTCTCCCAGGCGAGCTTCTGGGCGGCCCCGATCTCCAAGACTCCTCCAGCGGCGGCGGTACGGCAGGTGCGCCCGAAGCCTAGCGGGAGCGGTGTGCCGGGCGGGCCGGCTTCGGCAGGCGGTCATCCTGCTGAGGGGAGTTCGAGGGTCGTGGTGTCGAGGGTGAGCACGCGGGTGTAGTCGGCGAGCGTGGAGAAGACCCTCTCGTAGCCTGCCGCCAAGGCGGAGACTTCCTCCAGGCTGACCGCCTCGCCGTCGCGCGCGAGAAGGCGTCGGCGTATGACGGCTGGTGGCGCGGTCAGGTACACCAGTACGCCGGTTCGCTCGATGACGCTCTCGGCCAGGTCGATCGCCTGGCTCCAGTTGATCCGGGAACGGCCTCGGTGGAGAGGGCCGTAGACCAGCTCACTGATGAAGCAGCGATCGAAGAGGATCCGTCCGGTCCCGGCGAGGATGTTCCGGTAGCGGCCGACCAGGTCGAGGTGATCGGGAGTTTTCGGGGAGTGCACGACGACGAAGCCGTGGTGTGTCGACAAGCGTGCGCCGAGCGTGCTCTTGCCGACTCCGTCGCAGCCTTCCAGGACCAGGGTCTGGTACTCGCCGGCGATCTCGTCAAGGTTCATGTGGCCAGCCAGGACATGACGGCGTCGCGGTTGTCGAGGTGCGCGTCGGCGGCGTACTGGACCATGAGGTTTCGCCAGTTGGGCTCGCGGCCGTGGGCGTGGGTGAAGGTCGGGCGCGGCTGGAAGGCCGCGACGGGTACGCCGCTGGCCACAGCCGCGCCGATGAGCAGGGCGGTTCCCGGGGGTGTTTCCGGGCCGGAGACGTCGGCCAGCAGCCGGGCAGCCGAGCAAACCGCGGTCAGATCGGCCAGGGCCCCCGCCACAGGGTCCGGCGCGGTGAAGCGCTGGGGCACCACCACGGTGTGGCCGACATCCACACATGCCTTGGCCAGGTGATCTCGGCCCCATGCCGTGTACGGCGACGCCTCGACATACACGGGCGCGCCGATAACCGCGGGCGAACCTACGAGGCGCGGAGTGTCATCCGGCAGGTCGAGCAGTGCGTCGACCGTCGCATCGAGTGCCGTGATCGTCTGGGCCGCATTGCGTGCTTGGAAGCTCTGGAAGCGTGACTCGGTCTGAGTTGGCGGCGGAGTCGGTGGTCCGAGTTTGGGGACGCGCACGACGCGTGTGGCTACAGCCTGGAGCAGGGGGTCGGGGAAGTCGAGGTGAGGGCCGGCCTCGGACAGCGAGTAGGTCTGGAAGTCGGTGGTGAGCACGATGACCGGGACACCGGAAGCAGCGGCGTGCCCGATCTCCATGCAGACCCCGTCGTCAAGGCTCGGGCCGTGCAGGATGGCGACCATGGCGTCGAGACTGGCGAGGCGTTCGCGGTCCAGCTCGAACAGACGGCGCCCCTTGACCTCGGCGACCAAGTCCTCCTCGTCGGTGTCGCAGAACGGCAGGAAGACGCGATCGGGGCCGACCTTCGCGGCGATTCGGTCGGCGAGGCCGGCGGCGAGCGCACGGTCATGCGCGGAGAAGAGTCGGTGGGCTACGTAGATGGACACCGGAAGGCCCCCAAGTCGGTGGGTCAGCCGCGGCGGGGCGCGGGGATCGGAAGAGGAGGGGCCGCGACGTAGTCGGCCGCAGCGGCTGTCGCCTCTGCCAGAGCCTGGGCAGTCGTCGCACCTTGCCATCGACGGGCCAGAAACGTCCCGGCCAAGGCGTCTCCGGCGCCGGAGACCTCGCGCGGAGAACGCGGCGGCGGAACGGCGGAAGCGACCTGATGCCCGAAGCGGCGAACCACTGCGGCCCGGGGGCCATCGGTGATGACCACCTCCGGGAGCGTGGCGCAATCGATCGCTTGCTCCAGGAGCCGGTACTCGGCGGCGTTGACGAACACGGTCGTCGCCTTCGGCAGCCAGCGGGCGGTGGCGCGGATCATTGCTTCCGCGCTCGGCAGGAAGAAGTCGACGCTGAAGTCGGCGGCGTTCCCCGCGAGTCGGCCGAGCACTGCCGCCACGTCCAGCGGGCGGCGGCAGCAGACGTGGTAGGTGTCGCGCGGGTGCAGGTCCATGTGCCTGAGCGCATGATCGGTCAGCTCCTCGGCCACGCCATAGTTCGTGCCCACCCCCACCAGCTCGCCTTGGAGGTCGTACTCCAGGTCGAAGGCGGTGGACTTGCCGTCGGCCTGGGTCCGTGCCGACCAGTCGAGCGCGGACAGCTCCGGCGCCTCCGGAAGATGAGCGAGATCGTTTCCGAGAACGCAGACCGGGGCCGCCCGGCGGCCGGCCTTCGCCGCCGCCAACGACAGGAGCAGAGCACCGCCGCCGAGCCGGGTTCCACCACGGTGGTCGGGATAGCGGGTCAGGTCCCGGCTGATGTTGCCGATCACGGCGAGCCGTTCCGTGGTCACCCCCAGGAGGTCACTCATGGCGGGTGCGGTGTGCGCAGTCGACGACCTTGGTGCACACCGGTCGCCGACGGCAGAGCTGTGAGGCGGGACCGTTGAGGTACAGGCGCTTGAAGTAGATCAGGACGAGATGCACCCACCAGGTCGGCACAACCCCTTCGGGGATGGTGACCCGGTACTCGTTGTCGGTGACCAGCGAGCGGAACTCGGCCGAGTGGGCGTGTACGGCCGCCTCAAGGATGTGCCGCATGCGTTCATGAGCCACCGCTCCCGACGGAAGGGCGATGCCCAATGCCGGCGCCAGTTTGGTGACCATGCCGGAGTCCACCGGGATGATGCCGCAGTGATACCCGCGCGCGGTGAGCAGTGCGCACTGGGCGACCTTGTAGGACGCACCTCGCACCCGTGCGGCGAAGTCGAGGACCAGGGTGTCGCAGTCGGCTGACTGCGCCGTCGGGTTGGTCCCCTCCTTCTCCCAGCCACGGAGAAGTTCGGCGAGGGAGCGCAGGTAGTCGATCCGGGCCTGCGGCAGACCGATGGGACGTACCAGTGAGGCCAGTTCGGCGTCAGTGGCCGCAGCGAGGTTGTCGAAGCCATGGGCATCCGCCGATGTGATCACTCGGGCGTACGTCTCCACCATGCGATAGGAGACCCGGGTGGACCAACCGGCGGCGAGCATTCGTACGCGCGGATCGCTGATAGACGTCGGCCACCACCGGTTCTCGTCGTGATTGGCCTCGACCTCGGCCCGCACAGCCGGCAGGCCGGCGGCGCGGGCGACCAGCCGGTGGACGCGCCTGACCTCCAGCGGCTTCGCCTTTACACGTTCGATCGTCATGAACCGACTCCAGCACGGGCTCGGGCGGCCAGAAGTGCCATGGCGAGGTTGGACGAGAGCACTGGCTTCCCGAAGTTGTGCTCCAGCTGCGTGATCACCGGCAGGGTGTGCCACCCGGTGCACGACAGGACCACCGCTTCGGCGGACCCGACCGCGTCACCCGGTATCTGCCGCACCAGGGCGCGAATTTGATCCGTGGTGACTTCCGGGTAGCCGTCGGTCAGGCCCAGGCTCGCATGAGCCAGGACCTCGACGCCGACCTCAGCGAGCGCCGCACCTTCCGCTTCGGTCACCAGGGTGGGATAGGGCGTGACCAGTACCACGCGCGCCACGGCTGCCTCGGTCAGAGCCTGCACGAGGGCGTCGAAGGCGGTGAACACGCCGGGCGGCAGTGGCGGCCCGTCGGTGAAGCCCGCTGATGTGCACGCCAGCATCACCACGTCGAGCGGAATATGGGACAAAGAGTCCAGCGCCTGCGCTGATGCCTCACGCAGTCCGTGCCAGAACGAGGCGTCGATCGCCGTCGTCCTGGACTCGGGTACGAGTCGCGCGTGGTGGAAGAACGTGCGGCGCAGGCCGAGGCGGGCAAGTTCGGTCTCCACGGCGACGTTGGCCCAGGGCAGCAGCAGCCCCGCGCGGATCGTGCGGTCCGCCGCCGCGTCCAGGGCTGCCAACGTCGCGAGCGTCCCATCAGGAAGCTGAGGCAACACGTTCTCCGTAGATCTTGCGAGGAGCATGGCCTGTCACCACCAGGTCGCCAGTGGTGCCGAGCGGCACCGCCGCGTCGCGCTCGACGATCTGGATGGAGTACGAGCCCAATCGCCGCCACCAGGTGCCGCCCTGGTCGATGAAGTACGAGTGGAGACCTGGTACGCGCAGACCGGTCGGGTAGACCCGCTCCTTCATCGGCTGGTCCCAGGTGAAGTCGATGTCCGCCTTCCACGACGGGAAGTGCTCCGCCGACGGCAGCGGCTCCAGCTTGCCGAGCGCGGCCAGCGGGGTACCGGGGAAAGCGCGCGCCAGACGGACGTTCGTCCGATGGCACAGCAGCCCGGCATCGAGAATCTCCGCCAGGCCCCGCAGGTTCGCCACGTGGGTGCCGTGGGTCTCTCCGGGCAGACCATAGATCAGGTTCAGGCCCGGAAGGAGCATCGGCAGACCACCAGGACCACGGGCGGCACCCGCTTCGTTCACGTGCTCGACGGCGCGCTTCAGGATCTCGGGCGTGCAGGTGAGGGTGTTCCTCTCGATGACTGCCGGGTCGAAGCTCTCGATCCCCATCGGCGCACAGTTGCCCTCGGTGCAGTAGTCCGCCACCAGCTTCGCGATGCGCAGACCGACGGGAGCGGCCACAGCGAGGGGGTCCGCATTGTCGATGTGGAGGACCTCCAGCTCGGGGCAGCGCTCCCGGATGCCGCCGAGCAGGGCGCGGATCGCGTCCTCGTCCCGGTTGCGATAGGAGAAGAAGCAGGTCTGCTGGCCGAGTCGGAAGTTCCGGACCCCCGCCGTGTAGAGCTGGGCAGCCTCGGTGACGACATCGTCGACCTCGCGGAAGGCGACGAGGGGTGACTTCGCCGGCTCGTTGCAGAAGTCGCAGAACTTGCGCCGGGTGCAGCCGCGGTACAGCTCCAACTCGGCGATGGGGCGCCAGGGCATCTGCTCGACCAGGCCGGTGAACGAATCGCGCTCGCGCCACATCTGCCCGTAGTCGGCGGGGCGACGGCTACCGAGCAGAAGGTCGCCGGAGGTCACGGTGTGGGTATGCACGGCGTCGAACAGCCCTGCGTACTCCGCAGGAGCGGCGAGGGCGTAGGTGGACAACGGTCCGAGCAGGTACCGACGGCCTCGCGTGCAAGCGAGCGCACGGGCGATTTCCTCCAATGACCCGTTCACGGCGTGCAGATGGACGGACGGAACCGCGTCGCCAGCTACGACCACGACGATCTCGGCATCCCGGAGGAGCTGAATGGCGGCGTCGCGGTTGGCCGTTGTCGAGTAGGTGAACGGATCGCTACAGGGTGGTTCGACAGTGGGCTTGCCGCCCGCCAGACACCACCGGACATCGTCGATGGTCACGTACCGCACGTCCGCCTCCGGCCTTGCCCGCCGCAGCGCGGACCAGGCGTTCCGGACGTAGGTCGACAGGTATGGCGGTACGCCGAGACCGCTCGGTTCGACGGTGAAGCAGTCCAAGACCACTACTGGCTGCATGGTGTTCTCCCTCCGGTGCTGAAGGCGTTGGGGACGTTCCAGCAGCGTCCCCGCCGGGAAGGGGCCGTCGGCCCGCAGCCCTCTCAGTCTCAGCGCCAACGCGGCTACCGAGGAGGGGGCAACAGGGTTGTTCGGTTGTACGGGGGTTGTATTTATATGGCCCTGTGTCCAAAGACTGGGACGGAGAGTGATCAACAAGGCATCATCTACGCATGGGAAGTGCGAGGGGGACCGACAAGCCCAACGCCGCGCTCGCGGCTGTGATTCTGGAATCCGGTCGTTCGCATGCTGCACTCGCACGCAGGGTCAACGAACTGGCCGCGCTACAGGGCGTCGTCACGCGCTATGACAAGGCTTCAGTGACCCGGTGGCTGCATGGAATGACCCCTCGTGATCGCGCCCCGGAATTTGTCGCCGCTGCCTTGGCCGACTTCTTGGGCCGCCGTGTCACTCCTGTTGACATCGGTCTCCCGGAGCAACCCCAGCGCCCTGTCGTCGCAAGGGCTTTGACGTACCGTGAAGACGTGGGTGAAACAGTGCACACGCTCGCGGAGCTGGGCTCCACCGACATCTCGCGGCGCAGCCTCCTCGGGGCGGTGCCGTTCGTCGCGACGGCCCTGATGGACCCCCAGCGGCAGTGGCTTCTCTGGCTCCTTGAGGACGATCAGGCTCCCCGCCTGGCTGTTGTGGCCGATGGAGGCCCGGTCGCGCAGGTCCACGCCATGATCGACATGTTCGACGAGATGGACAACCGCTTCGGCGGAGGCGGAGTCCGAGCAAGCATCGTGCACTACCTGAGCACCCAGCTCGCCCCCATGCTGCAGCAGCGCGGCATGCCCACCCACCAGCGCCGACTCCTGTACACCTCGGCCGCGAAGATGGCGGCGACCGCCGGCTGGTGCTCGTACGACACCGCCGACTACGGACTCGCGGAGCGGTACATGATCCAGGCGCTCCGGCTGTGCGCCGAAGGCGGTGACCGGGTACTCGGCGGACAGATCCTGGCGGGCATGTCCCACCTTGCCACCAGCCTCGGCAACCCGGCCGAAGGAGTCTCGCTCGCCCGAGCGGGCATCGCGACTGCCAAGTCGGCGGGCAGCCCGCTCGGACTCATGCGTCTGCACGCCATGGCTGCCCGCGGTTACGCCGCTCGCGGCGAATCCCGTCAGGCCACGGCCTCTCTGAGTGCGGCCGACAAGGAGCTGGACATCAGCCGCGGGCCGGCCGAGGAATCGCCGTGGGTCCGCTTCCTGGACCACCACTATCTGGAAGCCGAGGCCGCCCTGGTCCACCGCGACCTCGGCGAGGCATCCGCGGCCGAGCGCCTCGCCAACGCGTCGGTGGAGGCGAACGGCGACCGGCGTCGCCGCCAGGCGATCAGCCGCTCGGTACTCGCCACGGCGTTCCTCCAACAGGACCGGCTGGACGAGGCAGTCGGCACCGCCGACAAGGCCCTGGGTCTGCTGAGCGGCGTTCACAGCGAGCGATCCGTCCAGGCCCTGCGCGACTTCCGCGCACGTCTTGTTCCTCACCGGGGCGAGCCGATCGTGCGCGAATTCGAACGCAATGCCAGGCCCATACTCGGCGCTGCGGCCTGACCGGTCCAGACCGCCGGTCGTCGGTCAGTAACCCTTCGGTGTGGGGGCGTTCTGCCCCTTGTCGACAGGGAGATTGACTCCCGTTACCCCCCGGGACTGGTCCGAGAGCAGGAACGCGATCGCGTCCGCCACCTCCTCCGGACGCACCAGGTCACCCCCGGGAAACTCTGCCCGGAAGCGGTCGAAAGCCGACGGGTCCTCTTGACGCATGCGGTCCCACCGCTTGCCCGGGATGAGCATCGACCCCGGCGAGACCGCGTTCACGCGGATGCCGTCCACGGCCAACTCCCTCGCCAGCGACGACACCATGTGGATCTGGGCCGCCTTCGCCGCGCCGTACTGAGCCTGTGGTCCCGGCTTCCAACCGGAGACCGAGGCCACCACGACGATCGGGCCGCCACCAGCCGCCCGCAGGTGGGGGGCGCTCGTCGCGACCAGCCGTGCAGCATGGCCGACGTTCACCTCCCACGTGGCCGACCAGTCTTGAGCCGTTGCCTCGGCGATTCCGCGACCACGCGCGCCCCCCGCACAGGCGACGACACCGTCCAGGCCGCCCAGCTTTGACGCGGCCTCGTCCACAAACCGCTCCAGCAGCTCCGGCACGGAGACGTCCAGAGGGCGAGTGAACAGCGTTTCCGGCGCATTGAGGGAACGGCGCAGCGCCTCCAGCGGCTCAGGCTTCCGGGCACATGTCGCCACGCGTGCTCCTTCCGACAGCAGCAGGCGCACGACGTGTTCGCCCAGCCCCCTGGAACCGCCCGTCACCACAATGCGGCGACCCTCGAATCGTCCCCTTGCCGCTGGCTGTCCCTGTTCAGACCCTGCGCTCGTCATCCGTACAACCCTTCACCAACCGTGCCGACCCGCGTGTCGGGAGACATCCTCTGTGCTCCCTTCTTACCGGGCCGCTGGAGCGGTTCCCTTATCGACGTACCCGGTCCGGGGACAACCGTGAGGTCGGCGATCAACCGGCGCCGGTTCCGCGGATCCGCAGACGGCGCGATCCCGGGATGTCGCCTGCCGCTTGCTCAACCGCCGAACCCGGGGCCGGCGGTCCCGTCACGAAACGAGCGAGAGCCGGCGAACGCACCCCCCGCGCTCCTCTCCCCACCGGGAGGCACACCATGTCCCAGGCACCACACCCGCGTAACAGTCTTACGTTGGCCGATACCCCCAACGCTGTCGGCTTGGCACGGCTGCACACCGCAGACGTTTTGTCCTGCTGGGGCGTGCACTCCGACACCGTTGACACGGTGCAGCTTCTGGTGTCGGAGCTGGCCACGAATGCCGTTCAGCACCCCAAGGAGGGCGAGAAGGACGCCTCCCTGTTCTCGGTACGGAGCAGGGTGCGGACCTTCCAGTTCACCCTGGAGATCATCGGCGACGCCGTGAGGGTGTCGGTGTGGGACCGCGACACGAGGCCGCCCGTGCTGAAGGAGGTTGGCGTCGAGGCGGCGGGGGGCCGGGGCATCTTCATCGTCGCGGCGATGAGCAGGCGCTGGGGCCACTATCCGACTCGCGGCAGCATGCCCGGCAAGGTGGTGTGGGCCGAGGTGGGTCTTGTCCCTGCCGGTCGAGTGGGGGAGGACGAGGGGCCGACGCGCTCGCTCGGCCCACCTACAACAGCCGGTCCCGGGCAGCCTAGGGCTGCACACGTCGACCCGAACTTGATCGGCCGTGTGCTCGTAGGCGTCAGGAGCATCTGAGTCGTGTTGGTGCGGATTGCCAGGCGCCGGCACCGAGCGGTTCCTGCGGGCGCGGCCTCCACGCCCTCCGGAGGAGTGGTTGCTTCGGGCCCGATCCGTCGGAGGGTCCAGCCCTCATCGCTGAAAGACCACCCGGCTCACCGCCACGCCAGAACCCCGTTGGGGCCCGCTCAGCGCCCTCGCCTACTTGCCGCACCTGCGGCTTCATGCCGACCTACCGCAACCACCGAAAGAGCCGATCGACGATGTCTCGCTTCCGAACCGTGCACCGCATCCGCGCCCAGCGCTCCCGGCGCAAGGACTACGAGCCGCACACTCTTATCGGCATCCTCATGGAGGATGCCCCTGACCAGTCGGTGCACCAGTCGTCCGTAGAAGTCTCGTTCCTCGGCTTTCGTGCGCGGTCCGACGGCAAGACGGGCTTCGCCGCGCTCAGGGCACTGCGCCGGGAGCACCCCGTACTGGTCCATGTGCTCGGTACCTACCTCAGCGTCACTTGGTTACTCGCCGCCGTCATCGCGGCCCACACGATCCGGGGCCGTTGACGATGCGGGTCACGCCGTGAAGTTCGACAGAGACACGCTTCAGCGTGTCATCAGCGATCCGGCCTATGCGAAGGTCTTGGCCCAGCGTCTGATCGATACGGGCGAGAGCGTTGCGGTCTGCGCCCGGCGGGGCCACTACCTCACTGCGAAGCAGATCGAGGCCGTATCCGCCATCGTCGCCGGCCCGGGTGCGGACGAAACCATCACCTTGAATTCCTGGTGCACTCTGCCTCCCCGCCACCGGGGCCCGCACCACCGCATCCTCCGCTACTTGGGCGGCGACCAAGTGGTCTGGGTGCGATGGCTTGGCCACTTGAGCGAGGTGGTCGCGCTCTCCGATTGCACCCGCTCCTCTCATCCTGACTTCGCCTGCTCGCTGTTCGCCGGGCACCTCGACGCCTGCCCCATTCCACGAAACGTCTGACGTTATCCGCCTGTCGGACCGAACCGGCGACGCATCGACCGTCCTGTCCACCACCCACATCTGCGGCTGTATCAGATGGAGAGCCCATGCTCACTGCACCGACCTTCCGCAGCCTGGAGGGGGCGTACCTCGCGTTGCTCGAACTGGTCCTGACCGCCCCCGAGCAGCACATCGAGGCGCGGGGCAACGCTGCCCGTGAGGTGATCGGTGTCGCCTTCCGGCTGCCTGATCCCCGTCAGAGGCTCCCGTACCTGGCGGCGCGCAAGGCCAACCCGGTCTTCCAGTTCGCCGAAGCGCTCTGGTACCTGGCCGGCCGCCGTGATCTGGAGATGATCGGCCACTACGCGCCGTCCATGGGCTCCAGTTCACCCGACGGCGTCAATCTCGGCGGCTCCGCCTACGGCCACACTCTGTTCAATCCGGCCGCGGGCGACACCGTCGCGCCGTTCGACCGGGTCCTGGACCTGTTGCGCACGGAGCCCGACAGCAAGCGCGGATACCTTCCCGTCTTCTCCGCGTCCGAGCTGGCCGTCGGCGACAACCCCGACATGGCGTGCCTGGCCGGGCTGCATCTGCTCGCGCGCGGCGGGCGCCTGCACATGGTGTGCCAGATGAGAGCCAACGACTTGGACTGTGGCCTGCTCAGCGACGTGTTCTCCTTCACGGTGATCCAGGAGTACGCGGCCGTTCAACTCGGCCTGGAACTGGGCTCGTACACCCACTTCATCGGCTCGGCGCACGTCAACGACCGCGACGCCGAGCGGGTAAAGTGGGTGCTGGAGGAGGCGGACGAGCGAGGAAGCCCACGACACTTCCCGTTCCCCGCGATGCCGGCGGCGACCACGCCCGCCACCATCGCCCGCGTCCTCGAACACGAGGAGCTGCTGCGTACCAACAAGACGCGGTACAGCGCGGGCGACATCGCCGCCCTTGACGTGGACCCGTACTGGCAGCAGGCGATCCTGCTGTTCGAGGTCCACCGGCAGATCGAGCACGACCGGACCGACACGGTCAGCCGTGACGTACTCGATGCGCTGCACCCGGGCCTGCGCTGGCTGGCCGGTCATCGCTGGCCGGCCTGCGCCGCGAGCACCGGGGGACACCGGTGAGCCGGAAGCCGAGGAGCGGCAGTGTGGTGGACGGCGTCGACTTCGACCGCTGGGCCGTCATCCTGTGCAAGCCGGATGCCGTCGAACGCGGCCTGGTCGACGCCGTGCTGGAGCGGATCGAGCGGACCGGGTTGTCCGTGGTGGCGCGTACGGAACTGGTGGCCGAGCCTTGGCAGGCTCACGTCGCGTACCGGGACATGCTGGCCGACCCGGGCCGTTTCCCGCCGGATCTGCCCGCGTACATCGACGCCGCTTATGCCGGCCGTCGGGTGGCGGTCGCGCTGGCGCACGGCGGGCCTGACGTCCACGGCCGGTTGCGGCGTCTGATCGGGCACACCGATCCGACGCAGGCCGTGCGCGGCACGATCCGGGGTGACCTCGGCGACGACAGCCTCACCGCCGCCGCCCTGGGCGGGCGCCTGGTGCGCAACCTCGTACACACCTCCGACGACGCTGCGGCGGCCCGCCGTGACTTCGGCACTTGGTACGGAGCCGGGCGTTCGCTGCGGGTCGGCGACTTCGAGTGGTGCTCGGTCATCCTGTGCAAGCCGGACGCCGTCGAGCACGGCCTGGTCGATGCCGTGCTGGAGCGGATCGCCGCCGGGGGTGTCACGGTCACCAACCGGTGCGAGGTCACGGTGCGGCCGTGGCAGGCACATGTGCACTACTGGGATCTGCTCGTGGACGCCGACTGGTTCCCCGACCGGGACATCCCCGCCTGCCTGGACGAGGCGTACGCCGGCCGCCAGGTCACTGTGGCGCTCGCGCACGGCGAACCCGGCATGCACGCCCAACTGTGCGACCTCCTGGGCCACTTCGACCCGACACACGCTGCGCGCGGCACGATCCGGGGTGACCTGGGCGACGACAGCCTTGCCACCGCGCTCGCCGAGAAGCGTCTCGTGCGCAACCTCGTACATACCTCGGACGACCCCGGCGCGGCCCGCCGTGACTTCGGCACCTGGTACGGAGCCGGGCGCCGGGACCTGATTCTTCCCGCGCCGCGCAGTGCGGACGCTGCTCCCCCTCGTCCTCTGGAGACACCATGACCGTCCCCGCGCCCCGTCGACGCCGTGACTTACCGATCCTGGTCCCTGACGACATCGCTCGCATGAAGCCGGAGTTGGCGGACGTCATCGAGTACCGCAAGTCCGGTCTCTCCCTGAACTGGATCGTCGGCTGCCCGCTGGACTGCGGGTACTGCGTGCGGCACCTCTTCGACAACTTCGAGATGAAGGTCCCGCGCCGGCTGATGAGCGACGAGGACGCCGTGGCCCGCCTTACCGGTCACCCGTACTTCCGCGCGCACAGGACACCCATCCAGCTCCTGAACCGTGCCACCGACCCGATGCTCCCGGTCGTGAAGCCACATCTCTTCAGCGTGCTGCGGCGACTGGACGCCCGGGGCCTGACCAACCATGTCCTGGTCATCACCCGGTGGCGTGTCACCCCGGAGGACTGCGCCGTCCTCAACAGCTTCGAGAACCTGCGCCTCACCGTCCTGGTGACCCACTCGAACATCCAGGACGCCAGGATCGAGCCGGTGAACAGCGAGATCGCCGCCGAGAGCCTGCTCACCCTCTACAAGCACGCCGAGCGGTACCGGACCGTTCTGTACTGGCGGCCCATCGTGCCCGGCCTGAACGACTCCGACGCCGACATCGAGCGGGCCCGTGAACTGTCCCGGCACGCACACGCCACCGTCTTCACCGGTTTGTTCTTCCGGGAGGAGATCGCCTCGTACTACGAGGCGCACGGTCTGCCCCTGCCGTACGGGGAGACGGCCCGGCGCAAGATCATGCCGGAGGCCGCCGAACGGCGGATCCTTTACGCCTTCGAGCGGGACGGCTCCTGGGGTGCGCTGTTCCGCAAGACCTCCTGCGGTGTGGCGTACGCGCATGGTGAGGCCGACTACAACGGGCACTACGGCATCCGCGAACTGTGCGACATCTGCCCGCCGGAACAGCTCGCCAAGTGCCGGGCCGCGTGGGTCAAGCCGGACGAGGCAGCAGTCGTACGGGAAGCGCGAGGTCTCGGCGCGACGGGAGGGGTCGAGATCAACGAGCGTGCCATCGTCGTGGAGGGACTGGACGAGCCGCCGCGCTACTACCTCCAGCACGGGTTCGGCTACCAGTGCCACGACCGCGCGAAGCCCCACCACCACCGCCAGCACGGCCGAGCCCCCGTCGGCTGGCAGGCGGAGAACGGAACCCCCGGCCCATGAACTTCGCCTCCTGGCCCTCACTCCTCGTCGTCGATGTCGAGGGCAACGGCGCCAACCCGCCCGACCTGGTCGAGGTCGCCGCCCTGCCGGTACGGGATGGACAGCCCGATACGAGCACGGCGGGGGCGTGGCTGACCAAACCGGAGCATCCGGTCACGCCGTTCGCCGCCCGCATCCACGGCCTGACCAACGAGCGGCTGGCGCGCGAACCTGGCTGGACGGAGATCGCCGGCCAGGTCCACACCCTCCTGGCCACCTCGTGGATCTGCGCCCACAACGCCCACGTCGACTACCGGGTCCTGTCCGCTCACCTGCCGCAGTGGCGACCGGCCGGCGTCCTCGACACGCTCCGCCTCGCCAAGGTCACGTACCCGGACCTCCCCAAGTACCGTCTCGACGCCCTCATCGAACACCTGAAGCCGGACCTGAGCGCGGCTCCCGCCCAGCGGCACCGCGCCACGTTCGACGCCTATGCCACGGCGCAGCTCCTCGTCGCCATGGCCACCCACTACGACACCTGGGACCAACTCGTCGCCGTGGCCGTGCCGCCCGGCCTGCCCGGATCTCCCGAACCAGAACAGGAGCCCACCCTGTGGTGACCTCGCCCGCTCTCCTGCGCATCGGCGTGATGGGAGCCCACTCCACCGGCAAGACCCTGCTGATGCGGCGCATCGAGAGGGAACTGCGCGGCCGGGACACAGCGGTGGTTCGCACCGGCCGGCTCGGCCGACGCGCCGCTCTGGTGCCGCTGCCCAAGATGCAGCATCACACCGTCGATTCCACCAAGTGGGTCATCGCCACCGGCATCGCCGACGAGATCGCCGCAGCCGTCCGCCTTGAACAGGGCCCCGTCCAGGTCGTGTTGGCTGACCGCGCGTGCTGGGACGCCCTCGCCTACTTCCGCGCCGCGCAAGAGTGGCGTCGGCAGCCCTCCCCGCGCGCGGACCGTGAGTCACTGCACCGGCTCGCCTCCGCCCACGGCCACGAGTACCACCTGATCCTGGCGACCGTCCTCGACCCGGACCTCCCCGTGGAACACAAGCACGACTACGACGCCCGTTATCGCACTCTGGTCGACCGCCACACCCACGCGCTCCTGCGCGAGGAGAACATCCCGCACGTCCGCGTCACCAGCGACCCCGCGAGCCAGGAACTGGCCATCGAGCACGCCCTCCAGCTCTGCATGACGCAGGCACCGCTATGACCGGCACCCCACCGGCAGGGACCATCACCCTCGCCGGCAGGACCGTGTCCCGGCTCGGCCTGGGCACCATGCGCCTCACGGGCCCCGGCACCTGGGGCGACCCCGGCGACCGCGACATCGCGCTGAAGGTCCTCCGCCAGGCCCTCCACCTGCACGGCATCACCCACATCGACACCGCCGACGCCTACGGACCACACACCGTCGAACATCTCATCCGCGACGCCCTCCATCCCTACCCCGAGGACCTGTTGATCGCCACGAAGGTCGGCATGGTGCGGCCGGGCCCCGACCTGTGGGCCCCGCACGGACACCCGATCTACCTACGGGCCTGCGTCGAGGCGAGCCTGCGACGCCTCGGCGCCGAGCGGCTGGAGCTGTGCTACCTGCACCGCATCGACACAGAGGTGCCGATCGCCGATCAGCTCGGAACGCTCCAGGCACTCCAGGACGAGGGCAAGATCGGGCACATCGGCCTGTCGAAGATCGTGCCCGAGGACTACCGGCGGGCGACGAAGCACATCACCGTCGCGGCCGTACAGAACGTCCTCAACATCCACGACCGCTACGACCCCATGCTCGAACTCTGCCGCGACGAAGGCATTCCCTACGTGCCCTACCGTCCGCTCGACGCGGGAAGCGCAGCCCTCGGCGGGAACGTCGACACGCCCCTGTCCTGGCTGCTCCGCCTCGGCCCACACGTGGCACCCATCCCCGGGACGAGCAACCCCCGACACCTCGCGGCCCTCGTGAACGCCGCCATCGCGGACGGCGGGCCGCCGTAATGCCGACCATCACCACGGCCACAGCCCTCCGACACCCGAAGAAGCCGTACGAGAACTGGCGGCCCCCACTGATCGGCGTGACGCTCCTCGTACCCGTCGGAGTCGACGGACTACTCGTCGCGGACACCACCGGCCACGGCGACATCACGCTCCCCACCGGCTCGGTGGAAGCCGACGAACCACCCGAGCGGGCCGCCCGGAGAGTGTTACGGGGAACGCGGGACGAATTACCCGTGCTCCGGCGAGTCGCCGTGCGTCAGGTGCAGATGCGGCGCCGAAGAGTTATTTCACACCTGATAGCCACGCGTCCACTCACCCGCGACGACACCGCCGGCCTCACATACCGCGACCCGCGCGCCGTACTACGAGTCCTTCCCACAGGCCAGGTCATCGCCGACTTCCCCGAGCAGGTACGCACCCTGATTCTCTACGGGCTACAAGCACTCGCCATCGGAGTGATCGCCCACCTGGAAGGAGACACCGTCCAGCACCTTGAATCCGTCGCTCCTACGTAACTGGCAGGGACGAACGCAGTCAGCCGCGTTCTGGTTGAAGTCCTCGGCGTCCTGGGGGGAGAGAGCCAGAGGTCCGGTGCAATCTCCCCGAGCTGGGCAACGAGCCTGGCGACGCTGCTGTGGGCTTCACGCTGCCGGCGCGAGGTGCGCTGTCGCCTGACAGGCGAACCCGACCGGTGGCGGATTGTCCCCTCCGCGCGGTTGCGGAGGGGACAGCCGTGTGGACCGGCGGCGCCCGGGTCTTCCCGGTGTGTCAGTCGCCGCTCAGCCGATGTTCAACGCCCGCATTGCCTCACTGGCCATCTTCGACTCGCCCAGGGCGTTGGGGTGCACCGGGTTGAGTTGATCGAAGAAGAACATCGGATCCACCCATCGGACTCCTCGGGGCTGGCAGGAGTCGTGGCCGTCGGAGGCGTCTGCCATGTCGGCGTACGACGCCCCCGTCTCGTTCGCGGCGCGTTCGAGGATCTTGTTCATGTGGCCCTGCATGCTGCGCAGGTACGGTACGTCGCCTTCGGCGATCGGCATCTTCGCGAAGCATGTCTTGTCGGCCTGCGCCGGGAGCAGCCACGGGTAATCCACCACGACGACCCGTGCGTTCGGCGCTTTCGCCTTGATCTTCTGGAGGGCCGTCCTGACCGCCGGGTAGGTCTTCTCTTCGATCAGCCGGTCGAAGTGGCTTCCCCAGGTGTTCTTGCAGGGGCTGCCTTTGCCGGCGGAGAGCACGCCGGCCGAGCCGCAGGCGACGACCGCTCCGGCGAAGACGAAGCTGTCGTTGCCGCCGATGGTGACCGTCACCAGGTCCGTGTCCGCGGTCAGCGCGTTGAGTTGAGGGGCGACACCGGGATACTGGGAGTTCTCGAAGTGCCGGGTCCCGGCGCCACCACACGTCACGTCCGTCAGCTTCGCGTTCGTGGCGGCGGCGATGACCTGTGGATAGTTCTTCGAGGAGCGCAGGCACAGGAGAGGTGCCGAGGGGGCGAGTGGCAGTACGCCGGATCCGGCCGCGTAACTGTCGCCGAGGGCAACGTAGTTGAGCGTTTCGGTGTCTTCCGCGGCTTGTGCCGGTGCCGCCAATCCCGTGAGGGACACGGTGACGGCCAGAGCCGCGAGGCCGTACCCGGCTGAACGTAGGGACATGTCGTTCTCCTTTGAAGGACACGATCCTGGCAACGGACCGGCAGGGTGCCAGCCGTTGGCGCGCACCGACTCGCCATGCGCCTCTCGCAGGCCAAGCCGGAATGAACGGTTCCACCGGCCCGCCCAGGGGCTGCGTACGTCTTCCTGTGCGAGCCCGGGGCGGGGCAGGAGTAAGAGGGCGCTCCGCGCGCATCGGGCAGGCCGGACACAGGGTTGCCGTGGTCGGAGTGGCCAATCTCGGGGGAGCGGACGCCGGTGCGGGTGGGTGGTGGGCCTAGAAGTTACCGGCGGGTTTGAATAATAGTCAACAAGCGGGGCGGAATCAGGTGCCGTCATCCGCTGACCCGGATCGACCGCCATGGCGCCCGGTCGCGCCGCGGCGGGCGGCGGACCGGGTGCGTGGCGGCAGCCGTCGGCCGGCCGTACGCGTCCGTTGTCCACGCGGTCCAGGGTTCGGACGACACGAGACATGGCCTGTCAACGCACGCAGCGGAAACCCGTGTTGCCGCTGGAGCTGTCCGGGGTGTTGCCGATGCGCGCGGACGTGCGGTAGCGAAGACAGTACGACTCGTGACACAGGTGCGAACCGCCGCGCAGTGCCCTGGTGTCGCCGGGCCGGAACCAGTCCGCCGTCCACTCCCACACGTTGCCCACCGTGTTGAACAGCCCGTACGCGTTGGGTTCGAAGGCGTCGACGGGGCAGGTGGACCGGAAGCCGTCGGCTGCGGTGTTGTGCTCGGGGAAGGTGCCGCGCCAGATGTTCATGCGGTAGGTGCCGGCGGGTTCGCGTACCCCACCCCAGGGGTAGGGTTCGCCGACCAGGCCGCCGCGCGCCGCGTACTCCCACTCGGCCTCCGACGGCAGCCGGCAGCCGGCCCAGGCGCAGAAGGCGAGCGCGTCGCCGTGGCTGACGTGGACGACCGGGTGTTGTCCGCGACCGTCGAGGTCGGAGCCGGGCCCCTCGGGACGGCGCCAGTCGGCTCCGTACACCTGACGCCACCACGGGGCGTCGGCCACGGCCCGCGTGGGCGGGAAGTCCGCGGGCAGGAAGCCGGAGAAGACGAAGGACCAGCCGAACCTCTCGGCATCCGTGACATGGCCGGTCGCCTCCGCGAATGCCGCGAACTGCGCTGTCGTGACAGCGGTCGCCGCGATCGCGAACGGCTCCACGGCAACCTCGCGAACCGGTCCCTCGCCGTCCTGCGCATAGGGACTGTGGTCGCTGCCCATCAGGAAGGTGTCCGTACCTGCTTCCCACCAGCCGCCGACCGGCCGGTAGGGACTCCCCGCAGGCCGCCCCGGCGGAGGCGAAGCGGCGTCCCGCCGCGTGGCGCAGCGGCGCTGCGGAGCGCAGCACGAGTCGACGCGCGTCACGCGTGCTCCGGTGTGTCGGCGTAGTGCAGTTGAAGCCGGGTGAGTTGCTCGGTGAGTTCGCGGACGATGTGCGCGTACGTCGGATCGTCGTAGCGGCTGCGCAGCTCGTCCGGGTCCTGCTCCAGGTCGAAGAGCTCCCAGGCCGGCTCGCGCTTCTCGTCCTTTGCGCCTACCTGCCCCGAACCATGACCCGGGTAGTGGATGAGTTTGTACCGGTGGGTACGGATTCCGTAGTTGGCCTGTACGTCGTGGCAGGCGTCGAGGTGCTCGAAGTACCGGTAGTAGACCGCCTGTCGCCAGTCCGGGGGCTGCTGTCCGCGGAGCAGCGGGACGAGGCTGCGGCCCTGCATGCGTGGGTGGGGTTCGACTCCGGCCAGGTCGAGCAGAGTCTGAGCGAAGTCCACGTTGACCACCAGTTCGTCAGTGGCGGCGCCCGCGGGGACGACTCCGGGGTACCGGACGATCAGCGGGATGCGCAGCGACGGCTCGTACATGAAGCGTTTGTCGAACCACCCGTGTTCGCCGAGGTAGAACCCGTGGTCGGAGGTGTAGGTGACCGCGGTATCGGCTTCGAGGCCGCTGACGTCGAGGTAGTGGAGGACCCGACCGACGTTCTCGTCCAGGGCGGCGATGACCCGCAGGTACTCCTTGATGTACCGCTGGTAGCGCCACTCGCGCTCCTGTCGTTCGGAGAGTCCCTCGGGTACGGGGGCCTTCAGGTCGTGGGGCTGGAGGTCGGACATCCGCATGGCGGCCTCGGCCGCGGCGGGAGCCCGGTCGCTGTAGTCGTCATGCAGGGTCTCCGGTGCCGGAATGTCCTCGTTCTCGTACAAATGCCGGTGACGCGCCGCCGGTTCGAACGCCCGGTGCGGTGCCTTGTGCTGGACGAGCAGCGCGAAGGGGCGCTCGGGGTCCCGGCCGTCGAGCCACTGGAGGGCCAAGTCGGTGATGATGTCGGTGACGTAGCCCTGGTACTGCCGTTCGCCCTCGGCGGTGAGGAAGACCGGGTCGTGGTACACGCCGTGCTCGGGCAGAACCTCCCAATGGTCGAAACCGCGAGGGTCGCTGTAAGCGCCGTGTCCCAGATGCCACTTGCCGATGATCGCGGTTTGGTAGCCGGCCTTCTGGAGCATGGCGGGGAAGGTCGGCTGGCTCGCGTCGAACTTCTGGCCCGGCTGCTCCAGCGTGGTCATCCCGTGGACGTGGCTGTATGTACCGGTGAGCAGGGTTGCCCGAGCGGGTGAGCAGATGGAGTTCGAGCAGAACGCGTTGTCGAAACGTATCCCCTCGGCGGCGAGCCGGTCCACTGCGGGGGTCTTGTTGATCACGCTGCCGTACGCGCCGATGGCCGGCACGGCGTGGTCGTCGGTCATGAACAGGAGGAGGTTGGGGCGGCGCACGCGGCCGGTCATACGTCGCGTTCCTCCTGGGGCGGCGGTACTTGCTCTGACAGCTCGGACATCCGGCATCTCCCTGGGTTGTCGCGACCGAAGTGCTTCCCTTGCCACTCGGCCGGCGTGTGTGGCAGCCGAGGCTCGGACACGTAAAGGCGTCTGGGATCCCATTGCGGCGGGTGATCCGCAGCCAGGTCCGGCGCGGCGGCCACTGACAGCCCGCCGGATGAATCAAGTACTGCACGACCCTTTACACATCCGGTCGCCCGTCACCATACTCACCATCTCAAGGGAAATGGAAGCGCTTCCAAAAAATATGGAAGCGCTTCCACTCCGCAGTTCGGCATGGAGAAGGCGGATGGATGATCAGGCGGGCAGCAGGCCCGAGGACACCCCGGTGACGATCTACCAGGTCGCACAGCGGGCCGGCGTCGGAATCGCCACCGTGTCGCGGGCGCTGCGGGGGACCGGATCCGTAGGGGCCAGGACGCGGGAGCGGATCCTGCTGGCAGCCCGCGAGCTGAACTTCGTCCCCAGTCGGCTCGGCGTCTCTCTCGCCGAGGGTCGGCACGCCGCCAACGGCATCGTCTTCCCTTCCCTGACCGGCCCGTACTTCGGGGAGGTTCTCCTCGGCTACGAGGAGGCCGCCGCCGAGCTGGGGCGCTCGGTGATTGTCGTCGCGACCGACGGGCTCGGTTCCGCGCAGGAGCACATCCGGGACCTCGCGGGGCGGGTGGACGGGGTCGTGATCTACGGTCGCACCGCCGAGAGCGACGTCGTCGCAGAACTCGTCGCCGAGCACAAGCCGACCGTCCTGCTGGCTCCTTGGGCCGACGTGGACGGACCCGACGTCCTCACCACGGAGAACACCCGCTCCGCCCGGGAGCTGACGGAGCATCTGCTCAGCCATGGGCACCGGAGGTTCACCTACTTGGGCGGTCCCACAGGCGGGCGGGACATCGATGAGCGCTGGGCCGCGCTCGTCGGCACTCTGGCCGCGGCCGGCGTCCCGGCACCTCTCCCCGTGCCTCTCTCGGGGTACGGCGAGGCGGAGTTGTATGTGGCGGCCCGTGCCGTCCTGGCCGATCGGGGCCGGCCCGACGCGCCCGACGTGATCGTCTGCTCCCATGACGAGGTCGCCCTCGCCGTACTGCTGGCTGCCCGTGAGCTGGGACTCACCGTGCCGGACGACGTGGCCGTCACCGGCTGGGACGACGTGGTGACGGCCAAGCACTCCTGGCCTCCGCTGACGACGGTGCGTCAGCCCATGCGTCGCATGGGTGGCATGGCCGCGCGCTCCCTCGACGAACTCATCTCGGGAACCCGTACGACTCCGCGCCACGAGGTGCTGTCCACGCGACCGGTCATCCGTGAAAGCTGCGGCAACCACCCTCAATCCTCAAGGAGATGACTGTGCACAGACGCCAGGCAACACGTATGGGCATCGGCCTGCTGGCCGCATGCCTCACGCTGAACGCGTGCGGTCGCTCCGAGGGCGGCGCCGCGGACACCCCCAAGGCAGTCAAGAGCGGGGCGGCGAAGGGCACCCTCACGGTCTGGGCCATGGGCGGCGAGGGCGACAATCTTCCCAAGCTCGCCAAGGACTTCGAGGCCGCCAATCCCGGCGTGCGGGTCAAGGTCACCTCCATGCCGTGGAATGCCGCCCACGACAAGCTTGCCGGTGCGGTCGCCGCGGGCACGACGCCCGACATCAGCCTGGTCGGCACGACCTGGATGCCGGAGTTCGCCAGGTCCGGCGCGCTCGACCCCGTACCGTCGCTCGTGGACACGAGCAAGTTCTTCCCGGCCGCGATGGAGCCGGTCACCGTCGGCGGCAAGGTCTACGGCGTCCCCTGGTACGTCGACACGCGCCCCCTCTTCTACCGCAGTGACCTCGCCCAGCAGGCGGGCATCACGAAGGCGCCGGAGACCTGGGACGAGCTGAAGGCCGCCGCCCGGACGTACGTGGACAAGGCGAACACGAAGTACGGCATCTTCCTGCCGCCGGGGAAGGCCGGATCGGGACAGGTGCTGCTGCCACTGCTCTGGCAGCAGGGCGGTGACGTGATCGGGACCGACGGGAAGTTCACGCTGGACACCCCTGAGATGGTCGCGGCGCTGAAGTACTACAAGTCCTTCTTCGACGAGAAGCTCGCGCCGAAATCCTTCCAACAGGGCGACGTGGAACGCTGGTTCACCAAGGGCGAGCTGGGGATGGTGTTCACCGGGCCGTGGATGGTGGGCCAGTTCACTTCCATCGGAGGCGCCGGGTTCGACCGGAAGTTCGCTGTGGCCAAGGTGCCGGGGGAGACCACCCGTACCTCCTTCGCGGGCGGCGCGGACCTGGTGGTCTTCAAGAACGCCGAGAACCGCGACGCGGCCTGGAAGTTCGTCCGCTGGCTGTCCGAGCCGGACGTCCAGGTCAAGTGGTACGCGATCCAGAAGGGCCTGCCCAGCGTGCAGAGCGCCTGGAAGGACCCTTCCCTCAAGGGCGACGCCAAGATGGCCGCCTTCGGTGACCAGATGTCCGAGGCCAAGGCGCCGCCCGCGATCGCGACCTGGGAGCAGGTCAACCAGATGATCGAGGACGAGATCGAGAAGGTGGTCATCGGCGGCGAGAAGCCCGAGGACGCGGCCAGCACCATGCAGGAGAAGGCCACGGCGATCGGGACAGGCGGCTGACGATGGTCACCACGACCCTGGCCGGGGCACGCTCCCGGTCCACGGCCCGCACCCAGCGGGCGTCGGCCCGCACCCGGCGGGCCGTGGCGGGCTGGGTGTTCTCGCTGCCTTTCCTGGTGCTGTACGCCCTCTTCGAACTGGTGCCGGTGGTCGCCTCGATCGCGATCAGCTTCACCGACATGCGCTCGACCGACCTGCGTAACCCGCTGGCCGTGGACTCGGTCGGCCTGGACAACTACGTCCGGATCTTCTCGGACGACGTGTTCTGGCAGGCAGTGCTCAACACTCTCTACTTCACGGCGGTCAGCGTCCCTTTCACGCTGGCCGCCGGCCTGGCACTGGCGGTCGCACTCAACCGGGGCGTGGGCCGGCTCCAGACCTTCTTCCGCGTCGGCTACTACCTGCCGGTGGTCAGCAGCGTCATCGCCGTCGCGGTGGTCTGGAACTACCTGCTCGCGCCCGACTCGGGACTGGTCAACACGGTCCTCGGTGCCGTCGGCATCCACGGGCCCGACTGGCTGAAGGATCCCGCCTGGGCGATGCCCGCCCTGATCGCGATGGCGGTGTGGCGGCACATGGGCTTCGCCATGGTGATCTTCCTTGCCGGGCTCCAGAGCATCCCGGGGGAGCTGTACGAGGCGGCGCGGCTGGACGGCGCCTCGCGAAGGCAGGTGTTCCGGTACATCACACTGCCGATGCTGCGGCCCACAGTCCTGTTCATGGTCGTCATCTCGGTGATCGGCAATCTCCAGTTCTTCGAGGAGCCGTTCGTGATGACGCAGGGCGGACCGCTCAACAGCACGACGTCGATCTCTTACCAGATCTACCAGACCTTCGGCTCCGGGCAGTACGGGTACGCCGCCGCGATGTCGTATGTGTTGTTCCTCCTGATCGCGCTGCTGGCGCTGGTCCAGTTCCGACTGCTGCGGGAGAAGCCATGACGGTGTCCACGCCATCGGTACGCGGATCGGACAACGCCTATCGCGGGCAGCGCTGGATCTACGCGGTGCCCGCCCTGGGACTCGCCGTGGTCGTCGCCCCGTTCGCCTGGATGGTCCTCAGCTCCTTCAAGAGCCCCCAGGAGATCTACGCCTCGCCACCCACCTGGCTGCCCGGGTCGCCGACGACGGCGAACTACAGCAGCCTGCTGGACAAGCTGGACATCGGGCAGTTCTTCTTCAACAGCGTGTTCGTGGCCGTGTGCACGACCCTGGGCAACCTGCTGTTCTGCTCGATGCTCGGATACGCCCTGGCGAAGATCGACTACCCCGGGAAGAAAGTCGTCTTCGGGCTGGTCATGTCGAAGCTGATGATCCCCGGGATGGCGCTGCTGGTGCCCACGTTCGTAGTGGTCGCCGGCCTCGGGCTGGTCGACACGTACGCCGGGATCATCCTGCCGGGGCTCGCCGCGCCCATGGGCGTGTTCCTGATGCGGCAGTTCATCCTCGGGCTCCCCGACGACCTGATCGACGCGGGGCGGGCGGACGGGGCGGGAGAGTTCCGGATCTTCTTCCAGATCATCCTGCCGCTGTGCCGCCCCGCGCTGGCCACGCTCGGCATCCTGACCTTCCTCGCCTCGTGGAACAGCTTCCTGTGGCCCCTCGTGGTGGCCCAGAGCGAAGACAAGTACACGCTGCCGGTGGGCGTCGCCCTGTTCGCCCTCGACCACCAGAACCAGGACTACGGGCTGCTGCTCGCGGGCGCCACGATGCTCGTGCTGCCGGTCATCGGGGTGTTCGTGTACTTCCAGCGGCACTTCGTACAGGGCATCGCGACGACCGGACTCAAGTGAGAAACGGTCCCAGGGCTCACCGGACAACCCACGACGCACAGCGGCCAAGGCGTACCACCGCACTCCCGAACCCGGCACAACCGAACCCGAAGTGAGAGGGACGACGGACCGCATGAGACGACGCACACTGATCCACGCCACGGGTGCCACCCTCGGCACCACCCTGCTGACCCCGAGCCTCACCGGCACGGCACAGGCCGCGCCGCACACGGGCAGGCACAAGGGCAGGCGCAAGGCCGACCGACGGCTGACCGCCGACGACCGCGCCACTCTGACGCGCTACGCCGCCGACACCTGGCGCTCTCTGGAGGCGCTGGTCTCCCCGGAGACCGGACTGCCCGGCGGGTTCATCGACGCCACACTTACCACCCGCGGCCACCAGACCGGCCCCACCCCCTTCGGTACGTACCTGTGGTGCGCGACCGCCGCCTGGAAGACCGGGCTGATCACCCGGTCGGCCGCCCAGTCCAAGGTCGAGCGCACGCTGGCCGCCCTGTCCCGGCTTGAGTACCACGCGCCGTCGGGGATGTTCCACCGGTGGTACGACCCGTACACCGGCGGCCTCAAAGACACCACCGTCGCCTCCCGCTTCCTGTCCAGCGTCGACAACGCGTGGACGGCGACCGGCCTGATGGTGGTGGAGAACGCCTTCCCCGAGCTGAACACCAGCATCCGGGCGCTGTTGGACCGGATGGACTTCTCCTGGTTCTACGTCCCTGGCGCCACCGCGGGCAACGCGGGCGGTGGGCTGATGCGCGGCGGCTTCTACGACGTGGATCCGGGCGGCACCCCGCCGACCGTGCTCGAACGGGGCGTGTACTACGCCCCGGCCCTGTACGGCGCGATGGGCGAGACGCGGCAGGCCACCTATGTGGCGATGATGCTGGGCCACGTGCCCGCCCAGGCGTACTTCGGGCCGAACCGCTCCTTCCCGCCCACCCGCAGCGACCAGGAGACCAAGCCGTCCGGCTTCTGGCAGACCTATCGCGGCGTGCGGGTCTGGGAGGGAGCGTACGCGTACCGCGGTATGAAGGTGATGCCGACCTGGGGCGGCTCGATGTTCGAGTCGATGATGCCGAACCTCTTCGTTCCCGAGGAGCTCTGGGGCCCCGACAGTTGGGGCGTCAACCTGCCCCTGGTCGTCCGGTCCCACATCGAGCACGGCCTGGACGAGGCACAGTACGGCTACTGGGGGTTCTCGCCGTGCAATAACCCGGTCGGCGGCTACCGCGTCTACGGCGTGGACGCCATCGGCATGAACCCCAACGGCTACGCCTCCGACCAGGAGAACACCTTCGTCGACCCCGGCTTCGAGGGCGTCCGCGAGCCCAAGCCCGCCCCCGGGAGCTACGGCGACGGCGTCGTCACCCCGCACGCCTCGTTCCTCGCCCTGCGCTACGCCCCGCGCGAGGCCATCGACAATCTCGCCAACCTAGAACGTGACTTCGACTCCTACGGCCCCGGCGGCTTCTACGATTCCATCGCGGTCCGCTCCCGGCAGATCTCCCGCGAGCACCTCACCCTCGACCAGGGCATGGTGATGGCCGCACTCGGCAACGCCCTGGCCGGCGACGTGCTGCGGGACCTCTTCATCCAGGGGCGATGCGCTGCGCTGCGGTCCTGCATCGCCGAGGAACGCTTTGCCGCCGCGCCTCGCGTGAGCCCGTAGCCGACGAGGGCGCGCCGAGCGTCGTCGCGCACGGCGCCGCCTTGGCCACCGGCTTCAACGCCACGCCATCCTGCCCATGGGGGGGCGGTCACCGCCGGAAGTTGACCGCAGAAGCTGACCGCCCCCCACCACCGACAAGGAGCCCGGATGCCCCAGCGGCACCCCACTGTCCTGTCCCTCCCTACCGATGGCCGCACAGCGCACACCGTCAGCCCCTACCGCAGCACGCCGCACAGCAGGGGGCAGGTATGAGCACCCCCGCACAGGCCGCCCGCGAGGACTGGCGGCAGCGTATCTACCAACCGTCGGGACAAGTCGACCCCCTCGACCAGCCCCTCTCCCTGACCGCCCCGCGCAATGTCCGGACGCGGTCCGGTGCCGGGCACGTCACCCTGGAGTGGGACCCGGTGGACGGCGCCATCGGCTACCTCGTCCACAGGGCGGTGGGTGCTGGGGACTTCTCCACCGTCAAGCAGCCCGATGTGGACGTCCCCCAGGTTCCCTCCCCCCGGTACGTCGACACCGCGCTCCAGCCCGGCGAACCGGTCCGCTACATCATCGCCGCGGTCGCCGGGATGGATGTGGCCGGTCCCTTCTGCGCTCCGGTCGCCGCCGCGGCGGCGACCGGTCGCGCGGGCGCACCGGCCCGGGTCGCGGTAACCGTGCACGCGGACCGGATCACCCGGGAGCTGCCCCGCCCCTGGCGGCCGGTGATCGGTTCGGAACACCTCTCGTACGCCCTCTCCCGGGGCACTACGGGAGGGCGGCCCATCGGCGCCGAACTCACCGCGGCACTGCGTACCGTGCACGAGGAGATCCGGGTGGGCGCGGTAAGGGCACACGCGATCCTCTGCGACGACCTCGGCGTCTACCGTGAGGTCGACGGCGAACCTGTGCACGACTTCTCCGGAGTCGACAAGGTCTACGACAACATCCTCTCCTGCGGCCTGCGCCCCGTTGTCGAACTGGGTTTCATGCCGCACGACCTGGCCTCCGACCCCTCAAGGACTGTCTTCGGCTACCAGGCGATCATCTCCCCGCCCAAGGACTACGGCCGCTGGAGTGACCTCGTCCACGCCCTCACCCGGCATCTCGTTGATCGTTACGGCCACGAGGAGGTCCGGGACAACTGGGCCTTCGAAGTCTGGAACGAGGCCAATCTGGAAGTCTTCTGGTCCGGCACGCCCGAGGAGTTCTTCCGGCTGTACGACGTGACCGCCGCCGCCGTGAAGGCGGTTGATCCCGGCCTACGGGTCGGCGGCCCGTCCAGCGCCGCCAACGGCTGGGTGAACGAACTCCTGGACCACATCGGCACGTCGGGCGCCGCCCTCGACTTCGTCTCCTCGCACACCTACGGCAACGCGCCGCTGGACTGGCGGCCCGTACTCGAACGCCACGGCCGCCGGGGCACCCCGGTCTGGTGGACGGAGTGGGGTCCCACCCCGACGCACTTCCACGGCATCGGCGACGGCCCGTTCGGCGCCACGTTCCTGCTGCACGGCATGAAGTCGGCGGCGGGCAGGATCGAAGCACTCGCGCACTGGGTGGCCTCCGACCACTTCGAGGAGCTGGGCCCCCCGCCGGCTCTTTTCCACGGCGGCTTCGGCCTGCTCACCGTCGGCAATCTGCGCAAGCCCCGCTATTGGGCGCTCACCCTCGCGGAACGACTGGGTGAACAGGAACTGGCCGTGGACGCGGTCGGAGACCTGGGCGGCGTCGAGACCTGGGCGGCATGGCACCCCGACGGCCGAATCGGGATCCTGGTGTGGAACGGCACGCTCAACCACGCCCAGGCGGACGGCGATCCGGTCCTGTCGCGGCGGGTCGACGTCGAGGTCGCTGGGCTCGACGGCGCCGAATACCGGGTGACGCACCACCGGATCGACCATCAGCACTCGAACATCCGGGCGGTGTGGAGGCGGATGGCCGGCGGGACCTGGCCCGACGACGCTCAGTGGGAGGAGCTCGCGCGGGCCGACACTCTCGACGAGTACGAGCCCGAGCAGCTCTGTACCGGAGAGGTGTCATTCGACCTACCGATGCCGGGTGTCTCCTTCCTGGAACTGACACCCGGGAGCTGAGCATCCCCGGACGGGCGCGGCGCAGTGACCTCCGCCGGCTCGTCCCTCACAGCAGTCCCGCAGACGAACTCGCCGACTATGTCCTACGCAGAGATGGAATCGCG
Organism: Streptomyces sp. NPDC091292; assembly: GCF_044757265.1. Classification (NCBI taxonomy): domain Bacteria; kingdom Bacillati; phylum Actinomycetota; class Actinomycetes; order Kitasatosporales; family Streptomycetaceae; genus Streptomyces; species Streptomyces sp. NPDC091292. The sequence continues at coordinate 26,112 of NZ_JBIVUQ010000037.1, read as the reverse complement.
TATCCCAATTGACGGTCGAGTCGTCTCGGGGCTCCGGGCAGCCAACACGGTTCGCGTACGCGTCGGCAACCAGGAGGAGCCACTGCGTCTCCGTGCGGAGGTCCTTGCGGGTGGCGGCGTGCGCCAGCGGCGGGGCGACCTCGTCGGCGAGCCGGCCGGCCTTTGAGGCGGCCAGCGCCGCCTTCACAGCAGCCGCCTCAACTGCTGCGGCTCCTTCGTCCGTTGCGGCGTCGAAAGCCCGCTGGGTCATTTCCTCCACTTTGCGGGACCGGTACGGCCGAAGGGCGAGGATGCCGTCGCTGATCTCGATGACCCGCCGCTGGAGCAGGAAGTCCGAGTCGTTCGAAGCCTCTTCGGTGAAGTCCGCAGGCGAAAGGACGATCTCCGGCGTCGCGGCTGACAAGTCCTCCCAGAGGGAACCGAGCGCCTCGAAGGACTGTGCCTCCCAGCGACGGCGGCGGCCCTGGCTGATCGGGTAGACCACAGCAGGCAGCGTGAGGCCGAGAGAGATCAGCAGGACGGCGAGCGCCGGAGACGCCACGCCGAAAACGCATGGCACGGTCGCGAGCGACGAGCACTCCGACTGATCGGGTATCAGGTGGGAGCCCAAGCTGAATGAGATGAGGACCGCCAGCTTGTACACGGCGTAGACCAGCGCGAAGGCGCAGCTGCTGCCGCCGCCCGCAGACCTATCCGCACGCTGCTACGACGAGTCGACTTCGACTGACGCACGACTTGGAGGAGAAAGTCGACCAGTGCGAAGGTGAGGTAGGAGACGAGCAGAAGCAGGTAGAGCGTGTACGCCTGCGGAGAGCGATGTGTCATCTGCTCGTACGCGAACAGCGTGGTCATTCCCGCGGCGGACGTGGTGAAGAGGACGAGGTGCAGCCGGATTCGCCGGTGTGCCGCATCAGGTTCCATGTTGAGCTGGAACGAGACGGCCAGGAACGCAGTACCAGCGGCCAGCGAAGCGCAGTTACCCACCAACCGTGCCATGTCCGGCACAACTGCTTCGACCGCGTTCTCGAAAATCGGCGAGGCATAGATCAGCGCGAATGAGCTGAGGAGGGCGCCCATGGCCCACGTGCCGGTTGGACGGGGCGTCCCTCGGCCGAGGATCCAGTAGCCGGCCGCCGCTGCGAGCAGGCAGGCCATGCCAAGAAAAACGGCATTCACCGCGAGCGGATCCGACCCTTCTTGATGGGTTGGGCGAAGAGCGCGTCCCAGCTCTCCGATCCCTTGTCCGGCCGATCAGACGGGGATTCTCGCTCGCGATAGATGCGCTGGCGGATAACCGTCGCCATCATCTCCGCTTCGCGCTCATCGGCCGTCGAGTAGCTCGTACGCCCCGACATGCGCATCACCAGCGTGGGGTTCACCCCAACGGTCCGGGCTGTTTCCGCGTCGACCTCCAGGCTTCCGGGGTGGTCGCAGTACACGTGGCACAGCTCGTGCGTGAGAATGTGCCGCTGGTGGTGGACCGACGTACCTTCCTCGTAATAGAGGACGTCGGCCGATGGGGTCTCGATCCTTATGCCACAGGGCGCATCGACAGCTTCGAGCGTGCTCAACGGCTTCAGGATGATCCGCTTCCCGCGCAGGTCAGCTATCGCCTCGCGCAATTCTCGTGTGCTGAAGCGGTGTGGCAGGTCCAGGAGATCGACCTGCTTCTCGCACGATGTGCGGAGTCGACTCTCGCCGGTTTCTGGCAGCGACATGGCAATCCCCCTCGGTTGTGCATCAACCTGCTGGTGAGCGACAGGCAAGAGGATGCCAAGAGGAAGGGGGAACTCACGCTTCCCGGAACCGATAGTTCCGATTACCGATCGTGACTCTGTCCGAGGCGGGAAGCGAGGGCCGTCCAGGGCGGCGTACCTGTTTGATCTCGAACGACATGCCGTAACCGGTCTGGATCTCGCGGCGATATGGCGGGCGCCATGCGTGGTTGAAGGCTCGACTATTTGCGCCTTGTGGCTACGCCGAGTTGCTATTCCGTGATCCTTTAATGGCGATCCCGGCCGTGTTGTGACACGTGTCACCTGGCCACGGGTTCTAGCCTCAGAACATGGACTCCCGGAATGGGCACGTCGAGGGCGGTAAGCCCGACGGTGAGTCCCTGCCTGAGCTGCTGAGATCGTGGCGGAGGCGCATGAATCCCCGCGCGATTCCGGGCCTGACGGTCTCGGGGCGCCGGAGTGAGGGGCTGACGCAGCGCGATGTGGCTCGCCTGACTGGAGTGAGCGAGCGGTGGTACGGCTCCCTGGAGCGCGGCAAGGAGGCCGCGTACTCCGCCGACTTCCTCGATCGGCTCTCGTCGGTGCTGGGACTGAGCCGTACGGAGCGTCACGCGTTGTACGTGAGGGCGGTTGGCCATCCGCCGGCGCTTGCCGCCGTTCCGGAAGCCGGCGCGGCGGCGGAGATGGACGAGGTGCTCCAGAAGTTCCTGGACAGCCAGGCCCCCAACCCCGCCTTCGTGACGGACCTCGCGTGGAACATGATCGGCTACAACGGGCCGTGCGTGGACTGGCTCCCTTGGGCCGCCTACCAGGCCAATCAGATGCGATGGTCGTTTCTGGTGCCGGAGGCCCGCGAGCAGCTCGTGAACTGGGAGCAGGACTGGGCCCGCCCCTACCTGGGGCAGATCCGCTACGAGCGGGCCCACCATCCGAAGAACGAGGCTCTGCGGCAACTGGAGCGCGACATCCTCGCGGGATCCCCGACCGCCAGGAAGATCTGGGACCGCCGCGAGATCGTCGAACATGTCGACGGCGATCTGCGTCGGCTCAGGCTCCCGTACCACCGGGGTCGGGAGGTTGCTGTGCGCATCATCGCCATGCGGCCCATACGCAGCGACCTGCTCCGGGTGATCGTGCTGATGGAGGACTGCCCAAGAGCTGACGATGACTGATCAGGCCAATGGGCCGACGTGCGCTGCGGTTCGGGACCGGGGCGAACTCATTCGTCGTCGAGCAGTCCCGAGTCGCCCGGCTCGTCCGGCATTCCCTCCAGTCGGCGGGCCTGGTCGATCACGGTGTTCAGCATGTGCAGGCTCGACGTACTGAGCCCATTGGCGCGCAGAGCGACCCGGCGTACGCGCTGGTCGCGCATGGCGGCGACTACTTGGATCTCCGCGCTCTGCCGCTCGGCCTCCACCTCGTCGAAGAAGTAGCCCGGGGTCACGCCGAAGAATCCGGCCAGTGCCCGGATGGTCTGCATCTTCGGGTTGGTGTTGGTCCCGGTGCGGAGCTGTTGGATGGCGCTTGCGGAGATGGCCACGCCGGAGGTGTCGCGGATCCCCTGTGACACCTCCGCGTATGTGTACGCGCCCCGCCCCTCCGGGTGTACCTCCCGGAACAGGTAGTCGAGCAGCTCCGCGAAGGTGCGCTCGTTCCTCTCGGTCATCCCCAACCCTTCGTCACGACGCCCATCGTATCCACTCCAGTGGTGATCATGGCCGCCGTTGTCCCGTGGGCCGACATTACAGTTGACGCGCGAGCGCCACTGCGGTGTACGTTGACTCCCCATTGCGTCCAGTGTGGTGTTCCATGCCTGGTCAGGGTGGGTGTGGGGGGTGGACTTGTGCCAGGGGTCGCCCTATGGTTCTGGTCCCCGCACAAACGGATCACCGGCCGGGACGGGCCAGGAGGGGAGGGGCGATGTACGTGCACGGGCCATGACGGCCGCAGAGGCGAAGGAGACCGGCGCCCGGGAGCTACCAACTCCCAAGCGCCGGGCCGGCACCCCAAGAGGCGCCGATTCACATCTCGCGGGCGGCGGGGCTTTTGCACGAGAACCGCCGGACCGCGCTCCTACGAACCACGGAGTATCGCATGCCCGCCATGCCGAGCGGCACCCCGGCCTGCCCAGACAACGACCGCACCCAGGCCTGCCCGGACACCGACCGCCAGCACCGCCTCGCCGCCCAGCTCGCCGACATGATTTCGGGCGCGGCCACCATTCGGGTCAGTCTTAACGACCCGAAGCACGCGTGGCCCCACCCGCACGCGATCGTCAAGGACGAGGCCGGGCAGACGGTGGCGCTGGGCCGGACGACCGCCAGGGTCGCGGCCCGCTGGATCCTGCGGGTCTGGCCGGAGGCGGACTGGACACGGCCGCACACCTTTGACCTCGCCGACGCGACCCTCACCCGCAGCGACCTGATCGCCGTCGATGGCCGGGGCCGCTGACGTGGCGCGGATACGAACCATCAAGCCGGAGGCATTCTTCTCCGAGTCGCTCGCCGAGGTGAGCGTCGAGGCCGAACGGACCTTCTTCGGACTGCTCACCCAGTCCGACGACCACGGCCGCCACCGCGACAACGCCGCGATCATCGCCGGGCTGCTCTGGCCCCTGCGTGCCGAGCGCACCTCGGTTCATGTCGAAGACGACCTCCAACAGCTCGCGAACGCCGGTCTGATCTGCCGGTACACCGGCTGCGACGGCCGCCGCTACCTCCATATCGTGACCTGGTCCCAGCACCAGAAGATCGACAAGCCGAGCCAGTCCCGCCTGCCCTCTTGCCGGCAGCGCCACGGTGCCGAACGGTGCGGCCCCTGCAAGGGGACCTGCACCGGGCCGACCGAGGACTCGGCCAGCTCTCCCCGAGGGCTCGTCGAGGCTTCGGGGAACGCTCCCCGAACTCTCGATCCGCCCGCGCGGTCCGCCGCGACGCCTCGCGCCCACGAAGGCGAGGCTCCCGCCGCCAGGCAGAATGCCTGCGACGGCACCGTCGGCACGCTTGGCGACGAGGATGCGAAAAGCGCAGGTCAAATCGCATTCACCGAAGACTCCCCGAACCTTCCCCGCAGCCTCGGAGAGGGCTCGGCGCCTGGATCTAGGATCTTGGATCCTGGATCTCCTTCCCCTACGGGGCGCACAGCGCCCGCAGCCACCGTCTCGGCCAACCAGCTCGTCGGCGAGTACATCGCCACCTGCGGCGAGCGCCCGCCCAGCGACGTGATCGGACACCTCGGACGGATCACCAAAAAGCTCCTGGGAGAGGGCATCGCCCCGGAACACATCCGGGCCGGGCTCCAGAACTTCGCAGCCAACCCCAAGCACCCGAGCGTGCTGACCAGCATGGTCAACGAGGCCATGAACGCCCGCTCCGGCGGTTTGGCGCGGCCGGGAATCCGGCCTAACGTGCCCGCCCACCAGGCGTGGACCAACCCGATCGACGCTGCTGCCGCCTATGCCGAGGAGCTGTGATGCGCACCCGGAACCGCGAACCGCAGACCCTCGGCGCGAGCACCCTGGACCGGATGGTCGGGATCCTGACCGCTCGCAACATCGACCCGGCCGCCGTCGCCGAACTGGTCGAAGACCCCAAACCGTTCTCCCCGCTGGACGCCCTGTCGGCTGGAATGCCCCCGCGCTACCGGGCCGCAGTCGCCGACCATCCCCAGGTCCTGGCCTGGGCCCGGAACGTCACCGAGGCAGCCGTCGCCCCCAGCCCGGGAGCCCGGCGGCAAGTCACCACCGGCCCCAGCCTGCTGATGGCAGGGGTCGTAGGCGCGGGCAAGACTCACCAGGCGTACGGCGCGGTCCGGCGGTTGGTGCAGAGCGGAGTCGGCGTGCGGTGGCGCGCGACCACCGCCGCCGACCTGTACGCCGAACTGCGGCCCCGGCCCGGGGCCGACAGCGAGCGGGAGCTGGCGGCCGTCAGCCGCTGCCCCCTGCTGATCATCGATGACCTCGGTGCGGCCAAATCATCCGAGTGGGTCGAGGAAGTGACGTACCGGCTGATCAATCGCCGGTACAACCACATGCTCCCGACCTTGATCACCACGAACCTGCGTATCAGCGACCTCCGGGCCCATCTCGGCGACCGGGTCTCCAGCAGGCTCGCGCAGATGACCACCCGGGTCGAGTTCGAGCCGGTCGACCGCAGACGCCCCCGCGCAGCCTGACCCGCCGCAGGCCGCCACGCCGGGCCGCGCCCTCAGCGCGCCACCCCGTGCACCTCCCGACCCAGCGCACCCCTCCGCCGACGCCCCTGCGCGCGGAGAGCGATCGGAGCAACTCGCATGACCACCACGACGAGCAGCCCTGCCCGCCACCGGTCGCTCGGCGACCACACCTGGCAGGACCAAGCCGTCTGCCAGAGCACCGAATACAACCCGGTGGACCCCGAAGTCTTCTTCCCGGAGCCCGACGAGATGGACAAGATCTACGCCGCGAAGTCGCTGTGCGGCCAGTGCCCGGTCCGCCGTACCTGCCTGGACGCCGCCCTGGAAGGTGGCGACACCGAGGGCATCCGGGGCGGACTGACCGAGGAGGAGCGCGGGCCGCTGCACGAGAAGCTCGCCCACCGCCTCGACTACAGCCGCGTCAACGCCACCATCGCCGGGCGCGACGTTCACCTCACCAAGGCCGAGCGCCGCGCGGTCGTTTACGCCGCGTACCGCCACGGGGTGACGGAACAGCGCCTGGCCTGGCTCCTGAAGATCACAGAGGAGCACGCCCAGAAGCTCTACCGAGAGACCCGCCGGGCCCTGCGCAACCGAGACTTGGAGCAGAACGCGAAGGCCACCCCGCCTCCCGAGACCGAAGGCGAGCGCCTGGGCCGCGACGACTTCGGGACGGCTGCGTGAGTATCGCGAGCGCGCCGAAGGCGGCAGACATCACCGGCTGGGACCGTGCGGCCGTGATCGCCCTGGGCGGCGCGGGGTGCGCGTTGTCGTACGACGCCCTCCAGCAGATGGCCGTCGCCATCCACGTCCGCGGTTTCCTGACCTACGTTTTCCCGCTGGTGATCGACGGGTTCATCGCGTACGGCATACGGGCGCTCCTGGTTCTGCGCGACGCACCCCTGCGCGCTCGGTTCTACGTCTGGGCGCTCTTCGGCACGGCAACGGCCGCCAGCATCTGGGCCAACGCGCTCCACGCGGTGCGACTCAATGAGGAAACGGGTGCGGCCGGCGGGCTCCGGCTCGGGGACACGGTGGTCGCGGTGCTGTCCACCATCGCTCCGCTCGCGCTCGCCGGAGCCGTCCACCTCTACATTCTCATCGCTCGGGGGCCGGTGAAGGGCAGTGACCGCGAGGACCGCGGTCGGGCCGGTCACTTCGGTCAGGCTGACCGACCCGAGGGCATCGCGGTCACTCGGACTGACCAGGTCGGTCATCAGCAACCGCAGGTCGGTCAGGTCAGCGCCGGGCAGCCGGTCACGGCCTTGACCGACCGGTCGCGACTGTCCCTGGACAAGCAAGCCTCAGGTCCTCGGTCAGCGACCGGGGACAGCGCCCCGGCGGACAGCGGCAACCCGGTCACCAGTCACCACGAGCAGTCGCACGAGGCCGCTGACCGGCCCGGACAGTCGGACACCGCGCCGCCGGTCACTCCGCCGCCGTTCACGGTCCGGGACACCCGGACAGCCGGTGACCGGCGGCCTGACCCGGACACCGAGGAGCTGCTGGAGATCGCCCGATCAGCGGTCAGGGCCAAGGACAAGCTGACTCGCAAGGTGGTCGCACAGGCGATCCGAGGTCAGCAGATCCCGCTGTCCAGCGACACGCTGACCGCCCTGATGGTGCGGCTCCGCGAGCAGCACGGTCAGCCGGTCACCGCAGCCCGGAACTGACCGGACGGCACGCGGCGGGTGACCGAGCCGGCCGCCTCGGCCGGTCACCCGCTCCAGGACACGCCCCTACTTCCTTCCGTAGCGAACACGGAGAACACCTCATGCGAACCCACCCGGCAACACCTGCCGAGGTCGGCTCCTGGCTGACCGTCCTGCACCAGCACGGCCACCTTCACCACGCGCAATCCGGCCCCGACAACACATGGACCGTGCAACGAACCCGGCTCACTCGCCCCTGGACCTCCACCACCCGGTCCTGGCCATGGACTGGATCGAAGAACTCGTCCGCGACATCCGGCAGCAGAATCCGGAGAGCAGCCGCTGACCGCCAACGACCCGGCGGCCACGAGGTCCGGACAGCAGCGTGACCCGACGACGGCTCCGGGCGGAGCAAGTTGTCGCGTACGACGGTCCTACGGTCCGTCGTACGCACTTGCCCCCGCCCAGGGGGGCGTGGGAAGCCCGGTTGGTCCCCGAGCGAGGGCGCACGGGGACCAACCGGACTCCCGGCACCAGGGGGCGCCGGTCGCAGGGGGAGAAGCAGACCGCCACGCCCACCACGCCCACCGCGAGCAGCCGAGCCCGACCCCGCCCGCCTTTCCCGATCGCAAGCCGCGCCGCCGCAGCCGCAACCCGAGCGAACGCACGCGCAAGACGACCACCCGCTTCTCCGACACCGAGAAAGCCGAGATCGTCACCGCAGCCGCACGGCGCGGCATCACCGTCGCCCGATTCCTCGCCGCAGTCGGCCTCGCCGCCGCCCGCGGTTCCACCACCCTGCACACCAACGAACAACTCGACGCCGCCATAGACGAGTTGGCCGCCCTTCGCACCGCTCTCTCCCGGGTCGGCAACAACATGAACCAGATCGCCTACGTCTACAACGCCGGAGGACAGCCCCGCCCCGGCGAACTCGACCACGCTCTCTCGAACCTGACCCGACTCCTGGCCCGTATAGACGACACGGCCGACGCCCTGGTGAAGAAGCGACTCTGATGGTCCCCAAGATCCGACGCGGCTCACGAACCCACGGCCTGCTCGTCTACCTGTACGGCCCCGGCAAACGTGACGAACACATCGACGCCCACCTGGTGGGGAGTTGGGACGGCTTCGCCCCCGACCCCGGACGCGACTCCAGCTCCGACCCCGACCCCAAGGTCACCCTCGCCCGCCTCGCCGCCGCGCTGGACCTGCGCGTCAAGCAGGCCGGCACGAAGGCACCGGCCGCGCACGTCTGGCACTGCTCGGTCCGCACCGACCCCGGCGACCGGACCCTGACCGACGCCGAGTGGAACACCGTCGCCCGCCGCCTGGTCCAGGCGGTCAACCTGGCCCCGGAAGGCGACCCGGACGGCTGCCGCTGGGTCGCCGTGCGGCACGCGGACGACCACATCCACATCCTGGCCACCATGGTCCGAGGCGACCTGCGCCGCCCCAGGATGAACTACGACTTCAAGAAGGCCCAGGCCGAATGCCGCCGCATCGAAGGGGAGATGGGCCTGCGGCGACTCAAGCCCGGCGACGGTACCGGAGCCAAGACGCCCACCAGTGCCGAACGCTTCAAAGCCGAGCGCACCGGCCGACCCGAGACACCACGCGAGACGCTCCGCGAAGCCGTCCGCCAAGCCCTCGCCGGGGCCGCCACCGAAGAGGAGTTCTTCACCCGGCTGCGCGAGGCTGGCCTGCGCGTGAAGATACGGAACGCCCCATCCGGTGATGCCATCGGCTACAACGTCGCACTCCCCGGCGACCGCAACCGGGACCGCGAGCCGATCTGGTTCGCCGGCTCCACCCTGGCCCCCGACCTCTCCCTGCCGAAGATCCGCCTGCGCCTGGCCGACGGCACCGCCGACCCGACGACGCCTTCCGCCGCCACCAGCGGTCGACCGGAATGGTCGCCTCCCGCGCGGGAACGTCGAAGCGCCACCGGAATCGCCGAGCGCGCCGCCGTCCTGCTCGACAGCGACGACGACGAAGCCGCAGCTCAACTCGTAGGCATCGGAGAACTCCTGGACGCGGTCGCACAGACCTCCCCGGCCGCCACCCGCGCCGAACTACGAGCAGCCGCCCGCGCCTTCGAACGCGCCACCCGCAGCCACGTCCGGGCGGAACGCGCTGACACCCGGGCGATCCGCTCGGCGGCTCGGGGAATCATCCAGGCCGGCAGCGCCCTTGGCCGAGGCGAAGACGGCGGCACCACCACCATGCTCGTCTCCACCCTGGTCCTGGTCGCCCTCGCCGCCGCCCGCTGGCACTCCGCTCGCGGCCATGCCCAGCAGGCCCACGCCTCCCGACAGACTGCCGAGCACCTACGAGCCGCCTACCGCCAGGCCGCCGTCACGCCCATGCAAGTGCTACGCGACCAGGGCCGGGCCCTGCCCGAAGCCGAACGCCGAACCTACGCGGCCACCATCCGTGCAGCCCTGCCGGAAGTCGGGCTCCGGGCAGCCAGCTCGTCGACGAGGACCGACGCCCTGGTGGCCACCCTTGCCCAGGCCGAGCAGGCAGGCCACGACTCCAAGGCTCTCTTGCAGCAAGCCATCAACATGCGCGAACTCGACACGGCAGAGGACGTGCACGACGTCGTCCTGGTATGGCGCCTGCGCAGTCTCGCCCACCTCCCCGCTCACCCAGGCACGACGACCCGCCACCCGCAGGCCGGCGCAAGCCAGCCGGGAATCTTGGCCAACCGCACCATCACCCGGACGTCACCCACATCCGCAGCTCGCCCCGCTGTCCCCGACCGGGGCAACCGCCCACCACGCCGCTGATCGGAGGTCCGGCGAAACCCCTCGACAACCACTTCCACCGGCTGTTACGGATGGAAACAGAAGGCCCTCGATCGAGAGATGACATTCGTGCCCAGAACCACCGACCGCACCCCAGAGACGAGACCCGTGCTGCCTGTCCTCTCGGCCGCCACCGAACCCGTGCCGCAACTCACGTACGAGACACAGCCGACCAGCGGCCCCGGCGTGACGCGCTGCCTCAGCCACCCACGCCAACTGGCCTTTCGCGGAATCCCCGTGATGTGCTCGGCCTGCCGTGCCCGCCGCGACTGGCTACTCATCAACCACGGCCGCAACGTCTGGGTCTGCTGCCGGTGCAGCAACCAGTGGCTCGAACCCGAGATCAGCCGCGCAGACTTCGACGCCTTGATCGCCATCCCGGACGGGACGACCTACCCCAGCGTCGCGCAGGGCCTCACCGCGCTCGGTTTCGACGGGGCCTTCGCCGGCACCTATCTGGAGTAGGGCAGTGCTCGCCTTTTTGAGGGCTTGCGCGAGGCCAGGACCAGCCCCAACCTCAAGACGTTCCGCAGCGCGCTGAACTACAAGTACGAAGTGCCCGCCCTCGCCGCTGCGGCGAGCGGCTGGGCGGGAACGTGCCGGTCCCCGCCAGAGGTCTCGCGGCCGTGACGCTGTCCGTGCCTCCCTCTTCCGCATCCCCGGCCGACTTGCCGTCCGCGCCGGTGCCACCTGCGGCTTAATCGCCGGAGGAGGATTCTTCGGTCATCGGCTTTATTCACACCGGCGCGGTACGCGCATACGACGTGACCCGGGTGCTGTTGAGCTACGGCCGACCGACGCCGCTGGGCGACGCAATTAAGGACGGATCGCCAAGACGCTCGGTGCTCCGAGCGTCCCGATGCGGGACGGCGCGCGAGCCTGCAGCGACTATGACGCCGCGGCCAGCCGGGTCCCTGTGGTCGACCTGATGTGGCATGCGTCACTTGCCCAGTTGGGAACCGGATTGCATTCCCCCTGTTCATGGGGTGTTCACTCCGGCTACTGTCCCGATTCACTGTTCGATCCGGGTGGGAAGCCTGTCCGTCGCGCTGGGGAGTGCGGCTGGTGGGTGCCCGGGTGTCGGCGGTGATTTCACAAGGCTGCGTTCGGTGCCCGTGCCGGTCGCTTGGGGTGGGAGTGTGCGGGTGGCTGTTCGGCGTGCGCGTTTGGTGTCGATGGGTGTCGCGGGTGTCATGCTCGCGGGGCTGTTGTCGGCGATGTCGGTGGTGGTGCCGCAGGATGCGAGGGCCGCCGATGATCCGACTCCGGTGGTGCCGTCGCAGTCACTGGGCACGGTGACGCCTCAGGAGACGGAAGAGGTCGGCAGACCGCTGCCGGTCCCGGAGTGGCCCGGTGCGGCACAGGCCACGGTGGATTTGTCCCAGGCGGCTCCCGGTGAGCCGGGCTCGGTGACGCCGAGTCCGAGTTCGCCGGCGTCGGGGGGTGTCGGCGACGTAGTCGAGGTGGCCCCCGCGCCGGAAGACACGGGCCCCGGAACGCAGTTGGGCCGTTCCCGGCCCGCCGACGGAGAGTCCCCGTCGCCCGGTGCGAGTCCGACGGATTCGGCCGCGGCGAGTGGTGAACCGTCCGGGGCGCCGGAGTCACCTGGCCCCGATCCGTCCGTCCCTGTCCCTGATCAGGTGTCTCCGGATCAGGTCGATGTACGGGTACTGGACCGTGCGGCCGTGGCCCCCGCCGGTGGGGTGGGCCTGGGCCTTGAGGTCCGGCGCACCGACGGTGTGGATCAGCCGGGCCTGGTTCAGGTCTCCATCGACTACTCCGGTTTCAAGTACGCCTACGGTGGTGACTTCGCCGCACGGCTTCAGTTGGTGAAGCTGCCCGCGTGTGCGCTGACGTCTCCGGGCGAAGAGGGCTGCTCCGCACGGGAGTTCGTGCCCGTCGACAACGACACCGCGACGGCCAGTCTGACGGCGACGGTGACCGCCGAGGCCGATGAGGGCCCTGCGGAGGACGGCGGCGGGCTCTCACCGCAGCTCGGCTCGGGTTCGGCGAGTGTGTACGCGCTGACCACGGGTTCGTCCTCTGACCAGGGTGACTACCGTGCTTCGACGCTGTCGCCGACGGGTTCGTGGAGTGTGTCCACCGGTTCGGGTGCGTTCAACTACAGCCTGCCGGTCCAGTTGCCGGCGCCTCCGATGGGTTCGGCGCCGCCTTTGGCGATGACGTACAACTCGCAGTTGGTGGACGGCCGTACGTCGGCGTCGAACAATCAGGCGTCCTGGGTCGGCATGGGCTGGGACCTGAATGTCGGCTACATCGAGCGGCGTTACCGCAACTGCACCGAGGACGGCCTGGACACGATCGGTGACCTCTGCTGGGACTCCCCGAACTCGTCCGCCGAGCCGAGCGGCGCGGTCTATGTCATCAATCTCAACGGCGTCACGTCGGAGCTGATCCAGGACAACACGGGCACGGGTGCCTATCACCTCAAGGACGATCCGGGCTGGCGCGTGCAGCGTCTGTTCAACGGTCATGGCGCGGGCCGCGACGGCGAGTACTGGGTCATCTCCACGCAGGACGGCCAGCGGTACTACTTCGGCTGGGGCCGCTCGGAGCGGACCAACACCGCGACCGCGTCCGTGTTCACCGTGCCGGTGGTCGGCAACGACGCGGGCGAACCCTGCCACGCCCAGTTTCCCGAGCCGTGCACCCAGGCGTGGCGGTTCAACCTCGACCGGGCGGTGGACGCCAACGAGGTCGAGACCATGTACTTCTACGACAAGGAGTACAACCACTACCGTTCGGTCGCGACAACGGACACAGCCCGCTCCTACGTCTCGTCCGGCTATCTGAAGGAGATCCAGTACGGCTGGTCCTCGCAGATCACGGATGGCAAGCTGCCGGCGAAGGTGGAGCTGTCGCACGTCAACCGCTGTATCGAGCGCATGGCGGAGAACGATCCGCTGCGGGACGAGCCCGCCGCGTGTCCCACGTTCAAGGACAAGCCCGGTTCGTATCCGGACGTTCCGATCGACCTGATGTGTGACGGCACCGCCGGGGACTACCAGTGCGCGGGCAAGACGTACTACCCCACGTTCTTCTCGACCGACATGCTCTGGGACATCAAGACGTATGTCTCCGACCAGGACGGCACGGGCTGGGATCTGGTGCAGCAGTACCAGACCAAACACGGTCTGCCGAATCCGGACGGCACGGTCGGCAAGACGCTGTGGCTGGACTACGTGCAGCGCAAGGCGTACGGGGACGGCACGGATCTGGTCCTGCCGGTCGTCAACTTCAACGGCGTCGATCTCGACAACAAGGTCGGCTCCACCGAACTGAACTTCCGCCGTGTCAACGAGATCCACGGAGACCTCGGGGCCACCACGTCGGTGTCCTACGGGTTCGCCAACGCCTGCACCGCGGACGCCCTGCCGGCCCAGTCCACGAACACCAAGGACTGTTTCTGGCAGAAGTGGACGCCGGAGGGTGCGAGTGAGGCGCGGTCCGGCTGGTTCAAGAAGTTCCTGGTGACGAAGGTCGAGGTGGACCCCACCGTCACCAGCAACCAGGACGGTGCCCCGGTGATGACCACCTCGTACACCTACGAGGACGGAGCCGGGTGGCGCTTCACCGACGACCCGCTGACGGCGGATGACGACGAGTCGTGGTCGGAGTGGCGGGGCTACCAGGAAGTCCAGGTCAGCACCGGCGCGGGCACGGGGAAGCAGACGAAGAAGTACTGGCTGTACCGCGGGCTGTCGGGCGACCGTACGTCCAAGTCCGACCCGTCGGCCACCCGCACGGTCACCGTCAACGACGGGGACGGCAACAACTACACCGATCACGACTGGCTCTCCGGCAAGACCCTGTCCACCTCACTGCGGGATGACACGGACACCTCGCATCAACGGACTTACCACTCGTACTGGAGCCATAACACCGCCCAGTACACAGGTCTGCCGGACGCCCGCTTCGTCCGCGAGTCGAAGACGACGACCAACACCAAGATCAGCACCGGCTGGCGCGAACACGTCGTGGAAAGCGAGTACGACGACACCGAAGGCGCCTCCACCACCTTCGGTCTGCCCATGCGCACCCACGAATGGGGCCAGACCGGAGTCAGCGACGACCGCTGCACCACCTACGGTCGCGCCTACAACACCGACCCGTACGACTCCACCGGCGCGCAGCGCTGGACCGTCCTGCCCGACCAGGTCAAGCACTACTCCGTCGGCTGCGGCAGCATCGCCGACAGCAACCAGGACGGCTACACCTCCACGCTCTACGACCACGCGACCGGCATCGACACCAACAAGCCCGTCGACGGCAACGCGACCGAGACCCGCACCTACACCAAGGCTGGCGACTACCGCACCCTCACGTCGGACTACGACAACGCGGGCCGGGTGACATGGGCCGAGGACGGCCGCGGAAACCGCACCACGACCGCGTACCGGCCCGCCAACACCTGGCCCCTCGGCGGAATCACGACCACCTCACCGGACCCCGACGGGCCCGACGGCGCGCGGACGCGGCACACCGCGACGGCGTGGCTGTCAAGGTTCTGGGGGACGGCCACCAAGACAGAGGACGTCAACGGCAACACCACCACGGTCACTCTGGACGCGGCGGGGCGCCCCGTCGAGGTGTGGAAACCGACGGAGACCGGCTCCTCGCCGTCGATGAAGTTCAGCTACACCGTCCCCACCTCCACCGACGGCTCCGGGGTCCCCGACACCGTCGACGGCTACCCGCATGTGGCCACCCACGTCCTGCAGTCCGGCTCCGCCTATCTGACATCCCACGCCTACACCGACGCACTCGGCCGGGAACGGGAGAGGCAGGCCCCGCTCCAGGACGCCTGGGACAACGCGGCGGGGCACTCAGTGCCCTACCGGCAGGTCGCCGTGGTGCGCTACGACTCCGCGGGGCACGTGGCCGGCACGTCGGCGGTCTTCCGCAACCAGGGCACCGCCGGATCAGGCGGCCCCTCCAGCCCGCAGGTCGCGGACCTGCCCTCCTACAACGACGTCAGAGTGGACTGGGCCGGCCGAGTCGTCGCCTCCACTCTCCAGGCACTGGGCACACCGAAGATCCACGGCCGGGTCCTCACCACCTACTCCGGTGACTTCACCACCGTCCACCCCGCCGTCGGCGGCGACACCGACACGTACACGGATGTCTACGGTCAGACGTCCAAGGTCGTCGAACACACCGGCACGTCGGCCTACACCACCCAGTACGGATACACCGACAAGGGCGAACTCAAGAAGATCACCGACCCACGCGGCAACGACACGCTGTACGCGTACGACTGGGCCGGGCAGCGCACAGCCGTCGACGACCCCGACGCCGGGAAGTCGACGACTTCCTACGACGACGACGGCCGGATCGACACCACCACCACCAGCAACAACGGTCAGACGACCCTCTCCTATCACTACGACACGCTGGGCCGTCAGACGTCGATATCCAGCGGGGCCGACGAACTCGCCGCCTGGGTATGGGACATGCCGAACGTGCCGCAAGGCAAGGGGCAGATAAGTTCCGCCGTCAGCCGCGACAGCGACGGCACCACGTACACCACCAAGGTCGCCGAGTACGACACGCGCGGCCGGCCCCTCAAGACGACCGTCACCCTGCCCGCCGCGGTCAACGGACTGGCCGGCGACTACACGACCTCGTTCACCTACGACGCCGCCGACCACATCACCAGCGTGTCCTACCCGGCCGCGGGCGGCCTCGCGGCGGAGACGGTCACCAGCACCTACGACGCGTTCGGCCACCCCGACCGGCTCACTGGCACACTCGGCAACACCGCCTACGTCAACAGCACCCGCTATGACTCCTATGGCCGCCTCGACTCACGCACCTACGGACTCGCCCCCGACGGCAACGGCGTCACCGCCCAGCGCACCTACGACTACGACGACACCAACGGCACCCGCTGGCTGAAGACCATCTCGACCACCACCAGCATCAACGGACTCATCAGCGAAACCCAGAAAGACACCTACAGCCGGGACTTCACCGGCAAGATCACCGAACTGCGGGAACAGGCGAGCGGCCAGACCGCACAGTCCCAGTGCTTCCGGTACGACGACCAGGCACGGCTCACCCACGCCTACACCCGATCCTCGGAGAGCCTCTGCATCGCCGGACCCACATCCTCCGACTTCACCGGCGAAGCCCCCTACCAGAGCGCCTATACCTACGACCGGCTCGGCAACCTCCAGTCCGTCACCGACACCGACTCGGTCGGCACCGCGACCCGGCACGACTACCTCTACCCCGGCTACGACGACGCGGGCACCTGGACCACGCCCAACACCGACCAGCCCCACGGCATCCGCAAGATCGACCACATCACCGGCGCCACCACCACCTCCTCCGACACGTTCACGTACAACGCCGACGGAACGATGAAGAAGCGCGTCGAGCCGGGCACCGGCAGCGCCACCGCGAAGACCACCGACTACACGTGGACCAAGCACGGCCAACTCGCCACGGTCAAGACCACCAAGGCCACCGGCAGCGAACTGACCCGCTACACCTACGACGCCGACGGCGCCCTGCTCCTGCGCACCACGCCACAGGAGACCGTCGCCTACCTCGGCGGCATGGAACTGCGCACCACCGACGGCCAGACCGCAACCGCCACCCGCTACTACACCAGCGCCGGCTCCACCGTCGCCATGCGCACCACCGGCCCCGGCAACGGCAAACTCGCCTACCTCACCGCCGACACCCAGGCATCCACCCAGCTCACCATCGACGCCACCACCGGCACCTCCACCCGCCGCCGCTACACCCCCTTCGGAGACGAACGCAGCGGCACCCTCCCGGTAGGAACCGACCGCGGATTCCTCGGCAAGACCGAAGACCCCTCCACCGGCCTGTCCCTCCTCGGCGCCCGCGCCTACGACCCCGAACTCGGCCGCTTCCTCAGCCCCGACCCGCTCACCCTGCCCTACTCACCGCAAAGCCTCTCCGCCTACAGCTACAGCCACAACGACCCGGTCAACTTCTCCGACCCCTCGGGGCTGTCCGAGATGTGCGGCGCGATGAACGCCTGCTACGCCGACACACCGGGAGCCTCAGACAACCCCGCCAACTCCGGAAGCGAAGGCGTCCGCCGCCAGGAAGTACGCAACGCCGCGCAGGACGTCTACTACCACGCGCAAGAGGCGTTCGGTGACAGCGACAGCGGCCGGGCCGCCTACCAAGCGTGGCTCGCCGTATTCCGCGAGGAAATGGCCGCACTGGAGAAATCGACCCCCACAGCCATCACCAGCGACGACGTCACCGCGGCAGCCGCCAACTCCTGTTTCGGCCCCGGCTCAGCAACCTGCCCCGGGAGTCTCAGGAACTGGGTGCGGGACCGTGAGATGGAACGCATGGCCCAGTACATCGGCTGGGACGGACCAGGCGGCGTAAAGGGCAAAACCCCAGGCAAGAAACCCAAGACGAAGACGGGATCCTGCGACAGCTTCCTCCCCGACGCCGAAGTCCGCATGGCAGACGGCACCGTCAAAGCCATCAAGGACGTCGAAGCCGGCGAGAAAGTCCTGGCAACGGATCCCGAAACCGGCAAAACCGAACCACGGACCGTCCTCGCCACCATCATCACCAAGAACGACAAAGACTTCACCGAACTCACGGTGGACACAGGCAGCGGCGACGCTTCGATCACAGCCACCGATCACCACCCCTTCTGGTCACCGTCCCGCAACGCCTGGGTGGACGCCGCCGACCTGAAACCCGGCACCACACTGCGCACCGACACCGGCGCCACAGTCAAGGTGACGACAACCCGCTCCTTCCAAAAGGGGCTGGAAACACACAACCTCACCGTCGACGGAATCCACACGTACTATGTGCTGGCGGGCGAGACACCGGTACTCGTTCACAACAACAACTGTAATCTCTTTGATGGGGATGGTTGGCAGCACGTGCTGGATGAGCACGTAGATGGAAGTCCAGGAGTGACGCCAAACAACACAACTTTCTCCAATTATGCGGATCTGGACGAAATCGCAGAGTTGATTGAGGATACTGCAAAAACGCCAGGGCGGCGAAATACTCCCGATGGAGCTGGGAAACCTCGTGACGGAACAATTCACACACACGATTTCGGCTACCCTGTTGGATCCCGAGGTGAAACTAGCGTCGAAGTTATCCTCAATCCAGACGGATCTCTACGTACCGCCTATCCGAGGTGATGGCAATGGAGCAACTCTCTCTGCATTGGAAGATGGTGCGGACCGGTTCGGCAGACCTCGTTCTACGCTTTCCGCGAGAGACCGTCGAAGTACACACCACATATATTGGAGATGGTCTCGGTTCCGTGGTGCAAGCGGCCATCGACCTCCGACTGGGGTCCAGCTCGGCAACAGCGTTCCTTCCCGCCGAGCCCGCGGGTACCTTCCTGTTCCTTACGGGAGCAGACGAAGATGCGTACTTGCAGGTCGTTCAATTCGCGGACATGGAAACAGAGTCCCGCCGCTGGAGCGGTGGCAGTCTGCGATGGCGGGGTCGGGTTGACGTCCGTGCATTTATTCGCAGCGTGGTGGTCATGGCTGATGACGTGCTGGTTCAATGTGGCAGCACTGCCGCATATTCAAAGGCGTGGGGTGGAATTACCTTTCCGATTCGTGAACTGGAGACTCTCCGGCAAGGATCGTGATCCTTGTACGCCTAGCGGCTAGATCTGAGAAGGGTTTCTGAGTGGGTGTTCCGAGAAAGGGTATTGGGAACTCTATAGGATCAGTGAGTCGCCAGACGCGTGGAGTCGGATCACTTGGTATCGAGGACGGAGCGTCGTTGACAGCCCGTTCGAGTGAGCCAGTTAGCGGCTGGGTCGGGTTCAGTTCCGAGCGTACGTTTAGAGTGTGGCGATACGGGGTTGGTCATTCCCAATTGCTGCTCAGGGCGGTGCCCGACAAGGTAGAGAGAGCCACCCTGGATCTACTGTTCGAGGGGGTGGCCGCCATGAAATTGGCCACTCGGTATGAGTCGATAGAAATCGCCATGGCCAGCGTAAGTGAAGCTCGCGAGCTTCTTGAGCTATCCGGCCCGCCAGACGTTCGCGGCGACCGGACCCTCGCTCTTGCCATCCGGTCCGGAAGAAGCACTGGGCTTGTGCTGTGCAAGCGAGCAAGCGCTTTGCGTGGTGGTGCCGACCTGGTCGACGCTGCCGGTGCTCCTACGGAACAAAGCGTCGTTTGGAGTAGTGCGCGATAAATGGGCGAAGGCTTCGGCCAGCACCGTTTGCATTTCAGGGGCCGGCGGTAGGTGCGAGCGGGCGGCGGGTGGGCGTCAGGCGGTCAGTGGGGGGCAGGGGCGCGTAGTACACGCAGGCGCCCTCGGCGGGGATGACGCCTCTTGCGGGCGGCCAGGACGCCGGACGGGAACTGCGGGTTGAACTCTGGTGCGTGCAGGATGGTGCGCGGACGTGGCTCGTCGGGGCTGCGAGCGGTGCAGCGGAATTTCAATCAGGCGTCTCTCAGCCGCGGTTGCTCTTCTTCGGCAATCCACCCCGGAAGTCGCAACCGGTGCATTCGTCCTCGCCCTGGATATGGCCCTCGTACCAGCCGTGGACGGCGGCGTGCAGGATCGCCTCCTCCACCGAGGCTTCGCCGTTGCGGACTGACGCGATGGCGTTGCCGACGACCACCCGGAGCGCAGCGTTGTCAGGCGAAGGGAACGGTGGGGAGGGCATCGGCGAATCGGACGTCATGGCCGCAGCTTATGGGCGGGCACGCGTGCCGGTCAGCCGGACGACCCTGATCCCGTGCGAGGAGGGGCCGTGCAAGTAGCTCCGGATTCCTCGGCCGACCGGCTGACCGGCACGGGCAGGCTGCCCCGGCACTTGCGGCTACGGGCAGCCTCAACGCTGATGCCCTCTGGATAGCCCCAGAGTTGCTGGTCGTCGGCCATAGCATCCATCCCGTTTGTCGGTGATGAGCGTAGGCAACACGTGGCCGGGCGTACGGCAAGGCCGCCCCTGCTTGATCGGCGGGGCGGCCCTCTGTGGTTCGGTCAGACCTGGGTGAGGCGATTCGAGAGGTCGAGGGCGGCGGTCGCGACCGCGAGGGCGGCGCACAGGCCGAGTACCTCGTGGATGGTCGGGCGGACCAGGCGCGGCCAGTCGTCCGGGGCTGCGGGCCAGGAGGCGAGATGCACCTCGCGGGTGGCCAGGCCCAGGTGGGCGGTGACGTTCCAGCCCGCGAGGGAGGCGGGCTCCCAGTGCAGGCGAATGCGGCCAAGGGGAAGTCTCGGGGTTTTGGCGGAGAGCCAGGTGACGTCGAGCGGTCCGTCGGGCAGGGCGGAGACACGTTGAACCAGCGCGCCGCGTACCCAGCTCGGCATCGGTCGTACGGCGAGGGCGGGCAGGGCAAGTACGTGCGAAGGGCGGGATCGCGACGAGATAGGAACCTCCGAGGTTCAGTCGTTGGGGCGGGTCAGGCCCAGGTGAGGGCGTCGCTGACCGCCGCCGGGAGGTAGTCCTCCTGGCCGTCGTCGGCTATGAACGCCTTGCCGTCCCGGACGACGACGTTCGCCCCCACGTAGTGGGTGAAGGGGAAGTCAGGGTTGATGGCCAGGCGGATCGGCAGGTTGGGGTCAAGGTCCTGGAGTTGGCGGAGTAGGTGGCCGACGGTCAGGTAGTGGGGCACGAAACCTCCGGAAGCGGTACGGGATGGTAGGCAGGGCCGGGGTGGTGGCAGAGGCGTCAGGAACCGTCGAGGCGATGCAGGTCGCGACGAACCTTCGGCCCCTGGGCGACGTGGCTGGCGAGGTGCCGATTGCGGCTCTCGTTGACGTAGCCCTTGCCGGACTGCTTCAGTTCCCAGCCGCCGCACGAGCAGATGGCCTGCGCGTACGCGCGACCGGGGCAGTCAAGGTGGAGCGGTTTGCCGGAGCTGGTCTGTTTGTGGTGCGGCGGGCAGTCCGTGCCATCGGCGTGGTGGTTGGTCAGCGGGGCGCGGAAGGGCATGGTGGGTTCCTCGTGGGGATGGGCCGCAACCGATCGGCCGTACTCGGCGGGTACCAGGTGTGCGCGGTCATTCAGCGAGGTCGCGCTGCCCCTGACGTCGCTCGGCACGACGGGGGGCACGGCGGCGGACGGTCTTGGTCCGACGGGCGTGCTGACCGGGGAGGTAGAAGCAGGTGCAGCGCCGGGGGAAGGCGCGTTTTCGGCGGAAGCCGGGGTGGTGGCCGGGAGCATGCGTACGGTCGGAACTTCCCGGCGGTTGGTGCTGTTCGGAGCAGGCGGCTCGGATTCGCGGTCAGCGCTGGGCGACGAGGGCGGTGACGAATCCGGCGACGGCCTCGGACGGGGTGTGGAGGCCGAACTCCTGGACCCACGGGTCGCTTTCGGTGGGCTGGACTCGGACCTGCCAGACGATGCCGTGCTTCCAGGCGGCGGGATCTTCGGGAAGCCGGCCGACGTAGACACGGCCGTCCGGGCTCGTCGCGTGGACGTTGGCCTCCGGGGTGTCGAAGAATGCCCAGCCGAGGGCGTCGAGGAGGTCGAGCACCGGGCCCGCGCAGGGGTCGGAGGAGAGCCGGCAGCCGTCTTTCACGGAGGGGCGGACGACGGCGGGCGGGAGGGTGGCGGAGGCGGTCATGGTGGGACGATCCCTTCGTTGACCTGCGGTTTTTCCCAACACCCGTACGTTGACATGCGGTGTGACGAAGTACGTAGTCCTTTCCCGGGAAGCGACGTCTGCCGTGGGCGAACTGGGGGTCCTCAGCAGGTGGTGGGCGGCGCGGGAATGGATCGGCGGACGCGGTTGTCCTCTGCGGGTTGGGCAACGGGTCGCACGGAGCCGGGCTGGAGCGGAGATGGCGGAGGCGAATAGGCACTGGAACGGGGCCGGGCTGGAGCGCAACATCCGGGCGGCCAGGCGGCCGTGGACGGTGGGCGGCATCGCGATGGTCGCCGACGGCCAGTGGGCTGTCCGTGACCAGTCCGACGAACGGCGGGGCGAGGGCGCGGCGGTGGAGCATCGGGTCGCGAATGGGCTCCGCGTCGAGCTGACGCTGGAGGAGTTGGCCCGCGCGGTGGGCTCCCAGATTGGAAACTTCAAGCCTTGCGCAAGTAGATCAACATCCTCTTGTTGTGCACATGCCT
This sequence comes from Streptomyces sp. NPDC091292, assembly GCF_044757265.1. Classification (NCBI taxonomy): domain Bacteria; kingdom Bacillati; phylum Actinomycetota; class Actinomycetes; order Kitasatosporales; family Streptomycetaceae; genus Streptomyces; species Streptomyces sp. NPDC091292. Next base: position 3,641 of record NZ_JBIVUQ010000037.1, on the reverse strand, counting down.
CTGGCATATTCTTCACAGGCTTGGCCGCCCAGGGGGGTGGTCTCCAGCGGAGAGGAAACCGATGGGCAACCGTGCAAGCCGGTGCGTACTCGCGTCTGCGGCAGCGCTTTTGCTGTCCGTGGGACTGGCCGGACCAGCCGCCGCCACTGCGGGGGAGGATCCCCCGATTGATGACACGCCGATCAACACCGCCCCGCCGGCAGAGCCGGAGGAGGACGTCACCGATGTCCCCGACGGGGGCAACGGGTTGCCCGACGAGCCCACCTTCACCCCGCCGCCCCCCAAGGACTGGCCGAACGCCGACTACTGCGGCCCCTCGCACGGGGTCTACGTTCCGTCGACCAAGGGAAGCCAGTATCACAAGGGGGTTGGCCCGGTCCTGTCGACCTACAACGGCACCTCTCAGGTCGCCACGTCGACCTTCACTTCGGAAGTCAGCGGCGAAGTCGGGGTCAGCGTCTCCAGCGGTCTGACGGTGAGCGTCAACACGATGGTCGCGAAGATCGAGGGCAAGTACGATGTGAACCTTTCCATGAAGCTCACCGCGAAGCTGGGCATTGCTGTCAATGTCAAGACGCCGCCGAAGAAGACCACGAACGGCAAGTACGGCGTCTTCAGGCTGAAGAACACGGGCGTCAGTTACACCGTTTACAGCAACTGCAAGACCTCGGCTCACAAGACCATAACCAGTTACAGTCCGGTCAAGGTCGGTTGGTACCTCTGGGAGGATTGATGTCTCCACTGGCACGACTGGCAGGGCTTCGCAGTGCTTTTGCCATCGGCACCGTACTGGGCTGCCTTGCATTGAGTGGCTGCTCAGAGAGCGATCACGCGAACAGCCCTCCGGCCGGCGCAGGGACGGCCACCGCTCCGTCGGTCAGCCCGGCCAAGACACCCGAAAGGCCGGAGCACATTCCCGGAGAGTCCGTCACGCAGGCACCCAAGCTGATATCGGGTAAGCCGCTCACCGAGGTCGCTTCGGCCAAGGGAAACCGCGTCATGGAAATCGGGGAAATCCAGGCGCAACCGCTGTCCGTGCTCGTGAACTGCCAAGGCGAGGGAACTCTTACGGTCGAGCTGGAGCCCGTCGGCCTGAGCTTCCCGCTGGAATGTGTGGCCGAAGAGGTCAGCAGCACTTACAACGAAATGCGGCTCAAGCAGCCCAGGAAGAAAGGAACGGTTTCCGTGACCGCTCCTTCCACTGTCCGCTGGTCGCTGACCGTGGGGCAATAAGCCTGCCGCACTGCGAGGGGCTTCCGACTGCCAGGTCGGGAACCCTCGCAGTCGGCGTACTACCGGCCAACCCACAGGGAGCGGGGCATTCCCGGCTCTGGTGTTCCCTGTCTGACGGTGTGTTCGGGCCAGTAGATGGGTGGAGCCGCTGGTTGTGGCTGGGCGCTGAACTGTCACCTCGAAGTGGATAGTTGGCCCGGGTTCAGCGGCTGCGGCGTGGGGTAGGCGGACTGGCCATCGGCCTGGTCCCGAGGGTGTGCGCGGAACTGCTCGACCGATTCTGTGCCGAGACCGTCGTCCGGCTGCGGGCGGCCATGACCCGGAGGTCGGATGGTGTCTGCCGGGTATGGGCGGCGCGCTGTACGGCCTGGGTGACGGCGGTTCGGCGCACGTCGAGTGGGGCCGGAGCCCGAGAGACCCGGGGAGCAGGCGGGGAGACGGGGGTGAGCGTGACCAGGTGCCGCATCCTGCGATTGATCTGATGGCGCTCACGGATCACCGGGGCGGAATCGGTCATGGCGGCTGCGGTCGCGGCGATCAGGTGGGACGGGGTGCGGGCCGTGAAGACCGCCTCCGCGTGCGTGCCCCAACCCGGTGGGCCGGCCCACAGCGTGACGGTTTCGTCGTCCCAGCCGGAGAGGCGGTTGTCGATGAGGACGCCTGCTTGTCCGTCGGGCGCGATGATCTCGACGGTGCCGCGCTCAGCCCCGCCGTCGCGAGTCCAGCCGGCATCGGTCAGCGGTCGGACGGCGTCGGCCCAGTGATACGACGGGTTCGCCAGGAAGCGTCCGTTGCCGTCGTAGGCATCGGCTTCGGCGTAGTCGTGAGCCAGAGCGGTGGTGAGACCGGCGACAATCTCGGCCGGGGTGACGTGGTTGAAGGTTGCTGTCCAGCGGGTGGCAGAGGCGGCCTCCTTGGCTGCGGTGATCTTCCATAGGTCGAAGTCGTCGCCGAACCAGCCGATACGGATCCTCTGGTCGGGCGAGGTGACAAGGAGCTGGCAGGGGCCCTCGTCGAGGTAGTGGTGCGGCCAGTGAGCGACGGGGGCGAAGCCGGCGTCTCCGGTCCCGTTGGAGCCCGCCAGGTACCTGGGGCTGACCAGTACCTCTTGGTAGGGATCCTGGTCGTAGGGCTTCTGGGTGTTCATCGTCGGGGCTCCGGGGCGTAGGAGGGGAACGTGCCCGTGTGCCCAGCGGGACGGATTGCTCAACTGCGCGCGGGCACAAGGGCGATGGGGACAGGCGGCCAGCTCTCGGTGCCACGCGGATCACCGGCCCCGAGAGGTGGTCGACTGGGCGGTGACGGCCGCCGTCGGTACTCGTGGTTGCGGCTGCGGTGCGTGGCTGAACAGGCCGTTCGGCGCGGCGGTGCTCCGGCGTAGGGCCGCTGCGGTTCGGACGCCGTCCGGCCCCGGTGGGACGCCGGTTCGGGTCCGGGTGGCCTCCGTGACGGGGCCGTGGGTGACGAGTGCCTGCGCGTGGCGACGGGGTTGCTCCAGTGTTCGACGGCCGCGTAGACGGGGCCCAGCGCCCGTCCTGCTTCCGTCAGGACGTAGGGGTCGCCGTGGCGCGGTCCGGTGCGGGTGACCAGGCCGTCGGCGTGAAGCCGGTTGAGGCGTAGGCGGGTGAAGCCGTTGTCCAGGCCGGATCCTCGGCGATGTGGAGGAACCGCATGGGGCCGCCCGCGTCGAGGACCTGGATGACGGCGGTCGCATGCCGGAGGTGCAGACGCGTATGGCGTCCTCGACGCGTTCGGCTCCGGCCACCTCTCCGAGCGACAGGTTGGTCTGGGACCAGTCGGACAGGGCGCGGTGCACCGGAGACAGCGACTCGCCGAATGCGCTCAGCTGGTAAGGAGCCCAGTGGCGGTTGTCGGTTCGGGTGACCAGCCCATCAGCGTGCATCTGGGCGAGCCGCTTGCCGACGAGCTGCTCGCTGCGACATCACGTACACGCATGGGGTGACCCTCCTGCGCCAGGGTCTGCGCCGACCAGGTGGTCCACTTCGGTGCCATCAGGGAGAGAGCGTCCTCGACACGCTGAGGATCGACCGAACCGATGGAGGAGGCGGAGGGTGGTACAGGGGTGGACATGAAGGCGCCCTTTCTGGAGGTACTCAGCGGGAACGCGAAGGCTTGGTGGACGCGCTCGTTGGGGGTGCGACAGCCGGATCGGCATCGGCGCCGGAGATCGCCGCAACGCTGCTGCGGCTGAGGGCTGCGTATACGCGTGGCGTGGCCGTACGCCCATCTCGAAGGGCTGCTTCGCCCCGGGACGTGAGCGAGAGGAGCTGTCCGGGCCGGAACAGTCCCTCGCTAAGGGTTGTCCCGTAAATGATCTTCAATCGGTTTCGGGTGAGGTCGGCCGTTGTACGGGGCTACCGGCCTATCCGGCGTGGGCGAGGTTGTGC
>NZ_JBIVUQ010000036.1:0-62326 GCF_044757265.1 Streptomyces sp. NPDC091292 | reverse complement strand
CCACCCCCCAGGTCATCCGTTGGACAGGGGGACACAGTCATACCGGGCCCGGAGGCCAGCGGCCCTCTTGCAGGACCGCCAAGACGATAACGGGGAGGAGGGGGGCGCTCCGCGAGGCGAGGAGGCGGGGGAAAGGGCGCTCCGCTCGGTGAGGAAGCAAGGAGGAGACAGGCGCTCCGCTCGGTGGGGAGGGCGGAGAGAGGGGGTGCTCCCCGAGGCAGGGAGGGGGAGGAAACGGGCGCTCCGCGAGGCGAGGAGGCGTGGAAACAAGCGCTCCGCGAGGGGGGACGGGGGCGCCGGCACTCCGCGACGCGGGACGGACGCACGGGCACTCCGCGACGCGGGGAGGACGGGTGGGGCGGGGGCAGGGGGCGCGGGCTGCGCCGGGGTCCCAGTCGAGCGGCGGCGGCACCAAGGGGGTGAGGTCGAAAGGGAGGTGCCCGAAAGGCGCCAGGTCAGGGGCGGCACACCTCAAGGGCCGGGTCACCCGGCGGTGCGTCAAAAGCGGCAGGTCACGGGCGACGAACCACAGGCACCGGGCCACCCAGCGACACGACCACGAACCCCAGGCCCACCCAGCGACACGACCAACAGCGCCGGGCCACCCGGCAGGGCACCAAGAAGGCCAGGTCGGAAGGGAAGTGCCTCAGGGGCGCCCACGGTCGAAAGGAACGTGCGTCACTGGGGTCAGGTCCCGCCGTGGCCTGCCGTGAAAGAGGGCCGCGTCAGACCAGGCGTACCGGTTTTTCCGGGCGGGCCCCGATGCGGGTGAGCCAGGTGCGCAAGGGCTCCGGGTCGCCGTCCTCCACCAGGCTCCGCACCCGTGCCGACAGGTCGGCGGCCCGCTCGCCGTCGACCAGGAGGGACGGTCCGTCGAGCCAGTCGAGGCCCGGGGCCGCGCCCGCCGTGTCGACGGCGGCGCAGCAGACCATCGCCGTGACGTGGTCGGCGAGCAGTTCGCGTCCGGTGCGCGGCGGTTGCAGCGGGAAGAGCGGCAGCATGCCCTCGTCCCACAGCACCTCGTCGGCCCCCTGCCCGGCGCGCACGGGATCCGCCACCGTACGGGCCGCCGGGGACGACGCCTCCTCGCGCGCGAGTTCGGCGCTGAGTCCGCCGGCCAGGGCGGCGCCGTGCCCGTCGGAGTCGGAGGGTTCCTCGGGGTCGTCGTAGTTGACGGCGGTCGACTCGGAGGGCATGCCGGAGGGCAACTCGGGCCGGTTCGCGGCGAGTTCGGGCGATTCGGCCGATGCGTCTCGTTCCGCCGGGTCCAGGGTCAGGTGGTCCATGACCCGGGCCAGTGTCGGGCCCGGGGTGCCCCGGGACTCCGGGCGGCCCGTGTCCCGTACGCCCAAGGTGTCCAGCACCCGGTGCAACCGGGCCGCGTCGGCGCGCCACTTCCGGTCGACCACCTCTTCCGGATACGCCTGCCAGTCGATCGGCGCCCAGTCGGGCCCCGGCTCGGCCGGTCCGCCGTGGAACAGCCGGGCCGCGAGCAGCGACGTCGCCTCGTCCACCACGCCCGGTTCCTCCAGGAGGTCGCAGGCCGGGCGCTCGCCGAGCCGGGACGCGAAGCCTTCCGCGAGCCGGTCCCGCCGCGACAGCTCGGTCAGCGCGGCGACCACGCCCGCGTCGAGCCGGGACGGCCAGCGGCCCATGCGCCACGCGGGCAGCGCGACCCTGGTCAGCAGCCGGTCCCAGCCCGCGTAGGCGAGACCGACCTGTTCCTGGGCGACGATCCGCACCCCGTAGTCCACGGCCTGTGCGCGCTCCGCCGCCGCGGCGGCCACGCCCCGCTCCATCTCCGCCGCATGCCCCCGGCAGCTCCGCAGCAGCAGCCGCGCGACCCAGCCGACCCCGCCGAGCACCGTACGGCTCAGGGGCCCGCGGCCGGGCGCCGATGTAACGGCGACGGCGGCATCCAGGCCCCGTACGAAACGGCGGGCAGCGGCTATGTCGGGGTGCGCCGAGGGTCCCGTACCGGCGACGACCGGGGCGAGGACCGCACGCAGCTCACCCACGCGCATCCACCACAGGAAGGGTGAGCCGATGACGAGGACCGGGGCGACCGGGGTCGCGGGCCGGGCGCCGGCGCCCGGGACCCGTATCCCCCGACCGGCCGCCGGGGAGGTGGACGGAGCGTCGGGGGCGGCCTGCGCCGGATGCGTACGGTCCTCCAGCCAGCTGTCGCAGTCCGGGGTGAGCGCTATGGCGGAGGGCGCGGGTACGTCGAGCCGGTCGGCGAGGTCCCGCACCATGCGGTACAGATCGGGCGCCGAGCGCTCGCTGATCGGGACGGTGGGGCTGACGGCCGGGCGGGAGCGCGCGACGACCAGGGCGATCGCCCCGGCCGCGAGCAGCACGACGACGGCGACGGCCGTGACGATCCAGCGCGCCGTGTCCCAGTGCGCGCCGCCGACATGGCCGGTGACCTCGGCGGCGAGGAGCACCACGGCGACCGCGGCGGGCAGCAGGGCGACGGCCAGCGCCCTGCTGCGGACGCGCAGCACGGCGAGCGCCCGGGAGCGCGCCGACTGCGCTCCGACCTCCGCACCCATACCGGACACGACTGGATCTCACCCCCTACTGCCCGCCCGGCGCGTGCTGTCCAAGCCACCGCCGACGGACTCCCATGGCGTTGCTCACTCCCCCACTGTGGCACCCCCCACTGACATCGCAATGCCGGTGGGCCAAGTGCCGGAACGCTGTGCGCCGCACCCTAGTTGGGGCTCGGACCGCCGTCAGCTGGTTGGACCATTGGTCACCCGATGGAATGGCTTTGGGCAAAGGTGGTGGTGTGGGGGCTGTGGACAGTTCTGCTAATAGGACCGGACCAAGAAGTGCTCGATCAAGAAGTGAGAGGCCCAGGGCTACGGGGACTCGGTGGCCGCCTTCGCCGCGATGTCCGTACGGTGCTGGGATCCGTCGAGGCGGATCCGGTCGACCGCCGCGTAGGCGCGTTCGCGGGCCTCGGCGAGACCCGCGCCGGTCGCCGTCACGGACAGCACCCGGCCGCCCGCGCTGACCACCGCGTCGCCGTCCCGCTTCGTCCCGGCGTGCAGCACGTACGCCGCCGGGGCGTCCTGAGCCGCGACGTCCGCGAGGCCTTCGATGGGGTCGCCGGTGCGGGGCGTACCGGGGTAGTTGTGCGAGGCCACGACCACCGTGACGGCCGCGTCGTCGCTCCAGCGCAGCGGCGGGAACAGGTCGAGGGTGCCCTGCGCGGCGGCGAGCAGCAGACCGGCGAGCGGGGTCTTCAGCCGGGCGAGGACGACCTGGGTCTCGGGGTCGCCGAACCGGGCGTTGAACTCGATGACCCGCACCCCGCGCGAGGTGATCGCCAGACCCGCGTAGAGCAGCCCGGAGAACGGCGTACCGCGGCGGCGCAGCTCGTCGACCGTCGGCTGCAGGACGGTGTCCATGACCTCGTCGACCAGCCGGGGATCGGCCCACGGCAGCGGCGAGTACGCGCCCATCCCGCCGGTGTTCGGGCCCTCGTCGCCGTCGAGCGCGCGCTTGAAGTCCTGCGCGGGCTGGAGCGGTACGACGGTGGTGCCGTCGGTGATCGCGAAGAGGGAGACCTCGGGGCCGTCGAGGTACTCCTCGATGACGACCCGGTCGCAGGCGTTGGCGTGCGCCCGCGCGGCCTCGATGTCGGCGGTGACGACGACGCCTTTGCCGGCGGCGAGACCGTCGTCCTTGACGACGTACGGGGTGCCGAACGCGTCCAGCGCCTCGTCCACCTCTTCCGGCTCCGTACACACATAGCTGCGGGCCGTGGGCACGCCGGCCGCCGCCATCACGTCCTTCGCGAACGCCTTGGAGCCCTCCAGTTCGGCGGCCTCCTCGGAGGGGCCGAAGCAGGGGATGCCGACGTGGCGTACGGCGTCGGCGACGCCTGCGACGAGGGGGGCTTCCGGGCCGACGACGACCAGCTCGGCGCCGAGCCGCGTGGCGAGCGCGGCCACGGCGGCACCGTCGAGCGCGTCGACCGCGTGCAGCTCGGCCACCTCGGCGATGCCCGCGTTGCCGGGGGCGCAGTGCAGCGCGGTGACGTCGGGGTCGAGGGACAGGGAGCGGCACAGGGCGTGTTCGCGGGCGCCGCCGCCGATGACGAGGACCTTCACGGCGTCAGCCTAGCTGTCGAGGGTGGGGGCCCCGGCCGCCCCCCGGCCGCTCGTCGCTCTACTCGTCGTCGTACTCGTCCCACCCGTTCTACTCGTTGGAGAACTCCTCCACGATGGTGGCGCCCAGTTCGCGGACGATCAGGTCGTGGCCCGAGAGGGCGGACTCGTCGAGGTCGGGGTCGTCGTCCTCGGGGATGTCGTCCTCGGGGGCGACGGCGTGTGGGGGTTCGGGGGCGCGGTTCCGGTCGGAGTTGCGGTCGGAGTTCCGGTCGGACGGGGGTGGGGTGCGGGGGGCGGTGCCCGGTCTGTTCTCGGCGGCCGGCGGGGTGCTCGGGGGTGTGGGGGTGCCGTGTTGTTGGTGGGGGGCGGGGGGCTGCTGGTACGAGGGGGGGCGGGGGGTGGTTTGGGCGCTGCCGAAACCGGCGCCGGGGGGTGACTGACCCGGGGCGGGTGTGGGGGCGCCGCCGAAGTTGGTGGCGGCGGGCGGCGGTGCCGAGCCGCCCGACGGGTCGACGATCGCCTCGACCTTCCACTCCAGACCGAACTGCTCCCGCAGCGCCTGACGCAGGACGTCCTCGCTGCCGCTGCCCGCGAAGTTGTCCCGCGCTCCGGCGTTCACGAATCCGAGCTGGAGCGTGGTGCCGTCGAACCCGGCCACCTGGGCGTTCTGGCTCAGCAGGATCCACGTGAACCGGCGCCGGTTCTTGACGGCCTCCAGGATGTTGGGCCAGAGGGTGCGCGGGTCGAGGCCGCCGCCTTGGGGCGGGGGGGTCGGGTGGGGTGGAGTGGGGGGCGGGGTGGATGGGGTGGAGGGGGTCGGCGCGGGGGGTGTCTGGGATGCCGCCGGGCTCGTGGGGCTTGTGGGGCTCGTGGGGCTCGCGGGGCGTCCGGCGCCGGCCGTGACGGCGGTGGGCCAGCCGCCGGGGCGGCGCTCGGGGGTGGCGGGTTCGGGAGCCGGGGGTTGGGGGGGTGCGGCTTGAGTGGGTGTGGGCGCAGGGGGCATCGCGGCCGGCGGCATCGCGGCGGGTGGCGCCGGGGCGGCGTGCGCGCCGGGCCCGGGAACGTACCCCATGGCGGGCGCGCCTCCCCCGGGCGTGAAGTGGCCGCCGCGCTCCAGCCGGTCGAGGCGGGCCAGCAGGGAACGCTCGTCGTCGTACGCGGCGGGCAGCAGCACGCGCGCGCAGATCAGCTCCAGCTGGAGCCGGGGCGAGGTGGCGCCGCGCATCTCGGTCAGCCCCTCGTTGACGAGGTCGGCCGCGCGGCTCAGCTCGGCGCCGCCGAAGGCTCCGGCCTGGGCGCTCATCCGCTCGATGACGTCGACGGGGGCGTCGATGAGCCCCTTGTCGGCGGCGTCGGGGACGGCGGAGAGGATGACGAGGTCGCGCAGACGCTCCAGGAGGTCGGCGACGAACCGGCGCGGGTCGTTGCCCCCCTCGATGACGCGGTCCACGACCTCGAAGGCGGCGGCGCCGTCACCGGTGGCGAAGGCGTCGACCACGGAGTCGAGCAGCGACCCGTCCGTGTACCCGAGGAGCGAGGTCGCCATCGCGTACGTCACGCCCTCCTCGCCGGCCGCCGCGAGGAGCTGGTCCATGACGGACATCGAGTCCCGTACGGATCCGGCCCCGGCCCGCACGACCAGCGGAAGGACGCCGTCCGCGACCGGGATGGCCTCCCTGCCGCACACCTCGGCGAGATAGTCACGCAGTGTGCCGGGCGGCACGAGCCGGAAGGGATAGTGGTGCGTACGGGAGCGGATGGTCCCGATGACCTTCTCGGGCTCGGTGGTGGCGAAGATGAACTTGAGGTGCTCCGGTGGCTCCTCGACGACCTTCAGCAGGGCGTTGAATCCGGCCGACGTGACCATGTGGGCCTCGTCGATGATGTAGATCTTGTACCGGCTGCTCGCGGGCCCGAAGAACGCCTTTTCGCGCAGGTCACGGGCGTCGTCGACACCGCCGTGCGAAGCGGCGTCGATCTCGATGACGTCGATGGACCCCGGGCCGCCCCGCGCGAGGTCGCGGCAGGACTGGCACTCGCCGCAGGGCGTGGGCGTCGGCCCCTGCTCGCAGTTCAGACACCGGGCGAGGATCCGCGCGCTGGTCGTCTTCCCGCATCCGCGCGGCCCGCTGAACAGGTACGCGTGATTGACCCGGTTGTTCCGCAGGGCCTGCTGCAACGGGTCAGTGACATGCTCCTGACCGATGACCTCTGCGAACGACTCCGGGCGATAACGGCGGTACAGCGCGAGAGACGACACGTATACGAGGTTATAGGCGCCCACTGACATCGGGCACCGCCGCAGCCCCCGGCCCCCCGAAACACAAGGGCCCCTCACGCACCCGCCAGAGCCGACCTACCCTTGCTGCCTTCCGGCCCTGGGGGAGTTCAGTCAGATAGCGCCACGTGAGGGGCTGCGCATAGGTTACCCGATCCCGGCCCCCTGAACGAGTTCGCACCCACTCCCCGCCGTCATGTAATGTTCCCGGCGGAGGATTCGCCTAGTGGCCTAGGGCGCACGCTTGGAAAGCGTGTTGGGTTCACACCCTCACGAGTTCGAATCTCGTATCCTCCGCCATTGCTCTCACCGGGCAATACGTCGAAGGGCCCCATCGTTCGCGGTGGGGCCCTTCGACGTGCGTGGCGGCCGTGTCCTTGAGGACGGGCGGTGAGGTGTTGGTAGCGGCGGCGCATGCGAGCGGACTGGCCGTCCAGGGCACGACGGTGATCAATGCGCGGGTGGTCGACGACGGCGACCTGATCACCGGGGGCGAGATCATCTCCGGGTTGGAGGTCGCGCTGTGGCTGGTCTAGCGCTACGTGGGTGCGGAACTGGCTCAGCGGGTGGAGACGGTGTTGGAGTACGGGAGGCGCGGCACGGTGTGGCGGCGACCCTGAACCGTGAGATGCGCTGCGGGCGGTCTCGTCAACTGCCCGGCCCCACAACGGTCGCCTCACCGTGACGGAAGCGAAGGACGAACGGAACGGCGCCACCCTGAGCGGTGGCCAACAGGCCGCCGCCGAGAGCTGACTCAAAAGACCTTCCTGAGAGCAATCGGCTGCCCGGTGGGCGCCGTCCGCTCCCGGGGGTCCCGCGCCCGAGGCCGCCTGGTCGGGCTCCTCACCGACGGCGAGTGGGAGGGGAACTGAGGTGGCTTCCGTCCCGACTACTCGGACAGAACATCGGATCAGCCAGTACCAAGGAGCACGCATGTCCAGGAAACGGCCGGTCGCCATCGCGGTCACCGCGCTCTGTCTGCTCGCGGCCGGATGTGCCGACTCCTCGACCGGGACGGCGGGCGGCAAGTCCCCCGGGGCCGGGTCCGGATCGGGCTATCCGGTGACCGTCGAGAACTGCGGTGAGAAGCAGACCTTCACGAAGGCGCCCGAGCGTGTCGTCGTCATGAACGGCATGTCCGTCGCCGAGGTCTCCTCTCTTCTCGCGCTCGGCCTCGGCGACCGGATCATCGCCAACCAGCAGTCGTACGGCAGGTCCGAGGTGGCGGGGCGGGCCGAGGCCATCAAGGCCCTGCCCACCGGCGGCGTCAAACCGAACGAAGCCTTCGACGTCCCCCGCGAGGCGATGCTCGCGCTGCGTCCCGATCTGGTCCTGTCCGTCACCTCGTACGGATTCGACGCGAAGAACGGGTTCGCCACCCGCGCCGACCTCAGCTCGGTGAGCGCGAACAGCTACATCTCGCCGCAGGGCTGCGAAGACGACCCCTCCAAGATGACCGTCGCCGACAGCTACGCACTACTGCGCGATCTCGGCAAGATCTTCGGCGTGAGCGACCGGGCGGAGAAGCTGATCGCCGAGTCCGAGAAACGCATCGGAACGATCTCCGCCGAGGTCGGCGGCGAGGACAAGCCCAAGGTAATGGTGATGTTCTCGAACATGGCCATGGGCGGCAACGAATTCAGCGCGGTCGTCGCCAACGGCATCATCAACGACATCCTCACCAAGGCCGGCGGCTCCAACGCCTTCGCGGACGCCTCCAGGACGACCTTCACCGACCTGAGCAAGGAGAAGGTGGCCGCCACCCCCGTCGACGCGCTCGTCGTCATCAGCTACAACGACCCCCACCCCGAGGCGTACGCCAAGAAACTGCTCAAGGAGTTCCCCCAGTGGCCGGCCGCCAAGAACAACACGTACACCGTCCTGTCGGACTCGATGTACCTCGGGCCGAGCAACGATCTGGCGGTCGACAAGCTCGCACGGACACTCCACCCCGACGCGCTCTGAACCGGCTTCCCCTGCCGCTCCTGCTGACGGTGCTCCTTGCCCTGCTCGCCGTGGTGATGGTGGTGGGCGTCAGTATCGGGGCGGTCACCGTCCCGGTCGCGGAGGTGTGGCGCATCGTCTTCCGTCATCTGACGGGCGGCGGCGTGACGGGCGATCCCGCCACGGACCAGATCGTGTGGAACTTCCGTACGCCGCGGGTCGTACTGGCGGCGCTGGTCGGCACGGGGCTCGCGATCGCCGGGGTGATCCTCCAGGCGGTGGTGGCCAATCCGCTCGCGGACCCGACCGTTCTGGGCTTCTCCTACGGAGCGTCACTCGGTGCCGTACTCGCCATCACCGCGGCCGGCGGCGCGACACTGGGCGGGCTCGGCGTCTCCTCCGCGGCCTTCGTCGGCGCTCTGGCCGCCGGGGCTCTGGTCTTCGTCCTGGGGCAGAAGAGAGGCCGTATGGCACCGACCCGGCTGGTGCTCTCCGGGGTCGCCGTCGGGTACCTCTTCCTCGCGGCCACCAGCTTCTTCCAACTGCGCGCGACGCCGACCGAGTTGCGTACCGTCATGTTCTGGATGCTCGGCAGCGTCTCGGGAGCCAGGTGGGATCAACTGCCCGTGGTCGCCACGGTCGTCCTCGCCGGCACCCTCGCGCTCTCGCTGTTCGGCCGCCGGCTCAACACCCTGCTGGCCGGGGACGAGTCCGCGACGGCGCTCGGCGTCGACGTCCACCGGCTGCGGGGCCTCCTGCTGGTGATGTCCGCCCTCATCACGGGCACGGTCATCGCCGTCGCGGGAGGGATCGGTTTCGTCGGCCTGATGATCCCCCATCTCGTACGCCTCGGCACCGGAGCCGACCACCGCAGACTGATTCCCCTGACGGCCGTGGTCGGCGCCGTCTACCTGGTCCTCGTCGACCTGCTGTCCCGCACGCTCGACCGCCCCGACGAACTACCGATCGGCATCCTCACCGCCCTGCTGGGCGCCCCGTTCTTCCTGTGGCTCCTGCGCCGCGACAAAGGGCTGGACACCGCATGAGACTCACCGTCGAACAGCTCCACATCACCCTCGACCGGCAGCCGATCCTGCGCGATGTGGACCTGGAGGTCCCGCCGGGCGCCGTCGTCGGCCTCGTCGGCCCGAACGGCAGCGGCAAGTCCACCCTCCTGCGCGCCGTCTACCGCTCCCTGCGCCCCAGGTCCGGCGTCGTCCGGGTCGGCGACGACGACATCTGGAAACTCTCCGCCAGGGACGCCGCACGCCGGACCGCCGCCGTACTGCAGGACGGCGGCGGTGTGTCGGGGCTGAGCGTCACCGAGATCGTCGCCCTCGGCCGCACCCCCCATCACGGACTCCTCGGCCGGGACAGCGCCGACGATCACCGTGCCGTGGACGACGCCCTCCTGAGATGCGGCGCGCACCTTCTCGCCGACCGGGACTTCGCCTCCCTGTCCGGGGGCGAACGCCAGCGCGTCCAACTCGCCCGCGCTCTGGCCCAGAACCCGCAGGTCCTCGTCCTCGACGAACTCACCAACCACCTGGACATCCGGGCCCGTTTCGAACTCCTCGAACTGATCCGGTCCACCGGCACCACCACGCTCGCCGTACTGCACGACCTCGACCTCGCGGCCCGGCTCTGCGACCGGATCATCGTCCTGAACGAAGGAGTCGTGGTCGCGGCGGGGGAGGTCCTCGACGTCCTGACGCCCCAGATCCTGGCGAACGTGTTCGGAGTGGCCGCCAGCACGGACCGCCATCCCGACGGAGTGGTACGCATCACCTATGCCGCTCAGCCTCTCGACGTCGGCTGGGAGGGGAGGAGGGCGGATCGGTAGGCGGGGGGCTCAGCTGGTTGACCGATCTGGTCGACGATGCGGTGCCGGGACACGAGCAACATGAGCACGGTGGCTGCCGTGTGCCGGGCGTCGTGCAGCCTCACGCAGTCCGAATCGATCCACAGGTCCAGCAGTCCGGGCAGAGGCATCGGCGATGCCGGCTGGCTCCGTCGTTGGTCTCGTCGACGAGGAAGCCGCGATTCGGCGACAGCCGCCGCGGCGCTCGTAGGATGCCTGGATGCCCAAGCCGAGACGGATGAGCCGCCGCGCGTGGGTTGCCGCGTGGGCGGTGCTGTGCGCGGCCGGCCTCGCCGCCACTGTCCAGCTGAACGCCTCCTCGGTAGCGGACCCGCAGCCCGAGAAGTCCGTCAGTGCCGAGTGCGCCGAGTTGATCGCGGACTTCGAGACGCAGTTGGCCAAGGCGGAGCAGGAAGGCAAGGGCGACGGAGTGCTGGCCTTCTCGCGAGTCCAGGTCGACACCGAGGACGACTGCCGTGCCGATATCCGCAACCACTTCCGTGGTGATCAGTGAGCCGCGGTACCTGGCTCGCCGCGATGGCAGGGCTGACTTTCATCGGCGCCGTGGCGATCATTGCCGCTGGCACCACGTCGGAACCGAAGCCGCATCCCGCGCCGCCACGGGTGTACTCCTCTTGTCTGGCGGCCGACACCAAGCCGGTATCTGCGGACGAAGACCCGTGTGACGGCCGCTGAAGAACGTCCGAGTGACCGTCCGCCGCATGGCAGACCACCCAGGTTCAGGGGCATGCCGCCGATTCGTCTCGAATGGGATGCACTAGCGGTGGCCCGTGCCACTTGCGAGCGTCAGCTACGCCCCGGGCGCAGGTGGCGAGAGGCGGCCAGGCAGGAGGACAGCCATGTCATCTCCGAACGATCGATGATCAGGTCGTCGACGGTGATCAACCCGTCCATGACCCCGTCGACCCGTATCGAATGATCACCGACCCGGAACATCTTCCAGTCCGCGTCGCTGTGCCAGAGCCGGGCAGTCTTCTCACCCCGGCGCTGAGCGAATACGAGTTCCTCTCCGTGCTCGTTCAAGAAGTAGCCGACGTAGTCCTTACTGCTGATCGCGCCACCGCAGAGGCGCGCCAGAAGCGGTTCGATCGCAGGAGGGGTGTCATTCATGCCGTGGGTTCCTCAATCGGTTCCGGGTCCTGCTCTGTCGACGAGAGCGCCAGCATCCGGGCCGCCGACTCCAACAGGGTCTCGTACGTGATCACTTCTATGCGTGCCATGTGCGTGTTGTAGGTCCGCAGCGTCTCCGCGACGTCCTGGGGCGTGATACTTCCACTCACGTACTGCGGGTGCCCGATCACGACTGTCGCCGAGGCCCTGCGCGTATCGATGCCGTACCGCGCGAGGATGGCAGGGCGGTTCTCGTCCAAGGTCCGGAGGTAGTTCTGCGCCTGGGAGACTGCCTGGTGCACTGGTGCACCCAGCATCAGGTGGCCGCTGCGCCGGATGACCAGTTTCTCGATGTTGGCGCGTTTGAGTTCCACCACGTGCAGGGATCCGTCGCCCCGCAGAAGCGGAATGTCGAGAATGGTGTCCGGGGTGTACTGACGGCGGGCCAGTTCGGCCATGTAGGCGCCACCGAAGATCCAATCCTGGTTCTTCAGGCAGGCGTGGAGGGCACCCTCGGAGCTGTCAGGGTCGTTCACCGTGGCGCGAAGCGACGAGAGGCCGGCCCGCCTGGCCCTCATTTCGAGCAGTTGGGCCAGCACGTCGGCGTCAGCGTCCGTGAGGACATCGCTCATCATCCGGGCCGTCTCGGCGGAGGCTGGTCGGGGCAGATTCCGCAGGATCAGCTCCATGTGCCCGTACTCCTGAAGGCGCTTCAGGTACTTGGTGGACAGCCGGATTCCGCTCTCTCCGCTTCCGATACCCAGGTGGTCGGTGGACCGGGCGATGCCTCGGAACAGGGCAAGGGCGTCGGCGGCGCTCGCATCAGGATTCTCGGCGCACAACGCGTCCAGGACGGCCACCGCCCGCTCGGCGCCCAGGGCAGCCATCCGCCGCATGTACTTCTCGCTTCGCTGCCTCGCCTCCTCGTCGTAGTAGTTCTCCACGGTGTCGAGGAAGAGTTCGCCGCCCGCATAACCGGCGAACCTCTGAAAGCGCTGGGCGAGCGGGATGTCCTCGTGCAGGAGAGCCTCTTGAGCGACATCCTCCAGGGCATCCACCAGCGGTCTGCCCTTGCCGTACTTCCCGCCGAAGCCACCCCCCATGATGCCCAGCACCGTGTCAATGCGCTCCCGCACGCTCACGTGCTTGCTGAGCTTCTGCGCCTCTTCGACCATGCGCCGGAGGGTGAAGCTGGATCGGAATGGCGTCATACAGGTGACTCTAGAATCGCGCACTGACAACCACGGCTGGTGGGCTTCAGGGGCGCGAAAGGAGGGGCGCGTCGGGCAGCGAGGCTCGGCCGACAGGAACCGTTTCCTGATGTTGCTGTTCCGGTTCGGCCCGATGCCGAAGAATGCGTACATGGCAGAGGGTGAACAGTTCCGGGAAGGGCTCGCTGCGCGCATCGCGCACTTTGATCGGGAGGGGGCGCAGCAGGCCGCCAACCTGGCGGAGGAAGAGCGGCAGCAAGTGCTGGCCCTGTTTCCGCTGGAGAGCTGGAAAGGGCTGGACCTGGAGCAGTACGCGTTGGGACCCGACGGCCGCAGGAGCGGGCTCTCCTTCTGCCGGCTGATGGAGTACGGCACCGACAACTTCGGCAGTATCCGCGGCGGCAGCGCGGCGAAGCACATCATCTACCAGCACCGGTCGCGCCAGTGGCGAGTGGTGCCCATCGGGTTGCGCGGGCTTGAGGTGGAAGCGGCGTGGGCCCAGGTGCGCTCCGAGTTCGTGACGGCCTTCGACTCGGCGCGGGAGGGGGCGTACGAACTCCTGGACGACCTGGAATCGCTGTCGTACGGACAGGCACTGACCACCAAGGCACTGGCGGTCTACTTCCCCGGTGAGTTCCTGCCCATCTTCTCAGCCGCACACGTCCGCCACTTCACCGCGCTTCTGGGCGGCAGGCCGCGTGCGTACTCCTCCGGTGTGCGTACGTGGCGGGCCAACCGCGAGCTGCTCGAACTCTTGGGTGAGTACGAGGAGTTCGAGGGATGGAGTCCGCATGAGGCGATGGAATTCCTGTACGCCTTCCACGATCCGCGTCCGCATGACCGCGTGATCTGGAAGATCGCGCCCGGGGAACGCGCGAGACTCTGGGACGAGTGCCTCCAGCACCGTCGTATCCGGATCGGCTGGGACGAGGTCGGCAGTCTGACGCAGTACGAGAGCGACCAGGAGCTGAGGGCCGCACTGGATCAGCAGTGGCCGAGGAGCACCGGGGGAAACCTGCGGCTCGCCCGGCAGATGCTGGCCTTCCGTGACTTGGAGCACGGCGATCTCATCGTCGCCAACCGAGGAAAGTCGGAGGTGCTGGCCGTGGGCACCGTCAGGGGAGGGTACGCGTACGATCCCGGCGAAAAGACGCACCAGCACACCGTGGACGTGGACTGGGACACTTCGTACGCCCAAACCTTCGATGCGCCCCGGCACGCCTGGCAGCAGACGCTCGCCAAGGTGCCTGGCACCTTGATGCGGGAGATCCGGCGCGGGCGGGCCCAGCGCGACTCCGACGAGCACCTCGGCCTGGTCGGGGATGCCGAGGGGGCCGGTAACGCCAGTGTCGTGGAGAAGACAGCGGCGGTGGAGGGCGCCGGGCTGCCCGACAAGGAGTTGCCCGACGAGGAGCTTCCGGACGACGTACGGAAAGTACTGGATCTGCTGGAGCACAAGGGGCAGGTCGTGCTTCAGGGGCCTCCCGGCACCGGCAAGACCCGGCTGGCGCTCAATGTCGCCCTCGCCATTGCGGGACGGGCGGACCTGATCGAGGCGACTCCGGGGGAACGGGCCGCAGCTCTCGCAGACCTTTCCGCAGTGCCCGAGATGGTGAAAGGGGCCGCGAAGGCGGAAAGCGCCGATAAGACGGAAGGGGTCGAGATAGCAGAAGGCTCTAAGGAGCCGGGGGCTGCACGGCTCACGATGGTGACCTTCCATCCGTCCTACGGATACGAGGACTTCGTCGAGGGTTTCAGGCCGGACACAGCAGCGGACGGGGCTGGGCTCCATCTGCAGATGAAGGACGGGGTCTTCCTCCGGGTCTGCACGGCGGCCGAGAAGGATGAGAAGGGCGACATCTTCCTGATAATCGTGGACGAGATCAATCGCGGTGATCTGCCGCGCATTCTCGGCGAGTTGATCACCTTGCTGGAACTCGACAAGCGAGGATCGGTCTCCATCACCCTGCCGACCAGCGGGCGGCAGCAGACCGTGCCGCCCAACGTCCGCATTATCGGCACCATGAACTCCGCCGACCGCAGCGTGGGCCACATCGACTCCGCGATTCGGCGCAGGTTCGCGTTCCTCGACGTACCGCCGGACCTGGACTCTCTGGACGGCGAGGTCGAAGGGCTTGGGCTGGCAGCCTTGCTGGAGGGTCTGAACGAGCGGCTCGACGCACAATTCGGCCCGAATCATCTGCTCGGCCAGGCATACCTCCTCGCCGACGACCGACCACTCGTCACCTCGGAGCAGCTCTCTCACGCCTTCCACAACGAGATCGTGCCGCTCGTGACGGACTACTGCCTCGGCCGCCCCGAAATGCTGCGGGCCGTGCTGGGCGAGCTGGTGGACGACAGGACGGGACGGGTCGTTCAGACGAATCCGACGGACCTTCCGGGCATGCTGGCGAAGGTCTTCGTCACCGCCCGGACCGTCGACACCGCCGACGAGGACGGCGCGTTCGCCGAGTCCGAATGGAGCGAGGGGTAGCCGAGTGCCGCGAGGAGCCGCCAAGCGGGAAGTGACGCTCGACGAGTACAAGTCCGACACGGTACCGAAATCTGATCTGAGCTCCGCCGATCTCCACAGGCTCCGTGAGCTCAAAGCCGTCGGCGTGGTCGAAAAGCAGGACCACTGCGTCCTCACCGCGCGGACGACCACCGGGGTACTGGAGCTCAGCCGTATCCGGCTGGTGCTCCGCCCCAAGTTCCCGATCGCGGGCAAGCGACTGATCGACTGGGTCTCGTACGCCAACGGGCAGAACAGCACCATCGACGAGGGGCTGCGCAATTGGCCCATCGGCAGGGACGGGTACGCGGGGCTGGTACCCGCCGCCTTGCTGTACGAGTGTCGTCTGCTGTCGCGCCGCGGTCTGCGCAGGGACTACGTACGCCGACAGCGTGTAGACACCGCACTGCGGGGTCGACTGAACGTAGAGGCACAGTCCACCCGGTGTTTCGGCGCGGTCGACCGGCTGCACGTCGGAACCTTCGAGTACGAGGACGGGGGCTGGGAGAACCTGGTGTGCGGAGCCGCCCTGACTGCCGCGGCCAGCCAGGTGAGCGATCCGCTCCTCAAGCACCAACTGGCCGCCACGGCAGCGGACTTCCCGGCCTCTCCCCGGATCCCGGACGCGTTGTCGCTACTCGCCAGTGGGCGATACTCCGTACTCAACGACCACTATCGGCCCGCCCACGCGTGGGCACGCATGGTGCTCGGCGGCGGCGGACCCAACGATCTACTGAACCCGTACGGCTTCGGGGCGCATGGGCTGCTGCTCAAGCTGGACGATCTCTGGGAGAGCGTCGTCCAGCGGATGGCGGTCGAAGCAGCGGCTGCTGTGGGTGGCCGCTGGGCCCGGGATGCGGGCCACCACATCGAGACGCACGGAAGGCACGGGAGCAGAGCCCCGCATTTTCCCCCCGACGTACTCCTGACCTTCGACCCGCCTGCCGCACCCCCCGGAACCACGCCCTACCTCGTCGTGGACGCGAAGTACAAGAACTACGCGAAGAAGAACGTCTCGCGTGAGGATCGCCACCAGCTCCTCACCTACATCGCCGGCTACACCGACCCGGACAACCCACTCGCTCTGGTGGTCCACCCCGATCCGAAAGGACCGTCCGACCACCAGCTGGAAATCCGTGGGCCCCGCGGACTGGTGGGGCGCATTCTGGTGCTCGGCCTGGACACCCGCACCGATCCGAAGACCGCGGCCGAACCGCTGCGGAAGGTGATCGCCGACTTCGCCGCATCCGTGCCGAGCGCGACCAAGTTCTGACCGGGAAAGTGCGCGGCTGAGCCTTCGTACTTCGGTATCCGCCGCCTGTCGTCACCCGCCCGATGCAGAACCCTCGGGTCGATGGCCTGAGGCCTGCGGGCACGAACTCGTCAGATAGGCTGCCGCCTCTTGTGTCGGCATCCTCCTGAAGCGGTGTGAATGAAGACAGGCAGACAAAGACGAACCGTCGCGGTGGCCGCGCTCGTGGGAGCGTTGGCGCTCTCGGTGCTGAACGCGCCCGCGGCTCAGGCGGCGGACACCGGTATCACCGTGTCGGACATCGTCATCAACGACGGCAAGCCGATCGTCGTCGGCACGTCGAAGGTGGTGGAGCCGCCCCTGCGTTTCCGCATCGCGCTGCCTCCCGGGTACAGCACCGACGACCCCTTCGGCTACGACGCGCACCCCTTCCTCTACCGCGGCAGCATCAAGGCGGCGGCCGACACCGGAGAGGACTTCATCGGGCCGGGCGGCTACACCTGCTACGAGATCGACTCCAAGCACGCCCACTGCGAGGGCGCCCTCTACATCGACCCGCACCCGACCCAGGATCACGTCGACTCCAACAGCGACGCCACGACCTGGAAGGTCGGTGTCTCGCTGCGGCTGTGGAAGGCCGACGGCGGCCTCAAGGCCGGGGAACTGGAGACGCGGTCCATGACCGCCCAGCTCAAACGCGCGGCCAAGGCCACCACCAACGCGTCGCCGGAGCCGGTCACCAAGGGCAAGTCGATCACCGTCACGGGCAAGGTGACTCGGGCGAACTGGGGCACGAAGAAGTACAACGCCTACAGCGGCCGTACGGTCAGCCTCCAGTTCCGTGCCAAGGGCACCGACACCTTCAAGACGGTCAAGAAGGCCACCACCAGCAGCACCGGAGCGCTGAAGGCCACGGTCACCGCCTCGGTCGACGGCTCCTACCGCTGGGTGTACTACGGCAACTCCACGACCGGCGTCGCCACCAGCCCGGCCGACTACGTCGACGTACGCTGACGCCGTCGCCGTACAGTGCCGACATGTTCGAGACGATCCGGTGGCGCTGTCACGTGCACGTAGGCGATCGCCGCGGTGCCGGACGGGTGGTCGGGCGCATGGAGAAGCTGTTGCCCTGTCCCCTTGAGATCACGGGGTACGAGCGGTACTGGAAGTTCCCGGAGCTTGCGGAGTTGCAGCTCGTCTCTCCTCTCGCCTCGGCCACCCCTGAGCACGCGCTGCTGACCACTCTTCAGCGCGCCTGGCAGATTGCCACGCCGTGGAGTCTCCTCAGCTCCGGAGCGAGCACGCACCACGAGTTCAACGGCATCGCGTCCGCCAACTCCGGGGCCAGTTTCAGCGTCCCCGGCGTCGAGTGGATGGAGTTCACCCTCACCGATCGCCAAGAGGGCACCTTCATGGATGTTCAGGTCTAAGGGCCTTCTATTCGTACCTTCAGGCCGCCCGATGGGCCCGGTTCCGCGTGTACCGGGGTGTTGTGGGCCTCTGCTATCGAGCGGACTATCGACAGGCCGAGGCCGTGGCCCGTGGTGCCTGTTCGGTCCTGGCCCAGGCGGCGGAACGGTTCGAAGAGGGTGGGGATGCGGGCCGGGTCCACCGGTCCGCCCGTGTTCGTCACCGTCAAAGCGCGGTCCCGCAGGGTTACGTCCACCGTGCCGCCGGGGTGGTTGTATTGGATGGCGTTGCGGACCAGGTTGCCGATGAGGTGGCGTACCAGTACCGGGTCGCCCAGTATTTTCAGTGGACCGTCCGCCGTCACCCGTAGGCCTACGCCACGTTCCTTCGCCAGCCCCGCCAGCTCCGCCACCGCCAGCCGCGCGGTCTCCGCCAGTTCAACCGGCTCCGGGTCCTCCACTCCCCGGTCGCTGCGGGCGAGCAGCAGCAGGGCGTCGATCAGCTGTTCCGCCTCGCGGTTGGTGGTCAGCAGGTCCTCGCGGACCTCGGCCAGGCCCTCCGGGAGGGGGTCGGCGAGGCCGACCTCAAGGCTGGTGCGCTGTACGGCGAGAGGGGTGCGCAGTTCGTGCGATGCGTTGGCGACGAAACGCCGCTGACTCTCGAAGGACCCCTCCAGCCGGTCCAGCATCGAGTCGAAGGTGTCGGCCAGCTTGTGCAGTTCGTCGTCCGGGCCGGTCAGGGCGAGCCGTTCGTGCAGGGTGTGGTCGCTGATCCGGCGGGCGGTGTCGGTCATCGCGGAGATGGGCCGCAGCGCACGGCCCGCCAGCCACCAGCCCATCAGCCCGGCCAGCAGCGCCATCACCGCCAGGCCGACCGCCGACCAGAGCAGCATCTGCCGCAGGGCCGCGTCCTGGACCGCCTGGACGGTCTGGTCCACCAAACGGATCGCGACGGCCTCCGGCGGAAGCCGGACCGTGCCGCCACCCGGCCTCGCCTCCGACGGCTGCGCCCCCCGACCCGTCCCGCCCCACGCATCGGGGCTCACCGGCGAAGCCCCACCGCTCGGAACGGACTCCGGAACCACCCGAGTGATCTCCTGCGTCCGCACCTCCTGCGCCGTCCCGTACCGCGCCAGGACGACGACGAACGCCAGCAGCACCACCCCGGCCAGCAGGAACAGCCCGCTGAAGGCCGCGGCGAGCCGGACCCGGAAGGGGAGGCGGGTCAGCAGGCCGGCCGGGTCCAGCGGCGAGCGAGTCAGTCGCACAGCCGGTAGCCCTGTCCCGTATCCGCGAGGATCGCCCCCGGATCCCCCAGCTTCGCGCGCAGCCGGCTGACGGTGGCGCGGACAGCGCTGGTACGCGGGTCCAGATGCTCGTCCCAGACGGTCCGTACCAGCTCCCTGTGCGGCACCGCCGCGCCCCGTGCCTCCATCAGCGTCCGCAGTACGGCGAACTCCTTCGGGGTCAGCTCCACGAGGTGTTCGTCCACCCGTACCTCGCGCCGGGCCCGGTCCAGGGTGATGCCCTGGTGGTGCAGGACGACGGGTGGCGGGGGCTTGGCGGTGCGCCGGGCCAGGGAGCGGATACGGGCCAGCAGTTCGGCGAAGTCGAACGGCTTGGTCAGATAGTCGTCGGCGCCCAGGTGGTCGAGGCCGTACACCTTGTCCTCGATGGTCCCGGCGGCCGTCAGCATCAGAATGCGGGGCGGATCCGCCCGTTCGCGCAGCCGCCGGCAGACCTCGTCGCCCGTCATCACCGGCAGATCGCGGTCCAGGACCAGCACGTCGTACTCGGTGAGCAGACACCGCTGTTCGGCCTCGTCGCCCGAGCCGACGACATCGACGGCCAGGGACGCGCGGCGCAGTCCGGTGGCGATCGTGCGCGCCAGCACCCGGTGGTCTTCGGCAACCAGAACCCTCATGAGCCAAAGGGAATCAGGCCGCCCATTGCACGGACGTAAAGACGTACGCGTTCCCGTGCCGTTTTCTTATGTCCCCGTAACGGCCTTATCTCCGTGCACACCGTCGCCTGTTCTTCTCTCGTCCCATGAACTTCGTCAAACGGGCCGGCCTGAGTCTCGTCGCCCGCCGGGGCAGGACCGCGATCCTGCTGGGGATCTTCCTCGTGGTGTGCACGCTGCTGCTGGGCGGCTTCATGCTGCGGGGCGCCACGGACCGGCAGGAGGCCGAGGCGCAGCGCAGGATCGGCGTGGACGTCACCGTGAAGGGCGACAGGCTCACGGCGGACGCCGCGGCGAAGCTGGGGGCGTCGCCGCTGGTGGAGCGGTACAACCCGCTGCTGTACGTGGATTCCCGGGCGCCCGGTCTGAAGCTGGTCGCGTCCGACGCGCCCCGGCCGCCGGACAGCGGGCCCGCCGACGACGGGCCGGGGCTGACCGGAATCCGCGAGTCGGCGATGCTGCTCGACTTCGCCACCGGCCACGCCTCCGTGGTCGAGGGGCGGCCGATCACCGCGAGGGACGCCGGCCGCCGGGTCGTGATGATCGATCAGCGACTGGCGCGGAAGAACGGTCTCGGGGTCGGGGACACGATCGAGCTGACGGCCGCGCCGGAAGGGAAGGGACCCAGGGGGCTTCCGAGGGAGGGGGCCTCGTACGACATCGTCGGCGTCTTCCGGGACACCCGGTCCGGCACAGCGCCCGGATGGCAGGAACCGGCTCAGCTCCCCGCGAACCAGATCTACGCCCCCCTCGGCGCCGTGTCCACGCTGGTCACCCCGTCCTCGCCGGGTGCCGGAGAGGGCGGCCCGCTCGCCGAAGCCGTCTACAAGCTCGCGTCGCCCGAGCGGGCCCAGGCCCTGCACGCCGATGTGAAGCGGCTGTTGGGCGGTGACGGCCTTCGGTTCGACGTCAACGACAAGGCGTACCGCGACCAGGTGGAGCCGCTGCGGAAGGTCGGCGCCTTCGCCGGGGTTCTCGTGTGGCTGATCGCCGGCGCGGGCACCGTGATCCTCGGCCTCGTCGTCACGCTGACCATCCGGGAGCGCCGCGCCGAACTGGGCATGCTGCTCGCCCTCGGTGAGCGGAAAGGGAAGCTCATCGGCCAGCACACGGTGGAGGTCGCCGCCGTCGCGGTGCCCGCGGTGGCCTTGGCGGCGCTGGCCGGGGCCGT
The DNA here is from genome assembly GCF_044757265.1 of Streptomyces sp. NPDC091292. Classification (NCBI taxonomy): domain Bacteria; kingdom Bacillati; phylum Actinomycetota; class Actinomycetes; order Kitasatosporales; family Streptomycetaceae; genus Streptomyces; species Streptomyces sp. NPDC091292. Next base: position 41,470 of record NZ_JBIVUQ010000036.1, on the reverse strand, counting down.
GCTCGGACCGGTGGCCGGGCAGCGGTTGCCGGCGACCGGGGAGGTCGCGGCTCGTCCTGGGCGCCCCCAGGTGGAGCCGCTGCCGGCGCCGGACATGGCAATGCGGGCCGCCGATCTCGGCAAGGTCGCCGGTATCGGCCTCGGTATCTCGCTGGTCGCCACGGTTCTGCCCGGCATCGGCATTCTCCGCCTGCACCCCCGATCGATCCTCACCGACAGCGAATAGCCAATGACGGACAGCCAATGACGGACGGCGAATGACGGACAGCGAGTTAGGTGATTGGCGGCATGAATTTCCTTAAACGCGCGGGGCTCAGTCTCTGGTCCCGCAAAGGCAAGACCTTGATCATGCTGGGGACGTTCCTCGTCATCTCGGCGATGGTGCTCGGCGGTGTCCTGATCGAGGACGCCACGGCGCGAGCCGGTGACGCGGCCAAGCGGAAGATCGGCGCCGAGGTCACCCTGGCCATCGACTTCGACAAGTTGACGGCGGACGGCGGCTCCGGCCTTTCGGCGCCGCAGATGGCCACCGCGACGATCGACCAGATAGGTAAGTCGCCGCTGGTCAAGCATTACAACTACGAGGGCATCCAGTTCACGGATCTGGCCGACCCGCTGACCTACGAAGGCAAGCCGACGGAGAAGGATAAAGATAGGGACAGGGATAGGGATAGGGAAAGGCACCCTGACGGCATTCCCCCCATGTCTCAACTGCCCCTGGTCAAGGGCGTACTGGAGTCCGGGGCGATGCCCGGGTTCAGCAGTGGGCGGTGGAAGCTGCTGGACGGGGAGCCGATCACCCTGGCCGACCGGGATCGCGAGGTCGTCCTCATCGAGGAGCGTCTGGCCAAGCTGAACGCACTCAAGGTCGGCGACAGGATCAAGCTCGGTCGGATCAAGACGGACCCGTCCACCGAGAAGCAGACGGTCGACGGGTACACCGAGTTCACCGTCGGCGGCATCTACCGCGACCCGGGCGACCAGGACCCGGACTACCTCGTACCGGCCGGGAACCGCCTCATCGCCCCGATCGCCGCCGCCGCCGAGGCGCTCGGCGAGGACGGGAAGGTGCCCGCTCAGGTCGGCGGGGCGACGTTCACGCTCAACGACCCGGGCGATTTCCCGGCGTTCAAAAAGCACGCCGAGGACGTCGCCGGTGCCCAGCTCGACCCCTTCGCCCTCCAGATCAACGACAAGGCCATCAAGCAGATGACCGGCCCACTGTCGGCCGTCACCTCGTCCGCGGGGCTGGCGATGTGGCTGATCGGTGTCGCGGGCGCCGCGGTACTCGCCCTGCTCACCACACTGGCGGTCAAGCAGCGCCGCAAGGAGTTCGGCGTACTGCTGTCGATGGGTGAGCCGCCATGGAAACTCGTCGCCCAGCAGGTCACCGAGATCGTGGTGGTCGCCGCGCTGGCCGTCGGCCTCAGCGCGCTGTTCACCGAAGCGCTCACCCAGAAGGCCGCGGGGTCCCTGGTCAGCGGCGAAGCCGATTCCGCGCGGGCCGAGCTGGCCGCCTGGGAGCCGCCGCCGCCCGGCTCGACCGGGCTCGGCCAGGGCATCGACCCCGGCAGCGAACCCGTGGAAGGCGCCGACCCCATCGACAAGATCACCGTACGGCTCGACAACGGCGCCCTGGCCACCGTGGCCGGCGTGGGCCTGGGCATCGGCCTGCTCGCCACGGTCATGCCCGCCGCATCCGTACTGCGCCTGTCCCCCCGCACCATCCTCTCGAAGGGCGAGTGACCCCCTCCATGGACGCCATCACCCCCGACACCCACGCTCCAGCCACCAATCCCCGTAGCACCGCCCCCGTCCTCCAACTCACCGGTCTCAGCCACACCTACGCAGGTCAGCGACGCAGGACCACCGTGCTCAAGCAGATCGACTACAGCTTCGAACGCGGTGTCTTCTACGCGATCCTGGGCCCCTCCGGCAGCGGCAAGACCACGCTGCTCTCCCTGGCCTCAGGGCTCGACGCCCCGACCAAGGGTTCCGTCCGCTTCGACGGCCGGGACCTCACGGCGATCGGCCTGGGCCGGTACCGCAACAAGCACGCCGCCACCGTCTTCCAGCAGTACAACCTGCTCACCTACATGACCGCGGTACGCAACGTCACCACCGCCATGGAGATCACCGGCGTCAAGGTCCGCAACAAGAAGGCCCGCGCCATCGAACTGCTCGCCGAGGTCGGCCTGGACAGGCAGGACTCCACCCGCAACGTCATGCGGCTCTCCGGCGGCCAGCAGCAACGCGTCGCCATCGCCCGCGCCCTGGCCTGCGACGTCGACATCCTCTTCGCCGACGAACCCACCGGCAACCTCGACGAGGACACCGCCCAGGGCATCATCCGCGTCTTCCGGGAACTCGCGCACGACCAGAACAAATGCGTGGTGGTCGTCACCCACTCCCAGCGACTCGCCGCCCAGTCCGACCGCACCCTCACCCTCCGCAAGGGCAGAATCGCCGCCTGAACCAGACCGGACGGTGACCGGCCTCCCCCACTCGGCCCCGCCACCAGGCGCCCCCGCACCCCCCGTGATCCGCTGGGGCGATGCATGACCTGTTGCCCCGAGCTGTTGTGCGGACCGCTGCCTGGTGTGCGGTGGTGTTGCTGGTCAGTGGGGTCGCCGCGGTCGGGATCTGGTTGTGCGTGACCTTCAAGACGGCGGTCACGCCCGTACTGCTCGCCCTGCTCGGTACCGCGCTGCTCGGACCCCTGTACCGCCGGCTCGTCGCGGCGAAGGTCAACGCCTCGCTGGCGGCGGGGCTGACCTGCGCCGCGGTGGTCGCCGTCGTCGGCGGTGCCGGGTACATCGTCGTCACCGCGCTGATCGACAGCGGGGACCAGATCGTCGCCTCGCTCAAGCAGGCCGCGAAGTCGTTCACCGCGCACTTCGGGGCGGCCGGGACCTCGCTCGACGATCTCGCCACCAACGCGAAGGACCTGCTCGGCAGGTTCGGCTCGACCGCCGCGTCCGGGGTGCTCAGCGGCATCAGCGTCGTCGGGGAGCTGATCGCCACCGCCGTGCTCGCCCTGCTGCTCGTCTTCTTCTTCCTACGGGACTCCGGGCGGGCCATCACCGCCCTGCACGCCCTTGCCCCGCGCGGCAGGGGCGAGACCCTGGAGGCCATGGCGCGGCGGGCCTTCGAGGCCGTCGAGGGATTCATGCGCGGCACCACCGTGATCGCCTTCATCGACGCCGTCTGCATCACCGTCGGGCTGCTCGTGCTGCGCGTGCCGGGGGCCGTGGGGCTGGGGGCGCTCGTCTTCGTCGGCGCGTACATCCCCTACCTCGGCGCCTTCATCTCCGGCGCCGTCGCCGTGCTCGTCGCGCTCGCCGACCGGGGGTTCGCCATCGCGCTGTGGGCCCTGGGCGTCGTCCTCGCCGTCCAGCTCCTCGAAGGACACGTGCTCCAGCCCATGATCCAGAGCCGCACCGTCCAGATGCACCCGGCGGTCATCCTCCTCGCGATCACGGCCGGCGCCTCCGTCGCGGGCATCCTGGGCATGCTCCTCGCGGTACCGGTGACAGCGGCGGCCTTCGGCGTTCTGACAGAACTACGAGCCAGATACGGGTGACCTGCGGTCGGCTGACCAGGGGCGTGCGGTTCGCTGTCGGCCGCGGGCCGGCCGTGGCTGGTTGCGCAGTTCCCCGCGCCCCTGAGAGCGCGCTCCGCGCACCCCGGCGACGACCAATGGCGTGCGGCTCGCTGCCGGTCGCGGGCCGGTCGCGCAGTTCCCCGCGCCCCTGAGGAAGCGCTCCGCGCACCCCGGCGACGACCAACGGCGTGCGGTCCGCTGTCCGCCGCGGGCCTGCCGCTGGCCGGCCGCGCAGTTCCCCGCGCCCCTGAGAATGCGCTCCGCGCACCCCGGCGACGACCAACGGCGTGCGGCTCGCTGTCCGCCGCGGGCCTGCCGTGGCTGGTCGCGCAGTTCCCCGCGTCCCTGAGAGCGCGCTCCGCGCACCCCGGCAGTGACGCCGCGGGCCGGTCGCGCGGTTCCCCGCGCCCCTGAGGAAGCGCTCCACGCACCCCGGCGGACCTGCGGCCGGTCGGTCGGGCCCTTCCCCTCGCCTCTGAAGGTTGCGCTTTGCGCACCCCCCATGACCCCGGTCAGGCAGGGCGCCGGCCCATAGTGGGCGTTTCGGCTCGGATATTCCTACAGTGGGGCAATGCGCACCGAAGATCCCCCGCCATCCGTAGGGACCTCGTCCCTGCCCCCGGTGGGCGAGGTGCTGTCCGCGCTCGCGACCGGGATGTGGCACTGGGACACCGCCGCCGGCACCGTCGCGCTCGACGCGGAGGCCGCCCGGCTCGTCGGGCTGCCCGCCGGCGCGGTCACCCTGACGGAGTCCGCCGTACGGGCCCGCTTCCACCCCGTCGACTGGAACGAGATCGACGGCATCGTCGGCCTCGCCGTCGCCGAGAACACCCTCGCCGAGGCCCGCCTGCGGATCATGGACGACCAGGGCCGGGTCATCCGTACCGTCCGCAGCCGCTCGAAACCCACGTACCACCGCGACAAGCACTCGTTCGAGCTGATCGGGACGCTTCAGGAGGTCACCGAGCAGCCGCCCGGCGCCGCCGCCCGCTCCCCGGTCACCGGGGACTGGCGGCGCTCCCGCGAGGCGTTCCTGCTGGACGCCGGGCGGGCGCTCGCCGAGGCGCGGTCCACGGCCGAGGTGCTGAGGGTGGCCGCCGGGCTCTCGATGCCCGGGTTCTCGCCGGACGGGCTCGCCGTCTTCGGCGTCGAAGGCGACCATCTCGACGTCGTCGGGCACCACGGGCACGCCCCCGGCGAGGAGAGCCCGTTCATGGCGATGCCGCTGGACACCGACTACCCGGCCGCCGAGGTGTGCCGTACGGGACGGGCGGTGTACCTGTCGTCACCGAACGAGTACCGCTCCCGCTACCCGGCCGCCTGGCCGCTCGCCCAGCGGTTCGGACGGCAGTCCTGGGCGTTCCTCCCGCTGATCGTGGCGGGCCGCACCATGGGCGCCTGGATGGCCGCCTTCGCCTACCGCGTCACCTTCACGCCCGACGAGCGGTCCGTCCTGACGACCGTGGCGCGGATGCTCGCACAGGCGCTGTCGCGCGCCGGGGCCGCCGAGACCGAGCGGGAGCTGACGGAAGGGCTCCAGCGCTCGATGCTGCCGACGCTCGCCCCGCAGATCCCGGGCATGAGTGTCGCCGCGCGCTATGTCCCCACCGGCGGCGGCCTCCAGGTCGGCGGCGACTGGTACGACATGATCCCGCTGCCGTCGGGCCGGATCGCGCTGGTCATCGGCGATGTGCAGGGGCACGACGTACGGGCCGCCGGGCTGATGGGCCAGCTACGGATCGCGCTGCGCGCCTACGCCTCCGAGGGGCACCGGCCCGACGCGGTCCTGTCCCGCGCCAGCCGCTTCCTGACCGGGGTCACCGACTCCATCCCGTACGGATCCGCCGGGCGCCACCTGGCGGGCGCCGATTCCCCGACCGAACCCCGCTTCGCGACCTGCCTCTACGTGGAGGCGGACCCGCGCACCGGCGTCCTGGAGATCGCCCGCGCCGGGCACCCCGATCCGGCGATACGGATGGACGACGGCACCGTCCTGATGCGGCCCACGGCGGGCGGGCTGCCGCTGGGCATCGACCCGGACGCGGACTATCCGACCACCCGGATCGTCCTGGAGCCCGGCGAGACCATGCTGATCTGCACGGACGGCCTGATCGAGACGGGCGGCCATGACCTGGACACCGGCTGGTCCCGGATCCGTACGACCCTGGAGGCGCACCGCGGCGAAAGCCTGGAGGAGCTGGCCGACTCGCTGGTCCAGGCCGTGCACGGGCCGTCGTCCCACTACACCACCGGGCCGCTCGCCGACCGCCGCGAGGACGACATCGCGGTGCTGCTGCTGCGCCGCAGCGGCCGTCCGGACGCGGCCGGGTCCGCCCGCCGTACCGTCTTCACGGTCCCGCAGGCCGAGCCGCAGCGCATCGCCGCAGGCCGCCAGCAGCTACGGGAGCTGCTGCACGACTGGACGGACCCGGACCAGGTCGACTCGGCGGTCCTGATGGTCTCGGAGATGGCGACGAACGTCCTCGTCCACACCGACGGCGACGCCCTCATGGTCGCCGAGGTCACCGGCGTACCCGGCCACCGCACCCTCCGCGTCGAGGTCGCCGACAGCAGCGACGACCTCCCCCACAAACGGGAGCCCGGCGAACTCGCCTCGTCGGGCCGCGGCCTGGTCCTGATGGAACTCCTCGCGGACGCGTGGGGCGTCGATCCGCGCGGCGAGGGCAAGAGCATCTGGTTCGAGGAGTACGAGCGGGCCCCCGAGGCGGAGACACCCCGGCACGAGCGGCCCCCGGCCGGGCCGTAATACCGGAAAGCGATCTTGGGGCGGACGGTAACCTTGGTGGGTCTCGGCCCACCACTCGGTCCACCACCCGCGAAGACTGGATGAAACGACGATGCATCGGTACAGGTCCCACACCTGCGGAGAGCTGCGCGCCACTGACGTCGGCACCGACGTCCGGCTGAGCGGCTGGCTGCACAATCGCCGAGACCTGGGCGGCATCCTCTTCATCGATCTGCGCGACCACTACGGCATCACGCAGCTCGTCGCCCGCCCCGGCACGGCGGCGGCGGAGGCGCTGGACAAGCTGACCAAGGAGACGGTCGTACGGGTCGACGGCCGGGTCGTGTCGCGCGGCGCCGAGAACGTCAACGCGGAGCTGCCCACCGGTGAGATCGAGATCGAGGCCGCCGAGGTCGAGGTCCTGGGCGCGGCCCAGCAGATCCCGTTCACGATCAACGCCGAGGACGGGGTCAACGAGGAGCGGCGCCTGGAGTACCGCTTCCTGGACCTGCGCCGCGAGCGCATGCACCGCAACATCATGCTGCGGACCGCCGTGATCTCGGCGATCCGGCACAAGATGACGGCGCTCGGGTTCAACGAGATGGCGACCCCGATCCTGACGGCGACCTCGCCGGAGGGCGCCCGTGACTTCGTGGTGCCCTCGCGCCTCAACCCGGGCAAGTTCTACGCCCTTCCGCAGGCCCCGCAGCAGTTCAAGCAGTTGCTGATGATCTCGGGCTTCGACCGGTACTTCCAGATCGCGCCCTGCTTCCGCGACGAGGACGCCCGCGCCGACCGCTCGCCCGGCGAGTTCTACCAGCTCGACGTGGAGATGTCCTTCGTCGAGCAGGAGGACGTGTTCCGGCCGATCGAGCGGCTGATGACGGAACTCTTCGAGGAGTTCGGCGGCGGCCGGCACGTCACCTCGCCGTTCCCGCGCATCCCGTTCCGTGAGGCGATGGCGAAGTACGGCTCGGACAAGCCGGATCTGCGGGCCCAGCTCGAACTGGTCGACATCACCGACGTGTTCGAGGGTTCGGAGTTCAAGGCGTTCGCGGGCAAGCACGTGCGCGCGCTGCCGGTGCCGGACGTCTCGGCGCAGCCCCGCAAGTTCTTCGACCAGCTCGGGGACTACGCGGTGGAGCAGGGCGCGAAGGGGCTGGCCTGGGTGAGGGTGGCGGAGGACGGTTCCCTGTCGGGCCCGATCGCGAAGTTCCTGACGGAGGACAATGTCGCGGAGCTGACGAAGCGCCTCTCCCTTGCCCCCGGTCACGCGGTGTTCTTCGGCGCCGGGGAGTACGGAGAGGTCTCGAAGATCATGGGCGCGGTGCGGGTCGAGGCCGCGAAGCGCTCCGGGCACTTCGAAGAGGGCGTCTTCCGGTTCTGCTGGATCGTGGACTTCCCGATGTACGAGCGGGACGAGGAGACCGGGAAGATCGACTTCTCGCACAACCCGTTCTCGATGCCCCAGGGCGGCATGGCCGACCTGGAGGAGAAGGACCCGCTCGACATCCTGGCGTGGCAGTACGACATCGTGTGCAACGGTACGGAGCTGTCGTCGGGCGCCATCCGTAACCACGAGCCGGACATCATGCTGAAGGCGTTCGAGATCGCCGGGTACGACCGGGAGACCGTCGAGGCCGAGTTCGCGGGCATGCTCCGCGCCTTCCGCTTCGGCGCCCCGCCGCACGGCGGCATCGCCCCCGGCGTCGACCGCATCGTGATGCTCCTCGCCGACGAGCCCAACATCCGCGAAACCATCGCGTTCCCCCTGAACGGCAACGCCCAGGACCTGATGATGGGCGCCCCGACAGAGTTGGACCCGGCCCGCCTGAGGGAACTCAACATCACGGTGAACAAGCCCCAGCCGAAGTAACCCACACGAGTGACGGGCCCGGGATCAGGAGATCCCGGGCCCTTTGCCGTGCCTAGGCTCCCGATCATGGCAAAACTCGAAATGAAACCGGCCGCACAGTCCGGTGGCCACTTACCCTGGGAGTCACCACCGATCCGGGAGGAGACCGCCGTGGGCATGACCGACGAGCGTCACAGCGTCCTGAGCCAGGAACAGTTCGAGGAGCTGGCTCATCTGGGTGCCCGCGTGGACGAGTCCCTGCGTTTGGAGTTCATCAACGGAAGGATCGGGGAAAAGGCAGTGCCGGACGGAGTTCACGGACGAATCATCGTCTGGCTGATTCAGATTTGCTCGTCACTCCCCGGAATGTGGCTCTTCGGAGACCAGGGGCTTCGCATCGAGACCTACCGTAAGAGCAACGCTCGCCCCGATGGCGTGCTCGCACCGATCGATCACTTCATCGGAGCGGGCGAATGGGCCAGTGTGGACGGGGTGCGCATGGTCGTCGAGGTCACCTCCCGTGACTCAGACACACACAGGCGGGACCGACAGGACAAGCCCCGCGCCTACGCCGAGTCCGGCATCCCCGTCTTCCTCCTCATCGACCGCGACACCCACGAGGTCAAGGTCCACTCCCAGCCGGACGGAGTCCGCTACGAGACCGTGGTCACGGTCCCCTTCGGCAAGACGGTGACCTTGCCGGACCCGGTGGGAATCGACCTGGACACCGAGCCGCTCAAGGACTGGGTGCACTGACAACAGGACGGAGGGCCCGGAACCGTCGTGCGGTTTCGGGCCCTCCGTCCTGCGTGAGCAAAGGTCACGCCTCCGCCCCGAACCTCTCCCGATAAGCCTCCAAGTCCTCTTCCGTGATCTTGGCGAAGAGGACCGGGGGGACCGTGAACGGGGTGCCCGGGGGGAGCGTCGTCAGGGTGGTCGCCTGGGCCGGGGTGGCCCAGGTCGCCGTGTCGTCGGGGAGCGCGAACGCGTTCCGCATCGCCCTCGCCGACGCCGGGATGAAGGGCTCCGAGACGATCGCGTACAGGTGGATCAGGTTCATCGCCGTGCGGAGCGTCAGCGCCGCGCCGTCCGCGTTCGTCTTGATCTCCAGCCAGGGGGCCTTCTCCTCCAGATAGGAGTTGCCCGCCGACCACAGCGCCCGCAGGGCCGCCGCCGCCTTGCGGAACTGGAGGGCCTCCATGTGCTCCTCGTACTCGGAGAGGAGGCGCGCGATCTCCACGCCCAGCCTCTCCTCCGCCTCGCCCGCCTCCGCGCCCGCCGGGACCTCCTCGCCGAACCGCTTCTTCGAGAAGGACAGGACACGGTTGACGAAGTTGCCGAGGGTGTCCGCCAGGTCCTTGTTCACCGTGGCCGCGAAGTGCTCCCAGGTGAACGACGAGTCGTCGGACTCGGGGGCGTTGGCGATCAGGAAGTACCGCCAGTAGTCCGCGGGCAGCAGATCGAGCGCCGCGTCCGTGAACACGCCCCGCTTCTGCGACGTGGAGAACTTGCCGCCGTAGTACGTCAGCCAGTTGAACGCCTTGACGTAGTCGACCTTCTTCCACGGCTCCCGTACGCCCAGCTCCGTCGCCGGGAACATCACCGTGTGGAACGGGACGTTGTCCTTGGCCATGAACTCCGTGTACCGGACGGTGTCATCGGCCTCGTACCACCACGACTTCCAGTCGCGGACCTCGCCCGCGGGCGCCGCGTCGGCCCACTCCTTCGTCGCGCCGATGTACTCGATCGGGGCGTCGAACCACACGTAGAAGACCTTGCCGTCGGCCGCCAGCTCCGGCCAGGTGTCGGCCGGGACCGGCACGCCCCAGTCCAGGTCACGCGTGATCGCGCGGTCGTGCAGGCCCTCGGTCAGCCACTTGCGGGCGATCGACGACGCGAGCTGCGGCCACTCGCCGCCGACCTCGTCGATCCACGCCTCGACCTCGCCCTGAAGCTTCGACTGCAACAGGAACAGATGCGTGGTTTCGCGGACCTCAAGATCCGTGGAGCCGGAGATCGCGCTGCGCGGGTTGATCAGGTCCGTCGGGTCCAGGACCCGCGTGCAGTTCTCGCACTGGTCGCCGCGCGCCTTGTCGTACCCGCAGTGCGGACACGTGCCCTCGACATAGCGGTCCGGCAGGAAGCGCTCGTCGGCCGGCGAGTACACCTGGCGGATCGACCGCTCCTCGATGAACCCGTTCTCGTGGAGCCGGCGGGCGAAGTGCTGCGTGATCTCCCGGTTCTGCGGCGACGAGCTGCGGCCGAAGTAGTCGAAGGCCAGCTCGAAACCGTCGTACACCGCCTTCTGCGCGTCGTGCGCCTGCGCGCAGAACACGTCCACCGGCAGACCGTTCTCCTTGGCCGCCAGCTCGGCCGGGGTGCCGTGCTCGTCGGTGGCGCAGATGTAGAGGACGTCGTGACCGCGCTGGCGGAGGTACCGGGAGTACACGTCCGCCGGAAGCATGGACCCCACCATGTTGCCCAGGTGCTTGATCCCGTTGATGTACGGAAGGGCGCTGGTGATGAGGTGTCGAGCCATCGCGGGCTGCTCCCAAGTCGCTACGTGCGGTGAGAAGGTCGGTGTCCGAGAGCCGGGTGGGTCACGCGGCCGGAATCCTCACAGCGTATCCGACACGGCGGGGCGCCCCGCGCGGCAATTTCCGCCCGGGACGCCCCATGGGACCAGGTGTGCGAGGTCAGCCGTTACGGGCCGCCAGCCACTCGGGGAACGCCCCGAGCAGACCCTCGTACAGCTCGGCGTCCGTCAGCTCGCGGGGGGTCGGGCCCGCGTGGAAGAAGGCGGCGTTCTCCGCCTTGAGCTTACGGAGGTAGTCGAAGCCCTTGGCCTCGTGCTCACCGAACGCGACGAACTGGAAGAAGACCGGGTGCGGGGTCGCGTCCGCGAGGGCCTGGGTCGCGGCGCCCTTGACGTCCGGGGGGCCGTCGGTCTGGAACACGACGAGGGTCGGGGCGGTCGTCCCCGCCTTCTTGTCCTTCTCGTACTGGGCGACGACCTCCGCGACGGCGTGGTGGTAGCCGGTGCGGCCCATGTGCCCGAGGGACGCGTGCAGCTCGTCGATCCGGTCCTCGTAGCTGTCGAGGGTCAGCTCGCCGGAGCCGTCGATGTCGGTCGAGAAGAACACGACGGACACGGTCGCGGCGGGATCGGTGTGCGCGGCCAGCGCGAGCACCTGCTCCCCAAGACTCTGCGCGGACCCGTCCTTGTAGTACGGCCGCATGGAACCGGAACGGTCGAGGACGAGGACGATCCGGACGGGGGTTCCGGTGAGCGCCCGCGCGGCGAGCGCGTCACCGGCAGCCTTGTACGCACCGGCCAGCCCGACCGCAACGGCGAGCTGGGGTTCGGCGGGAGGGGAGGTGGGGGCGGAGGTGGGGGTGGAGACGGGTTCGGGCTGGGGCTCGGATTCCACGACGGCGACGGGCTCGGGCTCCACGACAGCCACCGGCTCCACGACAGGCTCCGGTTCCACAATGGCGACGGGCTCCGGCTCGGGCTCCACGACGGGCTCAGGCTCAGCGACGGCGACGGGCTCCGGCTCGGGCTCCACGACGGGCTCCGGCTCCGCGACAGCCACCGGCTTCGGCTCCACGGCCGGCTCAGGCTCAGCGACAGCCACCGGCTCCGGCTCAGCGGCAGCGACTGGCTCCGGCTCCACGACAGCCACCGGCTCCGGCTCCACGACCGGTTCCGGCTCCACGACCGGCTCGGGCTCCACGACAGCGACCGGCTCCGGCACAGCGACCGCGACCGGCTCCGGCTCAGCGGCAGCGACTGGCTCCGACTCCACGACAGCCACCGGCTCGGCCTCCCCCTCCGATTCCCGTTGTGGGCGAGTGTCCCGCTGGGCGGGACGGGCGGGCACAACCCCAGGCGCGGGGTCCTCGGAGGCAACGGCAACAGAGTCAACGGTGTCGTCCGCCGGCCGCGAAGGCCGAGGCACGGACACATTGTCGAACGCCGCCGAAACCAACTCCTCCACCACCGAAGGCTGCGCCGGCACGGAGACGCCCCCCGCAGGGGCCACCGACTCACCGGCGGACGGTGCCGGCACCGGCACCGACGCCTCCACCCGGTCAGCCTCCTGCACAGGACCCCGCTTGCGCGACCGCCCCAACACATCCCGCAACCGACTCAGAATGCCCATGTGCGCGACCCTTCGCGTGAGTTGATTCCGTCAATCCCTGGCCAGGACGGACACGTAAGGTTAGCCGCCGCCCTACGCGATCTTGGGGAGGGTCGACAAACCCTCCACCAACCCCCCGGGCCCATTCAGAGGCCACCATCTCCCCACCCCGTCCGCCACGGGTTCACCCCCAGTTCACCTCGCCGCCCTCCCGCTGCGGCCCGACCCTCGTACGGTCGCGCCGAACTCACGTAAAGGGGAGGAAAAGAAATGCCCAAAATGCTGCCGCTGATCAGCTCGCACCAAGGCAGCCGGTCCGCCATGACCTGCCGGTTCCGCTGCGGTGACGCCTGTTTCCACGAGGTGCCGAACACGAGCGCCAACGAGTACGTCGGCGATGTCATCGCCGGTGTCCTCAGCCGCCGTTCCATGATGCGGGCCGCCGCCGTCGTCACCGTCGCCGCGACGGCGGGTGGCGCGCTCATCGGCACCGGCAGCCAGACCGCCACCGCGGCCCCCGCCACCGGCACCGGCACCCCCGCCGACTCGCTGAAGCACGGACGTGGAAAGGCGGCGCGCGGCCTCCGCTTCACGCCGGTCGCGCCCAACACGCACGACGCGGTCACCATCCCCGAGGGCCACGCCCAGAACGTCGTCATCCGCTGGGGCGACCCGATCCTGCGCGGCGCCCCGGCCTTCGACCCGGAGAAGCAGACCGCGAAGGCGCAGGCGGGCCAGTTCGGTTACAACACCGACTTCCTCAGCCTCCTCCCGCTGCCCGGCGAGCGCGGCCGGCAGGTCCTCGTCGCGAACCACGAGTACACCGACGAGATCCTGATGTTCCGCGGCTACGACGCCGCGAACCCGACCCGCGAGCAGGCCGAGATCGCCTGGGCCGCGCACGGCCTGTCGGTCGTCGTGGTCGAGGAGGACCGCCGCAGCGGCAAGCTGACGGCCGTACCGCGCCACCACCTCAACCGCCGCCTCACCGTGACCAGCGAGTTCGAGCTGACCGGCCCGGCCGCGGGCAGCGCTTTCGTCCGTACGAAGGCGGACCCGCGCGGCACCACCGTGCTCGGCACGCTCAACAACTGCGCCGGCGGCGAGACCCCCTGGGGCACCACGCTGCACGGCGAGGAGAACTTCAACCAGTACTTCGCGAACGTCGACAAGGTCACCGACCCGGTCACCCTGGCCCGACTCAAGCGGTACGGCGTGACGGCCGGCGCGTCCGAGCGCAAGTGGGAGCGGTTCGACGAGCGCTTCGACGTCACCAAGGAGCCCAACGAGGTCAACCGCCACGGCTGGGTCGTCGAACTCGACCCGTACGACCCGGAGTCGACCCCGCGCAAGCGGACCGCCCTGGGCCGTTTCAAGCACGAGGCCGCGCAGCCCCGCCTCACCGACGACGGCCGTCCCGTCGTCTACATGGGCGACGACGAGCGCTTCGACTACTTCTACAAGTTCGTCTCGTCCAAGCGCCGGATGCGCGGCAACAGCCGTACCGCGCACGCGCACAACATGACGCTCCTGGACGAGGGCACCCTGTACGTCGCCAAGCTCACGGGTGACTCGCCCGCCGAGGAGATCGACGGCACGGGCAAGCTGCCCGCCGACGGCGAGTTCGACGGCAGCGGCGTGTGGATACCGCTCGCCACGGCGGGCCCGCGCGGGCGCGCCGAGTCGCACGTCAAGGGCATGACCGCCGAGGAGGTCTACGTCTTCACGCGGCAGGCCGCCGACCTGGTGGGCGCCACCAAGATGGACCGCCCCGAGGACATCGAGCCGTCGCCGCGCTCCGGCAAGGTGTACATCGCGCTGACGAACAACACCGACCGCGGCAAGGCCGGCAAGGCCCCGGCGGACGAGGCGAACCCGCGCAACCTCAACAAGCACGGGCAGATCCTGGAGCTGACGGAGAGCCGCAATCGGCCGGAGTCGCTGACCTTCGCGTGGAGCCTGTTCCTCGTCGCGGGCGACCCGAACGACCCGTCGACCTACTTCGCGGGCTTCCCGAAGGACAAGGTCTCGCCGATCTCCTGCCCGGACAACGTCGCCTTCGACCCGCACGGCAACCTGTGGATCGCGACGGACGGCAACGCCCTCGGCACCCACGACGGACTGTTCGGCGTGGCCACCAGCGGCGACCGGCGCGGTGAGCTGAAGCAGTTCCTCACCATGCCGAAGGGCGCCGAGACCTGCGGCCCGATCATCCAGGACCGCCGGGTCCTGGTCGCCGTGCAGCACCCGGGCGAGGTCGACGGCGCGTCGGTCGAGAAGCCCGCGAGCGCGTGGCCGGACGGCCCCGGCCGTATCGTCCGCCCGTCGGTCGTGTCGGTGTGGCGCACGGACGGCTGCGACATCGGCGTCTGAGCGGAAGCCGCACCCCGCGTACGGAGGGACCGACCGTACGCAGAGACCAACGGGCGCCCTCTGACCGCGGAGGGCGCCCGTTGCCTTTCCGGTGTCCGACGGTGTCTCGGTGACTCACGCCGGGTCGCGGGTCAGCGCCCCCAACTCCTCGAACCGGACCGCCCCGTTCAGCCACTCCCGGTACTCGGGCGCCTCCTCGGCGACCTCCCAGTACGCCTCCTCCAGATCCCCGTACACCTCGTCCAGCTCGGCCTCCGTACGGGCCGCGAGGAGCAGGCGGACGCCGAGCGGGTCGCCGGCCAGGGGGCGGACCGCCGTGTCGGGGCGGGGCCGGGCCGTGGGCTGGCAGACCGTGACGACCTCGGCCGTCGCGACGAGCGAGTACGCCGTGAGGTAGTCGCCGCGCAGCACCCGGGGGCTGATGCCGGCCGCGCGCAGCACCCGGCAGACCGCGTCCCACTCGCCGTCCACCGTCGGATCGACCATCCACCGGTCGCCCGCGAGGTCGGCCAGGGTCACCACCGGGCGGGCCGCCGCCGGGTGGTCGGCGGAGAGGGACACGAACTGGGGTTCCCGCTCCAGGAGGACCCGATGGCGGACCCCGGCCGGGAACCGCAGCGGGCTGCCCTCGACCTCGTGCACGAACGCCACGTCGAGCTGTCCGGCGGCGACCATGCCGAGGAGCGCGTTCGCGGAGACGTTCATCTGGAGCGACGGTTCGGTGCGGGGGCGGCGTACCCGCAACCGGCGCAGCCAGCCGGGGATGGCGCGGCTCGCCGTCGACCCGATCAGCAGATGGGTGCCGTCGGCCGCGCGGGCGGCGGCGGCCCGGGTCTCGGTGACCAGGTCCCGCATCTCGGCGATCAGCGGCCGGGCCCGGCCGAGCAGCGCGCTGCCGAGCGGCGTCGGCCGGCAGCCGCCGCGGCCCCGGGTGAACAGCTCGCCGCCCAGGGCGTGTTCGATACGCTTCAGCTGCGTGCTCAACGTGGGCTGGGCGACGCCGAGTTCACGGGCCGCCTTGTGCAGACTGCCGCTGTCGGCGATGGCGCACAGTGCGCGAAGATGCCGCACCTCTAGGTCCATGGGAGACGAGCGTAGAACCGCTCAAGGCACGGACACCAGATGCCCAAATCCCCATGTATCGGCACGAGTTGACGGGTGATAGCCCGAGGCTATCCCCACTTGCCATCATCCCGGGCGGCGCGAGTTCCCTGACACTCCCTTTACCGAACGTTCTAACCCCACCATGAACCAGTAGGAGCCCCCCATCATGAAGCCCCCCACCCGCTTCCTGTCCGCGGCGATCGGTCTCGGTCTCGCCGGCGCGCTCGGCGCCGCGGTTCCCGCGTCCGCCGCTCCCACCGCCACCGACACGGCCCCGGCGAGCACGGCCGCGTCGATCGCGCGGTACGAGGGTTCGGCCGAGGACAAGGCGGCCACCAAGGCGTTCTTCGACGCGGTCGTGAAGGCGGTCGCCGAGAAGCGCGCCGCCAACCCGGGCGCCGCTGTCGTCACCGTCAACTACAGCACGGCGAACGCGCCCTCGTTCCGCTCGCAGATAGCCAGCTCCACCTCGATCTGGAACAGCTCGGTGAGCAACGTCCGCCTCCAGGAGGGTGGCAGCGCCAGCTTCCAGTACTACGAGGGCAATGACTCGCGCGGTTCGTACGCGTCGACCGACGGGCACGGCCGTGGCTACATCTTCCTCGACTACCGGCAGAACCAGCAGTACAACTCGACCCGCGTGACCGCCCACGAGACCGGGCACGTCCTCGGTCTGCCGGACCACTACTCGGGTCCGTGCAGCGAGCTGATGTCCGGCGGCGGCCCCGGCACGTCCTGCACGAACGCCTACCCGAACGCCGCCGAGCGCTCCCGCGTGAACCAGCTCTGGGCGAACGGTCTGGCGAAGGCGCTCGCGCAGGTCAACAAGGCGGACACCCTGGCCAAGACCGGCTGATTCTCTTCGGGGCGGGGGTACTTCCCTGACTACTCCCCGCGTCCCCTGCCCCACCCCCCACCGGTGCGGGCCGCCCCTCTCGCCGGGCGGCCCGCACCGTCATGTCAGCGGGGGCGGTGCAGGGTCAGGTCGGTGAGGACGGCCCGGTGGTCCGTGTCGGGGAGGTCGAGGAAGCGGGCGGTGTGGGCCGTGAAGTCCTCGGAGACGAGGACGTGGTCGATCTGGGCGCCGATGACGCGGGCCGAGCGGGACGGCCAGGTCGGGGTGCGGGCCTCCCCGGCCAGGCGGGAGCTGTCGCGCAGGCCGGTGTCGAGGATGCGGCGGAACGCGGCGTGGTCCTGGGTGGCGTTGAAGTCGCCGGCGATGATCGTCGGTATGTCCGGTTCGGCGGCGGCGAAGTCGCGCAGGGCGCCGAGTTCACGGCGCCAGACGCCGACCGTGTCGGGCAGCGGAGGCATCGGGTGCGCGAGCTGGAGCCGGATCTTCTGGCCCTTCACCTCGGCGACGGCGCCGGGCATCCCGAGCGTGCCGGGTATGCCCCCGGTGGCCGTGAACGGGGTGCGGCCCAGAATGACGGACCCCTCGGAGCCGTACTTCTCGACGGCACTGCGGTACGGATAGTCGTCCGCGAGCACCTTCAGCGCCTCGGTGCAGCGCTGTTCGCACTCCGGGACGAAGACGAGGTCGGGGCGCTCCCGGCGTACGGCGGTGACCAGGGCGTCCGATGCCTGGCCGAGCAGGACGTTCGCGGTGAGGACGCGCAGGTCGGCGAGCGGGGGGCCCGACGGGTCGGACGTCTTGCCGTAGGGCTCCATGAACCAGGCGACGGCGGCGAGCGCGGCGACGCCCCAGACGAGTCCGGTGCGCCAGCGGGTGAGCAGGGCGAGCAGCAGCGCGAGCGCGGTGGGCGCGAGAAGCCACGGCAGGAACGCCAGCAACTGGGGTACGGGGGTGAGGGCGTCGGTGTCGGCGATCCGGCACCCGACGACCACGCTCACGCCGAGAAGCAACAGCCCGGCGAACCAGGCCCCCGGCCCACCCCGCCTCCGCCGCACCCCGCCGTCGACCGCACCCGGCTCCCGTACCCCCACATCCGTGGCAATCCCCAAGACGCCCCCCACTTCCGTCAGACACCTGCCCTTACGTGCCCTTACTTGCCCCGCCGGTGGTCCTAGGCCGATGTGGCCTCGCCCACCCACCCCTTCAGCAGCGCTTCCCGCTCCGGCCCCCGGGGCGATCCGCCCTCCCAGGCGCGGCCCCACTCCGCCATCGCCGCCAGTGTGGTGGCCATCGTCGCGGCGCCCTCCGTGAGGTGGGACAGGAGGGTGCGGGAGAGGTCGATCTCCGCCGGGGAGTAGCCGACGGCCGCCGCGACGTAGGCCGTCAGTTCGTGGTCGCCGTCGTGGGTCTCCACGTGCACCGTCAGCATCGGCGGGGCCTCGTCCCCGGGGCCGGAACCCATGGTGGCCAGAGCCAAGCTCATCACCGTCTCGACGGCGACGTCCTTGACCGCGCCGACCTTCCGCTTCAGGGACTTCACGGGGACGTCCGCCACCGTCAGGCCCCGTATGTCCTCCCAGAGGTGGAGGCTGGACTGTCCGTCGCCGAGAGCCACCACGCCATCGGGCGTCAGGCGCACCCCGGGAGCCAGGCCGGACGGCTTCGCGCCCACGTACACATCGCCCTCGGCGATCCAGAACAGGCCCACCATGGCCATGGGTTGCTCACTTCCCCCCGACGACGGCGGTGTCGCAGCCGTCGTACCACTCACACATCAAACGCACAGGTCAGGTCATCTTCCGCAACGCGCGAAGGAGCCGGGAAGTTCCCCCGGCTCTCTCAGGCCCGGACCTGGGGGCGCGGCGGGGTCGTCGGCTGGGTGGGCTCCGTGGGTGGTGGCGGTGGGGGGTCCGTGGGGTCGGGGGTCGCGCGGCGGCGGAGTACGAGGGTGGTGATCCAGGTGGCCGCCGCCACCGTGACCCCCAGGGCGATGATGATCCACGCGGCGGTCCGCAGGGAGTCGGTCAGCGCGTCGTAGACGGCTCCGGCGGCATCCCGCGACACATCCGGCGGCAGGTCGTCGAGGGTGAGGCCGCGCCCGACCACGATGGCGACGGCGAGCAGTCCGGCGCTGAGCGCCATGCCGAGCGCCGTCATGGCGACGGCATGGCGCCGCCGTAGCGCCACGAGGATGCCGCCGACGGCGAGCAGCACGGACGCGACGGGGAGCCAGAGACCGGCGATCTGGAACATATGGAACCCTTTCCGCAGTTTCTCGGGGTCCCGGGCCTGGAGCACGGTCACCTCGGTGTGCTCGACCGGGATACGGCCGGCGAAGGACGCGCCGTCTTCCACGAGCCGCTGCTTCAGCTGCTCGGTGATCGGCGCCAGATCGATGCTGACCTCACGGCTGCTGCCGGAGCGGAGGGCCCGCATCACGGCGTGGTGGGCGGCCCGGTTCGCGGCGGTCCACGCGACGCGGAACGCGTCGGTCCCGGTGAAGGACCCCACCGCCTCGCGGACGAAGCCCCGTACCCGGTCCTGGAGCGGCCCGGCCCGCACCTCGTGCATGATCCCGTCCGTGACGGCGTCGGCGATGGCGTCCCGCACGGCGGGGTCTCCGGCGAGCGGGGCCATCGTCGCGACGTACGCGTCGGTGTCGCCGATCTCGTACGTCGTCCAGGCCGACAGGGTCCCCAGCGGTACGAGCGCGCAGGCGGCGAAGATCAGCCACGCCGACAGCACGTTCCGCACGCGGACGGACACTGCTCCGCGCGCGCGGAGGGGCACGTGCGGGGGCACGCGCCGGAACCCGCTGGGGGACACGCTTCGGGACACGGTTCCCACGCAAAGCCCCGGCCGCGTCGACCGCGACCGGGGCGCCTGCATACGGCCCTGTGGAACACCCCCTAGGGGGACGGTTCCGCCAGGTCAGGAGGGTTCCTTACGGGTTGCTGCCTGCAGTTGCTACTTACGGTTGCTACTTGCGGTTGTACAGCCGCATCGTCACCGGCCCGAACACCGCGACCAGGACCGCCGCCCACCCCAGCGTCCACGCCACCGACGAGCCCGCGCCCGAGCCGTCCATCAGGCCGCGCACTCCGGAGGCGACATGCGTCACGGGGTTGTTGTTGACGAACGCCTGGAGCCAGCCCGGCATGGTCTCCGGCTTGACGAAGATGTCGCTGAGGAAGGTGAGCGGGAAGATCACCATCATGCTGACGCCCATCACGGACTTCTCGGTACGCAGCAGCAGCCCGAACATCGTCCAGACCCACGAGAAGGCGAAGGCGAACACCAGCAGCAGCGCGACACCGGCGACGACGCCGACGAAGCCACCGGCCGGGCGGAAGCCCATGATCAGGCCGACGCCGATCATCACGATCGACGCGATGGTGTAGCGGAGGCCGTCGCCCAGGAGGTAGCCGACCATCACGGCGGGCCGCCAGATCGGCAGCGTACGGAACCGGTCGAAGACGCCTTTGTCGATGTCGGTGTTGACCGAGACACCCGTGTACATCGTGATCATGACGACGGACATCACCAGGATGCCCGGCAGCAGGTACTGGATGTACTCGCTCGGCGACCCGGCGAGCGCGCCCCCGAAGAGGTACGTGTACATCAGCACCATCATGATCGGGAACGCCGTTACGTCGAACAGCTGTTCAGGGACGTGCTTGATCTTCAGGATCGACCGCCAGCCGAACGTCAGGGAGGCCGACAGCGGGCCAGGACGCGGCGGGCGCTCCCGCGAGATGAGCAGTTCGGCGAGCGATTCCGTGCTGACCGGCGCGAGATCCTGGGCGTCGGTGGTGGTGGTCGCGGTGCTCATGCGGCTGCCTCTTCCTCGGTGCCGGTCCTGGCGTCGGTCTCGGTGCCGGTCTCTGTCGCCGGGCGGTCGGTGAGGGCGAGGAACACCTCGTCCAGGCTGGGCTGCCCCAGCGAGAAGTTGTCCACGGTGATCCCGGCGCGGGCCAGCTCCGCGAGCGCGCGCGACGCACGCTCGGCGGCGCCCCTGCCGTTCGCCGAGCCCTGTCCGACCCGCGCGGTCAGCGCGACCGGGTCCGGTTCCAGTTGGACGTGCGCGTCGAGCGTGAGCCGCAGCAGCTCCTGGGCCTCGGGCCGCCGGTCCGCGTCCCGCAGCCGTACGTGCACCGCGCCCGCGCCGACCGACGCCTTCAGCTCGCCCTTGGTGCCCTCGGCGATCACCCGGCCCTTGTCGATCACGGCGATCCGGGCCGCGAGCTGGTCGGCCTCGTCCAGGTACTGCGTGGTCAGCAGCACGGTCGTGCCCTGGGCGACGACCGCGCGCACGATGTCCCAGACCTGGTTGCGGCTGCGCGGGTCGAGGCCCGTCGTGGGCTCGTCGAGGAAGAGCAGGTCGGGGGTGTTGAGGATGGACGCGGCGATGTCGATACGGCGCCGCATGCCGCCCGAGTAGTTCTTCACCTGCCGCCCGGCCGCCTCCTCCAGGCCGAACGCGGCGAGCAACTGCTCCGCCCGCCCGTACGCCGCCTTCTTGGCGTGGCCCGTCAGCCGGGCGAGCAGTACCAGGTTCTCGGCGCCGGTCAGGTCCTCGTCGACGGACGCGTACTGCCCGGTCAGACTGACCCTGCTGCGGACCGCGTCCGCCTCACGGACCACGTCGCGCCCGAAGACGCGGGCCTCGCCGCCGTCGGGGCGGAGCAGGGTCGCCAGCATTTTGACGGTGGTCGTCTTGCCCGCGCCGTTGGGTCCCAGTACGCCGTAGACCGTGCCGGCCGGGACGGTGAGGTCGACGCCGTCGACCGCGCGGTTGTCGCCGAACGTCTTCACCAGGCCGGCCGTCTCGATGGCCGGCCCGGACGAGTGCCCCGCCGAGTGCCCCTTCGACTGCCCCCTGGGCCCCTTGGCCGCGTCGTCGTCCGGCTGTCGTGTGCCGCTGTTCATGTCCGCCCCGTCCGCTCTTTCGTATGCCTGTGCGGCCTTGTCTTGAAAGCAGACCTCGGGGCGGCCGGAAAATCATCGGGCCATGGTCGGATTTCTTTTCCCGCTCTTGACCTAGGCTTGATCGCTGCTTGATTCGCTACGTGACGACAGGCAACGATCGCTGCCTGTCACTTCTCGGACGTGTAGAAGCGGTAGAACGTCGCCAGGCCCACCGCGACCGTGACCGCGAGCGCCATCCCCACGGAACGCAGGATCGTCGCGTCGGTCAGGCTGTAGAGATAGCCGAACGCGATCCCGGCGAAGGCGGCCCAGGCGGCGGCCCGCAGCTCGCGGGGCAGCCGGTGGCTCACGCGGTGCAGCACGAAGCAGATGACACCGACGATGATGCCGGTGACGACGCCGAACAGGACGTCCCAGCCGGTGATGCCGCGGCCGACGCTGTTGCGGCGGATCTCGGCCGCCCACAGGCCGTAGACGACGGCCAGCACGGCGGGCAGCCAGACGCCCGGGGAGCGGAGGTCGATCGACGGGCCGCGGTGGGTCCGTCGTGAGGGTTCGATCGCGGGTGCCGCATGAGCCATGACGGCGCTCCTTTCCTGCCTTCGTCCTGCCTGCGTCCTGCTTGCGCCCCCGATTCCAGAGCACACCCGGGGGCCCGGCCCGGCAAGTGGGGCGGCCGGGGAAAATCCAGGGAAAATCAGCGGCGAATCGGGTGGCGCCGCAGGTGGGGACATGGGAGTACGGTCGGTGCAGAATCAGATGCGTGGGCCACCCCCGCGTGCTTCGCTGGACGCGATCACCGGTGGCGGCCAGGAGCGAAGGAGCGAACGTCATGAAGACAGTCGTATTCCTCCGGACCGCGGTCACGGTCGCGGTCGCGCGCTGACGGGCGGTCCGATGGGCTCCTCACCCGCACCGCAGCCGGAGAACCTGGGCCAGGACGTGGATGTCCCGCCCCGGCAGAATCTGTTGCGTATCGGCGGCCGGAGCGTGGCGTGGGTGCCGCCGCTGCTGCTGCTCCTCGTGATCGCCGTCATCGACGTGAACACGTCGCGCGAGTTCCGCGTCATCTCCTGGATAGTCATGGTCCCCGGTATCGCCGCCGCGCTCTGCGGGGTGTGGACGACGGCGGCGTTCGCGGTGCTGGCCATCGCGACGTACGCGAGTGTGGACCAGGCGTGGCCCGACCAGTTCCAGACCGGTTTGCCCGACTTCATCCTGGTCGCCGTGGGAGGGGTGCTCGCGGTCGGCGCGTGCTGGGTGCGGGTGCGGGGCGAGGGGCGGATGCTGCACATGCGGGACATCGCCGAGACCACCCGGCGCACGGTGCTGCGCCCCTTGCCACCGCGCTGGGGCGGCCTCGACCACGCGGCCGTGTATCTGGCGGCCGACAGCGTCGCGAAGGTCGGCGGCGACTTCTACGACATCCAGCCGAGCCGGTTCGGTACGAGGGTGCTGCTCGGGGACGTCCAGGGCAAGGGGCTGGGTGCGGTGGACGCGGCGGCGATGCTGCTCAGTTCGTTCCGCGAGTCCGGGTACCACACCGGGGACCTGGCGCAGGTCGCCGAACGCCTGGAGATAGGTATGCGGCGCCACCGCTTCTACCGGGTGCAGGTGGGCCGCGACGACGGCGACCGTTTCGCGACGGCCGTACTCATCGGCTTCCCGCCGCCCGACGGCGACACCGGCCATGTCGACGTCATCAACTTCGGGCACCAGCCGCCCCTGATCGTCGGACACGGCGGCGTACGGGAGCTGCCGTCCGGGGAGGGGCTGCCGCTCGGCCTCGGCGATCTGACCGACCGGCCGCCGCAGGTGCAGCGAGTCACCCTCGCCGATGACGAGACACTGCTCCTGGTCACCGACGGGGTGACCGAGGCCCGGGACGCGGGCGGCATGTTCTTCCCGCTCAACGCGACGGTGGCCGACGCGGTACGGACCGACCCGGCCGCCGCACAGCCCGAACACCTGGTCCGCCTGGTCCGCGACGCGACCCTCGACCACTGCGGCGGCCACCTGGCCGACGACACGACGGTGTTCGCGGTACGGAATGTGGACGGCGGGGCATCGGCGACGGCGACGTTTCTCTGAGGGCTCCGATGCCTGTGTCAGGGGTCTGTCGGGGGTCTGTCGGTGGGGGGTGCGAGCTTGGGTGGGCACGTTGTCCCTGAGCGCGAGGAGTCTGTTGTCATGCCTTCCCTGTCTTCGAGGCGATCGTGGGACGTTCATCGGCTGCCATCCGCCGAGGGCAGGATCTTCCTCGTCACCGGGGGTAACGCCGGGATCGGTTACTTTGTCGCGGAGCAGCTTGCCGGTGCCGGTGCCCTCGTCGTACTCGGCAGCCGCGACCGCGCCAAGGCCGACGCCGCCATCGCCTCGATCCGTTCGCGCGTCTCCGGCGCGCGGGTGCGGCACCTTCCGCTGGACCTCGCCGACCTGTCGTCCCTGAAGGCCGCCGCGGACGGGTTGGGCAGTGATCGTCTCGACGCTGTCGTCCACAACGCCGGGGTCGCGCTCGACGATCCCCCGCGGCGCGAGACCACCGACGGCCACGAGTTGATGTTCGGCACCAATCATCTCGGCCACTTCGCGCTGACCCAGTGGCTGGCCCCTCTGCTGTCCGCGGCGCCGGCGGGACGCGTCGTGACGGTGGGGAGCTTCGCGGCGCGGTCCGAGCGGCTGGACCTCGGCGATCTTCAGTCGACCCGGGACTACCAGCCCAAGCGCACCTATGGCCGGTCGAAGCTGGCTCAGATGTGTTTCGGCTTCGAGTTGGACCGCCGTCTGCGCGCCGCCGGCAGCACGGTGCTCAGTGTGGTGGCCCACCCCGGAGGCGCACTGGACTCCCTCACCCCGTCCCGCCCGCCGGTCACCGTGACGACCGCCGGCGAGCGGCTGCGCGCCCTGCCCTCCGCGCTGTTGGTGCAGGGCAAGGACGCCGGAGCATGGCCCGTCGTCCGTGCCGTCCTCGACCCGGAGGTGCGGGGAGGGCAGTTGTGGGGGCCGAGAGTCTTCGGCCTGCGCGGCCTACCCCGCCGTGAGCCCGTCCCCTCCCACATGGCCGACCCGGCCGTCGCCGCCCGCCTCTGGAGCCTCAGCGGTGAGCTGGCCGGCACTGATCCGCACCTCGGCTTCCGGTAGGTACGGAGCCCCCCATGACGGCTACCAGCCCGTCAGTAGCAAGTGGTTCACCAGCAGGGCCACCGTCGCCTGGGCCGCCAGCCAGCCACGTTGCCGCCGCTTCGGCAGCAGTGCCGTGGCCGCCAGCAGCCACACCGTGAACGGGAGCCAGATCCTCTCCGTCTCCGCCTTGCTCATCGCCGAGACATCGGCCGCCAGCACCGCAATCGCCACCGCCGCGACCAGCGCGATCATCAGGTCCGGGTGCTGCTCCCGGTGTCGTTTGAGGCGCACGGCCACGCCCGGCGTTCCTGCCCCCGCCCGCCGCAGACCCGCGACCCCCGCCAGACCCACCGTGAACACCTGGCAGGCCAGGTTCGCCCAGATCCAGTAGGACTGCGGGCGGATGCCGCCCACGCCCTCGTGGTAGCGGTCGACCAGGAGGCGGTACCCCTCCCACCAGTCGAAGCCCGCGAGGGTGAAGACGACGGGCACCACGGCCGTTCCCAGGAGCAGCCAGGGAACGGGGCGGAGCGTGCGGGTGAGGAGGAGGACCGCCGCCAGGACCACGACGAACAGGGTCAGGCCGTAGGACAAGTACGCGGTGAGGCCCAGGAGTACGCCCGCGCCCAGTGCCGCCGCCCACGGCGCCCGTACCCGACCGGTCGCCGCCAGGGCCAGGAGCGCCACCGTCCAGGCCGCGACGCCCGCGAAGTAGCCGTCGGCCGAGACGCCGACCCAGACGACGAGGGGGGCGAGGGCCAGGAAGGGGGCGGCGCGGCGGGCGGTCTCCTCACCCGCGAGTGCCCGTACCGCGACCAGGACCGCGAGCACCGCCGTCGTGCCCGTCGTGATCACCCAGGCCGCCGCCCAGCCGCCGCCCCCGAGCCCGATCCGGTCCAGGCCCACGAAGGTGAGGGTCGCGGCGGGCGGGTGCCCGGCGACATGCGCCGGCCACGGGTCGGGCGAGGCGCTGAGGATGTGGTGCGTGAAGTCCCGGAGCGTGGCGCCGACGTCGTGGAAGCGGTCGATGACGGTCAGATACTCGTTACGGACGGTCAGCCGGCCCGCGACTCCTCGCTGCCAGCCGTCCACCAGGGCCAGCGACCACGTCCACGCCATCGCCGTCGCCCAGGCCGCGCCGAGCAGCGCCCGCCAGGGGAGCCGCGCCGCGAGCCCGGGACCGTACGCGACCGTGGCGGCGGCGACGGCCAGGGCGGCCGGGGTGCCGGGACCGACGTGGGGGTCCCACCGTGCGAACAGCGGGGGCCAGCGGACGAAGAGGGTGCCGTGCGCGTGTTCGATCGCCACGCCCACCACGACGGCGGCGACGACGAGCAGCACGGCCGCGCCCGCCGCGACGAGATCCCACCGGGTTCCGTCGCCGGAGCCGTTCGTACCGGTCGTGCCGGTCGCGCGGGTCGTACCGGTCGTGCCGTTCGTGCTCTTCGCGCCTTGATCAGAAGTCACACCCGCACGCTAGGCGCGCGCCGCCCGATTCCGGCGCCACCCCGCCCCCACGTCACCGAACGGTCAGATCCCCGACCGGACGTCAGCCTTTCGTCATGCGTCGCGTCCCGGTCCATGCCACCCCCGCCGCTTACGGTCGGGACATGGCCGACGATGACGACGTCCGGCGCCCGGTCCCGCCCGCAGCCCGCCGGGGCCCCGCCCTGCTCGCCCCCCTCTCCTCCGCCCTCGCCACCGCCCTCACCTCGCCCCGCTCCCCCACATCGCCCGCCTTCTGGCGCAGCCCCCTGCGCGGCCCCTGGTTCACCTCACTGCTCGGGGTCGTCCTGCTGGTCGGGATCACCGTCGTGTCCGTCACGGGGCTCGTGTCGTACGCCGCGTACAACCCGAACCTGACCCCGGTCAACGACCAGACCCCCGACAAGGGCCTGCTCGGGTTCTATCTCTTCGAGTGGCCCACCGAGCCGTACTGGCTCTACCGGCTCACGCAGGGCGTGCACGTCACCCTCGGCCTTGCCCTGATTCCCGTACTGCTCGCGAAGCTGTGGTCGGTGGTGCCGAAGCTCTTCGCGCTGCCCCCGGCCCGCTCGCTCGGCCACGCGCTGGAGCGGATCTCGCTGCTGCTCCTGGTCGGCGGCGTCCTCTTCGAGTTCGCGACGGGCGTCCTCAACGTCCAGCTCGACTACCTCTTCCCCGGCTCCTTCTACCCCCTCCACTTCTACGGCGCCTGGGTGTTCCTGGCGGGTTTCGTGGTCCATCTCGCGCTGCGCGCACCCATGGCCTTCCGGGTGCTGCGCAGTGGTGAACTCCGTTCCAGGGAGCGGGAGTTGGTGTCACCCGACCCGCGCCCGTCGACTCTCTCGCGGCGCGGCGCGCTCGGCGTCGTCGGCGCGGGCTCCCTGCTGATACTGGTCACTTCGGCGGGCCAGAGCATCGGCGGCTCCCTGCGCCGCACCGCGCTCCTCGCCCCGCACGGCGGCCGGGAGCCACAGCAGGGGCCCGGCGGAAACTTCCAGGTCAACAAGACGGCGGCGTCCGTCGGGGTCGGCCCCGACGAGACCGGCGACACCTGGCGGCTCACCGTGGACGGCCCCGGCGGACGCGTCGTCCTCAGCCGCGCCGACCTCCTCGGCATGCCGCAGCACACGTCCGCCCTGCCGATCGCCTGCGTCGAGGGCTGGTCGACGGACGACCAGCACTGGACCGGCGTACGCCTCCGCGACCTCGCCGCCCTCGTCGGCTACGCGCACACCCCCGCCCCGGACGTCTTCGTGGAGTCGATCCAGCGCGCCGGCGCCTTCCGCGCCGCCGGTCTGACGGCCACTCAAGTACGCGACGAACGCTCCCTGCTGGCGCTGCGCGTGAACGGCTTCGACCTGACCCTCGACCACGGATACCCGGCCCGCGTGATCGTCCCGGCGGCCCCCGGCGTCATGAACACGAAATGGGTGACACGGATGAGGTTCGAGAAGCTGTGAGCAGCCCGCGAGAAACCGTGAGGGAGCGGCTGGTCTCCCTGCGCGCCGCATCCGCCCGCACCGCCACCGCCACCGCCGCCGCCCTCGCCCGCCACTTCCACCGCTGGTACGGCGAGTCCCCCTGGCAACTCCTGCTCCTCGCCGCGTCCTTCGCCCTCGCGGGCTACGCGGGCGTACGGCTGTTCGCCGGGGACTGGTTCGGCGTCGCCGTCTGGTTCGTCGGCGCGGCGCTGCTGCACGACCTGGTCCTCGTACCGCTGTACGGGCTCGCGGACCAAGCAATGACCCGGGCGGTACCGGCCACCGCGAACCGGGCGCTGCCCGGCGCCGTCAACCACCTCCGCGTCCCCGCGATGCTCTCCGTGCTGCTCCTGCTGGTGTGGTGGCCGCTGATCACCCGCCACGCCCGGGACCACTACGAGTCGGCGACCGGGCTGCCGGTGGATGTCTTCCTCGGCCACTGGCTGCTGATCACGGCGGCGCTGTTCGCGCTGTCGGCGCTGTGGCTCCTGGTCCGTACGGGAGCGGCGCTCGGCGCGGCCGTCGGCGGCGCGGTGCGGCGGCGCAGGGCGACGAAGGGGCGGCCGTCCGCCGACCACTGAGCGACAGGGTGCCAGCCGGTGCGGCGCGCGTGCCGAAGGAGGGCGCGCGTGCCGATCCGGGCCCAGGGGAAGGAGCCGTCGGGGGCGCCCGTGCCGAGCCCGTCGTCGATGCGTACGCGCACCCGCTCATCGATGTCGACGGGTGCCGTCTCGGCGAGCAACAGGCCGTCGGGGGCGAGGAGTTGGGCGACCCGGTCGAGGAGTGCGGGCGGGTCGCCGCCGATACCGACGTTGCCGTCGATGAGCAGCGCGGTGTCCCAGCGGCCCTCGCCCGGCAGCGGCTCGAACACCGAGCGGCGCAGCGCCTGCCCGCCGACACGGACGGTGTGCGCGACGGCCTCCGCGCTGACGTCGACCCCGAGCGCGCGGTGCCCCCGCGCCGCCAGCGCCGCGACCAGCCGTCCGGGCCCGCACCCGATGTCGAGTACGGCACCCTCGCAACGCCGTAACGCCGACAGATCCGCCGCGTCGGCCACCGCGCACCACCGCTCCACGTCCAGCGGCAGCAGCCATCCGTCGCCCCGCCGCAGATAGAGCGGCCCGCGCCCGGCCCGCAGCGCGAGCGCGTACGGGTCGCCCGACCAGGTGGGGCGGGGGCTCTCCTGAGCGGGGTGCTCCGGGGCGGGGCGTTCCTGGGCGGTGGTCATCGGACGCCTGCCCGGGACAGACGGGACACGGTGGTCGCGAAACGGGTGTGCGGGCAGAGTGCGGCCACCTGGGTGGCGTCCGCCGCCGTGTCCACGTCCCGCAGGCGCGGCAGCTCGCGTACGCGCAGGCCCGCGCCGGTGAGCCGGGCGTACTGGTCGGCGCCCGTCGTCGGCGTCGACATCGGCACGCCCCGCAGCAGCGCCGGATCGGGTACGGCCAGGCCCAGCGCCCAGAAACCGCCGTCCTCGGCCGGGCCGAACCAGGCGTCCGTGGTGCGCCAGGCGTCCGGGGCGAGGGCGGGGGCCAGCAGTTCGGGGGTGAGCTGCGGGGTGTCCATGCCGATCAGCAGCGCAGGGCCCGTACAGCCCGCGAAGGCGGCGGCGAGGCGTTCGTCCAGGCCGCCGCCGGACTGCGGCACGACCTCGATCCCGTCGGGCAGCCAGGGGCCCGGCGCCCCGTCGAGCACCAGGACCCGGCGGGCGGCGGGCGCCGCGCACACCACGGCGAGGGTGTCGCGCAGCGATGCCTCGGCGAGGGCGGCGGCCTCGGTGGGGGTGTAGGGCGGGGTCAGCCGGGTTTTCACACGGCCGGGGAGTGGTTCTTTCGCCAGGACCAGCAAGGTGGTCGTCGGGGGCGCGGTCGCCACAGTCATCGGGACGCGACCCCCGTTCCCGTACCGGCACCCGTCCCCGCATCCGTCCCGTACGACGCCTCCCGCGCCGGTTCCGTGAGGACCTTGCGCATGTCGCGGACCGCGTGCCACGTGCCGCGCCAGGTGCCGGTGACCTTGGAGCGGCCGGTCCGCGGCAGGTACGGCACGTCGTACTCCTCGACCCGCCAGCCCGCGTCGGCGGCCCGTACCACCATCTCCAGCGGATAGCCGCTGCGCCGATCGGTGAGGGCGAGCCCGGTCAGGGCCGCGCGCCGGGCGACCCGGAGGGGGCCGAGGTCGTGGAGGGAGAGGCCGGTACGGCTCCGGAGCATCCGGGCCAGCGCGAGATTGCCCGCGCGGGCGTGCGGCGGCCAGGCGCCCCTGGCCTGCGGGCGGCGCCGCCCGAGGACGAGGTCGGCGTGCCCGTCGGCGACCCGTTCGGCGAAGGGCACGGCGTCCCGGGGGTCGAGCGAGCCGTCGCAGTCGCAGAAGCAGACGAGCGGGGCGTCCGCCGCCGCCAGGCCCGCCTGGCAGGCGGCGCCGAAGCCGCGCCGGGGCTCGGGCACGACGGTCGCGCCGAGGGCGCGGGCGACCTCGGCGGAGCCGTCCGTGGAGCCGTTGTCCACGACGAGGGCCCGCCAGCCGGCGGGGAGGCGGGCCAGGACCCAGGGGAGCGCGGCGGCCTCGTCGAGGCAGGGCAGTACGAGGTCGACGCCGCCTCGGTACGCGGAGGAGTTCACACCTCTCACCCTACGAGCGCAAACGCGACATAGCGGACTCGGCGACCTTACGAAACAAGGACGCCGGGTCCCGCACAAGGGCTCGAAGGCGCCGTCCCGCCGGTCGCGGTGCGACCCTGAGCGCATGGAGCAGCAACCCCCATCGGCCCGCGTTCTCGTCGTGGACGACGATCCCACCGTCGCGGAGGTGGTCTCCGGATATCTCCTCCGCGCCGGTCACACCGTGGACCACGCGCCCGACGGCCCCACCGCCCTCGCGCAGGCCACCGCGCACCGCCCCGACCTGGTCGTCCTCGATCTGATGCTGCCGGGCATGGACGGTCTGGAGGTCTGCCGCAGGCTGCGCGCGCACGGCCCGGTGCCCGTCATCATGCTCACCGCCCGGGGCGACGAGGACGACCGGATCCTCGGCCTGGAGGTCGGCGCCGACGACTACGTAACCAAGCCGTTCAGCCCCCGCGAACTCGTCCTGCGCGTCGAGTCGGTCCTCCGCCGCAGCCGCGCGCTCGCCGGACCCCGCCCGCCCGGGGCGCCGATCGGCGCGGCCGGACTCACCCTCGACCCGGCGGCCCGTACCGTCACCAAGAAGGGCGCCCGACTCGCCCTGACGGTACGGGAGTTCGACCTCCTCGCCCATTTCTTGCGGCACCCCGGGCGGGCGTTCGGGCGCGAGGAACTCATGCGGGACGTGTGGGGCTGGGACTTCGGCGACCTGTCGACGGTGACGGTCCACGTCCGCCGACTGCGCGGCAAGATCGAGGACGACCCGGCGCGGCCCCGGCTGATCAGGACGGTGTGGGGAGTGGGGTACCGGCTCGACACGGACACCTCTGAGGGGAGTGCGCCTTGTACGACGTCTTCCTGATGGCCCTGTTCGCCTTCCTGGGCGCCGCGGGCGCCGGGCTGCTCGGTGCGGGGGCGCTGCTCCTGCTCCGCCACCGTTCCCTCACGGTGTCCCTGACCGTGGTCAGCGCGGTCGCCGTGACGGCGATGCTCGCGGGCACGCTCGCGGTGGCCTGGGCGATGTTCCTGTCCCCGCACGACCTGACCGTAGTGACGACGGTCGTGGCGATGGCGGCCGTCGTGTCGCTCGCGACGGCGCTGCTTCTCGGCCGCTGGGTGGTGGCCCGCAGCCGTGCCCTCACCCTCGCGGCCCGTTCGTTCGGCGACGGCGGCAGCTTCGCCGCCCCCACCGCCCCCGCGACCGCCGAACTGGCCGCCCTGGCAAGCGAGTTGGAGGCGACCAGCCGGAAACTCGCCGCGTCCCGCGACCGTGAACGCGCCCTGGAGACCTCACGGCGCGAACTCGTCGCCTGGATCTCGCACGACCTGCGCACCCCGCTCGCCGGACTGCGCGCCATGTCCGAGGCGCTGGAGGACGGCATGGCCGCCGACCCGGACCGCTACCTCCGCCAGATCCGTACCGAGGTCGAACGCCTCAACGGCATGGTCGGCGACCTCTTCGAACTCTCCCGTATCCACGCGGGCGCGCTGGCCCTCACGCCGTCACGGATGTCCGTGTACGACCTCGTCGGCGACGCCATCGCCGGGGCGGACGCGCTTGCCCGGGAGCACGGGGTACGGCTCGTGGGGGACCGGATCGACGCGGTGCCCGTCGACGTCGACGGCAAGGAGATGAGCCGGGTGCTGGGGAATCTCCTGGTCAACGCGATTCGGCGGACGCCGGCCGATGGGACCGTGGCGGTCGCTGCGCGGCTGGACGGGGAGGGGGTCGTGGTGTCGGTGACGGATGGGTGCGGGGGGATTCCTGAGGAGGATTTGGGGCGGGTGTTCGATACGGGGTGGAGGGGGACCTCAGCGAGGACGCCTCCGGCGGGGGCGGGGTTGGGGCTCGCGATTGTTCGGGGGATTGTTGAGGCTCATCGGGGGCGGGCTTCTGTGCGGAATGTTGTGGGTGGGTGTCGGTTCGAGGTGCTGCTGCCGTTGGCTGCGCCGGCGTGACCTTCGGGGTGGGGGTCGGATCGGGTTGTGCCCACCCGTTCCGCCGTGCGGAACGCCTGCCCACAACGGGTCACGGGTGACGGGTCACCTCAACTTTCCGCTGGCGAAAGTCCGTACGCCCTCCTCGAACCCCACCCCCGCCTCCCATCCCATCTCCTTCCGCGCCCTCGTCGAATCCGCCGTGATGTGGCGGACATCCCCCAAGCGGTACTCGCCTGTTACCACCGGGGCCGGGCCCTCCATGGCCTTGGCGAGGGACTGGGCCATGTCTCCTACCGTTCTCGGGGTGCCCGTGCCGATGTTGTACGGGCGGAACGTGCCCTCCGGGCGGGGGAGTTCCAGGGCCGTCGTGTTGGCGGTGGCGACATCGCGTACCTCGATGAAGTCGCGGCGCTGGGCGCCGTCCTCGAAGACGCGGGGCGGCTCGCCGTGTTCCAGGGCCGAGCGGAAGAAGGAGGCGACGCCCGCGTAGGGGGTGTCGCGGGGCATCCGGGGGCCGTAGACGTTGTGGTAGCGGAGAGACACCGCCGTGGAACCGGTGGAGCGGGCCCAGGCCGCGGCCAGGTGTTCCTGGGCGAGTTTCGTCGTGGCGTACACATTGCGCGGGTCGGCCGGCGCGTCCTCGTCCACCAGGCCGGGGGCGAGGTCCGCGCCGCAGATCGGGCACGTCGGCTCGAAGCGGCCCGCCGCCAGGTCGTGCGCGGCGCGCGGGCCGGGTCGTACGGTGCCGTGCAGTGCGCAGTCGTAGCGCCCCTCGCCGTACACCACCATCGAACCGGCGAGCACGAGCCGCCGTACCCGCGCGGTCGCCATCGCGGTGAGGAGGACCGCCGTACCGAGGTCGTTGGCGCCGACATAGGCGGGCGCGTCCGCGAAGCCCGTGCCGAGGCCGACCATCGCGGCCTGGTGGCAGACGGCGTCGACCCCGGTGAGCGCGTCCGCGAGCGTTTCGGTGTCGCGGACGTCGGCGACGATCCGGGGGATGCCGGGGGGCGCGAGGGGCGGTACGGGGTGGGCGGCCGGGAGCAGGGCGTCGTACACGACCGGTTCGTGTCCGCGCTCCGCCAGCGCCTCGACGATCCAGGACCCGATGAAGCCGGCACCGCCGGTGACCAGTACACGCATACCCCGCACGCTAGGCGCGCGGCGCCCCCGGCACCCGTACCCCGGCCGTCACGTCACCGTTCGGTAAGGCGCGCGGCGCGCATGCGCAGGTACTGGATCTCCGGCTCGCTCAAAGTGAGCCGCGCCGCCGTCCGGTACGCGGCGCGCGCCCCCGCCAGGTCCCCGGACCGCTCCAGCAGATGGGCCCGTACCGCTTCGAGGCGGTGGTGGTCCTTGAGCCGGTCCTCCAGGGCCGTGAGCCGGGCGAGTCCGGCGGCGGGACCGTGCACCATGGCGACGGCGACCGCGCGGCCCAGCTCGGCCATCGGCTCGGGCGCGACCGCGACGAGCACGTCGTACAGGGCGAGGATCTGCGGCCAGTCGGTGGCGTCGGGGGTCCGCGCCTCGTCGTGCAGGGCGGCGATCACGGCCTGCAACTGGTAGGCCCCGACCGGGCGTTGACCTAGGGACTCCTCGACCAGCGCGGTGCCCTCCTCGATGGCGGCGCGGTCCCAGCGGGTGCGGTCCTGCTCGTCGAGCGGGACGAGTTCGCCGTGCGGTCCGGTACGGGCGGCCCGGCGCGCGTCGGTCAGCAGCATCAGCGCGAGCAGCCCGGTCACCGCGCCCTCGGACGGCAGCAGCTCCCGCACCGCGCGGGTCAGGCGGATCGCCTCGGCCGCGAGGTCGGAGCGGACGAGGAGGCGCCCGGAAGTCGCGGTGTAGCCCTCGTTGAAGATGACGTACAGGACTTGCAGCACGGCCGCGAGCCGCCGGTCGCGCTCGCCGGGGCCCGGCTGACGGAACGGCAGGCCCCGGATCTTCTGCTTGGCGCGGCTGACGCGCTGCGCCATCGTCGCCTCCGACACCAGATGGGCGCGGGCGATCTCGGCGGTGGTCAGACCGCCGACGGCGCGCAGCGTGAGCGCGATCTGCGCGGCGGGCGGCAGCTCCGGGTGGCAGCAGAGGAACAGCAGCGTCAGCGTGTCGTCGGCGGAGGGCGCGCGGTCCTCGCCGGGCGGCGGGGCCGTGAACGTGTCCCGGGGCGCGAGCCGCGCGGCGGTCTCCTCGCGCCGCCGCCGCGCCTCGTCCGCGCGCAGCAGATCGGTGAGCCGCCGCGCCGCGACCCGGATCAGCCAGCCCCGCGGATTCTCCGGAACCCCGCCCTCCGGCCACTGCCGCGCGGCGGCGAGCAGCGCCTCCTGTACGGAGTCCTCGGCGAGGTCGAAGTGGCCGTACCGGCGGACCAGCGCGCCGAGGACCTGCGGGGCGTGCAGCCGCAGCAGGTCCTCGACGGTGGGCGGGCCCTCCGGAACCGGGCGGCGCCCCTGGACGGCTGTCACACATCGCCTCCCATACTGAGGATGGGCTGGATCACCACGGGGTAGGTCGGCACACCGTCCGGCTCCGGGCACGCGGCGACCCGGGCGGCGATCTCCGTGACCCGGTCCAGGCTCGCGCAGTCGAGGATCCAGTACCCGGCGAGTACTTCCTTCGTCTCGCCGTAGGGGCCGTCGGTGATCACGGGCCGCCCGTCCTTGCCGGCGGTGACGTGCCGGATGTGGGCGGGCTCGGCGAGACCGTTGGCCTCGACCAGCTCACCGGACTCGGCGAGGTCGTTGTTGATCTCGCCCATGTGGGTCATCATCGCCGCCATGTCCTTCTCGGTCCAGACCGGGCCGCCCGGGGACCCGTTGCCGCGCATGGCCTCGTAGTCCGCCTGTGCGCCGAGGACCATCACCAGGTACTTCATGTCTCGCTCCCTGAGTGTTCGCTGTGCGGAGCCGCACTCTCCGGCGGCTTTCACAGGGGACGTCGGAGCGGGTTCCGCGTCCTCGACAGTTCCTGAGAAGTTTCTTCCGCGCATTTTTTCCGCGCATTTTTCCGGGCATGTTTCCGCGCGTTGTTTCGGAGTTCGGACGGTGACCGGCTGCCTCAGGCCGCCGCCGCCACCGCCATGACCGCCGGTACCCGCAGGGTGCGGCGGGTCGTGGCCAGGCTGGTGATCAGGGTCGCGGCGGCGGCCATCGCCGAGATCCCCAGCCAGATCACCGGGAGCTGGTCGGGCAGGGCGAGGTCGCCGTCGGTGCGGACGAGCGCGAAGGGCACGATCCCCGCGAGCCCGGCCACCGTCCCGAAGAACACCCCCGTCAGCGTGAGCACGAGCCCTTCCGCGCCGACCGTCCCGAGGACCTGCCCCGGTGTCGCACCCGCGAGCCGCTGGCCGCCGAACTCACGGGTGCGGTACGAGGTCGCCGCGTACAGGCTGTTGATCAGCATCACGCAGGCGAAGACGACGATGATGCCGACGGCGACGAGGTTGAGGGTTTCCAGGTTCTTGGACTCGACGTCCTTCGTGAGCCCGGACGCCTTGAGCGCGTCGTTCTCCACGGCCTGCATGCTCAGGGTCGCGATGGCCACACCCGTGAACACGATGAGGGGCATGAGGATGCCCGCCAACTGGTCGGCGCGGCGCCGCATGTTGTGCGCCGCGAGATAGCCGCTCGCACCCCCGAACACCGTGAGGAGCCGCCCGGTCCGGCGGAGCAGGCCCCGCAGCAGCGCGGGCGACAGGGCGGCGAACCCGAGCGACAGCAGGATCGAGCCGTACGCGGGCGCCGCCATCAGCGCGGGTTCCGTCGCGTCGATCGCGAACGTCGAGCTGAGGCTGCCCACGCCGCCGACCAGCGCGGCGACCCCGCCGACGGTCCGCAGCCGGCCGCGCGGCGCCCGCGCGCCGGCCTGCGCCCGGGTCGCCCGGCGCACCGCGAGGAACGCCGCGCCGACCGAGGCGAGCAGCGTCACACAGATCCCGGACATCAGGGCGACGGGCCCGAAGACGTGGTCGACGGAGTCCGCGACCTGCCCGGTGTCGTGGAACATCCCCACCAGGGCCCGCCCGCCGAGCAGCGCGGGCCCCATCGCGAGCAGGGTGCCCACGAGCCCGACGACGGCCGCCTCACCGACGACCATCCGCTTGATCTGCGCGGGCGTCGCGCCGGTGCAGCGCAGCAGTTGGATCTCGTCGGCGCGCTGGCGGACGTTGACGGTCAGCGTCGACGCGATGGCGAAGAAGACGAGGAGCGTGCCGTAGCCGCCGACCACGCCGCCCGTGAGGCCCAGGGTCTCCGCGCTGGTGTCGTCCACGCCGGGCGCGGCTGCGGTGTCGTGCAGCGAGTTGAAGGTCATGGTGATGGTCGCGCCGAGGAACGCGGCGAGGAGGGTCGCGACGAAGCGGCCGGGGCGGTGGCGTACGGAGCGCAGGGCTAGCGAGAACATGGCGGCTCAGGCCCCCATTCGCAGGTCGTGGGTCCGGGTGCTGTGGGTCGAGTGGGTCGCCGGTTCGGTGACGGTGGTGAGGGTGTCGCCGAGGTGGGCGAGGCGTTCGGCGATCGCGTCCACGGACGGCGAGGTCATCTCGCCCGCGAGGCGCCCGTCGGCGAGGAACACGACGGAGTCGGCGTAGGAGGCGGCGACCGGGTCGTGCGTCACCATGACGACGGTCCGCCCGTGCACCCGTACCGTCTCCTGGAGCAGCCCCAGGACCTCACGGGCGCTGCGCAGGTCGAGGGCGCCGGTCGGTTCGTCGGCGAAGATCACGCTCGGCTCCGTGATCAGCGCGCGGGCGATGGCCACGCGCTGGCGCTGGCCGCCGGACAGTTCGTCGGGCAGGTGCCCGAGCCGGTCGCCGAGACCGACCTGCGTCAGGATCTCGCGGGCCCGGTTCCGGTCCGTACGGCGGCCCGCGAGCTTCAGCGGGAGCGTGGTGTTCTGCGCCACGGTCAGCGTCGGCAGCAGGTTGTACTGCTGGAACACGAACCCGATCCGGCGCCGCCGGAACTTGGTGAGCGCGGCCTCGCTGCCGCCCGTCATCTCCTCGCCGTCCACCGCGACGAGACCGCTGTCCGGCCGGTCGAGCCCGGCGGCGCACTGGAGCAGCGTCGACTTCCCCGACCCCGACGGGCCCATCACGGCGGTGAAGCTGCCGGCGGGCAGGCTGAGGGTGACGTCGTCGAGCGCCGTGACGGCGTTGTCGGCGCTCCCGTACACCTTGCTGACCTTGACGAGCCGCAGCGCCTCGGCACCGCGCGCGGCCCGCGCCCCGTGCCGGCCCCCACTCGCTTTCTGAGCACGTCCAAACATGGTCATCGTCCCTTCCCCGGACCGCCGTTCGATCCCACCGATGACGCTACGGAGGCGGGAGTGGCGGCACATGGGGCCCACACACCGGATCGGGGGGTGGTGCTGAGTACACCGGGGAGTGCATCGGGGTACGGCGGGGGGTTCGCTCCGGCTCCGGCTCCGGCTTCGGGCATCGGCTTGCTTCGGCTTGTTCCGGCCCCTTCGAGCCGCTTGACTAGTGTTCTACATAACCAGCACAATCGAAGGGTCGAGCCGAGCAGTCTCTGCCGAGGGGGAACCGATGTGATCGACTTCCATGTGGACAAGGGCGGTGCCGAACCGGCGTACGCGCAGTTGGTGCGTCAGGTGCGCGAAGGGATGCGGCTCGGGCTGCTGGTGGCGGGCGACCAACTGCCGACCGTGCGTGAGGTCGTGGCCTCCTGCGTGGTGAATCCGAGCACCGTGCTCAAGGCGTACCGGGAGCTGGAACTCTCCGGCCTGGTCGAGGCGCGGCAGGGCGCCGGCACCTTCGTCTCCGGCTCGCTCGGCTCCGCCGACCCGCACGCCATGGCCCGGTTGCGACTGCGGCTGGCGAACTGGCTCGCGGAGGCGCGTGAGGCGGGGCTCGAAGCGGAGGACATGCAGGCGCTGTTCGGGTCGGTGGTCGCCGAGTCATCGATGACGGAGCGCGGCAGGGGGGCGAGCGCGTGAGTGCGATCGAGGCGCACGGTCTGGGCAAGCGGTACCGGGGGACCTGGGCCCTGAAGGACTGCGAATTCTCGCTCCCGGAACACCGGGTGATCGCCCTCGCCGGGGCGAACGGCGCCGGCAAGTCCACGCTGATGGCCATCGCGGTGGGGCTGCTGCCGCAGACCGAGGGCGAGATCACGGTGGGCGGGGTGCCGGCGGGGCGGCTGCGGGGTGGGGGCGTACGGGACGACAGTGTGCGGGTGGTCCTCCTCGCGCAGGACAAGCCCCTCTACCGGGGTTTCACGGTCGCGGGGATGCTCGACTTCGGGCGCCATCTCAACCGGGTCTGGGACCAGGCGCGGGCGGTGGCATGGCTGGAGCGGTTCGGTATTCCGCTCGACCGGCCGTGCGGGAAGCTGTCCGGCGGCCAGCAGGCACAGGTCGCGCTCGCCGTGGCGCTCGGCGCCCGCCCGTCGCTGCTGCTGCTCGACGAACCCCTCGCCAACCTGGACCCGCTCGCACGCCACGACGTGATGGGCGAACTCCTCGCCGAGGTGGCCGACTCGGGGATGACGGTGATCCTCTCCACGCATGTCGTCGCCGAACTCGACGGTGTGGGCGACCATTTGCTGCTGCTCGCGCAGGGCCGTTCGGTACTCGACGGTGACGTGGAGGATCTGCTCGCGGGGCACGCCCGGCTGACGGGGCCGCGTGCGGAGCGGCCACCGGGGGGTGGGGATGTCGTACGGGTGACGCATGCGGCGCGGCAGTCGACGTTCCTGGTGCGGTCCGGGGCCGGGTCCGGGGCCGCGCTGTCGACGGTGGCGCCGGGTTGGCGCGCGGAGCCGGTGACGCTGGAGGAGTTGATCCTGGCGTACCTGAAAGGCCAGGACCTGGCATCCGTATCCGCATCCGAGGGGGCGCTGCGATGACTGGCGGAATTCTTACGTCCGAGACCTCGGAGGCTTCTCCCCGCCGTCCTGCCGTACCTCCGCGCTCAGGCGCGGGCTTCGCCGACCTGGCGTGGCTGACGTGGCGGCAGCACCGGGGCACGATCGTGGCGGCCGTGGCGCTGACTCTCGTACTGGTCGGCTGGATGCTGGTGACGTACTACCGGATCAGCGATCTGGTCGACCAGTGCGGGAACGCGATCTGTGCCGAAGGGTCGCTCCAGCACGGCCAGTTGACGAGCGGCTTCGGCCCGGTGGCGCAGGCCGGGTACGCCCTGTCCGCGCTGACGTTCCTGCCGCTCATCCTCGGCCTGTTCTGGGGCGCTCCGCTGCTGGCCCGCGAACACGAGCAGCGCACCCTCGCCCTGGCGTGGTCGCAGGATGTGAGCCCGACGCGCTGGCTGTTCGGGAAGCTGGCGGTGCTCGGCGGTCTCGCGGTCGTCCTCACGGGCCTCGGGTGCGCGGTGGGCAACGCGCTCGCGGAGGTCGTCCATACGGGGACGGGTGACAGCCTCTTCGAGGGCACGTACTTCCAGGCAACGGGCTGGCTGCCGCTGGCGCTCGCGGTGGCGTGGTTCGCGCTGGGGGCGGCGGCCGGGGCGGTGACGCGGCGGACGACGACGGCGTTCGGCCTGGTACTGGCCCTGTTCATCGCGCGGAACCTCCTCATGGAGAACCTGCGCCCGATGTTCATGACCCCGCTGACGGTGCTGCGCGGACACGGCGCGGATGTCCCCGGCCCGTCCGAACTCGCCGCCGGCAGCAACGCCTTGGTCGTCAACGGTGACGTGACGTTCGTGGACACGTCGGGCGGACACCATGCGGCGTCCACGGTCCTGGGCGAGTGGTGCCCGATGCCACCGGGCCGCGTCTCCTTCGGCGACAGATTCGAGGCGTGCCTGACCGACCACGACATCGCGGGCACCCTGATCCGCTACCACCCGGGTTCCCGGCTCCCCACCTTCCACCTGATCGAGGCGGGCAGCTCGCTGACGTTGGCGGTCGTGTGCGTCGCCCTGACGTGGTGGGCAGTCCGCCGCACGAAGCTCACCGGCTGACGGCATGGGGCGTGGCTGGTGAGAGGGGTACGGGGGTATCGGCCGAACTGTCGGGGCGAGGTCGTACTGGCCCGCCGGCGGGCGGCTCGATCGCCTGGCGGTTCTCGCTGGTCAGGGGGGTGTTACGACCGGGGAGATCGTCCGGGTGGGTGTGTTGCGGCATGTAGCGCTGCCGTGCACGGCGGTGAGGCGGCTGCACCGGGAAACGTGGCGCCCGGTGCTGGGGCAGTCTGGTCGGCCGGGTGGTGGGTGCTCGGCTGACGCCGACGCGCTGGTCCCGCTCCCCAGGGACCCTCTCCCCAAAAGTGGCCACATGCTTGCGGATGCCGCCGATCTGGCCAATCGGCGGGGAGGGGTACCGGGAGAGCCGACGGCTGCTCACCCGAGATACGGAGTGGGCCGGTGCTCCAAATAGTGGCGTAGCCGGAGTCGTTGGGTGTGGTGCATGGGCAGGGCGTCGAGGTCGCCGGGGGCGATCCAGCGCAGGTCTGTCGACTCGTCCGAGAGGGCCAGTTCGCCGCCGGTCACCCGGGCGCGGAAGCAGATGTTGAACTGCCTGCGAACCTCCCCGTCGCGGTACTCGATGAGGTGCCGGGGATCGGTGTACGTGCCGACGAGACCGGTGATCTCGACGTCGAGCCCGGTCTCCTCCCTGACCTCGCGAACCGCCGCGCCCGGCAGCGACTCGCCCAGCTCCATCCCGCCACCCGGCAGCGCCCACAGGTCGTTGTCCCGCCGACGCTGGAGAAGGATGCGCCCGTCGTCATCGGTGACGACGGCGGACGCCGCCACCACCATGCTGTTGGGCTCGGGCGCGGCAGGGTCGTCGTAGTACTCGGTCCGGCTCACGCGGTCAATCCTCCATGGGCGGGGGCCTTCTTGTGGCTCGTATCGGGAATACGACGATGTCCTGCGCCGTAGCCTTGTAGGCGCGACTTTTCAGGCGGATACGGAGCGGGGACATGCCCGATCGGAGTATCGACAGCACCCACGCGGCACCGCACAACGCCGTGGGACGGCTCATCGCGGAATTACGCGACGCGGCCGGATGGTCTCAGGCCCGGCTCGCCGACGAGCTGAGCCGCGTCACCGGCCAGGCGTACACGCGGCAGGACATCTCCCGGTGGGAATGTGGGCAGCGCAAGCCCCGGCCCCACACACTGCGTGCGCTCGCCGCCGCCCTTCAAGTCCCCGTGCAGATGCTGGAGTCGCCCGTGCACCGCCGCCGGTTCGTCACCGACCTCGCCGCCACAGCCATAGCCCCC
>NZ_JBIVUQ010000035.1:0-64446 GCF_044757265.1 Streptomyces sp. NPDC091292 | reverse complement strand
ACGCCAACTTCGCCCGAACACGGTTCACTTCATATACGTCCACACACCCAACATGCTCGTGATCAGGACCAACAGGAAGACCTAACGGAGTCCTATTAGTTCGGGATTTCGAGATCCCACTTGGCCTTACCTATGAGAGGTTCAGGCTCCGCATATCCAGGGCAGTGCACGTAGATAGTCATCCCCTCGGGGAGGATTGCGGGAACGGTCTGCTCGCAGCCAATATCGTTTGGTCCAGCTCGTCGAGAGCCGTCGACACTTCCTCGTTGTCTCGCAGATCTCGACGTTCTGGCGTCACCGGGCTACCGCCTCTCGGGTAATACACCTTCAGGGTATGATCCATGGGGAGGATGGCCTCCACGGCATTTCCGCAGTCCAATTCTTTGGCGCATACGTCAGAATATTGATGACCACTATCGCATGCGTGATGTCATTACTCTTCATCCAGGCTGCATATTTTGCCTCTACGAGGGATGCCATACTGTAATTCCCAACCCTTTTCTTGGGGTACAACGGATGCCCCGAAGACTGAAGCAGCGCATCCGCCTTGCCGAACAAGCTGTCATGTTCGCCACTCATCAGCCCGCGTAGCTCTTTTGTGACCGCAGCGGGAATTCTATTTCCATAGAGTCCGCACTGCATATGCAAACCGGGATCGTGCGTCACGTACCTGGAGGCCGCAGTGCCGCCCATCCTCGGCAGATACTTGACAGTTATAGATAAAGATGGACCCCGAAGCCGAGATCGAAGCCTTCGACCGCATCCGCCGGCGCGCCGCCCCGAACCGGGCCGTCGTCCTGGTCACCCACCGCGTGTCCGGGGTCCGCCACGCCGACCGCATCGACGTCCTCAACGATGGGCACCTCGCCGAACACGGCACACATGACGAACTCATCGCCGCTCGGGGGCGGTACGCTGCCATGTTCGCCGCGCCGGCCGCCCAGTACGCCCCCACCACCGGCATCCCGCATCCACCGCTGCGGACCCCGCATGACCCACTTCACGTTCCCCGTCTCCGGCCGTCGCCACCGAACGCCGCAAGCACACCCACCACTTGCTTAACGAGTAGCCATGCCCGGCCGCAAGTGCGGGTTGGCCGTGGATGCCAGTTGGGCTAGCTCGGGCAGGATCCCGCCCTCGCCCATCCAGCCGCAGCCAGACCTCGGCGGTCTTCTCGGCCGCCAGCGCGGTCAGTTCCTCCAGCAGATCGCTGGACAGACCATTCGCGGATACCGGCATCGACTCCGCGTCGGCACCCTCGACGGCCCCGCCGACACCGGCAAGCGACACGCCGCCACCCGTCCCGATCAGGTGATCCGTCGTCATTCCCATCAGGTGACTTCTTCGTGGAGGCTCACACCTGATTCATGACTCTCCCCACTCCCTATGATGTCAGACGTAATTGTCGGCGGGTGGCGCCGGTGTGAGCCGAGGGGCGGGTTGTGATGGGTCGGCGGCTTGAGGAATCCCTGGGAGGGGCGCGGTGGGTACTGGATCCGTTGGTGGGAGTCGGTCCGCTGCGCTTCGGAATGTCGCCTGATGAGGTGTCTGCGGCGTTGGACGGAGCCATCGCGTACGGCTCGTACAACCTGGGCGACGGGGTCGGCTGGGGTGACTACCAGAAATGGGCTGTGACTGGGATCTACGGGGAGAATTCCGGTCTGGTCGGGGTGTCGACAAGAGTTTGGGATGGGCCACAGGTGGTGCTGCGAGGGGTGGAGTTGATTGCGCGGGTGCCGTCCGAGGTGCGGGCGGACCTCCAGCGGCTGGCCCGGGAGGAAGGCATCATCGTCGGCGCGAACCGGAGTGGCGATCCGGAGGTGCCGGCCTGGGGACTGTCGATGAGAACGGTGCGCAGCGGTGATTCGGTCATCACTGTCGCCTTGCTCGTCGACGCCGAGGCCGCGGCGGACCCGTACGGGTCCAAGCCGATCGTCCAGTGGTGGGATGTCCGCGAACTGGAACCCAATCCGGGAGCATGGCCGGTGAGGGCCGATCGAGACCGGCCGCGCTGGGAGTGGACACCGCTGGAGCGGATCGGCCCTCTCGAGTTCGGGATGAGCCCGCAGCAGGTGGTGGCCGCGCTGAACGGTGAGGCGCCAGCTGCCCGTCGCGGCCGCTACCCCTACGGCGAGCCGTGGGAGTCCATCGGGCAGTGGTACCTGCTCACCGACCGGTTCGACAGGACTGGGGTGACCGCGCTTTACACCTATCGTGAGGGCCTTCCTGCCCTGGGGGCTGTGCAGGTGCACGGGCGCAGCGGTCCGCAGGTCGAGTTCGCCGGCATCCCGTTGATCGGCATGGTGCCGTCGGTGGTCGAGGAGGCTCTGATCCAGTATTGCGACGATCACGGCCTCGAAACCACCAGCGGTCCATCGGGTCTGGGATCAGAACAGCTCAACATGTACGTGGGGGCGACCAGCGCTGGAGATGCTGCGATCAGTGAAGCTCGGTTCTGCGCGCCCGGTTGGTATGACGAAGGTTAGAAGCCGTATCTCAACCGATCTTGGAACGTGCAGATCGGACGGAGGTCCTGGTCGGGTGATCTTCAGCCGGTAAGCGCATGAAGGCAGGGCCTCCTTGGGGCTCGGGGGTGCGATCCCATTCCGAGCCATTCCCGCAGGCCCTGTTGTCGTTGTTGTAGGCGTCCGAGCCCGATCACTTCAACTCGCCCGCCGTATTGTGTGACTGTCTCGCGCACGTGTATGGCAACGCGGCCGGTCATCCGGACCGGGTTCTCCGGTATCCGTCGGACATGACGGACGCGGAGTGGGCGGAGGTCCGGCTGTCACTGCCGGTGCCGGCCTGGCCGCGGACGGCCTGAGGGCTACCGTCATCGGCAGCTGCTGGATGCGATCCGTTACCTGATCGCGGGCGGGATCTCGTGGCGGGCGATGCCCGCGGACTTTCCCGGCTGGGGGCGGGTCTATGCCTTCTTCCGGCGCTGGCGTAAGCACGGGCTGATCGCCAAGTTACACGAACGGCTGCGAGGAAAGGTCCGCGAGCACGAGGGCCGTAAGGTCGAGCCCACGGCGCGGATCATCGACGCGCAGTGGGTGCGGGCGGCCGCGACGGTGCCGGCATCCTCACGTGGCTACGGCGGCGGCAAGAAGGTGCCGGGCCCTCACCGCCAACCCCGAGGCCGTTATCTACATCGCCTCGATCGACAACCTCAGCAGGCACATAACGGACGAAATCATGCCAACCTGGCGAGGAACCTACTTGGACATATAGGGTAATACGCCTAGATCAAATGCCCTCTGTAAACGAGCAGAAAGGGTCCGCCAGCAGCTGGCGGACCCTTTCTGCAAGATCGAAGTTAGATGTTCTTCATGCCCTGAGACTCACACTGCACAGCGGTCCCCGGTTGGATTTTTCCACGTCGAATTTGGACGCTTACTCTTACCCGGCAAGGGGTACGCCGTACTTGCGCCTGGCATCCACACGCAAAGAATCTGGTCTTCGTATAGGAGT
Organism: Streptomyces sp. NPDC091292; assembly: GCF_044757265.1. Lineage (NCBI taxonomy): Bacteria > Bacillati > Actinomycetota > Actinomycetes > Kitasatosporales > Streptomycetaceae > Streptomyces > Streptomyces sp. NPDC091292. The sequence goes on along the minus strand of NZ_JBIVUQ010000035.1, from coordinate 60,972 downwards.
GCGGGCACTGTGTATCGACAGCCCTTCTGATGAGCGTCTCCATCAGGGCAAATGTAATTCTTGTTGATAGTTATGTGGACCACATCGCCTTTTGCGCCGTCATTACGCATCATCCAAGCGGTCCTGGCTTCGGGGTGGCCTGCTGCGCTCAGATTATTGCCGGCGAACCACTCCTTAAAGTCAGAGGACTCTTTGAGGAATTGGCTGATCTCTTTAGAAGTTGCGTCGGTTCCGCTCCTCAGTACATTGTCCACGCCCAAATATGGTGCACCATCCGCATTGAATATCAGCCCCTCTCCAGCACTACCGGGAGATATATTTAGCCTGTCGCTGGCTTTTTTCACCCAAAGCGGACAGGCTCCGCCTGTGTTGTGGACGAGGACGTTGGTGGTGCCGGTCGAGGCGTAGTAGGTGTGGAGGTCGTCGACGGTGAGGTCGTAGGCGTCCTGGAGTCCCTGCCAGTCGTGGGTACGAGCGACGGTGGCCGTGCCGTTCTGCGGGGTGCGCAGGGTGTCGCCGGTTTTGAGGTCGCTTGCGTTTTTCCAGGTCTGGTCGTTCTGGGACCAGTAGGGGTGGTGGCTGGTGGAGGTGAGGGTGGAGCCGTCGGTGAGTGTGAGGTCGGTGAAGTTGCGGTCGTCGGGGGTGTGGATGGTGCGGGTGACGGTCCTGGGGCCGGTTTCGCCGGTGGTGGGGTCGGTGGCCGTGACGAGGTCACCGGTCTGGACCTGTTCGATCCGGCGGCTGGTGCCGTCGGCCATGAGGACCTTGGTGCCGGCGGGGAAGCTGTGTGCCGCTCCGGTGAGGCATGCGATGGTGCGGCGGACAGTGCGGGTGGCTTTGAGGGCGTCGACAGCCTTGTCGATTTTGAAGGCGAGCCTGAGTTTGCCCATCGGTGTGACACCGAGGACGGCTACCGTGCATTTGATGGCGGCCGGCTCTTTGATGCAGGATTCTATGTCGGCGAGGCCGGACATTTCATAGGCGATGTTTGCCCATGTGCGGGGGTCTTTCGCTGCGTCTATGTAGGGGCCGAGGTCCGGGGTGCAATCCCCGATCCGGTACCCGTAGTAGGGAATGGTGTAGGAGAGGCAGAATATTTTGGAATCGGGTTCGTTGGCCTTGCGTTCTTCTTCTGCCTGTTCGAGTGCCTCCTCCATTTCCCTTTCGTAAAGGTTACGGGTGTGCTGCCAGGCTTCCTTCGCGGCGGCTTCTGCTTCTTCTGCGCTCTTGCCTGCGGCGTCGGCTTCTGCTTTCGCGGCGGCTGCGGATCTGTTCGCGTCGGTTGCGGACTGGCGGGCGTAGGCGGCGGAGAATTCGGCAGCGGCGGCGGAGTCCTCCGCTGCTGTGGCGTCGGCATCGGCCCGGTTGGCGGCGTTGCGTGCGGTCGCGGCTGATGCGGCTGCGTTCGCGGCGCTTTGTTCGGCGTCATCCGCGGAGGCGTCGGCGTCGGCGGCGTGCTGTGCGGCCTGATCTGCGGACTTCTGCGCTTCGAGCGCTGCTGCTGCGGCTTCGCCGGCGGCGTTGCGGGCCTTTGCTGCGGCTTCGGCGGCGCGCCAGGCGTCCGCTTGTGCCTTGGCTGCGACCAGGGAGCCTTCGGCGATGAGGCGTTGGACCTGGTGGACGTGGTGGGTGGCGAGGTCGTCCTTGCGCTGGGCCATGTACTGGCCGACGGTGACGAATTCGTGCTGCAGTTGCGGCGGGCCGGCGAGGGCGATCTTCGCGGCCGACTGGACCTCGGGCCCCCCGGTCTCGGCCAGTCGGGCGGTGATGACCTTCTCGTCGGTGGCGCTCTCGCCGTACTGGCCGACCTGCAGGAAGGTCGCGAGTGCTTTGCCGGTTCCGTCGGCAAGCGCGGCCTTTGCAGCTTGGCTGACGCTGGGGCCGCCGGTCTCCGCCAGGCGGGCGGCGTCGACCTTCATGTCATCGAGTCCGGCCTCGAACTGGCCGGTGGTGTGGAAAGCCTCGATCTGTGCGGGGGTGCCGGTGAGGACTTCGGTAGCCGCGGTACGCACCGACGCGTAGGGGCTCTGAGTGCTCAGATTGACGACACGCTGGCGGATGTCGCTGTCGTTGGCCTCCTTCCAGCGGGTGCGCAGGTAGTCGAGGACATCCTGGTCGGTCCCCGACAGCGCACGGGCTGCCGCTTCCTTGTGCCAGGGGCCGAGGAGCTTGATGGCCTGCATGGCGAGCTGGCGGCCCTTGGCGGCAGTGGCCTGGACATCGACGTCGGGCCGGCCGGCCTCCTGGGCGAGCTCGGAGGCGGTGGTGTCCAGCGCCAGTGCCTGCTGCTGTGTGGCGGCGGCGGTCGAGATCCCGACTTCGGTGACCGCCTTCATCGAGCGGGCCTGCTCGATCCCTCCTTCTGTGCGGGTGAGCAGGTCGTCGTTCTCGGTCTCCCTGGCCAGGGTGGTGATTTCCTTGGCCTTGGCCACTGCTGTTGTCGCGGCGTCGGCCGCCACCTTGGCTGCGTCGGCGTTCTTCTTCGACACCGCAGCGTAGGTGGCCGAGTTCCCCGCTTGGTCGGCGGCTTCTTTTGCGAAGTCGGCGGCCTTGTCCGCGTGTGCAGCGGCGGAATTGGCGGCGTCGCGGGCCCCGTAGGCGGCGGTGGCTGCCTGGCGGGCCCGGGCGCTGGAGCGGTCGGCGGCACGATCGGCAGCGATGGCGTGACGGCGCGCTTCGGCCGCGGCCTGGCGGGCAGCGTTGGAACTCACACCGGCGGCATCCGCATAGTCGTTTGCCTCGTCAGCGGCGTCAGCCGCGGCCCGCGCGTTACTGGAGGCGCTCTTGGCCGCCAGGGCGGCACCCGCGGCGGCGTCCGAGGCTTTCCCGGCGTTGTCGGCGGCGGTTGCCGCGGTTCTGGCAGCTGCCCCTGCGAGCCTTGCCTGCGCTGAGGCGAGGTAGGCGCCATCGGCGAGGGCCCTGTCGCCGGCGGCGGCGATGGCCGCCTGGTGGGCCTTGTTCGCTGCTTCGGCGGCTGCGGCTGCCGCCGAGGCCGTCTGCGCGGCGGCGAGCGAGGCGCGGCGCGCGGCTGCGGAAGCGGCGTTCGCCGAGCCGATGGCCTCCTGCGCGGCCTCTGCCGCGGCCCGCGCGGCATCCGCAGCCTGCTGCGACTTGACGGCGGCCTTGGTCGCGTCGTCCTTGGCGGCCTCGGTCTCCGCGGCTGCCTTCGCAGCGGCTTCCTTGGCCAGCTGAGAGGCTGTGATGGCCTTCTTGGACGCTTCCTCCGCCTTCTTCGTCGCGTCTTCGGCATCCTTGCCGGCCGCCTTGGCCCGCTCGACCAACTCCTCGACCGTCGCGTGCTCCTGGTCCCGGTTACGGGCGACGAACTGCCCAACCGCCAGGAACTCCTCGATGTCCTCAAAGCTGCCCTGAAGCGCCAGCTTGGCCGCCGCCTTCAGGTTCGGACCGCTGCTGGATGCCGACGCCAGGCGGGCTGTCTCGACCCGGTTGTCGTCCTTCTGGGCCTCGTACTGGCCCTCGGCGAGGAACAACTCCCTGTCGTCTGAGGTGCCCTGGAGGGCGGTCTTGCCCGCCTCCTGCACACCACGACCTCCCAGTGTTACCAGCCGGGCGATCTCGACCTTCTGGTCCTCATCCAGCGGGGCCTGGAAACCCGTGAGAAGCCATGTCTCCAGCTCGGCCGGCGACAGCAGCATCGCGTCCTTGGCGGCCTGCCGAACGCCCGGACCGCCGGTCATCGCCAGCCGCGCGGTCTCGATGCGGTTGTCGTCGTACTGGATCGACGCGGCTTCCTCCAGGAACTTCTGGATCGCCTCGTCCCCGCCGAGCAGCGCCTGTTCGGCAGCCGCTTGCAGGCCGGTCCCGCCGGTCTCCCAGTAGCCGACGATTTCAGCGCGTATGCCCGCAGGCAGTGCTGCCGACTCCGCCGCTACGGCGGCAGGTGCCCCCAGCAGACCTGACAGCATGCCCGCGGACAGCAGTATCCCCAGAGCCTGTCGTCGTGCTCTGAATCTCTTCAGTACGCCCGGACTTGGCGCCCGGGAGGTTATACGCCGTTTCATTCGACGACCCCTTCAATGTGGAAGGCGGTCCAGCCGGTCACGCCGCATGAGCGCCACACGTAAGGCGCATATGTAGATACTGACTTTGCGCGTATTACGGGGGCAGGCGGAATCCATGCAGTGTCCTGGCCGGGCTGGTACCGCTTGATGGAACACACCATCCGGGCAGCCCTCGCTGCAGGCCCGAAGACGTGCCCGATGATCTTTCAGGAACTGGAACGTGCAGGTCAAGGGGTTGCAGGCTGACCGTGGGGTCTGAGTCGAACTGGTTAACTCCGGCCGACATGACCGCTAATTGCGAGAGAACTCCGGAAGTTTCGGTGACGTGAATCACAGAGGCAGCCCTGTGGTCGGAATCTTGACCGTGCTTCACTTGCCGTGCGCTGATGGGTCGTTACCACCCGTCGCTTGTATGGAAAGGCTCACCATGCCCATATCCCGTGTACACAAGGCCCTAATGTCCGCTCTGGCGACCGTACTTGCTGGTGCAGCAACAACGTTCGGCGTTGCGCACGCCGAAAGCCGTGCTGATGCCAACCTGGCTGTCGAAGGTGAAATGCCTTACGCAATCGAGGACTTCAGCTATCCGGGTGCGGAAAAGATCGCAGCAGAGACGGGGGCGGTCCTCAAGCGAGGTGACGGTCATCTGCTGCTTACTACCTGCGGCGTCAGCGAGGACATCATGGTCATGAGCCGTCACGGGCAGAAAGACTTCTGCTTTGACGTCACGGCCAAGCCCGCCTTCCTCACGCTGGAGATCCCCCAGGCGTACGGTATTTGGACTTCTGCCGACCCGGTGAAGACCACCATCAAGAAGGATGACGGCACAATCACCGTCATCAACGCTCCCGCCAACGATTTCACCGGCTACGGCGAGGCCGGCGCAAGCGGCGATCCCACGATGCTCATCGAGCTCCGCATCGCCAGCTGACTCCAGCAGTAGCACCACACGCCCCGCCTCACCAACAGCCGCCCCTGAAAGGGCGGTTGCTTCGGCGCGTCGAATCTGACTTCCAGGGAGAACAATGAGTACAACAGCGCGATACGCAGCCTGGCTCGCCGGCGTGCTGGTGGCGACGTCAACGCTCGTTGCCTTTCCGGCCCAGGCAACAGTGGGTGACCCGGCCAATAACGGGGAGACGCCTTTCGTCGCGAAGATCGAAATAGGCCAGACGAACAGAGTCTGCTCAGGAGCACTCATCGAGCAGCAGTGGATCGTCACCGCCGCGAGCTGCTTCGCCGACGGCTCAACCCGGCCGCCGTCCGTCGCCGCAGGTGCGCCTTCTCTGCCCACCAAGGCCACCATCGGACGCACCAATCTCAGCACCACGGCCGGCCAGGTCCGCGACATCGTGGAACTGGTCCCCCGGACCGACCGGGATCTGGTGCTGGCCAAGCTCTCTTCACCCGTGTACGACATCACACCCGTGGCCCTCAGCCCCAAGGCTCCCGCCAACGGCGAGGAACTGACCGTCGCCGGATACGGCCGGACCAAGTACACGTGGATACCCAACCTGCTGCATTCAGGCACCTTTACTGTTACCGGCACGAGCGGCGCGGAACTGAACATCGTTGGCCAGGCCGATGCCGCGGTTTGCATGGGTGACACAGGCGGCCCGGCGCTTCGCGCCGGAACCAGTGGTGACGAACTCGTCGCCATCAGCAGCCGTTCCTGGCAGGGCGGATGCCTCGGCTCAGAGGAAACACGCCAGGATGCCACCGAGACCCGCCTCGACGACATCACCGACTGGATCGGCACCCAAGTCGCCCGCTGGTCCCTCAATGCCCAGGCGAACAGCAAGTACGTGACCGCTGAACTGAACGCCTCCGGCACGCATGAAGGCAAGCTGCGTGCCCGCAGCGACACTGTCGGCGGCTGGCAGCAATTTACGCTGCACACCCCCGACAGCGGGACGAAGGTGGCACTCCGATCCGCAGCCAATAACCTCTTCGTCACTACCGAGGTCAACCAAACCGGAAACTACGAGGGAATGCTGCGCGCCCGCACTGGCGATCCCCACGGATGGGAGCTGTACACCTTCACGCTAGTGTCCGAAGAAAATCAAAAGTATTCTCTGAAGTCGGCGGCGAACGACAAGTACGTCGTCACTGAAGCCAACTACACCGGAGAAGACGCGGGCCTATTGCGCGCCCGCTCGGACACGGCCGCCGGCTGGGAGTACTTCACACTTCACCACGCCGACAACTTCCGCATCGCAGGAACCGTCCCCGCAGGACCGGCTCCGCTGCCATTGAATTAGCCTTCTACGCATTTCATGACCGGCAATCGGGTCTTCGGCATCCTTGGGGCTGTACGGCTCCTGCATCCGTGGACCTTTGAGGACGCTGCGCTGCAGCGGTGATCTCTCGCGAGGGTCCGCCGACGAAGTCGGTGGGCCCCTTCGCCATGCGGAACTGATTGAGGGCAGGCCGTAGTTCACGCGCAGGGGCGTCGGCGTAGTCGAGTGACGCCCGGTTCTCATTGATCTGCCGGGTCAAGGTCGCGTCCGGAACCTGACAGGCACAGCATCCAAGATCTGGATTTCTCGGCGCCCCGTGATCTGAGCGGAAGACCGTGAGGTCGTCCTCGCCCGCGAGGGCCGGGACACCGTTCAGGACCAGGGGCGCCGGGCCGTAACCGGCACTTGGACCAGCCCCTACGACGGGAAGGTCTCACTACACCGTCGACCGGCGTCGACATCGACCACACCGTTGCTGTACCTGCGACGGGGTGAGGGCTGCATCGCAGCAGTTCAAGACGTCAGCGGCATGCGAGCGACAGTGGTAGTCCGCCGATGTCAGACGGCCGTGTCATCCTGCCGCCATGATCGATAAGTACGACGGATTGCTGGCCGGGCTGGATGAGGTGGACTGGGCGAACCTGGAAGCCGGAGCGGAGGTACCCGACCGCTTGCGCGCCCTGTGCGGCGAAGACGACAAGGTACGGCAGAAGGCGCTCGGCGGCCTGTTCAACGGCATCTTTCACCAGGGCTCTCGGTATCAGGCATCCCCGTTCGTGGTGCCCTTCCTTGCCCGGCTCGCTGTGGCCGGTCCCCGGCCTCTCCGCGAGGAGCTGATGTGGATGCTGACCCGTCTGGCGGTCGACTGGCACGACGAGTACGACGTCGCCACCGGGATCAACATCGTCGCCTGGCGCGCGGTCGCCGCTCAGTTCACCCCGGATGCGATTTTGCCCTGGTACGACGAGCAGCTTGCCGTCGAGAAGGATGAACAGCGACGCGAGCAACTGCTTCAGGCCCGGGCGGCGGTGGCGGCCGGCATGCCTGTCGACGCGCGGGACGCGGCGCTCCGCTCGTACGACGCGGTCCTGGCCGAACTTCCCCTGCTGCTGGCCCTGCTCGACGACGACGAACCCCGGATCCGGATCCGGACCGCCTACCTGCTCGCCTGGTTCCCCGAGGCATCCGCCGGCACGCTTCCGCGCCTGTTCGATCTCGCCGAACGCGACCACGATTCCGTCGTGACGGCCACCGCCCTGGTCGCCGCAGGACTTGTCGGCACCTTGCCGCGGGCCGGCGACCTCGCCCCGTATCTGGAAGATGGAGACGGCCTGGTGCGGTGGGCCGCCGCCACCGCACTCATCCGGATCGCCAGCAGCTGCGACGGGACACTCGACGCTGGGCTACTCGACCGCGCCACCGCCGAACTCGCCGTCGCGGCAGTCAACCCCGCGCCCACACCCGCCACCGACTACAACGAGGGCGACTTCCACGGCCACATCGAGACCACTCTGCGCACCCTCGCCACGGGCGTTCCGCAGGCCGCGCTCGCCGCCTGCCTGCCCCGCATCGAGCGGGACCGGAACGGACGCCGAACCAGAGCCGCCCTGGATAGGCTCTTCCCGGCACCGCTACAGAGCCCTCTGCCCTGCTATGCCGACCTGCCCGCCGCGCAAGCGCAGTTGGTGCATGCTCTGGCAAACCTGGAGCACCCCTGGGTCGGTCGAGCGGTTGCCGGACAACTCCACGACCGCGGCCTGCCAGACTCCCAGAACGCCCTGCGCGCCTACGCCGGACTTCCCCCAGTCACCGAGGGCTGGCAGCGGACCTGACCTCCGTGAGACCCATTGCGGGGTTCGCCCTACGCGATGTCGGCCCAGGCGGTTGGAAGGTTCGGCGTCTCGAGGGGCCATGCGAGGGGTGATCTGGTGGCGGCGGAGCCACGCTCGTAAATGGTCGAAGTCGTATCCCTTGTCTGCGTGCAGTTTGGCCGGGCGGCGACGTCTCGGTCTGTAGCGAGAGCGGATCGGCGGAATGGCCCTCATCAGGGAGATGAGGGCCTGGCTGTCGTGCAGGTTGGCACCGGAGACGCCCAGTGAGATCGGCAGACCGTTGCGGTCACAGATGACGTGAATCTTTGCCCCGAGCTTGCCGCGATCGGTCGGACTCAGGGCTGTCCCGTAAGTGATGGTCGCGCATGACCGGCCCGGGGTCTTCTGTAGCGAAGGTGCAGTGGCAGGATGACGGTTTGGACCACCTTGAGAGGCCATCCTCGTGCCCACGCCTGCCGACTACCTTGCACTGGCGCATGGCGAGAGAGACAGCTTTGTCCTGCATCGTCTCGCGCAATGTCCGTACCCTTTCGTCTGGCAAGCCCTGGCGGCTAATCCCCACAACCCTTCCGAAGCCCTCCAGGAACTGAGCACGGCCCGAGACAGCGTCTGGAACGACAACAAGCTTCTTCGCCTGCTGGCAGAACATCCCGGCGCGAATCCCGGCGCTCTTCGAGCTGTCCTCGAAGCCGTTGCAGCGAAGCTCGAGCAGGGCGAACGGCCCTACGCCGCCGTACTCGCTCTCGCCGACCGGCTGGAACTTGAGGTGGACGAGGTGAGGAGGCTTGGAACCCTTCGTGGTGCCTCTGCTCGTCTGCGCCATCTGCTTAACCTGCGGTTGAGCGTCCGCATCTGATTCCCTCTCGATCACGGGCGAGATGATCTCGATGTGGCTGGTGTTCTCACGGCGTCGGAGCTGTTCTGGATAGCCCCGTTCACCGGGCTGAGCCCGCGGCAGTTCGGCAAGCTGGTGACGGTTCTGCGGCGCGAGGGTGCGGACGCAGTCCGCAGGGGCCGACCGTGGAGCCTGGCCCTGGAGGACCGGGCCCTGCTGGTCGCGGCCTACTGGCGCAGGAACCTGACCATGCGCCAACTGGCCCCGTTGTTCGGGGTTTCCAAGTCGGCAGCGGACCGGATAATTGATCACCTCGGGCCTATGCTCGCCCTCCAGCCTCGCAAACGGTTCGCGAAGGACACCGTGCTGATCGTGGACGGGACCTTGGTCCCCACCCGCGATCACACCGTCGCCGAGCAGTCGAAGAACTACCGGTACTCCACCAACCACCAGGTCGTCATCGACGCCGACACCCGCCTCATCGTGGTGGTCGGCCGGCCCCTGCCCGGCAACCGCAACGACTGCAAGGCATGGGAAGAGTCCGGCGCGAAGACCGCCGTTGGCACAACCACGACCACCGCCGACGGCGGCTATCCGGGCACCGGGCTCGTGATGCCCAGCCACTCGGCGATCATTTACGGGGCAACGCGTCGGTCCGGTCAGAGGGTCGCCCTTTACCGCCCGAGCACTTGCCGAGTCGATCGCGCACCGGGTCCAGTCCAGCTTGCCGTTCGCACCGAACCTATCCAGCACCACCCGGTGCAACTTCGCCCACACCCGGGCCTTGAACCATCCAGCGAAACGCCGGTGGACCATTTGCCGGGAGGCACCGAAGACCGGTGGCAACTGCCGCCAAGTGCAGCCTGACGTGGCGACGAAGAGAATCGCTGCCAGGACTGCCCGATCGTTACACCGCCGCCGACTGCCTCCTTGGGCGCGCATCGGCGCCTCTGGCGCCACCTCTTGGAAGAGCTCCCACAGTCCATCCGGCACCAACTGCTCACTATGTCCGTGCCAGAGCAACGAGCCTCGGAGCCCACCAAGGCACCGCTTACCCAAGATGCCTGCCACCTCACGATCCTCCATCCTCGGCCGAGGCTGCTGAGATGCCTTGGCGCAACGGATGTCGAAACCGGCACCGGTGCTATGAAAACGAAGCCAAGCTTCCTCGCATGTCGGTCTTGCCGACGTCTTCGTCTGTAGCCGCCGACTCGCCGCATAGGTTTGTTCGTCGCGGCCGAAGCCCGAGGGGCCTATTCGTGGTGCCAGACCTCAGCCGGAGTGATGTCCCAAGAGGTGCCCGCGATTCCCGCCGTGTTGAAGAACGACGCCCAACTCACCACCGCATCGCCAGCGCGCTGTGCGCCTCGATCGAACTCGAAGCCAGGCCAGCTGAGATCGCCCCCGAGGCAATACCAAATGCCCAAGCCCCGCTCCAGGGCATGAGCCTCCATCTCCGCGTCCAGCTCAGACGGCACACGGCCTATAAGACGGACCCCGTGGAATGTGACTTGGGGGCCACGCAATCCATCAACGAGCACGCACGTCAAGCCCACGCCTTCGACGAAGTAACACTTCACCGCGGGTCGCCGATTGTCCGACTCAGCCCTGCGGAACTCGACCCGCCACTGGGCACGCTGGGGGTTCCAGCGCTCAATCTCGCTCTCAGCAGCTGAAAATCCATGTTCCGCCATGGCCGTGACGGCCTCATGGCGCTTGGCGCCGAAGCTCAGCGGTCCGAGAGTCTTGCGAGGCACGTAGCCCCACTGTTCCCGCTCCGTGTCCGCGAGCACCACCCAGTAGTCTGTGTTCACCGCCTGATGATCGTTCACACGAGGCTCTCGACACAAACCGATCCAACGATCCACGAAGGGCGCTTTGGCCCCGCTTTCGGCTCCGCTCCTTTTCGCCTCCAACTGAGACGACCTCTTTAGTTCAACTACAGCCCGTACCTGTAGGGTGAAGTTCGGGCGCCCTGTCGACCGCCTCGGCGCATGGGGGAGCGGCGGCCGTCCTCGTGCTGTTCGCCGTCCTGGTCCACCTGCTCACTTGCGCCCACGGCCATCTTCCGGCCGGCGGGCAACACCGACAGCATCGCATTGGCTGCCAGCCCTTCGTGTGCTCATCCGCCAGCGCGGCCCCGGAGGCATGTTGCAGGCCAGTGGGGAAGAGGTGCGGGATGCCTTGTGTAGCAGGTGCTTAGAAGACACACACCCTGTCATTCTGTAAGCCCTTCTGACCTGCGCTATTGTAGTACATTGACGCATCGTCAGATGTTTTGGGGGACGCATGGGGGAATCGTGAACTCCCGGTGATCGGGGGACGTGACTGCTCCCCGATTGGGCGGTACTAGGGTCTGACACTATCTTCATGCCCCCGAAGTCTCTCGCGGAAATAATCCCGTACCTCGTCGGCGTTGGTGAATTCCGAGCCGAGGAGGGGGTGTCGGGCCTGAAGCTGTTCCGTACGGACACGACGAATAGCGGCATGACCGAGGTCATGCCGCGTCTTGCTGAGATCGAGGCCGACGTGCAGGGTCTCGTCGAGGCGCACATGCAGACGCTGCTGGGCGTCCGATTCCTGGCGAGTGAGTACAGCACGGGTCCGGTGCATGGAGGCAGGATCGATTCGCTCGGGCTGGACGAGAACGGCTCGCCGGTCATCGTCGAGTACAAGCGCGGCACGGATGCCGGCGTGATCAACCAGGGTCTGTTCTACCTGGCCTGGTTGATGGACCACCGTGCCGAGTTCGAGCACCTGGTCCGCGACCGGTTCGGGGTGACGGCCGCGTCCCAGGTCCTGTGGAGTGGCCCGCGCCTGATCTGCGTCGCCGGCGACTTCACCCGCTACGACGTGCACGCCGTGCGCGAGCACAGGCGCTCGATCGACCTTGTCCGCTACCGACTCTTCGGCAGCGATCTGCTCGGCGTTGAGACCGTGGCCTCCGTGAGCGGCGGCCAGGTGGCTCGCCGGGCACGGCGCCAGTCCTTTGCCCAGGCAGCGGCCGACGGCAAGGGCGCGGCGATGGCGGAGTTGGCGGGCGCAGTCGACGAGGTCCTGCTCGGGCTCGGGGACGGCGTGAACCGCGTGGAGCGCAAGACGTACCGGGCGTATCAGCGGCTGCGGAATTTTGCCTGCCTGTGCCCGCCGCAGCGGAGCAAGCTGTTGGTCTACCTGAAGGTCAACCCGAAGGAGGTCGATCTCGTTCCGGGCTTCACCCGGGACGTATCGGGTCTCGGTCATCACGGGACGGGCGACCTGGAGGTCCAGCTCCGTACGCCGAGGGACGTGGAGCGGGCGCAGGTTCTGTTCCGGGCGAGCTACGCCGCAGCGTGAGCGGATACTGCCGCATTTCACCTGGCGGGCTGCGCTTCGAGTCGTGTCTGCGGTCGTTGGCGGTTCCTTTCGACGTCCGGGCAGTGGGTGGCGGTGGACTATCCATGGTCCGCGGGATCGCCGGTTTGGCCAACCGGCGATCCCGCGCTATGTTGCTCCGCTCGTGCGGGCGGATGATCAGCGTGAACGGCTGGCGGCGACCGTCGGAGCCGTTGTCACACTGGCGGTCAGGCGGGTCGTGGGCTCGCGGCCCGGCTGGACCTGGCGTGTGCCGGTCTCCTGGGTGAGGGTTTCTGCGAGACCTGCAAGCAGCGAACTGGGGGTGTTCGGGGACGCGGTGATGGCCCAGGTTGGCCGGTCGGGACCGGTGCCGGCCCAGATGGTCCAAGCGGCTGGGTTCTGCGGGTGCTGCGCGGTCAGTGGGTCAAACTGAACGCCTGCCTTCCCGTCGGGGGAAGCCCAACGGATCCCGAACCCGGTCAAGGTGTGCTTCCACCCAGCCTCCGTGAGCGGCCGAGTGGCTGCGGTGACCATCCTCTCGTCTGCCGGGGCACCGGTGACCGAGTCCCAGCCATCGCCGTCGGCGAGGTGGATCAGGAGATCCTGCAACACCGGGGCGGGGGTGGTGCCGGTTGCGGTGAGGACCCACATGCGCTCGGAGACGGGTGTCTCGTAGGCGGCCACGGTCCATGTGACTTCGCGGGCGGGGGTTTCGTGGACGCGCTCGATGCGCAGGGTCTGCGACTCGTGGATGGCGTGGGTCGTGTCATCCGACCAGGTCCGCCACTTCTCGAACTCTCTGTGCGCGTCGAGGAAGCTGTCGAGGAGCGCGTCGTGGTCGCCGGGGGCGGCCAGGTAGACGGGGACGGTCTCTGGTTCCGGGCGGGGAGGTTCGGACTTGGCCGTGGTGACGTCGAAGACGGAGCGCGCTGCGATGGCGGCGCGTTCGGCATCGGTCATGGGAGCCGGCCCGGGGCGCATCTGGGCCGCGTGGAACTTCTCGAAGGCCATCAGCGCCTGCGCGGGTGAGACGAAGGTGTCGGCGACCTGGCGCAGGTGGTCCTCGCCGTGCAGGTGCACGGACTTGCCGCCCGGGTGGAGGTAGGTGCCGACCGCGATGGTGGTGTGGCCGTCACGGGCGTGGGCGTGGATGAGGAGGCGGCCGTTGCGGATGTCGTCGTGGATCCTCTGGGCCTGGTTGGAGATCTCTCGGATTTCTTTGCGGGTGCACCCGGGCATCGGGTAGTTCGGCCAGGTCCATTCCTCGTCGATGGCCTCCTGGAGCCGAGGGGTGATCTCGACGGTGATGCCTTCGGCGGTCAGGCGCTTAGCTGCGTCGTCGGCCCAGTAGGGCTCCTCGTGATCGATGCGCGCCAGGACCAGGACGTTGGTGGCGGCGACGCTCCAGTCGGCGGCCTCCAGAGCCATGAGGGCGACGTGGGCCTGGCTGCCGGTCAGGACCGCCTGCACCGCGCTTGGGTGAGTGGGGTGGGTGTCGAGGCGGACGTGGGCGTCAATGGCGGGAGTCACGTGGGGGTCTCATCTGTTCTGCCGGTGGCCGGGCCTTCGGGCCCGGCCACCGGCACTCGGGGTCTACCGGGTTGCTGGTGTGGACCGGGTGGCGTGCGCGGCCCTGGTGGTCGGGGGTCCGGCGCGGGTGGTGGGCGCGGGCTGCCGCCGCTGTGGCGGGGAGACTTCGGTGGCGTGCTGCCAGCGGGTGCGGACGGCGGAGATGTCGGCGAGGGCGCGGCGGGCGCCGACGACGAGTTGGAACGGGGTATTCGCCGGATCGCCGGCGTACGTCCTGATGCGTCGGCCGGTGTGCTCGGCCGTAGCGAGGAGGGAGCGCTGCAATGCCCGCTCACCCCAGTGCTCGACGGAACCGGCGGGTTCGGCCAGCGTGCGCAGGACCTCGCCCGGTTCACTTCCGTCCAGGAGACCGCGTTGCTGGGCTTCCCACAGGACCGTGACGGGGTCGACGGGCTCGTTGCGGCGGGTCAGGGCTGTGATGCACTGCCACAGGCCGGTGTGCAACGGCAGGGTGAGGTCGTCGGGGAGCAGCCACCGGACGGAGTCGACGTCGGCAGGGTAGGCCGCGGCGGTGGCGAGGAGGAGTTGCTCCTCCTCGACGGCCTCTGCGCGGTCGGGCGCGGCTGGCGGCGGCGGTGCCGTGGTGTGGGGCAACACGCCCGCCCGGGGTGGGAAGCGGTGGGCGATGTCGTCCACGACTGAGGCGAGTGCGTCGGCCTCGGCGAGCACCGTGTGGACGGGGTGCGGGAGGGAGACGTCGTGGATGGTGTGGATGAGCCGTTCGGCGGCCGTCTGCAGGCGGCGGCGGGCGTGCTCCGCCTCGACCATCCGGGCATAGGCGGGGGCGTGGCTGGGCCAGGGGCAGACCTGGACGAGGGTGTGCAGATAGGAGGTGGTCAGCCCGCGCGCCTGCTTGCGAGCCTCGGCGAGTACGCGGTCGAGCCACTGGGTGTTCTTCGCGTGTGCGGCGGGGTCGGGGCGCGGCAGGGTGGTGATCGCGGCGTACAGCGCGGTGTGCGCGGAGGTGGAGAAAGTGTCGGCGGCGATGCCGGTTACGTCCTCGACACGGTGCGGGTCGAGCAGGAGGGCCCCGAGGAGGGCCTGCTCGACGTGGAACACCGGCTGGGGCGGTGCGATGGTGTCGAGGTCGTCTTCGTCGGGATCGGGGGTGTGGGGCATCAGGCGGCGAGGGTGAAGTCTTCGGGGTCGAGGGCGATGCCGAGGTGCGGGGCGAGGAGGTGGCCGGCGAGGAGCGGTGGCACGGCGTTGCCGATCTGGGAGAACTTCTGGCCCTTGTTGCCGGCCCAGGGGTAGTCGGCTGGGAAGGTCTGCAGGAGGCCGGCCTCGCGGGCGGTGATACGGATGGGCTCGGGAACGGCCGGCGCGTCGGCGTCCTCGGCCAAAGGCGCAGTGGGCTCGGCGATCCACGTGCACTCGTTCGCGCGGTGCCCGAAGAACAAGGTGTCGGCCGGTTCGGACAGCGGACGGACGGTGGCGTTGGCCTGGTTGTTGCTGCGCAGGGACCAGGACCAGCGGCGGGCCTCGGCGGTGAACGTCGCCGCCGGAGGGTCGGCGGCACCGGCACCGGTGCCGTGCCGGGCGGCCCGCCCGGCGCCTTTGTGAAGGGACTGCAGGACCGCCCCGTCCGGCCGGGGCATCCAGGTGCCGCGATCACGGGCGTCGGACAGCGTCTTGCGGGAGCCCGAAGGGAACGGCTCGGGCCCGCCGCCGGGGCCGCCGCCCGCGCAGACGGTGGGGACGGGGCGGTCGGTCGCTCCCCATCCCAGAGCTTCGGCCATGCTGACCCAGCGGGCGCGGCCCGGACCGAACAGCGAATCGGGCTCCGCGAGTTGGGCGTGCGTGGGCGCGGGAGGCTGTGCCGTCCGGATGCGGGACGCCAGGAGGATTGCTCGCTTCCTGGTCTGCGGGACACCGAAGTCGGCCGCGTTGAGAATCCCGTACCAGACCGAGAACCCCCACCCGCGCAGGACGGCCGCGTACTGCTTCCACAGGGGCAGGACATCCGGTACTTCCTCCATGGCGACCCAGTCGGGCTCGCCGGCCGCGTTCAGCGCGTACAGGTAGCGCATCGGCTCGGCGGCGAGCAGAGAGCGCTCGTCGCGGCAGGCGGCGAGAAGGCGTGCGCGGGTGTCGCGACCGGCGGCCAGGTCCTCGACGGCCGCGTGCACCAGCGGCTGGTCGAGCAGGCCCAGGCGCTTGCCGGCCATGCTCCACGCCTGGCACGGCGGCGAGGCGATCACACCGCGGGTACGGCCGACGAACGGCCAGGTCGGATACATCGCCACGTCGGTTCGGATGGTCAACTGCCCAGCCCAGGCACGGGTCTTGCACGCCCACTGGTCCCATTCCAGCCCGACGTCGCGCACGCCGAGGACGTGCAGTGCCCTGCTCCAGCCCCCCGGCCCCGCGAAGAGGTCGAGTATCACGTGGCCAGTCCGAAGTCGTCCTGCGTCAGCGCGTCGGCGTCGCCGCGGCACGCCCAGGGCGAGCAGCCGTCCTCGACGCCGTCCTCCAAGACATCGGCCTCGTCCGCGCTGATCCGCAGGGCTGACCGCTCGGCGGCGGTGACGTGGTCGATCGGCGCCTGGCTCAGCGGCACGCGGGAGCGGTGCAGGAACGCCTCACCGAGCAGTCGGCGGCCCGACGCATTGGCACGGGCATTGCCCTGGCGGATGGCCGCGTCGAATTCGACGACGTCCGCCCACTCGGACGGAGAGGTGTCCCTGATATGCCTCCACTGCACATTTCCGTGGAACGGGCACCCCAGGCAACTCGACTTCGGCGTATCGGCGAGACCGAGCGAGGTCAGGTAACGCATGCAGTCGGCCCTGCTCCAGGACATGTCCAGAAGGGGATGCCGGTTGCGCATGTACTTGACGTCCGCGTCTTTCGCGCGGTGGAATTCATCGGTCGAGATACCTATCCACTGTTCGACGAACACCCCCTTCGGGATGCGTGCGGGATAGGGATGCCCGAGCAGTTCGCGAACCTTCTGCTTTATCGGCTTTACCTTATATTCGCCGGTGCACTGGCGTCGGGTCATTCCAGGTCGCCCGTCCAGATTGAGAATGTGGAGCGGCATGGAGGCGAACCGGTGATTTGGGTCCAGGGCATCGTGGCGGATGTTTCCGGCCGATACGCGAAGTACAGGTATTCCCGCGGGTGCGGCTATCTCCTCTTCCAGTCGGTCAAGGTGGCCATAAACTGCCCTGGGTTCCCATCCGGTGTCAGCGAAAATCGCGTAGTCGACCTTGGGGAGAATGCCCTCGGCTGACAGGGCAAGGAGAGTGCTGGATTGAACTCCCGCGCCGAGAGAGATGCATCGGAAGGCGGGAGTTTCGGAATTGGTGATGGTTAGGTCCTTGCGGTTGGCGCGCTAGCGGCAGGCGAAGTCAATGTGGGGGTGTGCACGCGGTGGTGACTGCCTTCGGTGAGGGGTTCGCCGGCGCAGTCGACGCGGTCGCGTGCGTGGGAGGTTCAGGCCGTCACTCGGCGGACGACGGGGACTCACGTCGCTCTGCTGGCCGGCGGCTTTCGCTCCCGTTGGCCAGAGGGGGTGCGGTTGTTCTCTCCTCCCGCGAGATGCCGGTGGTTCCGGTGAGCGATCTGCGGGCGAGGAGTTCCACGGGACCAGGTCAGCGCCGTTGGGTGGGTCAGCGGGGCGAGATCAGCGGCTAGCTGCGCCTGTCGCCGTAGCGCTCGGGCTGGTGGCGGGTCGGGCAGCGGCTCGTGACCGGTGGAAGTCGGCGGCCAGGGCGTGGCTACTGTCAGCGGTGAGATGGACGCGCGCGGTGGAGCCAGAGCACGCAGTCCTCGCGGGCCACGAGACCGCGGGACTCCAGCGCGTGGACGGTACCGATAGCGACGCGGATATCTGCCCGACCCACGACCGACTTTCCGCCGGAGATCGTCACCTGGCCCCGTGTGACGGAGTGCAGCGCAGCCTCCTGCGCGAGGGAGAGAGCGGACAAACTCCCTGGGCGGATGACGCCTTGGCGGCGCTGCTCCGCGACGAGCGGCTCGGCGGCGTTCACTATTTCAGGAGGCCCTCATCGGTAGGGCGGTGTCGTCATGCTCGTCGCCGGACCGCCGACGAGTCGTGCCGGTGGGCCGGGGCGGGTGCGCTCGCGGCAGGGTGGTGCTGCTGTGCTTCCAGCGCGGCGCGGGCGGCGGCCATCGCCCGGCCGGCATCATCGAGGTGGACCCGCAGGCTGCTGTGGTGGCCGAGTGCGTCGGGCTGCGGTTGGAGCGTGTCCTGCCTTGCGGTGGTGAGGGTGATGAGCTGGGCGAGCGCCTGGGTGTAGTGGGCGATGGCCTGACCAAGGTGGTGGGCGCTCGCGCCGAGGGTCCTGGCGGGCGGGAGGTCGGCGATGTTCGGTGCGAGCTGATACTCGGCGTCGGCGGCCACGCGCGCGGTGAGGTGGCACAGCAGGCCGATGTGCCGCATGGCGTTGAACAGGCCGGTTTCGTCCAGGGTGATGTGGTGGTCGCGTACGTCCGCGGTCACGGCGTCCACGGCATCTCGTGTGGTCATGTCTTCGATGTCGTGGGGTTCGTAGGTGTGCAGGTCTTCTCCAGGCGTGAGGTCCCGCGCTTGTCCGGCTCGGGGGTGCTGTCAGGTTCGCTGCCGGGCTGCAGGGGTCGTCGCCTTCGCGTTGGCCTGGGTGGGACTGCGGTGCAGGAACTCAGGGCGCGTCGTGAAGGATGCGAGGCGGCGGGAAAACTGCTGTGCCACGGCTCGATAGGTGGTGGCGGCGCGCTGCATCTCGTCCTCAGCGCGGCGAAGTTGATCGGCGCTGGTTGCGGGGGTGGGATCGGCGTCCTCGTACAGGTAGATCTCGGTGCGGTGATGGATGGCGAGGTTGCACAGGGTGGCGGAGAGCGAGATCTGTGCGCAGGCGCCGGCAAGGTGCGCCAAGGATTCGGCGCCGCCCTCCATCGCGGAATACCGGCTGACCGACAGGTCGTGGACTTGCCGGGTGCACTGCACGGCCAGCTCGTGCACCCGGAGACTGAGGGGTGCGATCTCGCGGACGGGCTTGGCGATCTCACCCTCTCGGATACGTCTGGCCTCGGCGGACAGCTCTTTCAGGGAGGGCGAAACCTCGCCGAGCAGGCGGGTGTGTGCGGTCAAGTCGACCATGTGCAGGGCTACTCCGGTCCGGTCGGGCGTGCTGGGGGAACGGTGCTGGGGACTGCCGGCGTACGGTCAGGGGCTTGCCACAGGAAGCGAGCGACGTGGTCATTGCCGTTGCCGGTCCGGGGCCGGGAAACGGTGTGCCATCCGGCCCGCGGTGGACGGCGGGCGATCAGGTGCCAGCCCGCGCCACGCAGAGAGGCGCCGCTCTCGCTTTCCTGCGTGAACGTGATCAGTCGCCGGTATCCGAGTGCCTTCGCCGCGCGCCACGATGCCCCGTAGAGCAGCGAGTTGGCGTTACGCGTGCCGTCGCTGGCCGTCCGGGTGACTTCGAGGGTGGCGCCGTCGTCGAGGTGGCGTGCCACGGGCCGGCCGACGATCGCGACCGCGCGCAGGACGCCGGTCTCGTCGGCGGCGCCGACGGCGAAGATCTGCCCGGCGGGCGGCGGGTGGTGGCGGTGCCAGGTCCGCACGAACTCCTTCGCCTGGCGCGAGCGGACCGGCACCAGGTGCAGCGGGGTGTTGCTCACGCGGCCTTCCCGAAGTCGGACTGCGTGGGCGTGTGCTTCGCAACCGCGCGGGCGGTGATCGCCTGCGACGCGCGGGTGGACGCGGCGGACAGTTCCTCCGCGCCGGGCTCCCGGTACCACGGCCGTAGATCAAGCATGGCCGCGCGCATGCCGGTGGCGAAGCAGAGCGCGGTGCCCTTGGGCAGGGCGCGGATCGCGTCGGCGGGCAGGATCCGCTCCTGCCGCATCGACACCGACGTGCTCTTGCCGGACTCGGAGTACGAGGTCGACGTGGTCTGCACGTCGTGGTCGCCTACCAGGCGGGAGAGCTTGTCCGCGAAGTCCGGGTCATCGATTCCGGAGCCGATTACCTTGACGGTGGAAGCGCTCCACATCGCGTCCATGCCCGCGTCCCCCCACACCTTCTGGCCCTGGCGATAGGACTGGAGGATGGTGATCGGGATGATCCCGCGGCTGCCGAGGTGTGAGTACAGGTCCGGCAAGTCGCTGATCTTGCACACGTTGGCGGCCTCGTCGAGGATCGCCAGCATGGGCGGATCCAGGCGCCCGCCTGCGCGTTCGGCCTGCGCGGTCGCGGCGCGCATCACTGAGTCCGCGCACGCGGCGATCAGTGCCGAGGCTCCGCCGCCGCCGTCCTTGCTGAGCAGGAACAGCGTGTCGCTGGAGGTGACGAACTGCTCTGGGCGGAACTCCTCGGCGTCCTTCTGTGGGGTGACCCACGCGGCGATCTCCGCGTTCAGGAGGGCGGAGGCGTACTGCCGGGCGGTCTCGTAGATGCCGTCCCGGGTCTCGGGCGGCCCCTCGACGGTGCCCTTGAGTTGGGCGGCGACGGCGGGGAAGTCGTGGTCGCGCAGGACGTCGAGCGGCGTGCGGTCGGCGGGGAAGGCGAGCCAGGCCATGACGTCGGTGATCGGCCGCTCGTCGAGCGCGGCGGCCAGCAGCAGTTGGGACAGGATGTTGCTGCCGGCCTTCGACCAGAAATCGCCCTGCTGGGACGCATCGACGCTCGCGGCGAGGAAGTGTCCGGCGAGCCGGTTCGCCCCGTCCAGGGTGTTCGCGCTGGCGAGGGGGTTCCACCACATATCGCGGGCGGCGTGCGCGATCTGCTGCGGGTCCATGGTCCACACCGCCCCCGCCTGGGCCCTTGCCTCGTAGGCGGTGGTGAAGGCGTCACCGGCGGCCTTGTTCGACGTCAGCAGGACCGGGCCGGGTGCGCCGAGCATGGAGGGGATGGCGAGCGAGGTGGTCTTGCCGGACCGGGGCGCCATGATCGCGACGGCGACGTCCTCGAACCCCATGCGTACCTCGTGGCGGCTGCCCTGGAGATTGCCGAGAAGGATGCCGGTGTCCTTCACGTCGATGTGCTTGGTGTCCTTCAGGCTGGGGCGCAGGGAGCGGGCCTTGTCGGTGACCGCCTTGGCCATCAGCGGCTCGATGTCCCGGGCCTTGGCCATGTCGGTGACCTTCATCTTCCGATTCCGGCCGCCGTTCCGGTTCTTGTGCCAGGCCCACAGGACGCCCACCCCCGTTCCGAGGGCGAGGAACAGGAAAACGGGGACGATGCGGGCGCCGATCAGCAGGGACGTTTCTCCCGCGGCGGGCCAGACCTGCTCGGGATGGAGTAGGGCCTTGGTCGGCTGGTACGGGGCCCAGCTGGTGCCGGTGAGGTAGGCGGTGATGTTGCCGGACAGCCAGGCCAGGTGGGACAGGGGGACGACGACGGCGAGCACGCCGAACAGGAGGCGCAGGACGAGGTCGTATCCGTCGGTGTTGCTGCTGGAGGAGGAAGGGGGCAAGGACTACGTGCTTCCGGGCGGGGAGGTGAGGGTCAGCGGCTGCGGCCGGGCCTAGGTGACGCCTGCCGCGAGGGGATCGGGACCGGCGCCGTGGTGGCGTGCCGGGCAGCGAGGGAGCGGACGGGTTGTCGCCGTAACTCCATCCGCAGGCGCGGGGGAGGGGGACGGCGATCCAGGCGGGGTCGGCCCATCGGCGAGGTGGCGCGGGGTAGTGAAGTCGACCTCGACGGTCTCGTGCGGCTGGGGCATGGTCGTCTCCGTACTGGGGTCACTGGGTTCGCCGACGTCGCTGGGGCGGCGCTCGGTGGCGGGGCCAAGACTGAAGGGGAATGCCGGGCCACTGTGTTGATCTCAAGGACAGCGTGTCCATAGGCGGCCTAGTCGCCGAGCAGCTCCACGCTTCCGCCTGGTACTCGGTGAGCGTGGTGTTGAATGCGTCCGTGCCGGGGCGGGCACCGATGGGCAGACAATCGCGGGTCTGACGCCATTCGGCGTGCGGGGCGTTGAGGGTATTGAGGGCCCTGCACAGTACGCTGATTTGCCAGACCCAGCGGTCTTCCATCAAACGGTCGGGCAGTCCTGCGAGTTGGGTCTCGGCCGTGGCGAGGAGATGCAGGGCATCGGCGCGGACGTTCTCGAACGCTTCGTCTGTTTTCGCGGCACGGCGTTCGGCACGGTGGCCGTCGTCGTCGGGCGGCCACCCTTGCGGGGCGGCGTATTCGTCGGCGTGTGCGTCCCAGTCGGCGAGGACTCTCTCGCTGTCGTTGGGGTAGGCGGCGAGTCGTTGCAGGTGCAGGGTGTGGATCTCGTTCGGGGGCGATGCGGCAGGGCTCAAGGGTCTTTCGGGGGAAGGGGCCCGGGGCGGGACTGGTTCGGGTGGCGAGGCCGGGGGGTGTCATCGGCCTCGGACTGGAGTGAGCGAAGCGGCAGGACGTGCTGCGCCGGTTGTCGTCGGAGCCGCTGCGGCACTGGACGGTTGCTGGCGGCGGGCGGCGCGAGCCTGTACGCGGATTCTGTCGACTCGGGCGGTGTGTGCTGCGGCTACCTGCTCAGGTGAGAGCGGGCTCCGCTCCTGCACGGTGCTGTAGTGGCCAAGTCGTTCGTACATGCCGCGCTGGAGGGGGGCGGTATCAACGAGCCCGGTGATGAATGCGGTCACTAGGCAGGAGGGTGTGCGCGTGTCGAACCAGGCGTGCCAGATCCGGGGTCCGTCCGAGTAGGGGTGGCCCGAGGGGAGGGTTTCGATGCGCCAGGACATCACGTCCCGGTCGCGACCCTGTTCGATGTGACACATCGCATCCGGCGAACGGGCAGCCCTGTTCGCTTCGTCGAGCAGCCAGCCGGCCGAGCCCAATACCTCCCACGGGGCTTGTTGTTTGGACGGCGGCGGGGTGACGAGGGCGTCGGTGGCGTGGCAGAGGATCTCGGCTGGGACCAGTTCGCCGAACTCGGCGTACCAGCCTCGTTCGCTGTCGGTGGTCTCGGCCCGCAGCCGCCACCACGCGGAGGTGGCGGACTGCGGGTCGAACTGGAGGGTGAGCCGGTGGTCTGGGCTGCGGAGGATGATTTCTGCGCTGAGCGGGTCGGAGGTACAGATCCATCCGGCTGTCGCGAGGCCATGGGTGACATGGCGGGCGTCGCCGGGGCCGGCGAGGTGGCGGGGGCTGGTGTCGAAGGGGATCTGGCATGCGAGTTTGTCAGCGAAGGCGGTGAGCTGCTGTTTGCTCACCCGCATTAGCTGCACCCCGGTTGACTGCCGGGGGCACGCTCATACCGGGCGCGCGGGTGGTCGGCGCGGCGGGACAAGGTCTTGGTCACGGTGCGGATGATGTCCGGGGTGAGTGCGGGCAAGGGGCTCCTCGGGCGGTCAGTGGCGGGTTCGGGTCCCGCCCGTATGGGCGTGAGGACGGGCTGAGGTGCGGGGCCCGGTGCTTCGGGCGGTGTTGCGGGCCCAGGAGGCGGCGCGGGCGGCGTTGAGCCGGGCCTGTTGCCAGGCACTGAGTTGAGAGGGCAGGACGGAGACGGACGTGGAGCGGATCCGTGTGCTGGGTGGGACGCGGCCGAGCGGGCGCATCACGGGCTCTGTGCTGGCGAGAGCGGTTGAGAAGGCTTGCACGAGGTGCATCGGGGTGCTGGCTGAGAACTGGGCGGTCCAGCCGTTGCCTTGACCGTCCTGCGCACCGGACCACCACATTGCCGCGCCGTCGGGGGTCTGGTGGTATTGCATCCAGGTGCTGCCGTCAGCGCTGATGGCGGTGTGATGTTCGGCGTTGGGCGGCGTGCGCCAGTGCTGCTCCTGGAGCGGCGCCCACACGTTGGGGGCGTGTGCGGAACGGGGGCGGGTGAGGGCGTCGGTGACGCCGGCGACGATTTCCACCGGTGTCTGCCGGCCCAGGTGTGCCCACCATTCGTCCTCGTTCCCGTTCGCGACGCCGTGGATCGTCCACCCGCCCGGTAGGAGGTACGGGTCGTAGGCGATACGGAAGGTGCGGTCCGGACTCTCCATGGAGAGAGGGCCCGCCGGCTTGGAATGGTCCCGCCAGCCGGAGGCGCGCAGGAATTCGCCGATGTGGCGCACGTCGCCGCCGCCTGCGAGGGCGCGAGGCTCGATGAGGTAGTGCTGTTGGGCTTGCTCGCCCGGCCCCCAGCCCTGCCGCTGCTGCTTCTTCACCGGCGGCGCCGTACGACGAGCGGTGCGGGTGCCGGGGCCTTCGCCGCGCTAGCGGCGGGCTGGGCGCCGAGGCGCTGGAGGGTGTCTTTGTGTTCGTCCAGGTCGAGGGTGATGTCGTCGAGTTCGTTCGCGGCCCGGCCCAGGGCAAGCCACACCTCTGCGGGGAGAGCGCCGCGCTCCGCCTGGTCTTTGGCGAACACGCTGCCGGTGGCGACGAGGTGGGTGATGCTGCCGAGGACTCCGTTGTCTGGGTCGAGCACGCGGGCGATGACGTGTGCGGCCTGCGACGGGGGAAGCTGAGAGAGGTGGTCGGCGAGCTGGCCGAGCCGACGGGTGATCTCGTCGGTCAGCCTCACCGCGTACGGGGTGGGGTGGGACATGCTCCTCCGGGTCGGTGGACGGTCAGTGGTGGTGGCGTCGTTCGACGCGCTGTGTCTCGGCGAGGACGGCCTCCGGGCGGGCGTCGGCCCGGCGGGGAGGTGCGGTCGGTGCCGGCGATGGCCACGATGAGATCGGCGACGGGGTCCTTGGCGTTGGTGACGTACGTCAGCAACCAGAAGCCGGGCTCTGTCTGCTTCACCGGGACGGGGTGGCCGGCGTACGGGGACCCGCCGGGACGGGCGGCACGGAAGCGGGCGCGGCGGTGGGCGCGGTTTGGCCCGCGGGGTGTTGCAGAGCGGTGCCGATGCCGAGTGCGTCGAGGCGCGGGCCGATCTCGCGCAGGGCGCGGGCCTGGGCCTGAGTGTCGTCACCACTCAGGCGGTGGATACCGCTCTGCGGGTCCTGGATGAAGCCGTGGGAGGTGAGGACGGTACTGGCGCGGTCGTCGGCGGGGACGGTGGCGATGCTGCCGTCCGGCTGCCAGGTCAGGACGACCCGGTCGGGCTGGGAGGTCTGAATGCCGCCCAGTGCGTTGTGGCGGACCTGGGCGAGGGCGCTGTCGTAGCGGGTGAGCAGGTCGCCGGCGATCTGCTCGGCGCCCACGAACGGGTCATCGGCCAGGGCGACGCCATTGGGCTCGGGGACGGCGCGGTACGCCTCGTCGGGCAGGGCCCGAGGGGCGATGGCGGCGATGAGGAAGCCCTCGCGCTCGTCGTGCCGGTCCAGAAGGACGAGCTGCGCGCCGTCCGGTCGGTGCAGGACGGCGGCCTGCAGCGGAGGGTGCTCGGTGAGGGAGGCAGCGACCAGGTCCAGGTCCCAGACGCGGTCGGTGAGTTCGGCGAGATCGTCCTTGGCGTCGGCCGGCAGGTGGGTACTGGTCCAGCCGTCGGGGAGTTCGCCGGCGAGGATGTCGGCGTACGAGGCGAGGTGCTCGGAGGTGTAGAAGTGGTCAGGCATGGTGTCCTTGGGCGGGGTGGGAGTCAGCGGCGCAGTCCGGCGACCAAGGGGGGCGGTGTGGCCGGGAGAGTGCGCGGTGGTGGCGGGCAGGCGCACACGGCGGAGCGCTCGTGCTCGGTGGGTGGGACTTCCTCAGTGCAGGTGCTGCGGCCGGGGTGCGGGGCATGCCGGTCGGCGAGCTGGTTGCGGGTCTCGGAGAGGTCGGTCCGGATGACGCGCAGGTGCTCGTCGGCGAGGTAGCGCAGTCGGCGCGCGATGTAGGGGTCGGCGGCCTGGCCGAGCCCGTCGTGGAAGTCGGCGGCGGCGGTGAGGATGTTCTCCAGCGCGGCGAGGACGCCGTCGTGGGCGGCGGTCAGCTCAGTCAGTGCCTCGGCCGCCTCGTCCGTGGTGGTGGCCTCACGAAGGCGCTCGGCGACGTGGGCGACAGAGGTGCCCAGAGGCAGGTAGCTGGCCGGACGCGAGTCGGTGTCGAAGTCCGCGTCGCAGTCCACGTGGTATCCGGCTGCTCGCAGGCGGGCGACGGCGTCGGTGGCGAGACGGGACTCGGCGTTCTCGGCCAGGCCGGTGGGGACACGGTGGTACGTCTCGTGGACGCGGACGACGGCGACGAAGCCCGTGCGCTGGAGGACGCTGTGTGCCTTGGGGCCGCCGCCGCGGGCGAGGAGTTCGCCGGAGTGCGGGTCGCGGCGGATGTCCAGGGAGCGGTCGGTGCGGGGCAAGGAGAGTTTCTCCTACGGCGATCGGTGGGCGCTGTGCCGGGCTGCGGCCGGGACCGGAACGGCACGGGGCTGGACCAGGCGGGTTGCCGTGGTGTCCAGGTCCTGCTGGATGGCGTGGAGGCGGAGGGCGATCAGCTCCAGGCGGTGTGCCGCATCGGTGCTGACGGCCCCCGGCTGGCGGGCGATCCGGTGCGAGGTGTGCTCGGCGAGTCCGCGCACCGCGGCCAGCGGGCCGGCCCGCTCGTCGGCCAAGTGCGTGAGGATGGTTGCGAGCTGGGCCGACGCCGTGAGTGCGGCGCGCACGGCAGGCCGCGCAGGGGAGTCGGATCGGACGGGAATCAGGTCGAGATCCTGTTCGATGCGACGCGCCTCATGTGCCAGGCGGCGCAGTTTGTCCGCGGGAGGAGTGTGCCAGGCACCGTCGAGATGGATCAGGTTGGCAATCAGGTCGAGGCGGCTGGGCTGGGCCTGGACGGCGATCCACCGGCAGCCGCTTTCCTTGCCGGGGATCTCGATGCCGGCGGCCCGCGCAAGCCGGTGTGCCACCTCGGCCCACTCCGGTCGGGTGAGGCCCCGGTCGTCCGGGTGCAGGCGGACGTCGAGGTGGAGGATCGCCCGCCGGTCGTCGTCGGGGCTGGTGGCGAACGGATGCTCCAGGTAGGGGTCTTCGAGGTGCTCGGCCCACTGGACGGACGTCCAGGTCTTCTGCTCGTCGTCCAGGGTGAAGTAATCCAGGGCGGGCCAGTGGGCGACGTTCGTGTGCTCTGTCAGACCCTCGTTCGGTGACACGGGTCCGTCCCAGCGCATCTTCAAGCGGGTCGTGCGGCGTGTGGGTGCGCTCGTGCAGGCGGGGGATCACCGGCCGCTCCGGACGTCGGCGGTGTGTACGAGCTGGCCCTCGGCGGTGGTGAAGTACCAGCCGCAGTCGATCAGCTCGTCGTGCTCGGCGAACCGCGCGAGGAGGGTGTCCTCCATGGCCCTCAGGTAGATCAGGCAGTCCGGGCAGCGGCGGGAGAGGTGCACGAGGTAGCGGGGATGGGCCGTGACGTAGGACTGGGCGCCGCCGGTCGTATCCCGCAGCCGCCACCCGTCCTCTTCGGTCAGGGTGTGCCAGGACGGGGTGATGACCCGCATCGCGTCACCCCATAGTTCACCGTCGGCTACCCCCTTCAGTACGACGACGGTGTCACCGGCCTGGAAATGGGCGTGGGTGATGTCCCGGGTGGGAGTGAGCGGATCGGGGGTGAGGGGGGTGGGTTGATGTTCCCAGGACGGAGGGGGCACGCGGTTCCTTCCACGCGATGGTGACGGGGTGGGAGCATCAATAGTCCGGAGGAACGCCGGTTTGCCTAACCGCCGTTCTCCGGCTATGTTGCCCCGTCGTCAGCGGAACGGATTCTCCGTCCCGCGATCCGCTTCACTGGCCGCGTCGAGGAGTTCGAGCAGGTCAGCGCCCTCGGCGTCCCGCTGGTCTATCCACCACCCGGCACGGGTGACGGTGCGGATCTTGTCTTCCAGGACGGCCCAGTCGGCCTCGTCCCAGGTGCCCTCGCTCACCAGCACGCTGTACGCGGTGGTGACGAGTTGGTGGCGGGAGCGGGCGCCCCAGTCGAGGGAACGCTCGGGTCCTTCGAGCGGCGGCATGTCGAACTGCTCGGCCCACTCGGCGGCGGCCTGCTGCTCCTCGGCGCGCTTGGCGGCGAGCCAGGCTTCTTTGGATTCCGTGTCGGAGTCGCGGGCGGCCTTCCAGCAGTCGGTGCAGTCGCGGCCTTCGAGCCAGCGGGCGAATCCGGCGCGCCGGTCGGCGGGGCGGTTGGACAGGTCGTGGGTCACTTCGTGTCCACAGCTGTGGATGATCTTCCAGGTCGTGCGTACTGCCACGTGGTTGGTCCTGCTTTCTGTCTTCTGCGTCGTCTCAGCGTGTCCTGCGGAGGGCGTCTGTGGCCGCCGTGGCGATGGCGGCGGGAGCGCTGGAGGGCTGGGGCAGGTGCAGCACGGTGGTCCCCGGCAAGTGGTGGGACTTCGTGGTGAGGGTGAGTTGGAGTACGGCGCAGCCGGCGGTCGTGAGCTGCTTGACGCGGGTGACGGCTTGAGCGGTTTCGTCGGGGGTGTAGATGGCGTCGGTGACGATCACGAGGAGGCGGCCGGTGCCGGGGCGGCTGAGGTCGAGGCCGTGGTCGAGCGCGTCCAGGGCGTTGGCGAGGTTGTGACTGCTGCCGTTGGCACCGATCATTGTCACGCGGTCCGGTGCCCGGTGGGTGGGTCGGGTCAATGCAGTCAGATGCGTGTCGTAGGCGATGGTGGCGGTCAGGGAGTCGGGGTCGGTCAGGGCTGCTGCGCGTGCCACGATCCAGGCCGCGGACGCGACGGGCGCGCAGGCGGCCCGCATGGAGCCGGAGACGTCGACAGCGATCCCCACACGCAGCGGTGGGGTGGGCGAGCTGCGGCGGCGGGTGTGGGTGAACGGTTCCGCGGTGGGGACCGACCCGGCCGCGCGCTGGGCGTCGCGGGCGAGGGCACGGCCCATGTTGAGGCGGCCGGGCGGGGTGGGGCTGGTGGTCCGTTCCTCGGTCCGCTCGCGGTAGGCGGCGGCACGCAGGGCGCGGCTGAGGCGCGCGGCGGCACTCTGCTCGGTGGCGGTGGGCCTGCGGGTGCCGGTGACCGGGTTGCCGTAGGGCGCCGGTGTGCCGTCGGGGTTGACGGTGGTGCCACGGGCGTTGAAGACGGACTTGGCGGTGGCGGCGGCTTGGCGTCGCTGGCCGGCCCGCTGGGCGCGGTCCTGAGCCTGCGTTTTGGACTGCGCGGCCATGGCGTTGGTCGCTGCGGCCTGTGCCGCGAGGTCGGCGGCGTCGGTGGCTGCCGTGCTGTCCATGACGACCCCCACGGCGCCGGACAGCAGATCGGTGAGGTTCTCCGGCACGGGCAGGGCGGGGGCTGCGGTGTCCAGAGCGTCGCACCATTTTTGAGCGTGCGCGAGCATGGTCGTGGCGTCGTGGTCGGCGCACTGGTGGGCTGCGGTCCAGATGCGGGTGAGTGTGGCCAGCAGGGTTGCGCCCAGCACCTTTTCGCACAGATCGGCGACGGCCCGGGTCTCGCCTGCGTCCAGGATGCCGACGTCACGGCGGCCGAGGACCAGGGCCGCCACGGCGGCGGCGTGCTCGATGCCCTGGAGGGTGGGGTGGGCGATGTCGGGCATGACCATGGTTCGGGCACTGGTGCGCAGGTACGTGCGGTCCGTGGGCCGTGTGATCAGGTGTGCGCCTTCGACACGGCTCTCCTCCAGCAGGAGCGCGGCCTCGACGACACGGGGGTTCGCTCCGGCTGGCTCCGTCCAGATGGAGTGGGCCGCGTGGGCGGCCTCGTGGACGACGACTCCCCAGGCGTCGGGATAGCGCTCCTCGTCGCCCACGATCCGCGGATGGATCTCGTGGGGCTTAAGCGGGGCGAACAAACGGGCGTCGACCTCGATCTCGCCCAGAGTGGGGAAGAACGCGGCCGGCGCGCGGCTGCGCGTGCCGGGGCGGCAGGTGACGAGGAGGTCCTGGCGGCCGGAGAGGGCGACCAGCCGGTCGCCGAGTTCGGCTCCCACGCGCAGCCACGCGTCCGGGGAGGAACGGGGTTGCGCGGGCGGGGCGCCGTCGTCGTCCCATCGCGCGAGGTCGGCGTCGTCGTCCCGGGTGGTGGCGGGGGACTGGACGTGGTGGTGGGCGCTCATCGCGAGCGGCTCCGGTGCGCGGAGCCGGTGCTGCCCGGGGGCTGCCGGACGGCCGAGGCGGGAAGCTGCTTGCCGAGTGTGAGGGGCGCGATCTCCTTGACGCCGGCAGCCTTGATGACGGCAGCGGCGACGGCGTCGCGGTCCTCCAGAGGGGCGATGCCGACCAGGTTCGCGAGCGCGGCTTTGGTGCCGAGGACGGCCTCGGTTTTCTGGTAGCTGAGCAGTTCCCGCAGTTGGGGGGCCCAGCCCAGCTCGCCGAGGTCGACTTGGCGGGCGAGGTGTCGGGCGACCCGGACCACCCGGGCATCGATCCTCAGCGCCAGGGCGAGGTCATAGTCCGTGCCGATCTGGATCTGCACGCTGAACCGACTCGCGAGCGCTTCCGTCAAAACCGCCCCGTGGACGCCGGGATTGTGGCCCGCCACCACGTAGAAGCCCGGCTCGGCCTTGATGGTCTCGCCCTTGTGGGCCTTGACCTGGATCTGCCTGCGCCCGTCCATCGCGGGATACAGCGCCGCCAGGACCTTCGGTGAGATCAAGGTGGCATCGTCGATCAGCAGGGCGCGGCCCTCGGTCATCGCGGTGACCAGCGGACCGTACTGGAAGACGTAGCCTCCCGCGTCGTCCTGTGTGTACTCGCCGATCAAGTCGCCGACCGTGGTGTCGCCGTCACCGGCGACGGTGAGCAGGTCCGAAAACGCCGCCTCGACCAGACTCGTCTTGCCGGTGCCCGGAGGGCCGTAGAGCAGCACCGGCACGTCGGCGTCGCGCAGGCGATTTAGCGCCTCGACGTCGGGCAGATCGGCCAGCTCCCGGGGGTGGTAGACCTGGCCTCCCGCGCGGCGGATCGGGCCGGTCTGCCTGGGCGTGGCTGCTGCGGGAATGGTGGTGCGGGCCGTGGCCGCCTGGGCGCGGGGAGAGTGGGTGCCCGGTGGGCTGATCACAGCGGTCTGCGCTGCTGCGGCGGTTTTCGCGTTCGCGCGGAACTCCGGTTGTCCCATTCCGCCTTGGTCGGCCTCGCCGCGTCGCACCAGGGTGAGGGCGGCGTTGCGGACGGCGCCGTGGGAGTGGCCCAGCTGCCTGGCCATGTCCCCGATGGTGAGCCTATCGGCCGGCCGGTCGGCCAGCAGTCGGGCCACCTTGGCCCGTAGTTCGCCGCCCTTGGTGCGCGCTGGACTGGTAGGCGTTACGGGTGTGGTCAAAGAGAGGGCCCTTCAACAGGTGTGGGTGCGGGCGGGGTTGGCGATGTGCTGGAGAGGCTGGCCGCTTTTGGAG
Source organism: Streptomyces sp. NPDC091292 (assembly GCF_044757265.1). Taxonomy (NCBI): domain Bacteria; kingdom Bacillati; phylum Actinomycetota; class Actinomycetes; order Kitasatosporales; family Streptomycetaceae; genus Streptomyces; species Streptomyces sp. NPDC091292. The sequence continues at coordinate 29,975 of NZ_JBIVUQ010000035.1, read as the reverse complement.
CGGATCACGGACTGTGCCGACATCGGCGACCGGGCCAACCGGGGTGTACCGTCGGCGCTCACCGGCCGGCCGGGGGCTCGGTCCAGGTGCACGGGATGGCCGGCGACGAGCAGCTCGCTGGCTGCCGAGCTGGCCCGTGCGTCCGCTCCGTACCGGGTTCCGTCGCTCGGCAGGCGCAGCCGGGCGTCTCTTCGAAGCCGGACTGGAGCAGGATCCGCCGGGCGGCGGCGTTGTAGCTGGTGGTGGTGATCTCGCCGGTGATGGTGTGCCGGATCGTCATGAACGGCTCTGCTGGTGTTTCGGGCAAGGCGGATCTCCTATCGGTGGTGGCGGAAAGCGGTGGGGTGTTGGGCGAAGGCGAGGCTGGCCCGGAGCTTTCAGCACATCAACGGTGCGTGGCTGGACCACGAACGATGGGAAATGACTGCCGACATGCTCCAGGGCGGGCCTCACCGCCCCGCAGCTGGTCCTGGTGCATCGAGCCCGATGGCGACGTCGTCCAGACGGACGGGGCTCAGCGGGTCGTCGGGGCGCGCTTGGGCTCGGGGCCGCGCGCTGGTTCGGCGGGTGATGGCCACGCCGCAGGAGGCGGAGGCAACGGGACGTGCCTGATGGTTGTCTGGTCCCGTTGGAGGCTGCACGGCCCGGCGGGTGTGGCCTGCGAGGTGAAAGGTCAGGCTGCGCGGACGGCACCGCGGTTGGTCAACTCGACCTTGCATCTTCGGTGACCATCCCTCAAGTCGCTGTCGCTTGTGGGTTCGGATTCGTCGGAGGACGGTCGGCGGTATCCGTGCTCTCGCATCTGTACTGTCGTTTCAGGGGCATCCGGTTACCCGGTGCCCTCGAACAGCATGCGGATGTCGTCGTTGAATCCAGCCGAGTCGGTCAGGCAGAAGGCCACGCGTTGCAGCAGGAACCCGTGTAGCAGGCCCATTACCACCCGAGCGGCGCGCTCCGGCTCCACGGCGAGCGGGACGGCGCCGGCCGCCTGACCACGGTGTAGCGCGTCGGCGATGCTGCGGCGCACCTCCTCGAAGCCCTCGACGGCGCGGGCGTGCACAGCGTCGTTGCGCAGCATCTCCGACCAGGTCTGCACGGCGCAGCGCAGCAGTTCCTCGACCAGCACCGTGCGTCCCGTGGAGTCGACGACGGTGTCGGTGCTCAGCGCGTCGAGTGAGGCGGCCGCCAAGTCGGCGACGGAGGCGGCGTCGGTGACCGCGGCCAACTGCCGGACCGGGTCGAAAATCAGCCGGAACGCGTCTGCGGCGATAGCGAGGATGATCTCCTCTTTGCTTGCGAAGTACCGGTAGGGAGCCCCGGCTGAGACGCCGGCTTCCCGGGCGATGTCGGGCATCGAGGTCTGGTGGAAACCGTCGCGCGAGAAGCAGCGGCGCGCCGCTGCCACGATCTGTGCGCGCTTGGCTTCGCGACGCTCGACGGTGATGCGCGGCACGGTCGGCCCCCTTCAACGTGAATGATCATTCATCTTGACAGGGTGAGGCTGACAGGTCCATCGTAAAAAGTGAAAGGTCATTCACGGAAGTGAGGGCTTCTTGATGAGCGCACCACTGGACATCGGCGTCTACGCCTATGAACACACCGCGGCGCTGGTCGATGGCCGCGTCACCGTCGACGGCATGGACACCACATTTGAGACGGCACCGCTGGTCACCGACATCTTCTGCCGCATGCTCGAAGGCCGCTACGACCTGGCGGAATTCGGCCTGACCTACCTGCTGCGTACCTTCGATGTCGATGACGCGCCCTTCATGGCGCTGCCGATCTTCCCGAACCGTAACTTCCGGCACTCGGCGATCTACGTCAACACATCGGCCGGAATCGAAAGGCCGCAGGACCTCGCGGGCAAGACGATCGGAGAGTTCGCGCTCTACGGCCACGATGCCGGGATCTGGCCCAAGGGCATCCTGTCCGACGAGTACGGCGTGACCCCTGATCAGTGCCGCTGGGTCATCGGCGGCACCAATCACCCCATTCCCGCGTTCGACTGGATCCCGCAGCCGGTGCCGGCCGGGGTGGATGTGCGCCACGCCGCGGACCGTCAGACCTTGGGCGCCATGCTCGAATCCGGCGAGATCGACGCGCTTATCTCGGTCGACGTCCCTCTGGCCGTACTGAACGGTTCGACGGCGATCGCCCGGCTCTTTCCCGACTACGAGGCCGTGGAGCGCGACTACTACCGGCGCACCGGGATCTTCCCGCCGATGCACATCGTCGCGGTCCGCAGGGAACTGAGCGGCCGGACCGACCTTCTGCAGGCGGTCTACCGCGCGTTCGGCGCGGCCAAGGATCTCGCAGAACGCAGGTACCTGGACGACGCCGCCAAGCAGCACATGAGCCTCGTCACCCCCTGGTTCAGCAAGCTGTTCGATGACAACCGGCGCCTGCTGGGCGAGGACTGGTGGCCCTACGGCGTCGGAGCAAACCGCAAGGCCGTCGACACGTTCCTGCGCTACCACCACGAGCAGGGCCTCTCCAAGCGCCTGCTCACCAGCCAGGACATTTTCGTCCCCGCACTCCTCGACACCTAAGCAGCTCGGGGATCGTCCAGGCCGCGGCCTGCTCGACACGCTCGCCACGGCGGGTCACGTCCCGGCCGCGGCGGTGGAGGCGGCATCACGTGGCGGCGAGGACGCAGCGCGCAGGCTGACACCAAAACGATGGGCAAAGGCCCGCGCGCCCTCACCTCCAGCTGGTCGAACGAGTCCTGCGCTGTCATCTGCCCGGCGTGCTTGCGGTACCGGTAGACCGGCACGGGCAGCACGATGCCCGGAGCGAGGCAGGTGACCGCGAGAGCGCAGCAGCCCTCGCCCGGGACGAGCCCGCCCATAGGAGCCGCGGGCGCACCAGGTCGCTGAGGGTGAGGAGGGTGGTCGGGCCGCGCGGAATGGTGCTAGCGGGGTCCTTCCAGTACTGCCACACTTCCCCGGCCTCGTGGCGGCCCGCCGCCATAGGGTCGTGGTCCCGTCCGGGTGAAGATCCTGGCTGTATCCGGCGCACCATCCCACCCCGGTCTCCTCCAGGGTGCGCGAGCGCAGCGACATGGCCCAGTCGACGAACTCGCCATCGTTTTCGGCTCAGTTGACGAACTCGGTGCGCACTTCTTCGAGGGCGAAGTTGCGGGCGCAGGCTGCACCGACCGGGCGCGGCAGGACGAGGGTGCGGACACGATAACCACGGTGATCTTCGGGTGCGGGGTGAGGGGGATCTCCGGGCGGGCGGCAGTTGGGGACAGTGCGGGGTACCGGGGCTAGCGGCGGGCGGTCTTGCGGGGTGCCGGCTGCGTGGCGGACGCGGTGGTCGATGGGCGCCGCGTGGTGCGGGGTGCGACGACAGGGGCCCGGGAACTCGGAGGCCAGGCAGCGGGATTGGCGTTGATGCGACTGCGCGGGTCGGTGTCCCATGGGACGACGGGGCCGCGGTCGTACTCCTGCAGGGCGATCACTTCGATGCCGTGCGGGTGCAGGACGTACGCCCACTCCAGTCCGTCGATGCCGTCCTGCGTGATCAGTTCACGCTCGGCCGGTGTGCCGTCCGCCGAGACCACGTCGGTCATCTGACGGCTGGGCCACTCATCGCCCTTGGTCAGGGAGCGCCGTAGGGCGGCGGGTGCGCCGTCGAGGAGGTCGGTGCCCAGCTCGTCCCAGCCGTGCTGCACGTCGTCGATCAAGTACCGGGCCATGGCCTCCAGGTCACCGGCGAACCGGTACTGGTAGGCGGAGAGAAGGAGGGGGAGTTTGCTGTCGGGATAGCCGTCGAAGTGGACGTACATGCCGGCATATCCGTCGGTGGTGGGGCGGGCGATAACAGAGCGGGTAGACAGGTCAGTCTCCTGAAATGGGCGGTTAGTGCGCGCGGGGACGCGGCGGTGCTGCCGTGATGGGCGACGGCGTGGGGCCGGGCGTCGCAGTGCGCGCGGTGGTCTTGGGCGGGGTGGTGGCCGGGATCGGCCGGTCGGACGCCCACAGGCTGGCGGTGTCGCGGAACCGCGTGCGGGGGTCGGTGCCCCAGGCGACGATCGGACCGCGTGCCGTGCCGGGCGCGCTGATCACTTCGATGCCCAGCGGGTGGAGGACGTAGCCCCAGATCAGGCTGGATGCTGTTCGCTGGGTGTAGAGCAGCGGGGGCAAGGTCGGGTGGGCCGGGTACCGTCGGCCGGGTCCGTCGCGTACGACGGCCAGGTGCTCGCGCAGCGCCTCGGGTGCGCCGTCCAGGAGGTCGGTGCCGAGGATGGACCAGCCCTCCGGCGCCTCGTCGACGAGATACGTGGCCAGGGCGTCGGTGTCCCCGGCAAAGCGATGCTGGTGTGCGGCGAGCAGCAGGGGCAGGTGATGGCTGGGGTAGCCGTCCCAGTGGACGTACGTGCCGGCGTAGCCGGTGCCGGTGGGGCGGGCGATGACAGAGCGAGTGGACAGAGGGCTTCCTGTCGTGGGTGGGGTCAGCGGGCGGGACGGCGTATGGACGCAGTCGGTGCCGCTGGCGTCATCGCGACGGCGGGCATGGGCTGCCCGGGTGCTGGCCGGTCCGTGTGCCGGTAGGTGCTGGCCAGGTGGTCCTCGCCCAGGTAGGCGAGCTGGTCACCGAGTGCGGACAGTTCCTCGGCGTGCTGGCGGTAGCGGGCGGCGATGGCCGGTTCCTGGTTGTGCTCGCACCACTCGGCCGCGGTCTCCAAGAACAGGTGCAGCTCGCCGAGACCGCCGTGGCCGTCACCGAGGACTTCCTGCGCGACGGTGTGCACCTCGGCGGCCGTTCGGGCCCGGTAGAGATGGCGAGTCCAGTCGCTGATGCTCTGGCCGGCGTCCTCGGTGGGGAGTGAGGGGGCGAACTCCCTTGCGTCATGGGCGGCCCAGCGGTGCAGGTCGTCGGCGGTCGGCCGGGCCTCCCGTTGGGCGGTGATCTGCTCGGTGGTGCGGCCGACGTTGTCGTACAGCGCGAAGTCGGGGTGCGGCAGGGACATGGTTCACCTCCGCCGGGCTACGCGCGGTCCGTCGGCGCGGAGCCGACGGGCGGGCCGGAGGCGTCGGTGCGGGCGCATGTGTAGCCGATCAGGCGGGACGGGGCGGCCTTCGCGGGCACGGTGGCGGCGTCGGCGCAGACGAACGTGTACGTCACCGACGTGCGGGGGATGCCGTGCAGCCAGGCGTTGTCGTCCTTGTCGGGGTTGATCTGGAGCCCGGATTGCGCGACGGTGTCGGTCTGCGTGTGCGTGTGGGCGAACAGCACCAGTGCGCCGCCGTCGCTGGTCTTCAGCGCGTAGGCGTCCTTGAAGCGGTTGGTGCCTGCGGCGAAGACGGTGGTGCCCAACTTCCCGAACTTGCGGGTCGTTTCGTCGTGGACCTTGATCTGCTGCTGGCTGGACCTGGTCGGTTCGAAGACCTTGGTGCCGGTGGTCGTCCCGCCGGTCGCGAAGTTGTCGATCACCGCGGTGCGCAGCACGTCGGCGTCGGCTGCGAGCTGCTTGTTGCCGGTGGCCTTGACCGTGGCGGCGTAGCCGTCCTTGTCGAGGGCGATGTCCGGCAGTGTCGTGCCATCGAGGTCGACGACGGAGACCAGCTCCCACCGCTTGTCCTTCGGCTGCTCGGCGAAGACGGCGATGCGGCTCGGATCCTTGCCCTTCTTGCCGGAGAGCGCGGCGGCGAACCAGCGGTCCTGGCCGGTGGTGAAGCGCGGGATGTACAGCTTGGCGCTGGAGATGTCGTACGACCACGGCTTGTAGACTTTGCGGTCGGCCTTCGGCAGGCCCTCGGTCTCCGTGTAGTCGGAGACGGACATCGCGTACATCGGACCGTCCTCGACGGTGTCGAGCAGGGTCCGGTCACGCCGCGCGTTGGCCGCGTTGTTGATCTTCGAGTAGTTGGTGATGACGGCGCGGGCCTGCGCGTCGCTGAGCGCGGGCACCGGCTTCGGCGCGGCGGGTGGGGTGGGGTTCTTCTTCGCGGTTGGGGCGTCGTCGCTGCGGCAGGCGGTGGTGGCTCCGGTGAGCAGCGCGGCGCAGACGAGCAGGGGAAGGGCGCGGGCGGTGCGGATGGGTGTGCTCCAGGGTCTTGGGCAAGAGGGGATCAGCGGGTGCGGGAGGTAGCCGGGCTGGGCGGGGTGACGGGGGTGGCGCTGGTCGCGCGGGGGCTGCGGTTCGGCGTCGGCGGAGCGGTGAGCCGATCGGCCTCCCGGTGGAGCCGGCCGCCGGTCTGGTTCAGCTGACGGCGCGTGCTGTCGATCCGGGCGTACAGCTGGGAGCGCTCGGACTCGATGGCCGTGGTGCGCTGCGGGGAGCCGGGGAGCGAACCGAGTTGGTGGAGGGCACCGGCGTGGGCGACGGCTCCACCGAGGTCGGCCAGGGCGTGCCCCAGGGCGTCCACCGTGCGCGTGAGCTGGGTGACCGTGCGTCGGGTGACCTCGGATTCAGGGTCGCGACCGCGGTGCACGGTGCGCGCGGCGAAGGCTGCCGCGGTGGTGAGGTGGGTGATCAGTCCGGCGATGTTGCGAGCGCTGTCGTCGAGGTCATCGAGGTTGTCGACGCCGGAGTGCGCCGAGTCGGTGAGCGGCAGCTCGTCGGCCGCGTTGTGGATGCGCTCGGCCAGCGAGTGCAGTTGGCCGACCTGGTCGTAGTGGAAGGGCAGATGGACTCCTGATCGTGTGAGGCGGGTGACGGCGCGGTCAGCGCGTTCGGGCGCCTGGACGTCCGGCTGTCGGAACGGCAGGAGCGTGTCCTCCCGCGAGCGGGGACACCTGTGCTTTCGTGGCAGTCGCTTGACCTGGTGGTGTGCGGCGGCGGGGGGCTTGGAGCGGGGGTGAGGTGCTCGACACCGCGTCGTGAGCGCCGAGCTGGTGTGTGCCGCCGAGGAGGGAGGGGTTGCCGTCGAGTTCGGCGAGCCATTTGAGGAGCCTGGGAAGGTTCTTGTCGGGTCCGTAGGCGAAGTAGGTGCCGTCGGCGCTGTCGCAGCCGAACCACTCGGCGATCCTCAGACGAGTTTGGGAGTTGACACGGCCCATGTGCACGCCCTTGCCGCGAGTCTTTGCCTCGCGGGCCAGCCGTTCGGCCACTGGGCCGAGCTTCCACTCGGTCGATCCGGCCAGGAAGAGGACGTCGAAGCTGTCCCAGGGCAGCAGTCCGGGTTGATCGCAGCCGTCCTGTGCCGCGAAGGCCGCGGGAACACCCAGCTCTCGAATGCGGATCAGCCACGGCAGCGACTCGGTGAGGGTGCCGGCGGCGTCGAACGGCTCGTCCGGCGCGAGCGCCCACAGACAGCGATCCGGCCCGTACCTGTCGATGGTCCGCGACAGCCAGGCGAACCATGCTTCAGCGCCTGGCCAATAGAGGCCCTTGCCGTCGCTGCCGAACCTGGAGTTGTCGCAGGCATACAGGGCGCCCTCGGGGATGCGGCTGCCTTGCGCGGGGGTGGTCATACAGCCGATGCGCCCAGCGCTCATCGCGGCCCGTATGTCAGGCCCCGAGGGAGTACCGAGGTAGCGCAGTGTGCACCTCCCCGGCGGTGACGAAGAACGCCATCCGGGCGAAGGCGCGGCCAGCCTTGATCGCTGCGGTCGGCCGTGGGCCGCGATGGCGGCAGCACGGCGGTCGTGATCGGTGCGGCGTGGCACCGGTCACCCCGATGCCCTGCTCGGCAAGTCGGCGGGCGACCGCCTGAATCCGCAGAGCGCGGCCGTCCTCGCCGTACACGGCGCGCAGGAGGAAGGCCGGCTGGTGCGGGTGGTACGGGAATTCGTGTGCGTAGAGCGTCATTCGCGCCGGTTCCGGCACGCTGCCGTACGGCGTCGTGGGTGAGGACGAACTCGCTGACCACCCAGTCGACATGACCGAGATCCCAGAGCTGTTCGGCGAGGGGGAACTGGTCTTTGTAGGCGGCGTGGTGGTGGTAGTCGCTGTTCCAGATACCCGGCAGGCGGAAGGCCAGCTCGGTGGCGAAGTCGTTCAGGTCGGTGCGGGCTGGGGGCATGGGTTCCCGGTGGTGAGGGCTGGAAAGTCGCAGGTGGCTGCCGGTGCGGTTGGAAATCTTGGGCTCAGTGCATGCGGGCGTCGGTGTCGAAGAGCGCCAGCTCGTGGGGGTGCAGGAGGTGCTGCACGATGAAGCTGCGCCCCGCGACCTTCCAGAGCCCTCGGCCACGGTTGAGGTGGGAGATCGCGTCGGTTTCCACCGACGTGAGCCCCAGCAGCGCTGCGGCAGCGTGGAGTTGGTCGGTCTCCTGGCGGTAGATGATCCGGGTGGAGCAGTCGGCGAGCAGGCCCTCTGCGAGCGCCCGGCCGCGGGATCCGGCATCTCCTGCGGTGAGCAGGTCGGACAGCCGGTGGATGACCATCAGGTTGGCGATGCCCAGGCCGCGGCTCAGCTTCCACTGGGACTGCATCCTCGCGAGCAGGCCGGGGTGGCGCATCAGGCGCCATGCCTCGTCGTAGACGATCCAGCGACGGCCGCCGGTCGGGTCGGACAGGGCGGATTCCATCCACGCGGAGGCGCAGGTCATGGCGAGGACGAGGGCGGTGTCGTCGCCGGATCCGCCCAGGCGTGACAGGTCGATGGTCAGCATGGGCGAGGTGGGGTCGAAGGCCACGGTGCTGGGGGCGTCGAACATGCCGGCGAGGTCGCCGTGGACGAGGCGGCGCATGGCGTGGGCGAGATCGCGGGAGGCGTCGCCGAGGCGGCCGGACATCAGGCCGCCGGCGGTGTCGAGTTCATCCGGATTGTTGAGGGTGGCGGCGATGTCGCCGAGCAGCGGGGTGCGACCGCTCGTGGCGGCGCGGGCGACGATGGCGTCCAGGGCGACGTCGAGGCCGGTGTGCTCCATCGGCAGCAGGTCCCGCCCAAGCACGGTGCGGGCCAAGGAACCGAGCAGCAGCAGACGGCGCTTTCGGATCTCGCCCGCCCAGTCGGCCTCGGAGACGCTGTTGGGCCGCGGCGCGGCGTCCAGCGGGTTGAGCTTGCCGGGCAGTCCCGGGCCGAGGGCGATGGAGGTGCCGCCCAACGCTTGTGCCACGGCTGTCCATTCGCCCTTGGGGTCGCACGGGACGTACACGCGGTAGCCGAACGCGATGGACCGCAGCGCAAAGCTCTTGGCGAGCGCCGACTTGCCCTGCCCGATCACCCCGGCCAACAAGAGGTTCGGGTTGGTGAAGCCTTCGATCTTGCCGTAGAGCGCGAACGGATCGAAACAAAAGGACGCCTCGGCGTGGACGTCGCGGCCGATGTAGATGCCTGCCGCGCCGAGCCCGCCCTCGGCCAGGAAGGGGTACGCGCCGGCCGCGATGGCGGTGGTCATGCGGTGGGCGGGGAGTTTGAGGCGGCGTCCGCGGGCGGAGCCGGGTCCGGGTCGTCCGCTGGGTGGGTAGAGAGGCGGGGGTGTCTCGTGCTCGGTTGGTGAGGTGGCCGCCGGGTGGGCGGTTGCGGCCCTGGCTTTGGCATCGGCTTCGGCGATTCGGCGACGGGCGGCCTTGCGGGTGGCCCGGTTGGCGCCGTGTGGGGTGAACAGGGGGGACGCGGAGGCGTGACGTCTTGTGCGGGCGAGCCGGTGGTTCATCGGAGGCCCTGGTTTCGGCGGGTGGCGGTCATCGCGCGCATGCGGTGGTGTGCGTCGGGCTCCTGAGATCGGTGGGGGTGGTCTTGCGGCGCACGATGTGTCCGGCGGCGAGGTGGCGCTGGCAGATCGTGAGGAACGGCGGTCCCTCGGGGAGCTGCTCGGGGTGGCATGCGGTGTCGTTGGTCGAGACGGTCGGCAGGAGGTGGAAGGCAGCGTGGATGTCGGTGGCGGCCTGATACAGCCGGACGTGTGCGGCGGAGAGGCGGCGCCCGGCTGCGGGGTGAGGGGGCCGGGTGGCTTCGGCGAGCTGGTCGAGGAACTGGTGCAGTCCGGTCAGGTGGGCGTGCAGCACGTCAAGGTGGACGCGGTCGCTGGACCTGTCTTGGGCGGGCAGGCTCCGGGCATGGTGGCGGATTCCAGCGGTGGCGGCGCGGAGGTAGGGGTGCGCGTCGGGCGCGGGATGTGAGTTCATGATGGTCCCTGTCACAGGGTGGTGCGGGCGAGGGGGAGCGCGGCGACGGTGAAGGCTTCGGGCTGTTGGAAGGTGAGGCGGCGCAGGTCGACGCCAGCGGTGACGGCTGCGGTCTCGATTTGCGCGCAGGCGGCGTCGAGTTGGCGAGCGTTCTCGGCGGTGACGGTGACCAGCCCGGTGAGTGCGACGTCGGCATGCCCAGCAATGAGCTGTCGCTCGCGTGCTTTGACGTCGGCGTATTCGACGGAGTCCTCTTCGGAGTCGACCTGGCCGCGCCGGGCGCGCTCGCTGGCGTCCGCGACGATGGCAGCCTTGCGGCGCTGGACGTCGCGCAGCGCCGACTCAAGCCGTTGGGGCGCATATATAAGGGAGAGGCTCCGGCGGACCCCTGCCGTGAACATCAGGCCGTGCAGGAACGCGGCACCCATGTCGGTCCTCGGCCAGTTCTCCACCCAGTAGGTCGCGTGCTGTGCGCTGTCGGTGGTGACACGATCGGACGCTTCGATCTGGACCACGGGGCCTGCGGCGGCCGGGTCGGCTTCCGCGCTGCCGGTATCGGACCATTGCTGCAGTGTTGAGAGGGCTTTGGGGTCGTAGGCGGTGCGGATGACGGCGGCGATCTCCCGGGCACTCAGCCAACCGGTGATCATCAGTCCTGCGTTCCTGGCCGCCTGGGCGATGCTGGCCGTGGTCTGTTCCATGACGGTGAACGCTCCGGGCAGCCCGCCGCCTGCCTGGGATATCAGGCGCCGGGCGGCCTTGAGGTCGAGGGAGATCGCGATGTACGTCTCGTGTGGGGCGGCGGCGGGGCCGGCGGCGGAGACGAGTTCGGAGTAGACCTGGCCGGCAACCGGGGTTTCCGGGCTGCCGTGCTGGGCCCAGTGCCGGGCCAGGGTGTCCCCGGAGTCCGGGACAGTTCGTTCCAGGACCTGCACGGTGGCGACATGCTCGGTGCGAGCGGTGCCTGCCAGGGCACGACCCCAGCCGTTCACGTTGTGGGTCTGCGTGGCCGGGTCGAGCAGGACGAAGGCCCTGCTGGAGACGTGGGCGATGGCGGTGAGGGTCTGCTGGTGCGGGTCGTGGACGGCGGCGGCGCCGTTCGTGGAGTCGCCGGGGGTGACGACTTTGAGGGAGGCGGCGGTGCCCGGCAGGTGGAGGATGCCGTCCTGGCGCGGACGGGTGACGGGGCGGGCGAGCCACAGGGTTTGTCCGGTGTATTGGCGGTGCGCGTAGCGGGCGGCGATCGGCGCCCAGTCGATCAGGGAGCGGCCGTGCCGGCGGATCGCGACAAGGGCTGCGACCGCGGCCCAGAGCGGGCTCAGAGCGATGGCGCCGAGGAGCCCGGTGGAAACGACCGTTGCCAGCAAGAGTGCCAGGGCCGAGGAGACAAGGACGAGTTGGGCCAGGGTGAGGCCGAGGAGGATGCCGCGGCGGGATCGGTGAGGGAACCGCACCGTGACAGGGGCGAGATCGGACAAGTGGTGGTCCTGGGGCGCGGGGAGCCGGGGCGGGAGATGTGGAGGTCTCCCGTCCCGGGGATCGGACAGGCGGTCAGAGTCCGGTCGGAGACGGCGGCGGTGAGGCCGGCCCGTTCATGCCGGGGGTCTGTATCCCGGTGGACGGCGGAGCGCCCTGCGGCGGCGGTGCCGTTGTCGGCGGGGTGGACTGCCATCCACCTGTTTGGCCGGCAGCGCCGTGTCCGGGCCGGCTCGCTGCCGGGCTGCCGCCCATCTGGCCGGTGGTGTCGTCGGTGACGCTGGTCGGCGGAGGCTGGACGGCCTTCTCCAGGCCGGACGTGGCGGAGTCACCGCCAGGCGAGACACCCGAACCGCCAGCCCGCGGGCCGTCCTGGTCACCGCCGGACGGGGCAGACGCGATGTCGCCGGGGAACCCGGTGGCGCTGGGGATCGAGTCGGGCCCCTGCGGGGCGGCTCCGGCAGCTGCGGCGGCGCCGCCGGTTCCGGCGGTGGCGGCCATCGCGGCGGTCTTCCGGCCCGCCCGCTCAGCGTGCTGCTTGGCGAGCTGAGCGCCGGCGCCGCCGGCGCGGTGGAGGGATTCGCCGTCGGACCCTTCCGCCGCCCAGTGGACGAAACGGAAGGTGGCGTAGGGGCACATCAGCACCAAGGCCAGAATTACGATGCCCGCCAGGACGTCGGCGAGTGCGGCGATCCCGTCCTTCGACTGGGTGTCGCCCATCGCGGCAATGCCCAGAACCAGGACGATCGTCATCAACAACTTCGAGACAACCAGGGTTGCTGTCGCCTCGATCCAGCCCCGGCGCCAGCGACGGGCGGCTTCCCAGCCGCCGCCTGCCCCGGCGAAAGGTGCCAGGGTGACCATGACCAGGATGCCGACCTTGCGGACCATCATCACGCACCAGAACAGGACCGCGCCGATGGCGATGCCGAGGCAGGCGCCCACCATCACCAGCCAGCCCAGACCCGACAGGGCGGCGAGTTGGCCGACCTTGACGATGCGGCGTACCGCTGTCTCGACCGACAGACCCGATGCGGTGAGGAGCCCAGCCGACAGCGCGTCGACCACCTCGATCGCCACGGTGGTCAGGGCGATGGCGGAGAACGCGAAGATCACGCCGGCCACGGTGCCGGTGACCGCCTGAGCCAGCGCTTGCCCGTCGCGTTTGATCGCGGCGCGGACGAGCTGGGCGCAGAAGGTGGCCACGAGCACGATCAGCCCGATGGGGAGAATCGTCTCGTAATTGTCGCGGAACCAGGCAGCGTTCAAGTCGACATGGGTGGTGGAGTCGATCGCCTTGGCAGCGAGATCGGCGGAGGTGGCGGCGAGTTCACCGGCTGATTTTGCCATCCAGTCACCGATCGCCTTGCCGGGGTCGCTGGCGAAGTCGACCGCGTCCCCGACCGCACACAGCTTGTCCGCGAGGGGAAGGTCACAAAACCCCATGGGGAACAACGTCCTTTCGTCAGGGCGCGACGCGCGGGGCGATGGCGACGAGTGAACAGTCGTGAGAGGGCCGGCACTGCACAGCCAGGGTCACCGAGCGGTCCTCCACGCCGCTGCCGCCCTTGGCCCAGGAGATGGTCTGTGTGCCGGTGACCGTCACGGCGTAGATGTATGCCTCCGTGATCGCGGCAGGTTCGTCGGCGAGGGCCTGCTTGAACGCGGCCGGGTAGTGCGCCTCCGTGATGGCGGCGGTGGCGTGCTGCTGCTGGTCGGCCATCCGCCCCCACAGGATCGGGTCGGGCACCTGCGCGGAGATCGAGGCCCAGTCGCTGTATTCGCTCTCCTGCGTCATCCACGCCTTCATACCGACGAGTTGCTGCTCGTGGCTGGTGCTGCGGGTGTCGTAGGACCAGAGCATCTCCGCGGCGACCCGTGCGAAGGCGAGCGGGTCGGAGATCAAGGGAGGGCGGCGGACCGGGCCGCCCTCGGCGACGGGCTCTTTGGCGTCGCTGGTGGTGCTGTGTGTCGACGCGGGAGGGCTGGAGGGGGCGGCGGGCTGCTCGCTCCGGCTGGTGACCAAGGCGGTGGCCGCGGTGACGGCCAGCAGACAGGCAAGTCCGATCACCATCAAGGTGATGCGGCGGCTTGACGGTCGGAGGATGCCGCTAAGGAAGGAGTGCTTCGGCGTCACTGGACCTGAGACCCCAGTGCCGAGAAAAAGGTGACGATCGCATTGGCCGCGCCGAGTCCGAGGGCGGCACCGGCGGCGACGGTTGCCCCCTTCTTGCCGGTGGCCTCGGCCTGGTGACCGCCGGTGTGGTGGCCCCAGGCCCAAACGGCGAGGCTGATGGCCAGTGCGCCGACGACCGCGATGAGGCAAAAAAGATTGATCGAGGCGACGACGCTTTTGAGGACGGACAGGCCCGGCAGGCCGCCGCTCTTGGGCGCGATGCCCGGGTCGTAGGCGAGCTGGACGATGCGGTCGGCGAATGGTGACACGGGTACGGCGGGCTCCTTTGCGTGCGCAGGCCAGTAAGGCCCGGAAGACGGGAAGACAGGCAGGGCAAGCGGCGGGCGAGCGGTGTGGGAAGGCGGCCGGCGTCAGACGACCCGGCGCGCGGCAAGGACGTCTATGCTCCGGATGGGCACGATCCGGATGCGTTTGTTGGTCCGTGGAGCCTCGATGACCAGGCCCTCGCCGATATACATCGCGACGTGGTCGGGCGCCGCGGCGCTGCCCCGGCTGAAGATCAGGTCACCGGGCGCCAGGGCCTTCGGCGAGACAGCTCTGCCGTCCCGGACCTGGGTCTGGGTGACGCGGCTGAGGGCGATGTCGGCGTGTTTGTACGCCTGCTGCATGAGGCTGGAGCAGTCGCAGCGGCCCATGGGGTCGGCGCCGCGGGGGTTGGTGCAGGAGCCGCCCCACTGGTACATCGTCCCGAGCTGCATCATGGCCCATGTGATCGCCTTGTGGGCCTGCGGGTCGGTGCCCTTGGGGATCGTGTATCCCTTCGGGACCGTACCCTCGGGGATAGGCCCGAACGACGAGCCGTCGTCAGCTGTGCCGCAGCCGGATACACGGCGCGATGTCTCCGCATCCGGGCCGACGTCATTACTGCTGCTGCCCGGGATGGTCGTGGCGACGGCCCGCTGCAGCGCGGTCGCGAGCGGTTCCCACTGAGCGTAGGCGTCCGGGCGGCCGGAGCGCTGCACCGCCTGCGCGGCCTGGGTGACGGTCATCTGCTGCCAGCCGTTGACCGATAGCAACGCCTTGTAGAACCGCTCGCTCGCGTACACGGGGTCGCGGATCTGCTCGGCGGTGCCCCAGCCCTTGCTGGGGCGCTGCTGGAACAGGCCCAGCGAGTCTCGGTCGCCGTAATTCAGGTTGCGCAGTCGGCTCTCCTGCATGGCCGTGGCCAGCGCGACGACCTGCCCGCGCCGGGGTATCTGCAGGCTGATACCGGTGGTGACGATGGTCTGGGCGTGCGGTACCTGTTCTCCGGGCAGGTCCAAGCCCTCGATACGGACGCCGGAGGCGTCCGCGCCGTCCAGGAACTTGGTGACCTGCCTGGTGACTTTGTCAGCGTCCAGGCCGGGAAGGCACTGGCCACTGGGACTGGTAGCGGCGTCGCTGGAGCCGTTGATCACCATGGCGATGCCGCCGAGGAGGACGGGGGAGAGGAAGGCGACGCCGATGCCGGCGGCGAGCGCCTTCAAGCGGTGCGGCCCGTCCGCCGGGCACGACGTGCGGGCAGGGGCGGATGACGAGATGTCATGCAGGAGTCCTTGGGTGAGGCGTCCGGCGGAACGTGTGCACGTGGCGTGTCGATAGGGACACGGCGGCCGGGGCGGGCGATTGGGGGTGTGCTGCCTGGAGCCGGGCGTGATGCCGCTCGCCTGGCCCGGGGCCGCAGATAAGCCAGATGCGCCGCGGCCGGGAGACCTGCGCGGCACAAGGTGGTGGGGGAGCCGGCGGCAGTGTGGGTGCCGGGCAGTTCCAAAACAGTAGGCCCAGATTGGCGGTTGACCAAATAAATGGCCTGAGGTGCCGGAATCCGGCACCTCAGCCCGGCACTTCTTGGTCGTCGGCGAATTCGCGCCTACAGTTTTAAGACTTCCCCTCGCCCTCCCCGCAGCCCCGGGCTTCTGCATACCCGAATCCTGCTCACGGGGACATGCGTTCGCGAGACGGGAACCTCTCTCCCCACTTCCCCCACCCGAATCGGGGTTCTCTTTGCCTTTTTCCCTACACCAAGGCGATGCCCTCAGCATCCTGACCGGTCTTCCGGACGGATGCGTCGACAGCGTGATCACCGACCCGCCGTACAACTCAGGCGGCAGGACCGCGAAGGAGCGCACCACCCGCTCGGCGAAGCAGAAGTACACCTCCGCCGTGGCCAATCACCAACTGCCTGACTTCACCGGTGAGAACATGGACCAACGATCCTACGAGTTCTGGCTCACGCAGATCATGACCGAAGCCCACCGGCTGACGAAGACCGGCGGCACCGGGCTCCTCTTCACCGACTGGCGACAGCTTCCCACGACCACGGACGCAATCCAGGCGGCGGGCTGGCTGTGGCGCGGTGTGCTGGCCTGGCACAAACCGCAGGCCAGACCTCAGAAGGGCCGCTTTACGCAGAATTGCGAGTTCATCGTCTGGGCGTCGAAGGGGCCGATCGACGCTTCCAGGAACCCGGTCTATCTGCCGGGCATGTATTCGGCTTCGCAGCCATCGGGATCCAAGCGCCGGCACATCACGCAGAAGCCTGTCTCAGTCATGCGCGAGCTTGTGAAGATCTGCCCCGAAGGCGGCACTGTGCTCGACTTCTGCGCCGGATCCGGCTCAACCGGCGTCGCCGCTGTACTGGAAGGCAGGGACTTCATCGGCGTGGAGAAGACCGAACACTACGCGTCCGTGGCGGCTGACCGCCTTGCGGAGACGATCCGCCAAACCATCCCGCAGGACGACCTCGTTCTGGCTGTCTGACACCGCAACGACACTCCGCCCCTTTCCCGTCCAGTAAGGGCGCCGGTGAGACATCTCCTGCCGCCCTCCTCGCCCTGCCCGCCTGCTCTGCCATTCTCATACCCTCCAGGAGGCCCATCCCATGTCTGATCTCGAAGAGCCGCCGACTGGCGGGGAGCTGGAGCCGATCCGCATTCCGGATCCCCAATTGGAAGGGATTGAGGCCAGCGTCCGACGACTGATCGAACAGTCCGCGCAGCAGGCACAGCAGCTCGACCATCTGGCGTCCCCGCCGAACCCCGGCCGAGTCTCGCCGTTCGCGGCATTCGGGATGCCAGGGCTCGGCGGACCGCCGCCGGCCGCCCCCTCGGAGCCGCGCCCGATCCTGGAGCTGCACGGGGAGGAACGCGAAGACGAGCTGGACGCATTGACGGACTGGGTCGACGACTTCCTCCTGCCCGTCTACGGGGCCGAGGTCACCACATCGACACCCTGGTGCCGTCGGTGGCAGCAGCACGACGACGTCGTGGCGTGGCTCCACGCCCTGTGGCTCGCATACAAGCAGCACACGGACCCCGAGGCCGGCCTGTCCGGCATGTTCGTGTGGCACCGGGATTTCCTCACACATGCCATGGCTGCGATCCGTGCGCCCGCTGGTCCGCTCTCAGCCTGCATGACCTCGCCCGACCGTCCTGCCCACCGGGTCCTTGCCGGTCCACAGGTCTCGACCCGGACGGATAGGGCGACGACGGCGACGGATCCGCGGGCATCCGGGTCCGGTGAGCCCTACGGGCTGACCGCGTGAACGGCGGGCGGCAGCGACCGGCCTTCGGCCTGAGCTTCGACCCCCGCGCGCTGACAGATCTCCTCCAGGCCCCCAGCCACATCCGCGACATCACCCTCTCCTATCTGCAGGAAGTCGTGAACGCCGAGCGTTTCGGGCTCCGGCTCACGGGCGACCTGGAGGGCTACCGCAAGCTGTTCGTGGACTCCCGGAAAGACTGGCGCGTCGTCTACGGCCTGCGTCCGGCGCCCGACACGTCCGCCCACCGGCAGGACATCCACGTCATCGCGATCCGGCCGCGCGCCGACAACGACGTCTACGACGAAGTCGGTCGCCGCCTGGGGATGACCCGCAGGCCGCTCCCTGCGCGCACGCACGCGGCCCGCTCCCGCTCACCGCAGCTCACAGCCCACGGCGCGACACCGAGGCCAGTACCCCTGCCCTCCGCGATACCGAGCCCGCCTCGGCCTTCGCAGAGCCCCTCGCGCCCCCGTCCCCTCTGACTGACAGTCGAGTCCGTCCATGCCTCATGAACCCGCGGCGCCAGCCCGGCGTGCGGTCACTGCGCTCGACCAGCGTCTGGAGACCGTCACCGGCCACGACATCGACACCCTTTGGGCCCATCAGGACCGCGGCGTCCTCGACGCGTCCGACGCCCGGCTGGTCGACGAGCACCGCGAGCTGACACGGGCCGAGACCAGCGTGACCTTCTACCGCACCCTCCTGCACCGTCTCACCAGCGGTGAATTCCCCGTCGACACGGCTTGGTTCGACCGCATCGACCGCACCGTGAGACACCTGGACGAGGCCGCCGCCGCACGCGACACCGCCACGCGTCGACTCCTCGCCACTCTGGAACCCATCGAGGCAGCCGCTGCCGCGGCACCGGCCCCCGGAGAAGAACCGATATCGGATGCCGACCAGGCGGCGCTGCTCGTCATTGCGGGCGGAGCCAAACTCTACGAGCGTCTGCTGACCGGCCGACTGGCTGTTACCGCCGCCTCCGGCGTGCGCATGCCCTACACCGACCTCCAGCGGCTGGAAGGCGCCGGCCTGGTCTACCGGGACACCCGCCACCCCCTGCACGCCGGCCAACCGCTCACCCTGACCACCGCCGGACGCGCCGCACTGGCCGCTGCCCGCCGAACCGCCGCGACCTCAGTGCCGAAGGCGACAGCCCGGCCCGGGGCATGGCCATCCATGCCAGCACACCGACGCTGATCTCTCACCGAAAGCCAACTGTTGACCCCAACCGCGTCGTCCTCCGACCAGGAACCCAAGACCGATGTCGATTTCGGGCTGGACGAATACGATGCCGACGAACAGATCTACCTCGACTTCTACCGCCAGGTCGCGGTGCGCGAGGACATGCTCGTCCCGCTGGCCGAACACCACACCGCCGACGGCGATAGCTACTACGTCCTGTTCGACCGCACCGCCACCTACGGCCTGCCAGGCGACCCCCAATACGTCGCCGTACACCTTCACCGAAACCAGAAGAAGCGGACGTTCGCCTTTGAGCAGAGCCCGCTGCCGCTGCCGGCCATGGCGCAGTCCTGGCTGATACACCGCGGCTGTCCCGCCGACGCCATCGGAATCAACACCGAGCTGGGTCCCCAGCCGGCGGATGAGGTGACGCGCGCACTGGAAGTTCGCCTCGCAGGCGACGGCGACCACTTCGCGATGGGCTACTCGTACACCCGCGACGACCCGGACGACACCGTCACCGTGGTGGCCCTACGGGCACTCGACGAGCGAGCCCCCTCGCCGTTCCGCGTCTTGGTAGAAGAGGTCGACACCGCCGCGTGGACCCGCACCCTGCGCGAGGGCGGCTTCGCCACGGCCCAAGAAGCCCTCCAATGGTGCTACGGCCGGCTCAGCGGCACGGCCGGCCCCCTCCCGCCAGTCCGGCCGGCCACGTCATCCACCCGCCAAGATCTCTTGCCAAAGGCAGCTGCTCCGCGCCTTCCTGGCCGACCGCGTTGAACGCCGAGGCCGAATGGCGGGCGAAACATAGCCGACGATCGCCGGTTGGCCAAACCGGCGAATCTCCGGACTCTTAATACGGCCGCCGGGACGACAGCCCCGACGTCTGTCGCGTATCTGCATTTCATGCAAGGAGGGCTATTCCGCATGGGCTCAACCTGCATCGCGCAATCCGTCGCGATGCTCAGGACAGTTGCTGCGTCATTGGCGTGGGCGTCCGACACCCACCGCTACCGCGATACCCGAACGTCCCCCGGCTGAACACAACTTGGCGGCAACCCGCCTGTGGCGGAGCCGCGCTGGTCGCTCGTCCGCCGAATCTCCCCTTGTGAACCACCGGACCACTCTGTCTTGCAAAGGAGTTCTTTTGTCCGACGAAATAGTCGACGGCACCGAGGATGTCGTGGCCGTGCTCACCGAACAGATCGAAGCACGCTTCGCTATGGGCATGGATCAGCTGAAGGCCGCGGTCTCCGCCGCCCCGTCCGCCAACGCCGATGCCACCGACGTCGTCAAGTGGCACGGCCTGCTGACCGAGTCTCAAGCGGGACTCGACCGTGCGGAGGACGCCCTCCTTGCCGCACTGGAGACACAGCCCAGCGAGGTCGACGATCCAACGATGGATCTCGCCCACCGCGTCAATCAGGCGGTCGCCGCACGGGATGGGCGGGCGCTCGTCGTGAGGTGGCTTCTCGACCCGGACGTTCAAGGCAAGAAGGATCCCGCCGCCGAACGGTCCGCCCGTCTCAAACGCGGCGCCCGCAAGCGTCCGGCCGTGCACACCACTGCACCGCACATGGCAACCACCGCTCAGGCGCCACCACGAACGGGGAAGGCGGCGCGGCGATGATCGCCGAGATCAAACCCAGCAGCGCCGACAGCCGGTTGCAGGATGCTTTCGGCGCCCCCGTCGCAGATCTCTACCGGACGGCGACCGGCACCGAAGCCTCTCGGGCGGTGACCCGCGCTCTGGAGCTGCGCTCGTTCCTCGCCCTGGCCGAGGAACAGGTCGCTCGTGTCCGCGACCGCGTACGCGATGCCATGTCGCCCGACCGCGATATGGGCGAGCTGTCGGCGGAGAACTTGCGCTTCGACGCGCAGTGGCTGGACGCGGCGCTCGCTGCCCGCGACGGCTACCGCACGGCGCTCGACGATCTTGTGCGCACCATGCCGCCTCCCGGCCGGCAGCCCCGAGCCGTCCAGCGGGCACAGCATACGGCCATCACCACTCTGCCCCCGGCCGTCGCCGCCCCGGCACGCTCCGGTGGCGGGGCGGCGACGGCCCGCCGAACGTGAAAGCCCCCGATTGCCCGAATTCACCGCCACGGAGATAGCCGGGCGGATCGAGGACCTGTACGCCGCACCCCTGGCCGACCTTGAATCCCGTGCCCAGGACCAGCCCCCAGGCATGCTCTCCGCCCTGCTCGGCATGCACGAGGACCTCGCCCACGCCGAGCGGAGCATCGCCTTCCACCGCGAACGCCTCGTCCAGTTCGCATATCCCGAGCGGCAGATCGGCCGACACGAAGCCTCGCACGTTCTCGACTGCGCCCGCCGGCTCGCCGAAGCGGTCGCCGTCCGAGACGTCCAAGCCAAAGCGGTCGCCGCCGTTCTCCAGAGCCTCGCACGCGTCCCCGCGCCCCAACTGTCCACGGACTCCACGCCGGACGTGCCCTCTGAGCCCGCCGTGCCGGCCCCTCCCGTCCCGGTTGCGAGCGCTGCTCGAAGCCGATGACCTCCGCGACCTTCGCCCTCACCGACCCAGGAGTCCTCCCTTGGCCATCACTGGTCTGCCTCCCAACACCGACGCCGACATTGCTCGGGTCACCGAGGCTCTCGCCATGATCACCCCGCGATGGCACGTGCGGATCTTGCTTACTGTGTCCGGCAGACCGCTGCGATACTCCGCGATCACCGATAAGTTGCCCTGGCTACAGAACGGCCAGCTCGCCCCCAAGCTGATGTCGCTGTGCGATGCCGGCCTCATCCAGCGCACCCAGCACAGCCCCCGGCACGTCACCTACGGACACACCGACCGCGGTGCCGCGCTGCTGCCCATACTGCCGGTGATTGCCACCTGGGCAGAGGAGCATCTGGAGAAGGCGGACCGGCCGCTGCGCGCGATCGAGCAGGTTGAGGACAGCCTCACGCTCCTCACCCGGCGGCACGCCGCAGCGATCCTGTGGGTGCTGAAGTCCCGAGGGGAAGCCAGCGGTCGGGTTTTGGCCCGAGCCGTCATGCCCGGCAACGACTGGACCAACATCTATCCGCCGCTGAGGACACTGGTGGCCGATGGCCTGGTCGAGACCGATGGCACCGGACAGCCCTACCGCCTGGCCGTTGCCGGCGACGATCTCGGCTCAGTCTTCGCAGCCCTGTCCGCGTGGTCTGCCGGACAATCTCTCGCACACGCCGTCGGGCATCCAGTCTGGGGACGACGTGATACCGCGTCCCCTTTGAAAGGGTGGGTCAGCAACAAGCCCCGCCAGGCGGCCCCGTCCACAGTGCCTGCGCCGTGGCGGCACCGCGACTTGTTCTCCCATGTCGCACCGGCCCGAACCGCGGCGGCACTTTCGGCGGGAGGGCCGCGCCGATGAGCGCCCCGCTGTCAGCAGCGAACGTGCAGGACGCCTGCACAGTGTTGTCCTCGCGGGCTCTGATCCGTCTGATCACGGAGATCGACGACAACGGGCCCATCCCGACAAGCGGCGTGGCGCGCACACTTGCCGATCTCGCCCTGGCTTCTCTGCGCGAGACCGTGGTCCTTGCGCATGACCTTGGACTGGTCCGTGTGCGACCCGGTGCCGGCCTCGACCTGACCACCTCGGGCTCCGAGGTGGCCGACATCTACGACGCGAATGCCCGCTGGGCCCGCCACCATGCCTATCCTGCGCCCGTCTGTGACTTCGCCACCCGTGTCCAGCAGACGCTCGCTCTGCTGGCTCAGGTGCCAACAGCCGAATCTCCGTCAGGTGCGACGTCCCTCAAGGACCTTGCCCGGCCGCGCGACCTGCTGGAGCAGTGGTTGAACGCCAACCCGCAGGCCGCCCAGCTCGCCGCCGCGTGACGGCGCGTGCAGCCCGGCACGCCCGCCGAACCACCCCGACACTACTGCGCGGTGTCTATCTGCCCCGCACGGCCGACGGCGCCGCATTCGCGATGACCACCTACGGCATCCCTCTCCTGGTCCTGGCGACCACCGGATCGGCGGCCCTTACCGGGATTGCCTTCGCGCTGGAATGGATTCCGCGGCTGGGCGCGTTCACAGTGGCCGGCACCGTCGTCGACCGCCACGGAACCGCCCGCGTCTTCCGCGCCGCATGCAGTCTGCGGGCGCTGGTTGTCCTCACAGCCGCGCTCCTGCTCGCGGTTCCTGACGCCGGGGTCCCGGCGGTTGTGACAGTGATGACGCTCGCCCCGTTGACCGGCTTCCTCACCGAATTCAGCTACGTCGCGGCCGAGACCGTCGGCGGCGAGGCGAGCCGGGCGGCCGGAGTTCGTGCGCACCGGGTGCAGTCCGTGCTGCTGGGCATCGACCAGACCGCCATGCTCTCCGGGCCCCTGGTCTCCGGCCTGCTGCTGGAAAACGGCGGACCGGCCATGATGCTCTGCACGCTCGCAGGCGCATCCCTTCTCGCCGCTGGCCTCGGACCCCGCTGGCGGACCAGACCGGGCCAGCCCGCAGGCAAGAGCGGGCTACGGGCGGGCTGGACGACACTGCGGTCGATACCATCCCTTGCCTGGATGGTCGGCGGCCTGGTCGTCTCCAACACCGCCATCGGCCTCCTCCAGGCGGCCATGCCCGTGATCGTCGTCAGCGAGCTGGGGCGCTCCAGCGCGGACGCCGGACTCATCTGGTCCGCCTCGGCCCTCGCCTCCCTCCTCGCCGTCATCGCAGCGCGCCGGGCGATCGACCACTGGGGCCTGTGGCCTGTCGGCGCCACCGCCGCCGCTGTCGCAGTCGCCGCAACCTTCGCCGTCGCCCACGCCGACACCTACCGCCACTATCTCCTTCTGATCGCCGTCCTGATGGCCGGCGAGGGCGGACTCACGGTCGTCCTGCGCACCTTGAGATCACACCTGATACCCCCCAACGTGTTCGGCAGCACGCTGTCGGTGACGATCTTGTTGCTCACGGCTCCGTTCCCCGCCGCAGGGCTGCTTGTCGCGGCCGTACCCCCGGCCCAGCTCGGGCACGCCATCGCCGCCGCCGCCCTGCTGCAGGCCCTCGGCCTCACCGCCGCCTTCACCAGGCTGCGCAGCCTGCCAGCTCCCGCCTGACCCTCGTACGAGAGGAGCCTTCACCGCTCGTGTCTGCCATCACACGCGACGCCCTGCCCATGCTCGCACAACCGCACCGGAACGCCCCGACGATCAGCGAGCAGTTCGGCACTCTCTACGCCCAACACTCCTGGATATACGCCACGTTGGAGCAGCTCATAGTCCAGCCACCGTCGGCCGGCGCGGAACGGGTCGGGACGAAGAGCCTCTTCGAAACCCTCCGCCGGCGCCACCCGCAAGGAGTGAAGGGTCTCAACAACAACTACACCGCCCTCTACTCCCGCATGTTGCTCGCCGCGCCCCCGGAATGGGCCTCCGTGCTGGAAGCCCGCCTCCGGCGCCGCCCGTGAACTGCGCCTCCTCCCTCTGCCGTGAGGGGGGGACCGCCAACGTTACAAGCACCCCTGGGGAGAGGCAGTCGCTCCGCGTCGCCGCACGACTGCCAACCTCAGCCCGGCCGCGTACCGATTCCAGCGGACCATCCGCCAAGGCGAATGCAACGGCCTGCGAACACCGACAGCCCCCACCACCCCGGTCGGCCCCGAACCGCAGCGGCCTGCCGCCACCTCACCATTAGCCCGCTCCTGGAGTCGATTCCTTGCATTCTCCCCTCGTGCTCGTCGTTTCTCCCGGCGACGAGACCTATCGCGGCTACTGCCTGGAGCAGGTTGCCGCCGCGTACGACGTCGTCCTGCTCACCGGCACCGAGCCGTCGTGGGAGAAGCCGTTCATCGTTGACCACGCCATCGTCGATCTGAGCGACCCCGCAGCGCTGCTCGCCGGCGGCCGGACGTTGGCCGAGCGCTACGACCTTGCCGGCGTGGTCACCTGGGACGAGTGGCACCTCGTCCCCACCGCCCGTCTCGCCCGCACAGTCGGCCTGTCCGCGACGCCCGTCGAGGTGATACGGGCCTGCCGCAACAAGGCCACCGCCCGCACCCTGTTCGCCCGCCACGGCGTGCCCTCGGCCGCCTCGATGAGGGCACAGAACCTGCTGGAGGCTGCCCTGGCGACGATGACCCTCGGCCTGCCCGCGGTCATCAAGCCCGCCGCGTCCGCGGGCAGCATCGGAGTGATCCGCGTCGACCAGCCCGAAGAACTGCCCGCCGCGTTCGCGTTCGCCTCGGCCGGCGCGAACCGCAGCCCCGACGACACCGGCGTCCTGGTCGAGGAGTACCTCGACGGGCCGGAAGTCTCGGTCGAATGCGTCACCCACCGCGGCGTGACCACAGCGGTCGCCGTGACCCGCAAGCACCTGGGGCCCGCCCCGTACTTCGACGAGACCGGGCACACCGTCGATGCCGACGACCCGCTCCTGGCCCAGGTCGCCCCGGCCGCCGCTGCTGCGGTCACGGCCCTGGGCATCACCGACGGCGTGCAGCACGTCGAACTGCGCCTCGTGGACGGACGGCCCCGGCTGATCGAGGTCAACGCGCGCATCGGCGGCGACATGATCGGCCACCTCGTCCGCCTCGCCACCGGCATCGACCTGCCCAGGGCTGCCGCCGACCTCGCCTGCGGCCGAGCGCCCGACCTCGTCCCGACCCGCAGCGGAGCCGCGGGCATCCGCATGCTTTACCCGGATGCCTCCGGCACTCTCACCGCACGGCACATCAACCAGCCCTTCGCCGCCCACACCCCCTGGCTGCGGCAGGTGCAGTGGATCCGCGAGATCGGCGACCAGCTCGTCCTGCCCCCCGACGGCGACCTGTTTACCGCCCGTGCAGGGTTCTACATCGTCACAGGCCGCACCACCGCCGAGGTCACCGAACGCCTCGACACCGCCGCCGACGAGATCACCGTGACCACGAGGGCGGACCGATGACGCCGCGGCCCGATCCGCACCACGAGATCGACGGCGACGTCTACGTCTGGCCCCGCCACCTCGCCTCCACCACCGGAACCGGCGACCCTGCGCTCGCCCCGCTGCTCGACCTCGGCTGGGAACTGCGGTACGACGAGGACTCCAACGTGTTCGTGAGCGCGCCCGACCGGCGCGTACGCCTGGGCTACCTGCCCGAAGGCGATGACGACGGCCTCTGGCGCATCAACGCCTACAAGGACTCCTTCGGACCGCCCGCGTGGGGCGTCTGCTTCAACGACCGCGTCCCCACCGAATTCGTGACCGCGTTCACCACCGTCCTCGCGACAATGTACGAACAGGGACCGGACGCCTACCTCGCGCGGCCGGTCTCCGACAACGACGAGCACGACCCCTTCCTCGCGGTCGTCCCGCTCCTGAAGCACGGCTGGGAGATCGACCGGCCACGCTGGGGCGTCTTCACGGTCCAGGCCCCGGACGAGCACGCCGGCATGGAGTTCACCACAGGCGACCTCGATCCGGAAGCCGAACTGACCACGCGCGATGCTCGCTGGCAGTTGTGGGCGGGTAAGTCCCTGGACCAGCCCGTCTGGTACGCCACGGCCAGCACCGACACCCCCGTCGCCCTGCTCACAGCTGTCACGGAGTGCATTGCCGACCCGGCTCCCCTGCCCCGATGGCGCAAGGCGACCTTCAGCTACATCAAGGGAATGGCCCAGCTCACCCCGATCCTCCCGCCCGGTCCGCCGGCCCCCACACCGCTCGACGTCCAGCGAGCCGTCGCATCCCGCCGTCCGGCCGCGTTGCCCCCCGCCAGCGTCCCGCGCTGGACCACCACCAGCCGACCGGCCCTGCCCGGCCCGCGCCGGTAGACCCGCCCCGTTCACCGGAGGATCCTCTTGTCCTTGCACGCCCCCGAGTTCTTCGCCGAACTCCGCCTCCCCTTCCCCAGCGGCATCACGGTAGGCACTACGTACTACGCCACGCCCATTGCCGACTCACCCCTGCGACTGCAGATCGGCTTCACCGACACGCAGTACAGGAACGCATACGGCGGCCTGCGCATGACCGTGATGCACGTCGACCGGGGCACGATCGACGCGGTGGCGCTCAGCTTCGCTGATCACGGAACGTTTCGCAGCGCGCAGGGGCCCCTGCGCAGTCGAAACATGCCCCACACCTTCAATATCACGCTCGCTGAGCCGGGGCAGCCCTCATGGGAGGGGGCCGACTTCACGGGTCTGCGCGACGCGATCGAGAGGTACGCCACCGTCTGGTTCCCGGGAGCCTGGACGGCTTCCGCGCCGAGGCGCGTGGCGAGCAAGAGTGCCCACACGAATCCCGTCCCGCCAGCTGCTCGCGGCGCTCGCACTCGCTGAACTGCGCCCTTCCAACCTCCCCACCCTTCTTGTAGGAGCCCCGGCCCGTGCTCACTCATCCCCTTGAGAACCTCGACCCGGTTCAGAGCGTGCAGGTCCTGCCGCGTCACCTCGCCGGCCCCGGCGCCGTTGACCCCCGCCCGGTGTGGGACTTCCCCTTCGAGGAGGGCTGGTCGTTCGCCCAGACCGAAGCAGGCACGGCCGCCGCATTCAGCCCGTGCCTACGCCTGCAGACCACCTTCGACCCCCAGCCCGACAAGCCCTGCAAGGGCACGTGGACCATCAATGCCCATCGGGCGCCGTTCACCCCGCCGGCCTGGTGGGTCACTTTCGACGCCACCACCCCCGCCGAAATTCTGCACGACGTCCACAGCGAGCTGCTCGACCTCTATCTCGAACACCGGCACTCCGACCGGGACTGGCTGTTCGACAAGGGGACTGCTGAGTACCAGGTGTACGCGCCGCTGCTCGCCCGCGGCTGGCGCCACGAGGTCAAGACCGACGGGGCACAGACCTTCTTCACCCCGGAAGGACTCGGTGGCCTGCGCCACCAGTACGCCACCGACACCAAGGGGGTGGCCTGGCGGGCCTGGGGCGGATTCCCCGACGAGCCGCACTGGACGGCACGCTTCTCGGTAGATACGCCCACCACGCTCGTCGCGGCGTTCACCGCCTCGCTCATCTCCACCGAACCGCTGCAGCGCACCGTCCAGGACATCCCGACCCAGACCCGCCGCGCCCTCTACGTTGCCACCCCGACAGGCAAGCAACCGAACAGCAACACACCCGTCGCCCCGCCACCTCCCGCCCCGGCCTCTGGCCACACCCGATGACCGTCCCGTCCCCTGCCCCAAGGAGCCCTCTTCCTCGTGCACGCACGACTCGTTCGATCCGCTGCTGCCGTCGCCGTCGCGGCGGCCGGCACCCTGACCTGGGTGCCGACCGCCAGCGCCGAGCCCTCCGAACCGACCCCCTTGGCCTCGGCCGCCCCTGCCGAAACACCGGCCCCGGACGCGGGCAGCGTCGAGATCACCGCGAAGGACACGGCCGGAGACGTCCTCCCCGGCGCCGTGTTCCTGCTGCTCGACTCTGCCGGTCAGGAAGCCGGACGCGGACAGAGCGATGCCCAGGGGAAGTTGACTTTCCCCGACCTCGCGCCGGGCGTCTACCGGCTCAAGCAGACGGCTACCGGCAGCCCGCTCCACGAGGTCGTCGCCGACCAGGACGTCATAGTCACCCCGGGCAACGCCACCCGGCTGGCGATCACCGACCCGTTCAAGGCCGCCAAGGTCCTCCTGCGGGCCAAAGACGACAAGACCGGAAAGCTCCTGCCAGGCGCGACCGTGAACATCGGCACCGGCACCTCCACGCTGCTGACCCTGACCACGGGAGCCAAGGGCACGGCCTCCGGCGAACTGCCCGTGTCGAGCCGCAGGACGCAGTTCTGGGTCAAGGAGATCAAGGCCCCCGCCGGCTACGACCTCTACAAGCCGACGAAGACGTTCACCGCGGGCCCCGGCGCACCGGTCACCGTGACCGTCACCAACGCCAAGACCGCTACCAACCCGCAGCCCGACCCCTCAGACAAGCCGACGCACAAGCCCACCCACTCCCCGTCCAGTCCCGGCAAGCCGAGCAGCGGTACCGGAGGGGCCACGCCGCATGTCTCGGGCATTCACACGCCGGATGTTGACTCCTCGTCCGTGGCCGCGACCCCGGTAGGGAACTCCACGCCGAAGGCGCCGACGGGCTCCCTCGCCCACACCGGAGCCGACGCCACACCATGGCTGATCGGCGGCACGGCCGTGCTTATCGCAGCAGGCGGAGGCGCTCTCCTCCTGACACGCCGAAGCCGCACGGACGGTCACGCCGACGGCGACTCCACCGAGAGCTGACCCGCCCTCCATACCTCTCCACGACTCCGAGCCCCCGGATTCCACAGCCTGGAATCCGGGGGCTTTGTCGTCCACTGCGGCGCGTTCTGGCGGACCGACGTTTCATGACCGGTCTTGCCGACATGAGACGCGGGCACGCCGGACTCCTCGCCAATCCTGGGGACGTACCCGTCCCGCCTCTCGGCCCGGCGGTGGCGTCGGAGGCGGCGCGATCCTGACGGGCTCCAGGTGGATCTTGTCCGGGTGCACGCAGGCCGGAACTGCTTCGTCGAGGGTGTAGCCGTGCGCTGTGGATCGCCTAGGCCGGGACGAGGTACGGCGGGCCGGCGGGCTCCGGGATCTCCCTAGCATGCAGAGGGTAGCGGCCATCGCAGCGCTACCCGTGCCCTTGGCCGAGTTCCAGTGCCGGAACCAGCACCGCCGCCGCGTCACACTCGGTGCAGGCCCGAGCGCCGTCCCGCATCAGGGCATCCACGGCCTCCCGCGTGCCCAGTTCCGTTCCGCCGCCCGAGGCACGGCGGCATGCGGCGTCGTGCACGACCGTCCGGCCCCGGCGCTCGGGCGCCGGGCGGACCACCCAGCCGGGGGCCGGCGGTGGCGGAGGGCCGGGCAGACGCCGGGTCGGCACGCCGGAAAGATCCACTCCTTCGATGGGTGTCAGCTGCCGGTCGGTCACCCAGACGGTGTACTCGGCCGCCTCCACCCCGTCTCGCCGCGCGATCCAGGAGGGGACGCCTACAAGGTAACGCCATGGATGGGGGCCGGGGACCTCCCGGCGTGCGTGGAGCCGGACCCGCACGGTCTGTCCGTCCGGCAGCGTGAGCGTTATGGCGGCCGGGGGTGATCCGATCGCTCGCTGGTCACCGTGCGGGGTGCTCACCTACCGGGGCCTTGGTTCCAGCTCTCGGGCCCAGGCGCGCAGCTCTGCACGCTGCCCGGTCCCGGCATGCTGCCAGTAGGGATGCCACCACACCTTGATCGACAGCTCCAGCAGGCGGCGGCGGAGGGTTGTCGTCCGCTGACGATTGGCCGGATCGGCAAGGCTCCGATAGGTCCGCTCCCATGCACACTGCGCGGCGACCAAGTCCTCAGGGATAGCAGAGCAAAGCATACAGGTATTGCATCACGTGTTCGATTTTTGACGCATCCCGGCGAGCTAGTTGACGAGGTGCCTGTTGTGACTGAGTGTGTCATCGAAGACTGATCACCGCAGGTCAAGGGCTTGGAGCGGCCGATCTGAGGAACACGGGCGGGTGCATTCCCGTCAACGCCGGTTCGGTCACGGCGCCCGGATGGCAGCGTGAGCACAACACACCGACTTAGAGCGTCCGCCAGTAGGCGTTGAGCCGGGCTATCGGATGCGGGGGCTGCGCGGGCGGTTGTCCCAGCGGTGGGTGTGCCAGGCTCGTCGGATCG
>NZ_JBIVUQ010000034.1:0-75871 GCF_044757265.1 Streptomyces sp. NPDC091292 | reverse complement strand
TCTACCCAGAGCTCCCCGAAAGCGCCCCCGCACTCCCCAACACCACGAACAAGCCGACCAGCTGATCGGCTACACCACGACAAGGGACACGATCCGCCGACGTGGTCGATTTCTTCGTTGTCGGTGGTGTCGGCGTCGAAGAACAGCAGGTCGCCGGGTTGGAGTTGGGGGGTGGCGGGTGGTTCGCCGGTGGCTTGTGCGAGGGTGACGCCGGGTGCGTGGAGGGACTGGTCGTGGGAGCGGCGGGGCAGCGCGGTCCGGGCGGGGTCGTCACCGGCGGCGAGGGGGATGCCGTTGTGGTGGCCGTAGACCATCCGGACGTATCCGGAGCAGTCCAGGTTTTTGTGCCAGATGTCGCTGGGGGCGGGGCTTGTGCCGCCGACGGGGAAGGTCCAGGGCAGGCCCATGTATTCGTGGAAGTCGGCGCCTTCGCGTCGGGTGCCGTCGGCCGCTGTCGGCCCGTAGCCGGCCTCCCCGAGAACCCGCGCACCGCCGAGCGCGGCAGCCGTGACCTTCGGGGCGCCCGTGACGAACATGAAGGCGTGGGCGAGGACGTCCGGTGCGGTTGATCCTGCCCAGCTGCGTATGGTCTGTTCGAGGGCGGTGGTCCATGTGCCGTCGAAGGGTTGGGGCAGTACGCGTATCCAGTCCCGGTGGGTGACGGCCGGGGGCTGGGCCCAGCTTGCGGCGCGGACGCAGAAGCGTGTGACGCGCAGTTGTACGGGGAGGTTGGTGCTGCCGGCGGACGCGAGCGCGCGCAGGCCCACGCGGCCCTGGCGGAAGACGGCGTCGGTCGCCTCGGCCGTCCATGCGGTGGGCTCGGTTGCGGCTGTCTGCCAGGCGCGTGCCTGGACGCGGTCTCCGGTGCGCTGGACGCGGATCGACCACGAGGCGGTGCCGGAGGAGTTGGGGAGTGCGGCGGCGGGGGTCAGCAGGGTGGTCGTGTCGGCCTGTTCGCGTTCGATCCGCAGTTCCGTCGTGCCGCCGGGGTTGAGGACGAGCCGGGCCCGGCAGTGGTTTTTGGTGTCCTGGTAGCCGAAGGACACGGCGAACGACAGGGCCGCGCCTGCGGGGGCCCGGTCGAAGGAGGCGTCCGCGCGGATGTCGGCGTCCGTGATCATGTCGTCGCGGAGTGTGGCGTGGCGGCTGAGGTTCGCGCTGCTCAGGACGATCGTCCCGGCCCCGGGCTGGACGGTGTAGTCGGTGTCGGCGCCGTTGACGGTCGACCAGGAGCCGCCGGCGGGTGAGGTGCCCCAGTCGGCGGGTCTGTCCCGGTCGAAGAGGTCGGTGAACGGTTTCTTGTTCTCCGTGAACGTCCGCTCCGGGCCTGCCAGGCGTACGGTACGTGCCCCCGTGGTCAGCAGAGCCACCTCGGTGTCGCCGTCCCGTACGGAGAGCCCGCCAGGTGTGCCGGACAGCGGAACGGCGGTCAGCGTGCCGAGGCTCAAGGAGGCGTACACGGAGGCGTCGTTGACGGCGACGGAGACGCCGGTGGCGGAGCCGGCCGCCGTCCCGGCGGGGGTCGCGGCGGCGGCAGGGGCCACGCCGGGAGTACGCGCGTATGAGAGGGATTTGGGTCCGACGAGCGGGAGGGCCACGGCGGCGCCGAGGGAAGCGACGAGGCCGCGGCGCGAGGGACGGTAAGGGCCCGAAGAGGGGGCGGAGTTCGACATGAGGTCCATGATCACATCAACGGGCAGGACCAACAGCCCGGGACCGTCCGGGGCTTCGTCGGCTTCCTCCGCCAGGACTGGGACGCCGTACTCCCAGGCATGTCCTATCAGCCCCCCGCTGCCCGCGCCCTCGACCTGCCCGACTGGTTCGGGCGGAACTGCCCCAGGAGGTGGCCCAGGAGGTGGGGTGGGCCAGGAGGTGGGCCCAAGGCAAAGTGAGTCAAATATGATATACAAAATGCGACAGTCCGAGGCTGCTCAGCCGGCCCCGGCGGGAGGGGTGTGCCCATGGATGTCGTCAGGAAGGTCGTCGTGGTGGCGGGCGGGGGGTCGGGCATGGGCCGGGCAACCGCGCAGACGCTGGCCGGACATGGTGCCGTGGTGGCGATACTCGACCTGCCGTCCGGCGCGGGCGAGAAGGTAGCCGTCGCGCTGGGTGGCGGCGCCACATTCCACCCCTGCGACATCACGGATGCCGAGAGCGCGGAGGCCGCTCTGACAGCAGTGGTCGACACCCACGGCTCGCTGCACGTAGCGGTCAATACCGCAGGCGGCGGCGTCAGCAGGCGCACCATCAGCAAGGACGGACCGATGCCGCTCGCGGACTTCCGGCGGCTGGTCGAACTCAATCTTGTCGCCACCTTCAACCTCAACCGTCTGCAGGCATGGCACATGAGCAAGAACGAGCCCGACGAGGGCGGCGAGCGCGGCGTCATCGTCAACACGTCCTCCATCGCGGCCTTCGAGGGCCAGATCGGACAAGTCGCGTATTCGGCGGCCAAGGCGGGGATCGCAGGGATGAGTCTGACGATGGCGCGCGATCTCGGCGGCCTGGGGATCCGGGTCATGACCATCGCACCGAGCCTGTTCGCGACCGGTCTGCTCAAGGGCGCCTCGCCGGAGGTCATCGCCACGCTCACCAAGGACGCGGCCTTCCCCAAGCGGGCCGGGCTCCCCGAGGAATTCGCCTGGCTCGCGGAGGCCATCGTGCGCAATCCCATGCTCAACGGGCAGACGATCCGGCTCGACGGGGGCCAGAGGTTCGCCCCGAGGTGACGAGGAACCGGCGGCGGATCGCTCTGATACGAGGAGGAGTTGCCCCATGGCCGAAGCGTTGATCGTCTCGGCTGCCCGTACACCGATAGGGCGGTCCTACAAGGGAACTCTGCGCGATGTCGATGCCTTCCGGCTCGCGCGCACGGCGGTCACCGCGGCCGTCGAACGCTCAGGGCTTCCCGTGGCGGACATCGACGACTTGGTGCTCGCCGAATCCTTGCAGGGCGGCGGCGTCATCGGGCGGTACGTGGCGCTGGAGGCCGGTATGGGCGCTG
Source organism: Streptomyces sp. NPDC091292 (assembly GCF_044757265.1). Lineage (NCBI taxonomy): Bacteria > Bacillati > Actinomycetota > Actinomycetes > Kitasatosporales > Streptomycetaceae > Streptomyces > Streptomyces sp. NPDC091292. The sequence continues at coordinate 72,867 of NZ_JBIVUQ010000034.1, read as the reverse complement.
TGCCGGGGATCGCCGTCAACCGCCACTGCGCCGGCGGACTTTCGGCCGTGCAGGTGGCCGCGGCCTCGATCAGGTCCGGCATGGACCATGTCGTCGTCGCCGGCGGAACAGAGAGCCTCAGTACGATGCCGCGCGTACTGAAGTCCGTACCGCCATCGGCGGGGGAGCCGGTCCCATGGATGTCGCCGACACACCCCGAGACGCCTCGCGCACCGGCGGCGGACATGTCGGTGACCGTGGGTGAGAACACCGCGCGGCTCGCCGGGATCAGCCGGAAGGAGGCGGACTCGTGGGCGCTCGCGTCGCATGTCCGCGCCGCGGCATCCATCGCGGCAGGGCACTTCACCCAGGAGATCACACCGGTGCCGCTGCCGGACGGGAGCACGTTCAGCATCGACGAGCATCCACGAGCGGGCACCACGCGGGAGCGGCTCGCTGAACTGCCCGTGCTCCATCCGGAGATGGACGGTGCGATCGTCACCGCGGGGAACTCCGCCGGGCTGAACGACGCAGCCGCCGCACTGGTCGTGACCTCCGACAGCTACGCCGCCGCACACGGGATCGCCCCCCTTGGCCGTGTCGTCGCCTGGGCGTCGGTGGGCGTCGAGCCGGAGCGCACCGGCCTGGCGCCGACGCTCGCGATCCCGAGGGCGCTGGAGCGGGCCGGGCTCGAACTGGGCGACATCGATCTCTTCGAGATCAATGAAGCGTTCACCACGGTGGCTGCGGCGTCGAGCAGGATCCTCGGTATCGAGGAGACACGGCTCAACGTGAACGGGAGCGGCTGCGGCCTCGGCCATCCCATCGCCGCAACCGGGGCGCGCATGCTCGTCACAATGCTCGGCGAACTGCGCCGCAGGGACGCGACGTTCGGGTGCCTGTCGATGTGCGCGGGCGGCGGGCTCGGGTCCGCCCTCATCGTCGAGCTTCGGTGATCCGGGCCCGTACGCGGGCGAGCGCCTCCGTGAACTCCGGCTGGTCCATGGACCATTCCTGAGCGTCGAGTTCGAGCGCGAACGCCGCGTCCGGGTCGTTCAGCGTCAGACTGCGGTGCAAGGTCTCCTTCGTCCGTCGTACGAGACGGGCGGGCCGTGCCGCCGCCCGCCGGGCCAGCGCCATGGCGGTCCGGTCCAGGTCGCTCTCGTCGACGCAGCGCCAGGCGAGTCCGCGCTCGACGGCTTCCTGGCCGGTCAGGACATCACCGCACAGGACCATCGCGGCGGCCCCCTGTGCGCCGACGCGGGAGGCCAGGCGGAAGAGATGGCCGCCGCCCGGATGGATACCGACGTCGAGGAAGCGCGGGTCGAAGCGGGCCCGCGGTGTGGCGATGACGAGGTCGCAGGCCAGCGGGAGGTTGACCCCCGCGCCGATGGCGGGCCCGGCCACGGCGGCGACCGTCGGAACGGGGGCGCCGGCCAACGCGGTCAAGCCCGCGAACATCTCGGGAAGCGGGTCGGTGCGGGCGAGCAGAGCGTCCAGCGAGCCGCCGGCGCAGAAGACCGGGGGCGCGGCGCCCAGTACGAGCGCTCTCGCGCCGTCGTCCAGGGCGGCTCCGACAGCGTGCGCGAGGTCATCGCTCAACTGCCGTGACAGAGCGTTGCGATGATCCGGATCGGCCAGGGTGAGCACGGCCACACCGTCGGTCAGTCGTGACTCGACGAGGACATCGGGGTCGGGCTTCGACATGGGGTACCCCTTCCGTAAGTTGAATAGATATTATATACAAGATGCATGCAGCCATTGGCCGGGATTCTGGTCGTCGCCCTTGAGCAGGCCGTCGCCGCACCCCTGTGTACACGCCACCTGGGCGACTTGGGCGCACGCGTCGTCAAGGTGGAGAGCCCGGGCGGCGGTGACTTCGCCCGCGACTACGACGACGTGGTGCACGGCCTGTCGGCCCACTTCACCTGGGCGAACAGGAACAAGGAGTCCGTGGTGCTCGACCTCAAACAGCCCGCCGGACGAGACGTTTTGGATCGTCTCATCGCGCGGGCCGATGTCGTCGTGCAGAACCTCGCACCGGGTGCGGCGGCCCGACTCGGCTTCGGATCGCAGGAGTTGAGGGCGCGCAGGCCGGAGCTCATCGCCGTCGACATCTCCGGCTACGGACGTGGTGGCCCGTACGCCCACGCGCGCGCCTACGACCTGCTCGTTCAGTCGGAGGCCGGTTCGTGTGCCATCACCGGGACCGCGCAGGCCCCGGCCAAGCCGGGGATTCCGCTCGCCGACATCGGGGCGGGCATGTACGCGTTCGCCAGCGTGCTCACCGCGCTCTACGCGCGGCAGCGGACCGGTGAGGGTGCCACGATCTCCGTCGGACTCTTCGACGCCGTCGCCGAGTGGATGGGATTCGCGCTCAACCTGGCCCGCTACGGCGGAGTGGACGTGGAGCCGAACGGCGTGAGCTCTCCCATGGTCGCGCCCTACGGCGCCTATGGGACAGCCGACGGGCAGACGCTCGTACTCGGCACCACCAACGATTCCGAGTGGCGCCGGCTCGCCACGAAGGTACTCGGCCGCCCCGATCTGGCAGATGATCCTCGGTACGCGACGAACAGTGCGCGAGTGGCGGGGCGCGCCGAGCTGGACGAGGTCATCGGGGAGTGGGCAGGGCGCCACACCCTCGCCGGCTGCCGGGCTCAGGCCGAGAACGCGGGCCTCGGGCACGCGCGGCTCAACTCCCCGACCGAGGTGCTCGACCACCCCCAACTCACCCAGCGGAACAGATGGCGGCAAGTCGCCTCGCCCGCAGGCCCCGTCAGCGTCCTGATGCCGCCGCCGGAGACCGATGCCTGGACGTGGCGCCTCGATGCCGTGCCGGGTCTCGGGGAGCACACCGACGGAGTGCTCAAGGAACTGGGCTACACCTCGGAGGAGATCGAGGCGCTGACCGAAGGGCCCGCGAAGTGAACAACACGGACATGGCCGGCCTCCTCCTCCGCCTGGTTCTCGGCGGCACGATGATCGCCCACGGCTGGAACCACGCGTTCGGCGGCGGACGCCTTCCCGGTACGGCGCGCTGGTTCGAGTCCATCGGCATCCGGCCCGGCAGGCTGCACGCGCTGCTCGCGACGGTGACCGAACTCGGTGCGGGCCTCCTGCTCGTCGCCGGACTGCTGAACGCGCCCGCCGCCGGAGCGGTGATCGGCACCATGACTGTCGCCCTCGTCGCCAACCACCTGCGCAACGGCTTCTTCATCTTCCGTCCCGGCGAAGGCTGCGAGTACGTCCTGATGATCATCGTCGTGTCGTCGGCGCTGGCCGCCCTCGGCCCGGGCCGGCTCTCCGTCGACCACCTGATCGGCTTCGGCCTCGACGGTTGGACAGGGTGTGCCACCGCCGTCGCCATCGGCGGAGTCGGCGCGGCCGGGCTGCTCGCGGCCTGCTGGCGGCGGCCGGAATCCCCGAACCGCGAAAACCCGGACGGCAAGACCGCCGCCCCTCAGCTCCAGCCCGAGTAGCGACCGTTCGCCCCAAGATTCCAAGGAGCATCGATGGAGATCCCGAAGCTGATCGATGTGGACGCCCATGTGGTCGAGCCACCGGCCCTGTGGAGCAGCCGGCTTCCCGCTCGGCGCAAGGAGAGCGGGCCGCGCATCGTGCACGCACCGGGCGGCGAGGTCCGGCTGGTCGACGGAAAGTACGTGGAGAAGCCCGGCACCGAGGGGCCCGACGTGGCCTGGTGGGTGTACGAGGACACCTGGACCCAGATCAAGCGGTACGTGGCAGCGGCGGGCGTGCCCGCGGACGAGGTCACCAACGAAGGCGTCACCTTTGAGGACATGCGCCCCGGCTGCTGGATACCGTCCGAGCGCATCGCGGACATGGAGCTCAACGGGGTCGAGGCACAGATGTGCTTCCCCAACTACCCACGCTTCTGCGGGCAGATCTTCCTCTGGGGCAAGGACCGCGACCTCGCGGTGGAATCCGTGCAGGCGTACAACGACTGGATGGTCGAGGAGTGGTGTGGTGCGAGCGGCGGCCGGCTCATCCCGCTGTGCCTCATCCCCCTGTGGGACGTGGACCTCGCCGTCGCCGAGCTGCGCCGCAACGCGGCCCGCGGCGTTCGGGCCGTCGCGTTCAGCGAGCTGCCTGCCTACCTGGGCCTGCCCAGCCTGCACTCGCGGTACTGGGACCCGTTCTTCGCGACCTGCGAGGAGACGGGAACGGTGCTCTCCATGCACATCGGCTCGGGCACCAAGACCCCGCAGACCTCGCAGGACGCCCCCGGAGCGGTGGGCGCGACCATCATCTTCGGCAACAGCGTCGCCAGCATGACGGACTTCCTCTTCTCGGGCGTCCTGCACCGATTCCCCAAGCTCAAGCTGCTGTACGCCGAGGCACAGATCGGCTGGGTGCCGTATCTCCTCGAACGAGTCGACGACGTGTGGGAGACACACCGCGGCTGGGCACAGGGACAGGACCAGTGCCCCGAACCGCCCTCCACGTACTACTACCGGCAGATCACGAGCTGCTTCTTCAAGGACAACGTGGGTGTCGAACTGCTCGACCGGGTCGGCCTCGACAACGTGACCTTCGAGACGGACTATCCGCACCAGGACGGCACCTGGCCGCGCTCACGCGAGGCCGCCGCCGAGCAGTTCGGACACCTCGAAGACAAGGCGGTCCGCCAGATCGCCCGAGGCAACGCGATCAAGCTGCTCGGCCTCGATCTTCCGGCCTGAACGGGGCTCCGGTCCTGACCTGCATGTTTGATATTTGAGGTAATCTGCAATCAGCCAACTGCAGCACTCATCGATCGACTGCAGGACTACGAGTACGAGGACGTGACGGTCATCAGCAAGGTCCAGGAGTCCGCCGCCCTGCCGGCGAATGACGAGCACAGGGCGCTGCCGGGAGCGAACCTGCCCAGACTCAGCAGCGGCGAGCAAGTGCGCCTCTACGTAAGGCGGTTGGTGTTCGACGGCTATCTGAAGGCCGGCCAGAAGGTTCCGCAGGACGCGATCGCCGAGGCCCTCGGGGTGTCCCGTATCCCGGTCCGTGAGGCGCTCATCGTCCTGGAGCGCGAGGGCTGGGTCACGATGATCCCGCACCGCGGCGCCTTCGTGAACGCCCTCGACGAAAACTCCGTGCGCGACCACTACGAGCTATACGGGATGTTCTACGGGTTCGCGGTACGCCGTGCCGTCGAGCGCCAGGGCGCCGGTCTCGCACAGCGCCTGAAGCCGATCCAGGAGCAGATCCACAAGGAGAAGGACGCGGGCAGCCTGCATGAACTGACCCTGTCGTTCCACCGCGCGGTCATCGAGGCGGCGCAGTCGCCACGGCTCAAGACGGTGGTCCGGCAGATGACCGACATCGTGCCCGGCAACTTCTTCGAACTGGTCCCCGGGGCCGATGCCCTGGAGCGCGACGGTACCGCGGCCATCGTGGCCGCCATCGAGCGCGGCTACTCGGAGATCGCCGAGCGCGAGTACGGAACCATGCTGCAGCGCCAGGGCGACCTGGTAGTCGGCCTCTTCCGTACGAAGGGCCTGCTGGACGCGGAATCCGCCGAGGAATCAGGCTCCTGATCGATCCACCATGCCGAGCGCCGGGCGGGCGTCGTACAGAACCGCCCCGCGTCGTGACGTACCTGAAGGTTGAATACTTTATGCGCTAGGGGGCGGTATGGCGGACTGGGTGAATGACGATCAGTACAGCCTTGTCGATCTGCTGGATCGACGCCTGTCCGCCGATCCGGACAGGTCGTTCCTCGACCTGTGCGGCGCGCCGTACTCCGCCGCCGACATCGACCGCGAGGCGGAGCGCATCGCGATCGGCTTCGCGGAGCTGGGTGTGGGCCGAGGGTCCACGGTGGCCACCATCCTGGAGAACGGCCCCGAAGCCGTGATCGCATGGTTCGCCATCCATCGCCTCGGAGCGATCGCGGTTCCGGTCAACACGGGGCTGAAGGGCGCGTTGCTGCGGCACCAACTGCACGACGCCTCCTCGTCCGTGGTCGTGGTGCACGCGGATCTCGTGGACCGGTCGCTCGCCGTCGTCGACACCCTGGAAGCCGTGCGCCACCTGGTGATCGTCGACGAGCACGCACGGCCGCTGCCCGAGGTGCCGCGTATCACCGCGCACGCCTGGGACGACCTGCGGAAGGCTTCCGGCAGCCGGCCACCGGTACGCGTACGGCCCTCGGATCTCGGGACGATCGTCTATACGGGCGGCACGACGGGCCCGTCCAAAGGCTGCGCCCTCAGCCACCAGTACCACCTGTCGATCGCCCGCCAGATCATCGACTCATGGGGCCGCACCCCCGAGGACGTCGTGTGGAGCCCGCTCCCGCTCTTCCACTTCAACGCCATCTCCTGCCTGCTCACCGGCACGCTGCTCAGCGGTGGACGCGCCGCGCTCTCCCGGAGATTCTCCGTCTCGGGCTTCTGGCCGGAGATCAACCGGACCGGAGCCACGATCGCGTCCATGCTCGGCTCCCTGGCCGTACTCGTCGCGAAGGCCGACGACCACCCTGGCGCGAAGAACTCGGGAAAGGCCGGCGCGAACACGACCCTGCGCCTGGTCACCGGTGCGCCGATGCCACCTGAGATCGACGACCTCTTCCGGCTCAGGTTCGGTGCGACCACGTTCAGCAACGCCTACGGAACCACCGAGGCGTCCCTCATCTCATGGCTGCCGACAGGCAATCCGGGCAAGCCGGGCTCGGCGGGACTCGTCAACACCGACGCCTTCATCGTCGACATCTTCGACGACGACGACCGTTCCGTCCCTGTCGGCACCGAAGGGGAGATCGTCTGCCGGCCGCGCAAGCCGCACGCGATGTTCGAGGGCTACTGGAAGCGCCCGGAGGCCACCGTCCAGGCATGGCGCAACCTGTGGTTCCACACCGGTGACATCGGACGCGTCGACGCGGACGGCTACCTGTACTTCGTGGACCGCAAGGCCGACTACATGCGGCGGCGCGGAGAGAACATCTCCAGTTGGGAGATAGAGAAGGTGTTCCACGAACACCCCGCGGTACGCGACGCCTGCGTCCACGCCGTCGCGAGCGCCGTATCCGAGGACGACGTCAAGGTCACCGTCGTACTCAAGGATCTCGGTGAGGGCGAGCGGCTGACCGAAGAGGCCCTGTGCCGCTGGTCCATCGACCAGCTCCCGTACTACGCCGTACCGCGCTATTTCGAGTTCCGCGACGCCCTCCCGCTGAGCGCGACAGGTCGCTCCGCCAAGCACGTACTGCGGGCGGAAGGCGTCACGGAGGCCACCTGGGACCGCGAAGCCGCCGGCGTCACCTTCGAGCGCCGCTGAGAAGCGAGGAGCCACCGATGACGAACAACGACGCCAGGCGGGCCGAAGGCAATCCGACGGTCGGCCTGGCGGGAGACGATCTCGGGACCCCTTATCTCCGCTTGACACGCGAAGGACCGCTCGCCTGGTGCGTCGTCGATCGCCCCGATTCCCGCAACGCGCTCACCAGCGCCATGTACTTCGGTATCCGCCGAGCCGTCGACGTGGTCAACCGCGATGATTCCCTCGCCGCCCTGATCATCACCGGGACGGGCGACATCTTCATGCCCGGCGGAGAACTCCGCGGCAAGGAACCCGACCGCTGGCTGGACTTCCCCGACCTGCTCGGCATGGACTCCACACCGTTCGAGGCCATCCGACGCTCCCCGAAGCCTGTCGTCTCGGCCGTGAACGGCAAGGCGCAGGGCGGCGGTCTGCTGATCGCCATGCTGTCCGACGTCGCGGTGGTGGGGGAGAGTGTGACGGTGCGCGCGCCCGAGCTGCTGCGCGGAATCGCGGACACGGGTTACGCGGCGTACCTGCCGGCCCAGATCGGTATCGCCCGCGCCCGCGACATGCTTCTCACCGGGCGCGAGGTGAGCGCGCACGAGGCGGCGAGCTGGGGCATGTTCAGCCGCGTCGTACCTGACGACAAGGTGCGTGATGCGGCACGCGAGGTGGCCATCGGCATCTGCCGCACGGCACCGCGGGCCCGGCTCCAGGTGAAACGCGTCATCAACGACGGTTACGGCATGGTCGACCGTACGACGATGGACGCCTTCCTCTACTCGGACGAGATGCGGGAGGGATCCCGCGCGTTCGCCGAGAAGCGCGAACCGGACTGGGTCCCGGAGGCGTTTCGGACGGGGCGCCGCCTCTGACGGGTGCGGACCGGCGAGGTCCGCGCTACTCCTCGGGAGCGAGGATCTCGCCCGTCTCGCCGTCGCGCACCAGTATCGCCTGGACCGGGCAGGAGTCCGCGGCGTCCAGGACCGCCTCGTCGGGGGACACGACGGTCTCGACGGCCCGGGCGCGCCGGTCGATCAGAGTGAAGTGCTCCGCGGCCAGGGCCGCACATCCGCCGGTGCCGAGACAGGCCGCCCGGTTGACTTCGATGTTCCACATCGGCTTGGTCACCTTCACCTTTCTGGGGACCGACGGCAGTGCCGAAGGGGCGGCGCTCAGGCGATGACCTGTGCGCCGCGGAGTTCCGCGAGCTGGTCCGGGGAGAGGCCGAGTTCCTCGGCCAGTACCTCGTCGGTGTGTTCGCCGAGCCAGGGCGGGCGCACCGCGCCGGCCTCGGGCACGTCGGCGAGCTTCACCGGATTTCCCGGTACGAGGACGGGCTGCGCGATTCCGTCGGTGCGGGGAAGCCGCACGAGCATGTTCCGTGCCCGGACGTGTGGGTCGTTCGCGACCTGCTCGTCCGCCAGACAGGGGCCCGCAGCGATGCCGTGGCCGGCGAGGAGTGCGCTGGCTTCGACGGCGGTGCGGTCCGCCGCCCATGACTCGATCGCCGGGCGGAGGACGTCGTCGAGATGGGTCACCCAGCCGTCGCGGGTGGCGAGTCGGGAATCGTTCACCCACTCGGGGCGGCCGATGAGTTCGGCGAGCTTGGCGAAGTGCGGCTCGCGGCCCACCTGGAGGACGAACCAGCCGTCCCTGGCACGGAAACCGTGCATGATCAGCGGCCCGAGTTCGCCGTGCCGCAGGCCCATCGACCAGAAGTTCGTGACGATGTCCGTCATCGCGATCACGGCATCGAACATGGCGATGTCGACGTACTGGCCGTGACCAGTTGTCTCGCGGTGGCGCAGTGCGGTGAGGATTCCGATGGTGGCGAAGAGAGCGGCGCCGATGTCGCCGAGCGCGCCGACCGGGGCGATCGTGGGCGGCTCGCCGGGTGCGCGCTTCATCTCGTAGATGCCGGACATCGCTTCGACTACGGGCGCGTACGCGGGCCAGTCGCGGTACGGGGTGGGGGTGGAGTTGCCGAAACCGGACACCGAGACGTACACGCCGCGAGGGTGGACCCGCCGGATGTCGTCGTAGCCGAGGCCGAGTCGGGCCAGCACTCCGGGCCGCGAATTCTCCGCGATCACATCGAAGCGGGGAGCGAGGCGCAGCACCAGATCGAGACCCCTCGGGTCCTTGAGGTCGATGCAGACGCTGCGCTTGCCGAAGTTGTTGCGCAGAAAGGTGGCGCCCACGCTGTGACCGTGCGGGTCGGTCATGGCGGGGCGCGACGCGCGCCCGGAATCACCACCGCGCGGTGGTTCGACTTTGACCACGTCGGCGCCCAGTCGGCCGAGGAGCTGTGTGGCGTACGGGAGGGCCTGCATCTGCTCCAGGGCGAGAATCCGAACGCCTGACAGCGGACCGCTCGGCGGCGGGGTCGGTGGGCTCGAAGGCATGAGTCAAGTCATAGCGCAGGTTAGATATTTTATACAAGATGCGGTTAGCCTGAGCCCATGCGAGGAATCCTGGGTTGGGGCGCCTACGTCCCCTTCGGACGCCTGGCCCGGTGCGAGATCGCACCGGCGCTCTCGGGCACGCGCTCAGTCGCCGGCTACGACGAAGACGCGACGACGATGGGGGTGGCGGCGGCGCGCCTGGCGCTGCGCCATACCCCTGCTGAACCTGCCACACTGTGGTTCTCCACCGCCGACCCGCCCTATCTCGACCGCACCAACGCGACGGCCGTACACGCGGCCCTGCGGCTGGGGCGGACCTGCGCCGCGTACGACGCCGTCGGCTCCGTGCGGTCCGCGGTGGGGACCCTGCGGGCGGCCCTGAACTCGGCCGAGCCGACCCTCGTGGTCGCATCCGACCTGCGAACCGGCCTCCCCGGCGGCCCGGACGAGGCGACCGGCGGCGACGCGGCAGCCGCCCTGCTCATCGGGGCCGACAGCGACGGACCGGTGCTGGCCGAACTGGTGGCGACGGCCTCGGTCACCGCCGAGTTCCTGGACCGCTGGCGGATTCCCGGGGAGCCCGCCTCCCGGCTGTGGGAGGAGAGGTTCGGTGAGACCGTCTACACCGACCTGGGGCGGGAGGTGCTCAAGTCGGCTTTGGCGGAGGCCGGGTCGGCGCCCGGGGACGTCGGCGCCCTGGTCGTGTCCGGTCTGCACGGGCGAGCCGCGAAGGCGGTCGCCGCCCGGTCGGGTGTCCCGGCCGAGGCCGTGATCGACCGTCTCGACGGACGTATGGGCAATCCCGGCGCGGCCCAGCCCGCGCTGCTGCTGGCCACCGCACTGGAGCAGGCGGCGCCCGGCCAGGTGATCGTGCTCGTCTCGCTCGCCGACGGGGCCGACGCCTTCGTATGGCGTACGACCCCCGCACTGCGTGATCATCCGCGGCCGGTACCCCTTGAGCGGCAGCTCGTACACAGCAGCGCCGTGCCGTATCGGACCTTCCTCACCTGGCGCGGGATGCTGACCCCCGAACCACCCCGCAGACCGGAGCCGGCGCGTGCTTCCGCATCGGCGGTGCTGCGCAACCACGACTGGAAGTTCGGCTTCGTCGGGTCCGCCGACGAGGACGGGACCGTCAGCCTCCCGCCCTCGCCCCTGGACACGGCCGCGGTCGCCATGGCCGATCGCATCGGGACGATCGTGACGTACACCGTCGACCGTCTCGCCTACTCACCGAGTCCGCCCGTGGTCTTCGCGGTCGTCGACTTCGACGGCGGCGGACGCCTCCCGGTGGAGCTCACCGATGTCGACATCGACGAACTGGCCATCGGCGGACGCGTCGAGATGACCTTCCGCCGCCTGCACACCGCCGACGGCGTGCACAACTACTTCTGGAAGGCGCGGCCCGTCCGCGAGAAGGGCGTCTGACATGGGGTCGAACGGAATCACCGACCGCGTCGCGATCGTCGGCATGGGCTGCACGCGCTTCGGCGAGCGCTGGGACATGGGCTTCGACGATCTCCTGATCGAAGCCGCGCGGGAGGCGTTCACGTCTGCCGGGATCGGCAAGGCCGACGTGGACGCGTACTGGCTCGGCACGGTCCAGTCGGGGATGAGCGGGCTGGCCCTCTCGCGCCCGCTGCGTCTCGACAACAGGCCCGTCACCCGAGTGGAGAACTACTGCGCCACCGGATCCGAAGCGCTCAGGCAGGCGGCCTACGCCGTCGCGAGCGGCGCGTACGACGTCGCGGTCGCGATCGGCGGCGAGAAGGTCAAGGACTCCGGATACCAGGGCCTCAACGCCTTCCCGATACCAGGGGACGGCACGGCGCGCCCGCTCACGGCGGCCGCGATGTACTCGATGATCGTCCCCGCCTACGCGGCCCGCTACGGCGTCGACGAGGACGAGTTGCGGAAGGCATTGGCCCGTATCGCGTCCAAGAACCATGCCAACGGCGCCCGCAACCCCCGGGCGCAGTTCCGCAAGGAGATGTCCGTGGAGCGGCTGTGCGCGATGCCCGCGGTCGCCGGACGGCTGTCCGTGCTCGACTGCGCCGGCGTTGCCGACGGCGCGGCGGCGGCGGTTGTCGTGCGGGCCGAGGACGCGCACCGGTACACGGACAGACCACTGCTCATCAAGGCGCTGTCGTTCGTCTCGGGGGACGGGCGAGGTCTAATGGACACCGACTACGACTACACGACGTTTCCGGAGGTGGTGGCCGCGGCACGGGAGGCGTACCGGCAGGCGGGCATCACCGATCCGCTGACCGAGCTGGCCATGGCGGAAGTCCATGACTGCTTCACGCCGGCCGAGCTCGTGCTGCTCGAAGACCTCGGGTTCGCCGAGCGCGGCACCGCCCATCAGCGCGTCATGGACGGTGCCTTCGACCTCGACGGCGAGTTGCCGGTGAACCCCGACGGAGGTCTGAAGTCCTTCGGGCACCCCGTCGGGGCTTCCGGCCTGCGGATGGTGTTCGAGGCGTGGCTGCAACTGCGGGGCGAGGCACCCGTCGAGCGGAGGATCGCCACGTATGGGAAGCGATCCGTCGCTCTCACGCACAACCTGGGCGGATACCCCGGGGAGATGGTGAGCTTCGTCGGCGTGTTCGGGACGGCCTGACCGTCCCGAAGCCGGTCAGTCGTCAGTCGGTCCAGTCGACGCGGTCCGTACGGGTCGGCTGGCGTCCCGTACGCGTCGGGGACAGGGGCGCGTCGGCGAGCAGGATCCGCTGCCTGGACCTGACGAACACCTCGGTGGTGGGCAGCAGTTCACGGCCCCGGGCCGCGTCCGACTCGGCGCCGGCCCAGGCCCCCCACGAGGGGATGGCCCACAGCAGTACACACTCGTCCCGGTTGCGCATCGCCGTGGTCCAGGCGCCGATGAGCCGCCAGCGGTGGTTGGCTCCGATCTTCTCCGCGTCCTCCCATGCCGCGTCCAGAAGGCGCTGTGCGCCGCCGGGACTTGTCGTGATGATCTCGTGTGCGTAGGCGACTCCCTGGTGCCCGCCGCCGCTCACCAACTCCTCGACGGTCGGCATCTTTGGATGCGGTACGAGGATGCGGTCGAAGCCCCCGGACCGCATCTCGGCCGCCGTCGCCCACCACTTGGCCAGCGCCGGATCCTGCAGATCCCGATGGCCGAGTTCGTGCCGGAAGGACTCGGCGAGCCCGTCGAAGCCGTCCTCCTCCCAGATGTTGACGACCTGCGGCCAGCTTCCCGTCGAACCCACCACGCCCCAGATGCCGTAGCAGAGCTGAGAGCGCTCCTCCTGGGCGAGCGGGCTCCAGTTGGCGGCCATGTGCTGCATGTACCGGGCCCTGTTGTGGCCGACGACATTGATGAACTCGTGGATATAGACCTTGGTGTTCACCCTGAGCACCCCTCCGTGCCTGCACTGCTCCTGTGGCTGCGATCGTCCGTATCTTATATATTGTTTTCTTTATTGACACCCAGATGGTGCCTTCATACGCTCGCCGCTGAGCGCGATTCGCGCATTCACCCGAGAAGAAGCGGGAGCGTCGCATGCACGGTTACAAGCGCGCCAGGGCCAGATCATGGCTGGTAGGTGCCGTGGCGCTGATGATGCTGACGGCGGCGTGCGCCGCGGAGAGCGGCGGGTCCGATGATCCTGACGGGTCCGGCGCGACCGGAGGCACCGTCCTCGGCGACACCATCAAGATCGGCGGTCTTGTCACCAAGACCAGCTCTGTCGGATACAACTCCACCGCGGCGGAGATCGGTGCGAAGGCGCGTTTCGATCGGGCCAATGCCGAAGGCGGAGTGAACGGCAGGAAGATCGACTTCATCGGCGCCGAGGACGACGGCATGGTCCCCGCCACGGGCGAGGCAGCGGTGAAGAAACTGGTGCAGCGCGACAAGGTGTTCGCCATCGTGCCCTGGGTCGCACCCACGGCACGATCCGCCGAGGTGCCCGAGGCCGCCGGCGTCACGAGGTTCGGCTGGGGGACCAACGACTCGTGGTGCGGCTCGGAGATCTCGTTCCCCTTCTCGGGCTGTCTGGTACCGAAGGACACGACGTCCGAGGAGACGCTGTGGAATCGCGGATACGTGGCCCACGTACTCGCCAAGGAGCTGGGCAGCACCGACGGAATGGCCAAGGGGCAGAAGGTCTGGATCCAGGGCTTCGACAACAGCGAGAGCAAGCGCGGCGTAGAGGTGTACAACCAGGTCTTCAAGGCATCGGGCTTCGACGTCGCGGGCACGTCGTCGTCGATCCCGGTCGCGGCGCCCCCGTCCGACTGGCTCCCGTACATCAACAAGATCATGAAGTCGGCCGACGGCGGTCCGCCCGACGTGGTGTTCTCGGTGATGTCGGGCAAGACGAACCTCGGGATGTACGGTGCGCTGCGGCAGGCAGGCTTCCAAGGCGTACTGGCCGACGCCTCAAGCTACGACCCCGCCCTTGTCGCCAGCGCGCAGGGCGCTCAGGTCCTGGAGGGTGTCTACACCTCGGTAGGGTTCGCTCCCTTCGAGTCGGGCACCGCCGAGGTCCAGCAGTTCATGGCCGACGTGCGGAAGACCGACCCCAAGCACGTGTTCACACAGAACACGGCGATGGGCTACTGGTCGGCCGACATCTTCCTGACGGCCCTGGAGAACGCGGGCAAGGACGTCACCGCCGCCTCCTTCCTCGCCTCGGCGCAGAAGCTGACCTATGACAACCCGGGCCTCGGCAAGCTCACGTTTCCGGCGAACAAGACGGAGCCGGGCTCGTGTGCCGCACTCGTGCAGGTGAAGGGCGGCAAGTACACCGTCGCTCAGCCCCTGACGTGTTTCGACCGCTGATTTCCGCCGCCCGCCGGTCCTGTCTGGCCGGCGGGCCTGAAGCTCGCTCAGGAGACCTGCGATGACGGAGCTTGTCGGGTATCTGCTCAGCGGCCTCGTGACCGGCGCCGTCTTCGCCGTCATGGCGTCCGGGCTGACCCTGTCGTACGCCGCGACCGGGGTGCTCAACTTCGCCCACGGAGCTGTCGGGTTCTGCAGTGCGCTGCTCTTCTTTCAGTTCACGGCGGCGGGTTGGCCGGTCTGGCTCGCGGCCGTGATCACCGTCTGTGTGGTCGCGCCGCTGCTCGGATACCTGCTGCACCGCCTCATGTTCGCCGGACTCGCCAGGTCGGGGGAGACGGCGCAGATCGTCGCCACGATCGGGCTGAGCATCGCCCTGCCGGCCCTGGGGATATGGATCATCGATCTGCTGATCTCCGCCGGAGCGGACATCCCCACTCTGCTGGAGGGCATGAACGCGCGCGGTATCGGCCCCACCCCGGTGGAGACCTGGCATCCGTTCTCCTGGCTCACGCTCGACTCCGACCAGGTGACGACCTTTGTGTTCGCCGGTCTCGCGGCCGTGGTGCTGTGGCTCGCGCTGCGGCACACCCGGCTCGGTCTGCGGATGCGGGCCACGGTGGACCGTCGCACGCTGGCCACGCTGCGGGGTATCGACGCCGACGCGGCCTCCGCGCAGGCATGGATGCTGAGTTCCGCGCTGGGTGCCCTCGCCGGAGTCCTCGCGCTGCCCGCCCTCGGTGTGGACTCGGCGGCCTTCACGGTACTGATGTTCGCCTCGGCCACGGCTGCCGTGTTCGGGCGGCTGCAGTCGATCCCCGTCACCTTCGCGGCCGGCCTCGCCCTCGGTGTGGTGCAGAACTTGTTCGCGGGCTACGCCGACTTCGCCGATGAGATCACCGGACTGCGCACCGCGATACCGGCGATCCTGCTGCTGATCGGCCTGCTCGTCCTCAACAGGTCGCGTGAGCGCGTGGCGGGATCGATCGCGGAGGACCCGCCGCCGCCCGACTACCTCGCCGACATCCCGCGGATACGCCGGGTGCTTCCCTGGACCGCGGGCGTCGCCGGTCTGCTGCTGTGGACCTTCACACTCGGCGACCGCTACTGGACGGGACTGGTCGCCCAAGGGCTCGTACTCGGCCTGATCTTCTGCTCCTTCGTCGTGGTCACCGGAATCGGTGGCATGATCAACTTGGCGCAGGCGTCCTTCGCCGCGCTGGCGGCCCTCACCGTCGGCTACGCCATGCACAGCGGCGTCCCCTACGCACTCGCTCTCGTGCTCGGTGTCCTGGCGGCGGTCGCCGCGGGACTGCTCGTGGCCATGCCTTCCCTGAGGCTGGGCGGGAAGGTCCTCGCGCTGGCGACCTTCGCGCTCGCCCTGCTCGCGGACCAGGTGTTCTTCCAGATCAACTCCTTCAGCAACGGCACCGCAGGCTGGCAACTGCCGCCCCTCGCCCTGGGCTTCGCCGACACCGGCGATCCCAGGGTCCAGATCGTTGTGCTGCTCGCCCTGATCGGCCTGGTGATGCTGGCGGTCCGCAACCTGGAGCGGTCGAGTTCGGGCCGGGCCATTCTCGCCGTGCGCTCCGCGCCGACGGCCGCGCTGTCGGCAGGTATCTCGGCCACCCGGGCCAAGCTCACGCTGTTCGCCGTGTCGTCCGCGATTGCCGGGCTCGGCGGCGTCCTCTACGGCACGGTCGCCGGACAGATCACCGTGACGGACCTCCCGGCCATGTCGGGGTTCGTCTGGCTGGCCGTCGTGGTGCTCCAAGGGGTACGGCGGATCGGCGGCGCCGTGCTCGCGGGTCTGATGGTCGCGCTGTTCCCCGAGCTGCTCGGGGTGTTCACCGACTCGACCCATCTGGGTTCGGTGCTCTTCGGGCTCGGTGGCGTCCTGCTGGCCAAACACCCCGACGGTGTGCTCGCCCAGTTCGCCGAGCGCCGCTACGAGCGGCGCAAACGCGAGCGCAAGGAGGAGACGGTCGTCGCCGATCCCCTACCCGGGCAGAAGGCCGCGGACGAGTCGGCGACACGGCTGCGGCTTGAGTCGATCGTGGCCGGCTACGGCGACACCACCGTGCTGCGCGGCGTCGACCTCGCCGTACCGGCGGGCTCCGTCGTGGCACTGCTCGGTGCGAACGGCGCCGGAAAGACGACACTGTGCGCCACCGCGTCCGGTTCACTGCGACCACGCGGCGGAAGAGTGCTGCTGGACGGCCAGGACATCACCGCCTGGCCCGCGCACCGCCGGGCGCGCGCCGGGGTGTTCCTGGCCCCCGAAGGCAGAGGCGTCTTCCCCGCGTTGACGGTCGAGGAGAATCTCACGGTCAGCCTGCCACGCGAGTCGGACCGGCAGTCGGTGTACGAGCGCCTTCCGGTCCTGGACGAGCGACGACGTATTCCCGCGGGGACGCTGTCCGGGGGCGAGCAGCAGATCCTGGCGCTCGCTCCCCTCCTGGTCCACCCGCCGAAGGTCCTGATCGCGGACGAGCCGTCCCTCGGTCTCGCGCCGCTCGTCGTGGAGCAGATCTTCCGGCTCTTCGGAGAACTCAGGGACAAGGGCGTCGCCGTCGTCGTCGTGGAGGAGAGGGCCACCGAGGTGCTCGGCCTGGCCGACACCGTCGCGTTCATGAGCCTGGGGCGGGTGACGTGGCTGGGGCCGCGGTCCGATGTCGACGAAGAGCGCCTTGCCACGGCCTACTTGGGACTTGAGGGAAAGGAGCTGACCGGTGATCAGTATTGACGATGTCAGCGTCCGCTTCGGCGGCGTCCACGCCCTGACGGATATCGGGCTCACCATCGGCGAGGGCGGGATCTGCGGACTGATCGGTCCCAACGGTGCCGGAAAGACCACCCTGTTCGACGTGGTGAGCGGACTGCGCCGGCCGACCACCGGATCGGTGTGTATAGGCGGCGTGGATGTCACGGGCACCGGCGCACTGCACCGCTCCCGCCTCGGCGTCCGCCGTACCTTCCAACGTCCCCAGGTATTCGGCCGGTTGACGGTGCTCGACAACGTCCTCGCCGCGCTCGAATGGCACGGCGGACGCGGTGGACTCGCGGCCGACCTGGTCGGCTGGCGCCCCCGTCGCCGACTGGCGGACGAACGGCGCGCCCGCGCCGAGGAGGCGCTGCGCCGCTGCGGTATCGAGGAGTTCGCGGGCGTCTACGCCGCAGACCTGCCGATCGGCCGGCGCCGGATGGTCGAGCTGGCCCGCGCCATTGTCGACGACCCCGCCGTACTCCTGCTCGACGAACCCACCTCGGGCCTGGACGACGACCAGCGCGCGCTGTTCGCCGAGGTGGTCCGCCCGCTCGACACGACCATCCTGCTGGTGGAGCACGATGTGCCGTTCGTGATGAGCCTGTCCCGGCGGGTGGTGGTGCTGAACCTGGGCAAGGTCATCGCCGACGGCCGTCCCGACGAGGTTCGTGCGGATCCCGCGGTCAGAGCCGCATACCTGGGCTGACCGGCCGGCTGCCGGGCCCCCGCGAGAAGGGGCGGGCCGTCCGCGACTGGGGGGCGACGAGTTGCCCTCAGAAATCCGAGCCCCCGTCGACATTGACGTCGGCGCCCGTCATATAGGTGTTGGTGCGTGAGGCGAGGAAGGCGATGACCGGGCCGATCTCCCGGGGCAGTGCCACCCGTCCGAGCTGCGCGGGGTGCCCGAAGTCCGCTCCGATGACGCGCATCGCCGCGGCCAGATCGCCGTCCTCGATCCGACGTTCCGCCGGCAGTGCGGCGAGATAGTCCCGCATACCCTCGGACAGGAAGGAGCCGGGGGAGACCGTGTTCACGAGGATCCCCTCCGGGGCCAGTGTCTGGGAGAGGTTCTTGCTGAAGCTGGTCAGCGCCGCCTTGGCCGCGGTGTACGCGACGAGCCCGGGTGACTGTCTGCGTACCGAATGCGCCGACACGTTGACGACCCTGGCCCACTCCGCACGGCGCAGCCAGGGAAGCGCTGCCCGGGCGCAGCGGGCCGCGCTGACGATCCCGATGTCGAAGGTGGCATGCCACTCCTCGTCGTGGAGTTCACCGAAGGTGCGGCCCACGCCCACGTCCGTCGGGCCGGCGGAGTTGATCAGCACATGGATCCGGCCCCAGTGGGCCCCGACCTCCTCGAAGGCGGCGTCGACGGCGGAGCGGTCGCGGAGGTCGGTGGCGAGTCCGACCGCGTCAGCCGCTCCGCACGCACGCAGCGCGCGTACGGTCTCGTCCAGGGCAGGTCTGCCGCGCGCCAGGACAGCCACCTTCGCGCCTTCCGCGGCGATGACCTCCGCAGCCGCGCGGCCCATGCCCTTGGAGCCGCCGTTCACGACCACGACGGCGTCCTTCAAGCCGAGATCCACTCGTGCCCTCCCGTTCCCTTCCCGTGCGGTGCCGTACGGGGAACCTGTTCAGCGTGCCCGCCACGGGATGCGCCGACCCGAGGCGAACAGGGCCTGTCCGTCGGCCAGATCCTTCTCGTCGGTTCCGAGCTGCACCACCGCCTTGCCCACGTTTAGAGCCTGGCGGTAACCGAGTTCCTGCGCGTACCAGATGGCCCGGACGGTCGCCTGGACGGCGCGGGCCGGCTGTGAAGCGATCACTTCTGCGACGCGCGCCGCCGCTTCGGCCAGCTCGTCCGACGGCACGACTTCCTGGACCAGGCCGATCTCATGGGCTCGTCGGGCCGACATGCGCTCATGCGCCCCCATGAGCGAGATCCGCAGGGCCTCCCCGAGGGGGACGCGCTGCAGCAGCATCATCGACTCGAAGACGGCAGCCATCCCGTAGGTGGTGTGCGGGTCGAAGAACGTCGCATGCTCCGCGGCGATGATGATGTCCGCTTCGGCCAGCAGATAGAACGCACCTCCGCAGGCCATGCCGTTGACCGCCGCGATCACGGGCTTCCACAGGCGGCCCGCGGTCTTCGGCGGCAGCCAGTCCCCGGGGTCGTCGAAGTGGAGCGGAGTCGCGCCCTGTTGACCGAGGTCCCGGGGGCGGTCGGCGTCGCCGATCGCCGCGGCGTTGCGGTCCACACCGGTACAGAAGGCGGTGTCACCGGTCGCGGTCAGAACCACCGCGTTGACGTCGTCGTTGGTTCGCAGATCGGACCAGCACCGGTGGATCTCGTGCATCATCACGGTGTCGAAGGAGTGCAGTACGTCGGGGCGGTTCAGGGTGATCCATGCCACGCCGCCGCGTTCGTCGTAGCGCAGTGTCTTGAAGTCGTTCACCGTTCAGCCGTCCTTGGCCACGACCAGGGGCAGGGTCGCGAGCCCTCGCACATTGCTGTTGTACACCCGCGTGATGCCGGACTCGTCCATGCCGAAGTCCGGAAAGCGTTTGAGCAGTTCCTCGAAGGCGATACGGAGTTCGAGCCTGGCCAGCGGTGCGCCGAGGCACAGATGACGGCCGAAGCCGAAGGCCACATGCCGGTCGATCTCCCTGTGAATGTCGAACACTTCGGGATCGGGGTACTTGCGTTCGTCGTGGACGGCCGCACCGGTGATCAGGATGACCCGCGAGTCCTTGGGGATCACCGTCCCGTGCAGGGGGATGTCCCGCGTGCTCCAGCGGCCCTGGTAGTGGGACGGGGGATCCCAGCGGAGCATCTCCTCGACGGCGTTGGGGATCAGGCCCGGATCGGCGACCAGTTCGCGGCGCTGCTCGGGATACCAGCACAGGGCGACCACACCGTTGGGGATCATCCTGGCCACCGTCTCATGGCCGGCGAAGGCCAACTCCATGAGCCGCAGAGTGAGCTCGCCGTCATCCAGAAGCCGGGTGCTCCCGTCCGGCTCCTCGACCGGCGTGGTCATGAGCAGGGACATCACGTCGTCACCCGGGTTGCGCCGGCGCTCGGCGATCAGCTCCGAGAACATGCCGAGCAGCTCGATACTCGCGTTTCTGGCGTCCTCGGAGATCGAACCGTCCTCGCCGCGGTGAGCGAGCCGGTCGCTCAGCAGATGGACCCGCTCGCGCAGAGCGACCGGGATGCCGACGAGTTCGCTGATGACATCGAGGGGGAGCCGGAAGGAGAACTCGTGCACCACGTCGAAGGAGTCCCGGCCCACGACCTCGTCCAGGAGCCGTCCCGCTGTCTCGCGTACGAAGGCAGCCAACTGGTTCACGCGCCGGGGGGTGAACATCCGCATGGCCACCTTGCGGTGGAACGAGTGCTCGGGCGGGTCCTTGACGATGAGGAACGGAAGGCCGCGGTCCTGCCCCTCCAAAGTGACGCCCTGCGCACTCGAATAGATCTCCGGTGCGAGATGCCCGGCGACGACGTCCTCGTAGCGCGACAACGCCCAGAAGTCGTGCTTCTCGCTGTAGTAGGCGGGTGCCTCGTCCCTGAGGCGCTGGTAGACCGGGAAGGGATTGTGCGCGGTCAACCGGTCGAAGGGGTCGTACTCCAGCATCGGCTCTCCTGGTCGGGCTGCGTTGTCGCAGGGGGCAGGGTCGGTGGTCAGGATGCGGACTGCGAGAAGGTCGCCGCCGCGGCGGAGGGCGCGACGGTCAGCTCCTCGACGGTGACGGACGGAAAGGCGGCCGCCATGGAGAACAGCCCGACCAGCGCTCCCGCGACCGCATCCGGAGACATGTAGCGATCCACGAGAAGGCCGTCGTTGCCCCATGCCTCGAATGCCTTGCCGAGTGCCTCACCGTCGAACTCGCTGCCGAAGTTCGTGGGAAAGGTCTGGCCCACGCGTATGCGGGTGATGCGCAGCTCCGGGTGCTCGGACTGCCAGGCCCGCAGGATGCGTTCCAGGGCGAGCTTGCTCGTGGCGTACGCGCCCAGTGCGGCCCTGTGCTGGTCGACCGCCTCGGAGGAGAGAGCCGTGACCAGGGCGTTCGGCGCGAGGAAGGGCAGACTGGAGCACAGGACCCGATGGAATCCGACCGCGTTCGTCTCCAGCGCCCACCGCCAGTCCTCAAGACCGGTCTCCGCGATGGGCCGCAGGCGCGCTGCCCCGACACACGAGATCAGGAAGTCGATCGCGCCCAGCCGGTCGGCGGCCTCGCGCGCGAGACGCTCGCAGTCGGCCGGGTCCCGTACGTCGGCACAGACCGCCTGGCCGCCGGCCGCCTCCGCGACGGTCTTCTCCAGTTCGTCCCCGCGGCGGGCTGCCACGACCAGTTCGGCCCCTGCGGCCACGAGCCGGACGGCCAGGGCGCGCCCGATGCCCGCGGAGGCTCCCACGAGCAGGACGCGGCTTCCGGCCAGGGGCGCGGACGCACGGTCACTCAGCGGCGTCGTCACCCTCGGACCGCCTCAGCCATCGCTTTGATCTGGAGGTACTCCTCGAATCCCGCGACACCGCTCTCGCGCCCGATGCCACTGTTGCGGTAGCCGCCGAACGGGACGTCGAAGCCGTAGTAGTTGCCGCCGTTGACGGAGACGGTCCCGACCCGCAACCGCCGGGCCACGGCCTGCGCCCGCTCCGGCGACGCACTGATCACGCCACCGGAGAGGCCGTACGCGGAGTTGTTGGCGATCCGTACGGCCTCGTCGTCGCCGCCGTCGTACGGGATGACGCACAGCACCGGGCCGAAGATCTCCTCCTGCGCGACGGTGTCGTTCTCGCGGACGCCGGCGAGAACCGTGGGTTCGACGAACCAGCCCCTGGGGCGGGCGGCAGGGATTCCGCCGCCCAAGGCTATCCGCGCGCCCTCGGCCACCCCTCTTTCGACGTAGCTGAGGACGCGCCGGCGCTGGTGTTCACTGATGAGCGGTCCCATCAGGGTGCTCGGGTCGGTGGGGTCGCCGTACGGCCAGCCGCGCAGTGTCTCCACCAGCGTCGTCAAGGTCGCCTCGTACCGCGCCCGTGGTACGAGCAAGCGGCTCAGAATCGCGCAGCCCTGGCCCGCGTGGGTGGTGATGTGGAAGGCCGCGGTGACGGCGGCCGTCGCGGGATCGGCGTCGTCGAGTGCGATCAGCGCCGACTTGCCGCCGAGTTCGAGGAACACCTTGGTGAGGTTCTGCGCGGCGGCGCTCATCACTGCCCGGCCGGTGGCGGTCGATCCGGTGAACGAGACCATGTCGACCCGGGGGTCGGCGGCGAGTTGGTGGCCGATCTCGTGCCGGGAGGACGCCACGACGTTGAGGACACCGGCGGGTATGTCGGTCTCCTCGGCGACGATCCGGCCCAACGCGGTCGCTGCCCAGGGGCTGTCGGGTGCGGGCTTGAGGACGACCGTGCAGCCCGCGGCCAGCGCGGGGGCGACCTTGGCCAGGTTGATCTGGGTGGGGAAGTTCCAGGGGGTGATCGCACCGACGACACCGACCGGCTCGCGACGCAGCAGCCGCCGGGACGTCCCCGTCGGGCCCGGAGCTTCCCCCAGCTCGACCTCCCAGGCATAGCGTTCGGACAGGTCGGCGACCCAGCCGACGCCCTCCACCGGGGTGTCGAACTGGGGACCCCCGGTCAGGACGACCGGGGTCCCGATCTCGGCCACGAGGTCAGCCTTGAGTTGATCGGCGTTCTTGATCAGGGCTGCCTGTAGTTGACGAAGGCAGTGGACACGGAACGCCGGATCGGTGCTCCAGGAGGTGTTGTCGAACGCCTTGCGTGCGGCTGCGATGCCCCCGTCCATGTCCTCGGAGGTGCCGTCCGCGGTGGAGCCCAGAACCTCCTCCGTGGCCGGATTCACGTTGTCGAAAGTGCCGCCGTCGGAGGCGGGCACCAGCCGGCCGTCGATCAGCAGGAGCTCCGTGCGGCCTGTCCGGGGCATCAAGCCTCCCAAGGATTGGATTTTATATATCTTATGAAGTGCTGTATTCGCGGGCAATGCTCGGTACTCGGTGAGGTGTGGGGTCGCCGGGTGGCGTGCGAGTAGTCCGACGGCGGTCGGCTCGCGACCTGCTCGTCAGGCAGTGGCGTTCGCGGCCAGGTCCGCGAGTGTGGCCCCGGAACCGCTCTGCTTCCTGCCGCGCGCCTTGATCGAGACGTCGTGCCCGGCCGCCTCGGCGCGCAGGCCGCCCACGGTCGAGTTCTGAGGCGTGCGCCCGCCCACGAAGGGATCGAAGGAGTACCAGCGCATGGCGTTCCGGTAGGTGATCTTGTTGAGTTCGTCGTCCGGTACATCGGCGGCCACGGCCGACAACTCCTCGGGAGCGTGCGGCCAGGACGAGTCGGAGTGCGGGTAGTCGCATTCCCACGCGATGTTGTCGAGTCCGATGTCGTGCCTCAGCCTGATCCCGATCGGGTCGGAGATGAAGCACGTGAGGAAGTGCTCGCGGAAGACCTCGCTCGGCAGCTTCCCGCCGAAGTCCTGGCCCGTCCACAGCCGATGCATGTCGTACGTGCGGTCGATACGGTCGAGGAAGTACGGGATCCACCCCGTACCGCCCTCGGACAGCGCGAACTTGATGCGCGGGAACTTCTTGATCACCCGCGACCAGAGCAGGTCGGCCGCCGCCTGGCAGATATTGATGGGCTGGAGCGTGATCATCACGTCCATGGGCGCGTCCGGCGCCGTGACCGCCAGCTTGCCGGAGGAGCCGAGGTGGATCGACAGGACGACATCCTCGTCACTGAGCGCCTGCCACAGCGGATCCCAGTAGTCGCTGTGGAAGCTCGGGTATCCGAGAGTGGCGGGGTTCTCGGTGAACGTCATCGAGTGGCAGCCCTTGGCAGCCACCCGCCGTACCTCGGCGGCACAGGCATCGGCGTCCCACAGCACGGGAAGGGCCATCGGGATGATCCGGCCCGGGTGTGTGCCGGCCCATTCGTCGACATGCCAGTCGTTGTACGCGCGGATCACCGCGAGGGCGAGTTCCTTGTCCTCGGCCGCGGCGATCAGACGGCCGCTGAAACCGGGAAAGGACGGGAAGTTCATGGACGCGAGCAGCCCGCCGGCGTTCATGTCCTTGATGCGTTCGTCGATGTCGTAGCAGCCGGGCCGTATCTCCTCGAAGGAGGTCGGGTCGACGCCGTACTCCTCCTTGGGCCGTCCGGCGACCGCGTTGAGCCCGATGTTCGGGATCACGGCTCCGTTGAACGTCCAGACGTCCAGGCCGTCCTTGCTCACGACCTTGGGTGCGCGGTCGCGGTACTTGGCGGGGATGTGCGCGTCGAACAGGGTCGGGGGTTCGACGACGTGGTCGTCGACGCTGATCATGATGAGGTCTTCGGGATTCATGAACTCTCCCAGCGGGTGCCCGTCGCTGAACCAGGTTTCAGCGGAGTGAACTACGGTTCACTTCTCGCCGCAAGGGTTCGCGCAACAACTCATGGCCTCGACGATCGCCAGGTCTGCGGCCCGGCCTGCCGCCCGGCCTGACGGGTCCCGCCCTGGTGCCTGCGGCCGGCCGGGACCGGATCAGTCGGCGGCGAAGAAGGCACGCGCGAGCAAGGCGTGGAACTCCTCGGCGGGCAGGGGAAGCCGGGAGGAGTCCGCCGTGTCCAGCTCGGCCGTCTGATAGGCGGCGATGATCCCCGAGAACATGAGCGCGAGAACTGCGGGCGACCCGGCGATCAGCTCACCGGTGATTTGACCGCGCACGAAAAGATCTGCCTGCAACTGCTGTGCCTCATGGAAGTTCTTCATGATCTGCGGATCGGTCGTGGGCTCCGCCAGTGGTGGTGCGATCGCGCCACCCCGCAGGACGAGTCGGGCGAAGTTCCGGTGGGTGCGGAAGAACCCCACCTGCCAGTCCGCGAGCGCGATCAGTTGCTCGCGAGGCGATGGGTGGGAGGAGAGGATGGCGTGCATCTGCGGCATGAACTCCGCGCCGCGGCGGCGGAAGGTCTCGCGGTACAGATCGTCCTTGCCGCCCGGGAAGAAGGTGTAGACGGATCCGACCGCGTACTCGGCCAGCTCGGCTATCTCTCGAAGTGCCGCGTCGTGGAAGCCGTCGCGGGCGAAGACCTGCTCGGCGACGTCGAGGATCCGGCCCCGGCTCAGCTCCCGGCGCCGCTGGCGCCGCTCGTCGCGGAGGCTGTGCTGGGCCATGGATGCCGTCGTCTCCCTCGGGTCGTCCGCGGAGCTGGAGCGCTCCGAATCCGAACATCGTAGTCAGGCCCGCAAGGGTGGGGCGCAGGGAGTTGCATGTTATATAAAATATGCAACACACTTGAAGGGGGAAGGGATCTTGACCGAGGACGTGCTCTGGGACGTCGGTATCGACGGCGTTGCCCGGCTCACTCTGAACCGCCCGGAGGCGGGCAACTCGCTGACACCCGCGATGCGCGAGCGCGTCATCGAACGGCTTGAGCAGGTCGGCGCCGATCAGCGTGTCCGCGTGGTGGTGCTGGGCGCCGCGGGGGAGAGGCACTTCTGCACGGGCGCCGATCTGAGTGGTTCGAACGACGACAGCGATCTGCCCGCGGGGGCCCCGGCTCAGCCAGCGGGATCCGTGGCGCGCGCGATCGCGAGAGGCGCCCAGCGCCTGATCGCCGCGGTCCTCGACTGCGAGAAGCCGGTCATCGCCGCGGTCAACGGGACCGCGGCCGGCATCGGCTGCCATCTCGCGTACGCCTGCGACCTGGTGCTGGCGGCCGAAGGCGGGAAGTTCGTCGAGGTGTTCGCGCGGCGCGGTCTGGTCGTCGACGGGGCGGGAGCCTACCTGCTCACCCGGCTGATCGGGCCGCAGCGTGCGAAGGAGCTGATCTTCTTCGCGGATGACCTCCCCGTGGCGGACGCGCATCGTCTGGGTCTGGTCAACAAGGTCGTGCCGCGCGGCGAACTGGAGGCCGAGGCGGACAACTGGGCGAAGCGGCTCGCCGAGGGGCCGACGGTGGCGCTCGCCCTGGGGAAGCGGCTTGTCAATCAGGCACTGGACGGCGATCGTGGTGCGGCGTTCGCCCATGAGGCGATGGCTGCCGAGATCAACATGCGCAGCGCCGACGGGCAGGAGGGCCTGCGGGCCTTCATGGAGCGTCGCGCCCCCGTCTTCCACGGCTGGTAGCGAAGGACGGTGGTCAGCAGAGTCCGGACGGTTCTACGGTACGAGGGTGAGGGGCCCCGCATGGAACTGCGCTACACCGATGCCGAACTGGCGTTCCGCGAGGCGCTGAGGGACTGGCTCGCCGAGACACTGCCTACCGTGCCGCCTGCTCCGGACCGTGACGACTGGACCGGCCGAAGGGCGTACGACAGTGCATGGCAGCGCCGGCTGTTCGACGCGGGGTACGCGGGCGTCGACTGGCCGGCCGAGCACGGCGGGCTCGGCGCGTCACCGACCGAGCAGCTCATCTTCCTGGAGGAATGCGCGCGCATGCGGGCGCCGGGTGTCGGTGCCGGATTCGTCGGGCTGCTGCACGCGGGTCCGACGCTGATCGCCGCGGGGACACAGGAGCAGCGCGCACGCCATCTGCGCGGGATCCTGCGGGGCGAGGAGGTCTGGTGCCAGGGCTTCTCGGAGCCGGATGCCGGCTCGGACCTCGCTTCCCTCCGTACGTCCGCGATCCGGGACGGCGACTCGTATGTGATCAACGGGCGCAAGCTGTGGACGTCCTACTGCCAGGTCGCCGACTACTGCGAACTGCTCGTACGGACGGACCCGCACGCGCCACCGCACCACGGCATTAGCTGGTTGATCCTGCCGATGGACACACCGGGCGTCCTGGTGCGGCCACTGCGCAACGCTGTGGGGAACGACGAGTTCGCGGAACTGGTTCTGGACGAGGTGCGCGTTCCGGCCGAGAACCTGGTCGGTGCCGAGAACAACGGCTGGCGTGTGGCGATGGTGACCTTCTCCTTCGAGCGGGGCACGGCCTTCATCGCCGACGTCCTCGAATCCCGCCACCTCCTCGAAGAGATCGCCCGCATCGCCCGCGACAGCCCCGGTCCTCGCGGCGAAACGCTGTGGGCCGATCCGGGACTGCGCCGCGACGTCGGCCGCCTCACCGCCGAGGTCTCCGGACTCTGGTCCCTCATCCTGAAGAACGTCTCCGAGGCGTCGGCCGGCGCGGTACCGGAGCAGGGTGCCTCGGTCTTCAAGCTGCGATTCACGGAGAACCGGCAGCGGATCGGCGACCTCGCCGCCCATGTGCTGGGCCGCGCCGCCCTGTCCGTGAGTGAGCTGCCCGGCCTGGACAACGCCCGCATCGTCGTGGACCGGCTCACCACACTCGCGTACACCATCGCCGCGGGAACCTCGCAGATCCAGAAGAACATCCTGGCCGAGCGCGCCCTCGGCCTGCCCAAGGAGCCTCGATGGACCTCACGCTGAGCCCCGATCAACTCGACCTGCGCGCGGGCCTCGTCGACTTCCTCGACGGGGAGTGGTCCGCGGAGCGGCTGCGCGCCTGTCTGTCCGACCCGGCCTGGGACGGCGCGGCTTGGCGCCGGCTCGCCGAGTTGGGCCTGTTCGGGGTGGCCGTCCCGGAGGGAGCCGGCGGGATGGGGCTCGGCTGGACGGAAGCCTCCATTCTGTGCGAGGAGTTGGGCCGCTTCCTCGTTCCCGGTCCGCTGGTGCCGAGTCTGCTCGCGGCGGAGCGCGTGCCGGGCGTCCTGACCGGCGAATGTGTGGTCGCCGTCCTGGACGGACGCGACCCGGCAGCGGTGGCCGAGCATCTTCCGAATGCCACCCACGTGCTGGTGGTCGAGGACTCCGGGCTGTTCCTGCACCCGGTGGACGGCGTGCGGACCGTGGTCCCGGCCAAACCGCTCGACCCGCTCACGCCCGTCGCGGTGATCGCCGGACCTCTGGGACCGGGCGAACGGATCGGATCGGCGCGCGACGCCGCACACTGGCGCGAGACGGGCGCCCTCCTGACAGCGGCCCTCCAGACGGGCGTCGCCCGCGGAGCCCTGGATCTCGCCACGCGATACGCCACCGAACGCGTTCAATTCGGCCGCACGATCGGCTCGTTCCAGGCGATCAAGCACCTCCTGGCGGAGGCCCTTGTCCGGGTCGACCTCGCGCGCGCCGCGGTGTACGTCGCGGCGCTGACGCTCGACGAACCCGGCGTGGGAGACCCGGGCGAGGCCGTGGCCGCCGCCAAGGTCCTCGCGGACGACGCCGCCTGCGCCAACGGCCGCACCTGCGTTCAGGTCCATGGTGGAATGGGCTTCACCTGGGAGGTCCTGGCCCACCTCTACCTCAAGCGGGCGTGGGTCCAGGAGACCGCGTTCGGCAGCGCGGACGAGCACGCCCTGCGACTGGCGGAGACCGCACTCCGCTGAGCGCTCGGCTGGAACTCCGGTGCACTGCCCGCGGGTCCGTTGTGGCTGGTCGCGCGGTTCCCGGCGCCCCTTCAGGGCGCTGCCGAGCCGCAGCGGACTTCGCCGGACCCCCTCAGCGCGTTCCTCAAGTGGCGGCCTCTTTGAGCAGGCCGATGTCCCGTACGCGTTGTGCGTGCGTCGCGGCCAGGGGCCTGGCGTTGAGCTGGGTGACGCCGGCCAGGGCGAAGGCGGCGACGCGCTCCCTGATCCGGCCGATGGGGCCGATCAGTGAGACGCCGTGAACGAGCGCGTCCGGGACCGCTGCGGCGGCCTCGGCCCTGTGACCGGAGAGATAGAGGTCCTGGACCGTGGCGGCGGCCTCGTCGAAGCCGTAGCGTCTGGCCAGATCGTTGTAGAAGTTCTTGCCTCTGGCCCCCATTCCGCCCATGTACAAGGCAAGTTGGCGGCGGACGTACCCGGTCGCCTCGGCCATCTCGGCTTCGTCCTCGACCACGGCGACCTGGGTGTCGACGGCGATCCGCAGCGCGCCGAGCGACGGATCGCGAAGGGCGAGGCCGGCGTCGAGGGCATCGCCGAATGCGGTACGAGCGGCTTCCGGGTAGAAGAAAATGGGTTCCCAGCCCTCGAACAGCTCGGCCGCCAGGGCGACATTCCTCGGTCCCAGTGCGGCCAGGGTCATCGGGATCCGCTCCCGCACGGGCTCGTTGATCAGCTTGAGCGGCTTTCCGATGCCCGATCCGCCGTGGTCGCGATCCAGCGGGAGATGGAAGAACGTGCCGGTGTGCTCGACCGGCTCTCTGCGCCAGACCTTTCGGCAGATCTCCACCACCTCACGGGTGCGGGCGAGCGGCGACGTGTACGGCACCCCGTGGAAGCCCTCGACGACCTGCGGCCCGGAGGCGCCGATGCCGAGGGTGAAGCGCCCGTCTGATATGTAGTCGAGCCCTGCGGCCGTCATCGCGAGCAATGCGGGTGTCCTGGAGTAGATGTTGAGGATGTTGGAGGCGATCTCCAGCGTGCTGGTCCGCGCGGCGAGATAGCCGAGCTGGCTGACGGAGTCGAAGCTGTATGCCTCGGGCAGGAGCACGACGTCCAGGCCGGCCCGCTCGTAGTCGGTCAGCCGGTCCGCGGTCTCGGTGAATCCGCCGCTGTAGGCCAGCGGCATCCCTATACGCACGAAGGTGCTCCAGTCATTCGGTGGGGAGGGGCCGGTCGGAGTTCGACGCGTCCGGCGGCTACCACTCGTCGACAACTCAATGTTATATATAGTATTCAAAAATCTGGGATTCTTGAGTCGGAATCAGGGGAGGGGCCGCAGTATGCGCTTCAAGGACAAGATCGCGATCGTGACCGGGGCGGGTCAGGGGATCGGCGAGGTCTATGCCAAGTCGCTGGCCGCCGAGGGCGCCCGCGTCGCCGTCGCCGACCTCAACTCCGAGCAGGCCGACCGCGTCGCCAAGGAGATCGAGGCCAGCGGCGGCACCGCGCTCGCGGTCAAGGTCGACGTGTCCGACCCGGCGAGTGCTCTCGCCATGGCCGAGACCGTCAAGTCCGCCTGGGGCGGCATCGACTACCTGGTCAACAACGCGGCCATCTACGGCGGGATGAAGATCGCATCCCTCCTGACCGTGGACGCCGACTACTACAACCGCTTCCTCGCGGTGAACATGAACGGCGCGCTCCACTGCACGCGCGCGTGCTACGAGTCGATGGCCGAGCGCGGCGGCGGTTCGATCGTCAACCAGTCCTCGACCGCCGCATGGATGGCCGGCGGCTACTACTCGATCGCCAAGGCAGCTCTGAACGCGCTCACCGTGAACCTCGCCTCCGAACTCGGCGGCCGTAACATCCGGGTCAACGCGATCGCTCCCGGCCCCACGGACACCGCGGCCACGCGCACCGTCGTGCCGGAGGCGTACATCGAGCCTCTGGTCAACTCTCTGATGATCAAGCGTCTCGGTACTCCGGAGGACCATGTCGGTGCGCTGCTTTTCCTGCTGTCGGACGACTCGTCGTGGGTGACCGGTCAGATACTGGCGACCGATGGCGGGCAGATCGTCCGGCACTGACTGGCGATACGGGGGCGTGAGGGGCTGCGGTCACGCGACCGCAGCCCCTTCGGACCGCCCTCCGGCGAGTCGGAAGCGTTCCCGGAACGTCAGCGCCCGCGCTCACGTGCTGTCTTGAGGGCCTGCTTGGCGATGACCACCTGCTGCACCTGGCTCGTGCCCTCGTAGATACGGAAGAGCCGGGCATCCCGGTACAAGCGCTCGACCGCGACGCCCCGCATATAGCCGGTGCCGCCGTGCACCTGGACGGCGCGGTCGGCGACGCGACCGACCATCTCGCTCGCGAAGTACTTGGCGCAGGACGGTCCCAGCCGGGTGTCGGTGCCCTGGTCGTACGCCTCGGCCGCGTTCAGTACGAGGGCGCGGCCGGCGTACACCTCGGTCTGCGAGTCGGCGATGAGGCCCTGGATGAGCTGGAACTCGGCGATGGGACGCCCGGACTGCTTGCGGGCGAGGGCGTACGCGGTCGTCTCGTCGAGGAGCCGTTCGGCCATGCCGACGCACAGCGCGGCGATGTGCAGACGGCCGTGGGCGAGACAGGCCATGGCGGTGAGGTAGCCGCGGCCCTTGCCCTCGGGTCCACCGACAAGCGCATGGTCCGGGATCTCGACCCCGTCGAGACGGACCTCGGCGGTCCAGGCGCCGTGCTGGCCCATCTTGGCGTCCTTCGGCCCTACGGTCAGGCCGGGCGTGCCGGCGGGCACGAGGAAGACCGAGATGTCGCGGGTCGCACGCTCCTCGTCGCCGTGCCGGGCGAAGACCATGAAGATGTCGGCGACCGGGGCGTTGGTGATGAAGCGCTTGGAGCCGGTCAACGAGTAGCCCCCGGGGATCCGCTGTGCCGTCGTCCGCAGGCCGGCGGGGTCGGAACCCGCCTCGTCCTCGGTGAGCGCGAACGAAGCCGTCCATTCGCCCGATGCCATCCTCGGCAGATACTCCTTCTTCTGCGCCTCGGTCCCGCCGAGCATCAGGACGTGCCCGGCGATGCCGTTGTTGGTGCCGAAGAGCGACCGGAACGCCGGGGTCGTATAGCCCAGCTCCATCACGAGGCGGGCCTCGCGGGCCATGCTGAGCCCGAAGCCGCCGTACTCCTCGGGCAGCGCGAATCCGTAGAGGCCGACCTGCGCGGCCAGCGCCTTGAGGTCGTCCGGTATGCGGTCGGTCTCGTCGATCCCGGCCTCCGCGGGTACGACCTGCTCCCGCACCAACTGCCTGGTGGTGCGGAGCATCTCCTCGAAGTCCCCGTCGTCCATGGCGGTCATCCGGCCTCCTCAGCCTCGTGGTACCTCGCGCCACGGCTTGCCCTCCCAGGGGTCGGGCTCCTTGGGAAGGCCGAGCACGCGCTCGGCGAGGATGTTCTTGTTGACCTCGGTCGTGCCGCCCTCGATCGTGTTCGCGCGACTGCGCAGCATGGCGCGGACCTCGGCGGGCATGTCCTCGGCGTAGCCGCCGGGGTCGCCCGGCCACGCGGTCGCTCCCAGGCCGAGCATGCGCGCGGCGGTCTCCTGGAGCCGCTGGTTGAGTTCGGAGCCGTGGACCTTGCCGATCGAGCTCTCGGGGCCGGGCGAGAAGCCGGCCGCGATCCCGGCGCGGACACGGGAGTTGGTCCACGACCGGATCTGCTCCTCGCACCACAGCCGTACGAGCGTGTGGCGTGTGTCCGCGTCGTCCCAGCCGTAGAGGAGTCCCTGTTCCTCGCGCTCCTGTGCCAACCGGATGAGCCGTCCCGCTCCCGTGCCGCCGATACGGTCGACGCCGCCGGAACCCGCACCGGACACCATCTGCCGCTCTCCGCTGAGCGTGGAACGGGCCACCTTCCAGCCGGAGTTGACCTCCCCGACCCGCTGGACATCCGGCACCGCGGCCCCATCGAGGAACACCTCGTTGAAGTCGACCTCACCGCCGATGTGCCGCAGCGGGCGGACGTCGACACCCGGCTGACGCATGTCGATGAGGAAGTACGTGATGCCCTCGCGCTTGGGCACATCGGGGTCCGTCCGCGCCAACAGGACACCGAAGTCGGCCAGATGGGCCCAGGTCGTCCACACTTTCTGCCCGGTGATGCGCCACGTGTCGCCCTCGCGTACGGCCGCGGTGGCGAGGGAGGCGAGGTCGCTGCCGGCCCCCGGCTCGCTGAAGAGCTGACACCACACCTCCTCGTTGGAGACCAGCGGCGGCAGGAAGCGCAGACGCTGCTCGTGGCTGCCATGTGCGAAGAGCGCGGCGGCCGTGAGATTCAGGCCGAGCGGATTGAGCCGCGGCAGATGGTACGGGCGCAGCTCGGCCTCGGCGGCCTGGGCCAGTTCCATGGTCCAGCCGAGGCCGCCGTACTCCGCGGGCCACTGCGCGACGACCAGGCCGCTGCGGGCGAACTCCGGGTACCAGAGGCGGTATTCGTCGGGTGTACGGATCCGTCGCACCGCACTCCGGCCGCCGGACTCCGCAGCCGTGCGCCAGGGTGCCGGCACGCTCCGCCGTATCCAGCCGTGAACGGCGGCCCTCACTTCGTCGGCGGTTCGGCACCGCGCCAGCACGTCACTCATCGCGTCATCCCTCTCGCGTCGCTCAAGCCGGTCTCCCACGCGTGCCACAGGGCGGTCTTCCTCGCGGCGGCCGACAGCGGATGGCGGGCGGTCGCCTCGGCGAGTTCCTGCGCCCGTTCCTCCAGGCGGTCGGCCGCGACGACCTCGCCGACCCAGCCGAGGCGCAGTGCCGTCCGCGCGTCGATCCGTTCGTGCGCGCCGGTGAAGGCCATCCGGGCCACCGCACCGAACGCGGCACGGCGGGCGAGGCCGATCGTCTCGAACGCGCTCACCTGTCCGAGGCTCACATGCGGATCGAGGAAGGAAGCCGTCTCGGCGGCCACGACCAGATCGGAGTCGGCGACGAAGTGCAGACCGCCGCCGGCGCAGACTCCGTTCACCGCCGTGACGACCGGCTTGCTCACACCCAGGTGCCAGCCGGTCAGCCGCAGATCGGCCTGCTTGGTGCGGCGGGACATCGCGCGCAGAGCTTGCGGGTCCCGGCTGAGCTGGCGCACGTCGAGACCGGTCTGGAAGGAGGTGCCGCGCCCGGTGACCACGATCGCCCGCACCGCGTCATCGTCCTCGAACCGTTTCCAGGCTTCGGGTAGTTGCTCCATCATCCGGGCGTTCATGGCATTGCCCACGTCGGGCCTGTTGAAGACGAGCCAGCCCACGGGGCCGCGTCTCTCGATGAGGAGGGGATCGTCGCTCGGCACATTGATTGTATATCATATCGATGATACAAGATTCCTGGGTGTGGGCCGCTTCGAAGGCATGGGAGGCCGTGGATGTCGGAATCGGCGACCGTCGGAACGATCACGGATGAGGGAGTCGCCCGGCTGCGCGCGCGGATCGGGCTGCCACAGGTCTATCCGGTGCCTCCGCACTACCTACGGCCGGGAGCGGACGCCTTCCGTCATGTGGCGAGGTCGTACGGGGACGACAATCCGCTGTGGAGCGTTCCGTCCTACGCGCCGACCACGCGATGGAAGGAGCAGATCGCGCCGCCGCCGCTGATCGGCGGCGACAGCCTCATCGGTGAAGATCAGCTCACCGAGGCGGAGTGGGAGCAGCAGAAGGAGCTGCGCGGTGATCCCCTGCGCGGGGTGCACGCCTTCTACGCGGCGAGCGAGCGCGAGTGGTGGGCCCCGCTCACCGCAGACCAGCGGATCTTCCGCAGGACCGCCCTGGTCGGCGTGGTCGACAAGCCGAGTGAGTTCGGTGGGCGCGGCGTTCAGGAGTGGACATCGCAGGCGTACCGCACTGAAGCCGGGGTGCTCCTGGGCGTACAGCACCGCATGATGTACCGCACCGAACGCAGCAAGGCGCGTGAGCGCAAGAAGTACGCGGACGTCACCGTCGCACCGTGGGACGAGGACCAACTGGCCGCGCTGGACGAGCAGTTGGCCGCCGAAGGCCCACGGGGGAGCGAACCACGCTGGTGGGAGGACGTACGGGTCGGAGACCCGGTGGGGCCCTTGGTGAAGGGCCCGCTGACCGTGACCGACATGGTCTGCTGGCACGTCGGCATGGGGATGGGCATGTACGGGGTGGCCCCACTGCGTCTGGCCCACCGGAACCGCCAACGGATCCCGCGCTTCTATCACCGCGACGAACTCGGGATACCCGATGCGATGCAGCGCGTGCACTGGGACCCGTCGTACGCCCGCAGGTCCGGCAACCCCACGACCTTCGACTACGGCCGCATGCGCGAGTCCTGGCTCATCCACGCGTGCACCGACTGGATGGGCGATGACGCCTGGCTGTGGCGGTTGCGCGTCGAATTCCGCAAGTTCAACTACGTAGGGGATGCGCAATGGGTCGAAGGCGAAGTGACCCGGCGCTACCTCGCCGAGGGTGACCGGCCGGCCGTCGACCTGGACCTGCGCACCCGTAACCAGCGCGGGGAAGTCACATCGCCGGCGAGCGCCACGATCCTGCTGCCGAGCCGTGAACACGGGCCCGTGAGACTCCTTGACGCGCCTGGAAGCACCCTCGACGAGGCATTCGACGCGACCATCGAGTCCTTCTCCGGGGGCCGGGCATGACGGCCGACGACCTCCGGATGCTCCGGCGGACCGCACGTGAGGCGCTCGCCGACCTCTCGTCCTCGGAGGAAGTGCGCCGGCAGATGGCCGACGGCTGGGACAAGGACACCTGGCGACGGCTGTGCGGCGAACTCGGTGTGACGGGGCTGACCGTACCCGAGGAGTACGGCGGCGCCGGGCTGTCGGCTGTCGAGCAGGGCGTCCTCTTCGAGGAGGCCGGGCGGCGCATGCTCTGCGGACCCCTCCTGTCGACGGCGGGCCTGGCCATTCCCCTCCTGCTGCTCTCGGACGACGACGCGGCCCGCAAGCGCCACCTCCCGGGCCTCTGTGCCGGCACGATCACCGGGACCGTTGTCACCAGCGACGGGACGGGCCGTCCCGCACACCTCGGCCGTCCGGTCGAGGCGCGGGCCGACGGCAGTGGATACGTACTGGACGGTGTCGCCGGTCATGTGGTGGACGGCTGCACCGCGGACCTCATCTTCTGTCCGGCGCGACTCGGTGGTGATCTCGCCCTGTTCGCAGTCGAGGCGGGAGCCGACGGGCTCGACCGTCAGCCGCTCGTCTGCCTCGACCAGACCCGTCGCCAGGCGCGGCTCACGTTCTCCCGCGTACGGGCGACGCTCCTGGCAAGTCGGGAGCCCGCGCTCACCCTGGAGAACACCCTCGATCTGGCACGGGCCATGCTCGCGTGCGAGCAGGCCGGAGGCGCTGCCGAGTGCCTGAACATGCTCGTCGACCACGCCAGGAACCGGGTTCAGTTCGGCCGCGCCGTCGGCTCCTTCCAGGCCACCAAACAGAAGGCGGCCGACCTCCTGGTCGCGGTGGAGTCCGCCAACTCCGCTGCGATCGCCGCTGCCCATGCGGCGGCCGGGCTCCTGTCCGGCCAGGGCGTGGGCGCGCCTCCACCCGACGGGAGCCCGCTGACCGACGTACCGGAACTCGCCGTGACCGCGGCCGTCGCGCAGGTCTTCTGCTCGGACGCCTTCGTGTCCGTCGCCAAGGAGAGCATCCAGGTGCACGGAGGGATCGGCTTCACCTGGGAGCACGACGCCCATCTCTACCTGAAGCGGGCGTGGACCAGCAGGGAGTTGCTCGGCAGGCCGGAGGAGCACCTGGAGACCCTCGCACATCACTTGGCGGCTGCCCGATGAACCTGAGTTCCTTCCTCCTCGACTATCCGGGTACGCCTGACCTTCCGGTCGCGCACTGGCCACAAGGAAGCCTCACCCTCGGTGAGCTGACCGACAGGGCGCGGACGCTGGCCCGCCTGCTCGGGCCGGTCGAGCGCGCGCCTGTCGCCTGTGTGGTCGACAGCGGTCCGCTCGCGCTCACGGCCATGTTCGCCACCTGGCTGGCAGGCGGTGTGTACGTACCTGTGAACGCCCGCCTGACCGATCCGGAACTCGACCAGCACTTGGCCGCCACCGTTCCCGCAGCAGTCATCACGAGCGGACGGCAGTCAGGGCGTGTACGCGCGGGTTGGAGACGGCTCGTTCAGGACGCTGACCGCTGGTCGGTCACGGATGCCGAACAGCCGTGGCAGGGCGAGGAGGCCGGCGAATCGGTCGCGCTCGTGATGCGCACCTCGGGTACGACCGGTGCGTCCAAGCCCGTGGTCCTTGAGCACGACGGCGTGTGCAAGGGCATCGACACGGTCATCGAGAAGCTGCGGGGCGCCGGCAGGAAGGGCGCCGGGCGCCCCATGCCGAACCTGATGCCCAGCTCGCTCGCCCTCTGGGCAGGCATCTGGAACACGCTCTTCGCCGTGCGTCTCGGGGCCGAGGTGGTGCTCCTCGACCCGTTCGATCCCGCTGAGTACGCGGCCATGGTCAAGCGCTTCGAGATCCGCTCCACGATCCTGGCGCCACCCATGATGACCATGCTCTGCGACGAGCCCCGCGTGACGGATCTGGGCCCCCTGCGCTACGTACGGTCCGTCACGGCGCCGCTCTCCCCGGCCCAGGCGCGCCGCTTCCACGCGCGCTTCGGGGTGGGCGTCATGAACTCCTACGGGCAGACCGAACTCGGCGGAGAAGTGGTCGGCTGGACCGCGGCGGATCTACGCGAGCACGGGTCCGAAAAGCTCGGCGCGGTCGGCAGACCGCACGCGGGCGTCAAGATCCGGATCCTCGGCGCATCGGCGGCGGACGTCGAGCGGGGCGCGGTCGGGGAGATCTGGATCAGCTCACCCTTCGCCTCGTCCGAGGAGGAACTGCCCCCGGACCGGGTGAGGGACGGCTATCTGCGCACCGGCGACCTCGGCCGACTGGACCCCGAGGGCTTCCTGTGGATCGAGGGCCGGGTCTCGGACATGATCAATCGTGGCGGGTTGAAGGTGGTCCCGTACGAGGTCGAAGAGGTGCTGCGCGATCACCCCGAGGTGGCGGACGCGTCCGTGGCCGGAGTACCCGATGAACGCCTCGGGGAGGTACCGGTGGCCTGGATTCGGGCGGTGCCGGGGCGCACGCCCGCACCGGAGGAGGTGAGGTCGTTCGTCCGTGGCCGCCTCGCCGGATACAAGGTTCCTGTCGCGGTGCACCTCGTCGACGACTTCCCCAGAACAGAGATCGGAAAGGTCCTGAAGCGCGAGCTGGTCGCGCGCCTGGCCGCCGAGGATTCCGAAGGGACGGACCCCGCATGAGCTACGCGACCCTGGATGTCGTCCGTCAAGGACCGGTCGGCTGGCTGGTGTTCAACAGGCCCGATCGCCGTAATGCCATGAACAACGCGATGCGCGACGAACTGCGGGCGGCATGGACCGAACTCGCGGCGGACCCGGGCGTGCGGGTCATCGTCAACGCCGGGCGCGGCTGTGACTTCCAGACCGGCGCGGACGTCGTCGAACTCGCCACCGACGGCCAGGGCATGGAGCGCTACCGCGAGTCCATGGAGAACTTCGACCTGGGCTTCACCGCATGGCATCTCGGCATCGACAAGCCGGTGATCGCGGCCGTCAACGGCATCTGCGCGGGCGGCGGTCTGCACTTCGTCGCCGACGCCGACATCGTGCTCGCCGCCTCCGACGCCGTGTTCACCGATCCGCATGTCTCGGTCGGCCAGGTGAGCGCCGTCGAGACGATCGCGCTGCTGCGCAAGATGCCGGCCGAGGCCGTATTCCGTATGGCACTGGTCGGATCCCATGAGCGGATGGGTGCCGACAGGGCGTACGGACTCGGCATGGTGAGCGAGGTCGTCGACCCCCCGGAGCGCCTTCACGACGCCGCGCAGGAGCTGGCGGAGAAGATCGCCCGGAACTCACCCGCGGCTCTGCGCGCCACCAAACGCGCACTGTGGGGCGCCCTGGAACAGGGACTTACGGACGCGTGCAAGGCGGGCGCCGCCGAGCTGGCCGGCCTGTGGGGACACCCGGATCAGACCGAGGGTCCGGCGGCGTTCGCCGCCAGGCGTGCACCGATCTGGAAGGAAGAGTGAAGAGTGAGGACTGCGTGCGCGACGTGGTCGCCTGGTTCAGCCGTCACCAGCCGTAGCAGACCAGGCACAGCAGACCAGGCACAGGGGACCCGGTGGAGTCGGCCCTGCGTCAGCGGCCCTGGAATTCGGGATCGCGACGCTCCGCGAACGCCTTGAGGCCCTCGCGGAAGTCCGGGCTGCGGCTGCTGAGTTCCATCGCGTACGCCTCGTCGGCCAGGTGCAGGCGTAGATCGCGGTCGGCGCTCGCGATGAGCAGCGCCTTCGTCAGACCGAGCGCCACGGTGGGGCCTTCCGCCAGCTCCCGGGCCAGCCGCTCGGCGGAGGGCATGACTTCGTCGTCGGGGACGGCAGCGTGGGCTATGCCCCACTCCGCTGCCTCGCGGCCGGAGAACTCCCGCCCCAGCATGAGCAGTTGACGGGCGCGCAGCGGCCCGACGACGCGAGGGAGAAGCCAAGTGCTGCCCGAATCCGGGGTGAATCCGCGGCGCAGGAACGGATACCAGAAGCGGGTGTCGTCCGCGGCGATCGTGAAATCGGCGGCGAGCGCGAACTGCGCTCCGATCCCGACAGCGGCACCGCGGACCGCGCAGACGACCGGGAGTTGGATCTCCAGCAGCAGCGGGATGAGCCGGTTGGCCTGGGTGGGAAGTCTGCGCTGGATGCTGCCGGTACGGGGTTTTGCGGCGCCGTTCCGTGCGGCGTTGCGGCCGACGATGTCGAAGCCGCTGCAGAACACCGAGCCGGCGCCGGAGAGCAGCACGGCACGCAACTGCTCGTCCGTCGCGGCCCGTTCGAGCGCTGCGATGAACGCCGCCATCGAGACGTCGTTGAGTGCGTTGCGCCGTTCAGGATTGTCCAAGGTGATGCGCAGGACGGCGTCGTCGACCTGTATGTCCAGGCCCTGCGCCGACGTGTAGATCGAGTTCACGCAACCTCCTGAATATTATATATAGTTACGGTACTGCTCGAACGGAGGGAGTCGCAAGTGACCGACGACGCACCAGTGGGATCCCGGCTGCTGGCCGGGTTCAGGGTGGTGGAGTGCTCGATGCTCGGTCCGGGGGCGGTCTCCACACCGCTCGCCGACCTGGGCGCGGACGTGATCAAGGTGGAGCCGCCGGGCGGCGACTACATACGCGAGATGAGCTGGCCCATCGTGCGGGGTGACTCGCTCCTGCATCTGCACATCAGCCGCGGCAAGAACAGCATCGTGCTCGACCTCCGTACGGAGGCGGGCCGGGACATCTTCCTGGAACTCGTGGCGGGCGCCGACGTCGTGATCGAGGCCATGCGACCCGGCGGGCTCGACCGCAGGGGCCTCGGCTTCGAACGGCTGAAGGAAGTCAATCCGCGCGTCGTGCTGTTCACCATCTCCGGATACGGCATGACCGGCCCGTACCGCGATCTGCCCAGCCACGGGATCGCGTACGACGCGTGGGCCGGGACGGTCGCCCCGGTGTCGGGCCCCGAAGGTCTTCCTTCGATCCCGGACCACACCTCCATCGGCATCACCGCCGGTCCGCTGTACGGCACCGCGGCGATCCTGGCCGCGGTGCTGCGCGCCCGTGAGACCGGCGCCGGCTGCCATCTGGAAGTCGCCCAGTCCGACGCCTCGGCCGCCTTCGACTGGCTGCGCAGCGAAGGCCACCGCGCCTACGAGCGGCCCGCCGACGAGGTCACCGGCAACCCGTCGGACGATCTGGAGCGGCGAGCCCCCGGAACGGCGGGTATGGCCGATGGCGTCCGCTACCAGTTCTACGC
This sequence comes from Streptomyces sp. NPDC091292, assembly GCF_044757265.1. NCBI lineage: Bacteria > Bacillati > Actinomycetota > Actinomycetes > Kitasatosporales > Streptomycetaceae > Streptomyces > Streptomyces sp. NPDC091292. Next base: position 32,432 of record NZ_JBIVUQ010000034.1, on the reverse strand, counting down.
GTCCGCGGACGGACACATCCTGTTCATGGCCTCCGAGCAGAAGTTCTGGAAGAACTTCTGCTCCGCCGTCGGCCGCGACGACCTCTACGAGACCCGGCCCGGAGCGCATCTCGCCGACCACGCGCGGGGCGACCTGTGGCTTCGCCGAGAGCTGGTGGACGTGTTCCGGCAGCGTACGACCGCGGCCTGGATCGAACTGGGCCTCGCCCACGACGTACCGATCGGCCCGGTGAACACACCGGCGACGATCGTCGAGGACCCGCAGTTCGGCGAGCGGATGCCGTGGCAGAGCGCTGAGCGCCTAGGCGCGGATCAACTTCCCTTTCCCGTACGAGTGGTGGGGGAGGGGCCGCCCGCGGCCGGCGGGAGGGCGCCGGCCGTCGGCGAGCACGCCGAGGAGATCCTGCGTGACCTCCTCGGCTACGACGAAGCGCGGATCGAGGCGCTGCGGACGGCCGGGGCCTTCGGTGCGACCTGATCAGCTCTGGGAAGCGGAGGAGGCAGCGGAAGCGGTGGTGGAGGGAGAGGCGAGGCGTTCGCGCAGTTCGCCCTTGAGCACCTTGCCGGAGGCGTTGACGGGCAGGTCCGCGACCACGTGGACCTGCCGGGGCACCTTGTAGTTGGCCATGCTCTCCTTGGCCCAGCCGATGACCTCGTCGGGGTCGAGCGTCGTGTCGCGGCGGGGCACGACGAACGCCGCTCCCACCTCACCCATCCGCTCATCGGGGACTCCGACAACCGCCGAGCGTGCGATGCCGGGGTGGCTGTCGAGCATGCGCTCGATCTCCGCGGGATAGGCGTTGAACCCGCCGACGATGTACATGTCCTTCATCCGGTCGGTGATGCGCAGCCGGCCGTCGGCGTCGAGCAGCCCGATGTCGCCCGTGTGCAGCCAGCCGTTCGCGTCGATGGTGGCCGCGGTCTCGGACTCGTTGCCGAAGTACCCCTTCATGACCGTGTATCCGCGCACGACGATCTCGCCTTCGCTCCCCACCGGAAGCGCTGCGCCGCCGGGGTCGAGTACCGCTACTTCGAGGCCCGGCAGCGGGTGGCCGCACGTGGTCGCCACGACCTCGGGCGGATCGTCGTAACGGCACATCGAGACGATCGCGCACGACTCGGTGAGGCCGTAGCCCGTGACGATGTGCTCGAAGCCGATCTCCCGCTTGACACGGGCCAGCAGGCTGGGCGCCACACTGGCCGCCCCCGTTACCGCGAGCCGCAGACGTGCGACGTCCGCCGCGCTGAAGTCGGGGTGTTCCAGCATGGTCTGGTAGAGCGTCGGCGTGCCGGGAAGGACAGTCACGCGCTGCTCGCGTACGACCTTGAGCACATGCGGCACGTCGAGCGTACGCTCGGGCAGGACCGTGGCACCGACGATCAACGAGGCGAGCCAGCCCGCCTTGTAGCCGAAACCGTGGAAGAACGGATTCACCACCAGGTACCGGTCGCCCGCGCGCAGGCCCACGACCTGGGCCCACACCGCGTACGCCCGCAGTGTCTGGCCGTGGGTGCACATCGCGCCCTTGGGATGCCCGGTGGTGCCCGAAGTGAAGAGCATGTCGGACAGGTCGTCGGGCCCGGTGGCGGCGGCCCGGCGGAGCACGTCCTCCTCGTCCACCGTCTCGCCGAGGTCCTCGAACCGCGTCCAGCTCAGGACGGGTTTTGTCGGCTCGCCGTCCATCAGCACCACCGTCTCCAGCAGCGGCAGTCCGGCGAAGGGGAGTTCGCCGTCTGGTGGTCCGGCCGCGTGGGCGAGGCCGGCCGCGTAGTCGCGGCCCAGGAACTCCCCGGTGACCACGAGCATCCGCGTCCCGCTCTTGGCGAGGATGTACGCGGCCTCGGCGGGCTTGAAGCGGGTGTTGAGCGGCACCAGCACGCCACCGGCCCGCTGGAGGGCCAGTGCCGTGACGATCCACCTGCCGCTGTTCGGACCCCATACCGCCACACGGTCGCCCTGGACCAGGCCCGCGGCGAGGAACGAGCGTGCCAGACGCGTGACGTGGGCATCGAGTCCGGCGTACGTCCAGCGGTCCGTGCCGTCCACCACGGCCTCGGCCGAACCGAGGCGGGCGGCCGCATCGCTGAGGAGCGCGCTCGTGGTTCCCCAGCGCAGGTCGGCGCGGGGATCGGAAGTGGGCCTATCTGTTGTGGGCATGCTGTATCCCCTCTGAAGACATTGATAATATATATAGTCTGCAATCACTCTCGGGAGGTCTGAATGCCCCGTCTTCTTGAGGACAAGGTCGCGATCGTCACGGGCGCCGCCCATGGGATCGGCCGCGGCCATGCCCTGGAGCTGGCCCGACACGGCGCACGCGTCGTGGTGAACGATGTCGGCTCCTCCGTACGCGGCGAGGGAGAAGGCAAGGACGCCGACGAGGTCGTCGAACTCATCACCGGTCGCGGTGGGGCGGCGTTGGCCGACTACTCGGACATCGCCGACGCCGATCGCGTGGAGGCGCTCTTCGAGAACACCGTCGCCGAGTTCGGCCGGGTGGACATCGTGGTCAACAACGCGGGCATCGCGCGGGACCGCATGATCTGGAACATGACGCCGGACGACTTCGACACGGTGATGCGCGTGCATGTCCGCGGCTCCTGGCTGACCACCCACCACGCCGCCCGCCACTGGCGCGAGCGTGTGAAGGCGGGCGAGAGGATCCGGGGCCGGATCATCAACACCACGTCCGGTGCCGGTCTGAGCGGCAACATGGGCCAGTCCAACTACGCGACGGCCAAGGCGGCCGTCGTCGGCCTGACGCTCACCACGAGCCTTGAGCTGTACAAGCTCGGCGTGACGGTCAACGCCGTCGGCCCCGGCGGCATGACACGCCTCACCGCGACGATGGGGGCGGACCTGGTGCCGTTCGAGCCGGACGAACTGGGGGCGGACGAGTACCACCCGATGGACCCGGCAGGCAGCTCCCCGTTGGTGGCGTGGCTCGCGAGCGACGAGGCCCAGCATGTGACCGGCCAGGTGATCCGCGCGATCCACGACAAGATCCACCTCATGGGCGGCTGGCACGAGGCGCGCAGCATCTGCAGCGGCGAGAAGCGCTGGGAAGCGACCGCACTCGGCGCCTCGATCGCGGCCGATCTGTTCGGCACCCGCGCGGCCGGGCTGCGGTAGGGACTGGTCGTGGGGAATGAGGAGACGGCGACTGCGTCCGGGCCGGCACTTTTCCAGGTGTGTGCTCAGGTCGAGATCCGGAATGTGCTCGCACGGATCGCGCACGCCTCGGACGAGGGCAGCCTGGACGAGTACGGCGCGTGCTTCACCGAGGACGCGCGCTGGGAGATGCCCGGCCTGGTAGTACGCCACGGACGTACCCAGATCTGCCAGGCCGGCGCCGAACGGAGGGCATCCGCCATCGCCGGGCCGGGAACCCACACGCGGCATCTGATCAGCACGACCGCGGTGACGGTCCAAGGAGACGAAGCGGTCGCGGAATCCTGCTGGCAGTTCTATGTCGGGACCGGCGAGCGCCCGGTGCCGGCCTCGATGGGCACGTACCGGGACACCCTCCGCCGCACCGACGAGGGCTGGCAGGTGGCGGAGAGGATCGTGCGCCCGGGGTGAGCGCGTACGACCCGTGCGGGTGGCCGACGGGAGGGACGGCCACCCGCACGGACGCGTCTGCCGGGCACCGGCGCACTCATCTGCGCGGCCCGCCTGTCACCTCCGGCACCGCACCGGCAGCAGTCCGTACGCGGAGTCGTGGGCACGCGGCGTCGTCCGTACACGGTGATGTCTGTACGTGGTGATGTCCGCCGGTGGCTACGCGGGGATGCGCTCGAAGACCGCGGTCAGGCCCTGGCCGCCTCCGATGCACATCGTCTCCAGGCCGTAGCGCCCCTGCCGGCGGTCCAGTTCGCGCAGGAGCGTCGCGAGGATCCGGCAGCCGGTGGCACCGACGGGATGGCCCAGCGAGATCCCCGAGCCGTTGACGTTCGTACGATCCCAGTCGGCGGCCCCGAAGCCCCACTCCCTTGTACAGGCGAGGACCTGGGCGGCGAATGCCTCATTGATCTCGATCAGATCGATGTCGGCGAACTTCAGCCCCGCACGCTCCAGAGCGATCCGAGTGGCGGGGACCGGGCCGATGCCCATGGTCCTGGGCGGTACGCCGGCAACCGCGCAGGAGACGAACCGGGCGAGGGGTCGCAACCCCAGCCGCTGCGCGTTGTCCGGATGCGTGACGACGCAGACCGCGGCGCCGTCGTTCTGGCCACTGGCGTTGCCGGCCGTGACCGTCGCCTCGTCGTCCTGTGCGGACAGCACCGGACGCAGCCGGCCCAGCGACTCCAGGGACACCTCGGGCCGCGGGTGCTCGTCGGCGTCGACGAGCCGTGTGCCCCTGTGCTCGGAGACCTCCACCGGCACGAGTTCGTCGGCGAATCGACCCGTGCGCTGGGCAGCCACGGCGCGCAGATGGGAGGTGAGCGCCAGCTCGTCCTGTTCGAGCCGCGAGATGCCGTACTCGCGTCGCAGGTTCTCCGCGGTCTCCAGCATCCCGCCCGGCACGGGATGGAACCTGCCAGCCGCCGTTGTGCGCCCACGAGCCAGCGCGTCGTGAAGGGTGAGCGCCCCGCCCTTCGCTCCCCAGCGGGCCTCAGTCGTGTAGAACGCGGCGCAGCTCATGCTCTCCGCGCCGCCGGCGATCACCAACTCCGATACGCCCGTCCGCACTTGCATGGCGGCATTGAGGACGGCCTGCAGACCGGACCCGCACCGCCGGTCGATCTGCAGGCCCGCGACGCTCTCGTCCAGGCCGGCGTCCAGGGCGGCGACCCGGCCGATCGCAGGCGCCTCGGACGTCGGATAGCACTGCCCGAGCTGCACCTCGTCGATGTCGGCCGAGGTCAGCCCGGTGCGCTCGACCAGCGCACGCAGGACGGTGGCCGCCAGGCCGACGGCGGGCAGGTCGCGCAGCGCACCGCCATACCGGCCGACGGGCGTACGCAATGGCTCGCAGACAACCGCTTCACGCATGACGACTCCACCCCTCACCCTCACCCTTCTCCTCCCGCTCAGGCGCTGTACCGCAGCAGCATGACCGCCACGCACGCCGGTTTGGCCCCGCCTTCGATCTCCCAGGTGAAAGCCATCCGTACCTGGACGCCGCCGGGCACGTCCTCGACCGCCTCAAGCACCGCGCCCACGCGCACCTTCGAGTCCACGGGGACGGGGGCGGGGAATCGGATGCGGTCGTAGCCGTAGTTCACGCCCATGCGCAGCCCGTCGATACGGAAGACGTCGTTGACCATCCGAGGGCCGAGCGAAAGGGTCAGCAGTCCGTGCGCGATGGTGCTGCCGAAGGGCCCGTCCTCGGCGCGGTCCGGGTCCACATGGATCCACTGATGGTCGCCGGTCAGCTCGGCGAAGGCGTTGATGTCGCCCTGGGACACCTTCCGGTAGCCGCTGTACCCGAGGTGTTCGCCGACGGCCGCCCGTAGCTCGTCGATCCCGGTCAGGACACGCATCGAACCCTCCATAGAATGAATATCATATATAATCTGTGTCTATCATGGTTCCCCCTTGGGGGTCTATGGGGAGGGAGCCCGGCGTGATCCGAACGAGAGGCCCTGGGGAGGAGTCCGCCCGGTCGTCCCGCGCGACCGGGTCAGCCGAGGAACGAGCCGCCGCCGTCGATCATGATCGTGCAGCCGGTGACGAAGGAGGCATCGGGGCCGGCCAGATAGACCGCGGCCCGCCCGATGTCGCTCTCGGTGTCTCCGGTCCGCTTGATGGAGAGGCTGGACAGGGCCGCGGTCAGGTCGTACGGCCGGGCCTCGAAGTGTGCCTGTGCGGCCTCACTGAGCGCGAAGGGGCAGATCGCGTTGACGGTGATGCCCTGTTGGCCCCATTCGCGGGCCGCCGCGCGGGTGATACCTCCCACGGCGGCCTTCGCGGAGATGTAGGAGCCGTAACCGGGCAGCCCTTGGATCTCCGAGCCGGACCGGAGGTTGATGACTCTGCCGCCGTCCTTCAGGTGCGGGTGGCATGCCCGCATGAAGTAGACGGTGGCCATCGGCCCTGTGCGGAAGGCGAGTTCGAGGTCGTCGTCGCTGATGTGCTCGATCGGCACACCGGTTCGGGCGGCCATGGCGTTGTTGACGAGGATGTCGACGGTGTCGAACCGCCGCACGGTGGCGTTCACCGCGGCGTCGACCGCGTTCCGGTCGCGGATGTCGCACGGCAGGGCGAGTGCGTCAGCCCCGAACTCCCTGATCTCCTCGGCGGTGCGTTCGGCGGCCTCGGCGTCCACGTCGATGACAGCCACGGCCGCTCCCTCCTTTGCGAGGGCCCGCGCTATCCCCCTGCCGATCCCTCCGCCCGACCCGGTCACGATTGCGGTCTTCTGGTCCAGGACTCCCATGGCACACCCCATCAGGATTTGCCTACGACTGTAGGTTTTCATACAGGTGTCGGCGACCTTACAGTGAGCAGGTGCTGACTCGGCAAGAGGTCAAACGCAAGAGCGTGGGGGATCCCCGGGTGGCGAGGTCGCGCGCCGGACTCCAGGCCGCCCTGCGCGAGTTGATCAAAGAGAAGGAGCTCCAACAGATCTCCGTCGCTGACATCGCCAAGCGCGCCGGGATGGCCCGCTCGACGTTCTACGACCACTTCACCGACATCGACACGCTCGCGGCATCGGCTTGTACGGAGTACTTCGACGCCCTCATGGCCGCAGCGCCGACGCTCGGTCTGTACGTCACCGACCTTCCCGAGCCGCACGAGGACACCCTGCCCCCGCTTTTCGCGCATGTGGCTGAACATGCCCGGCTCTACCGCACCTTGCTCGGGCCGGACGGCTCGGCCCGGGTGCTGAACCATCTGAGGGAACGGATGACCGTCGCGATTCATGTGAGCCGACACCACTCCGCAGACGCGCCTGGAACGCATGCGCACGACCCTGGCACCGTTCCTCATGACGTCGATTCGGCGTTCATCGCCGGGGGAATCCTGAGCGTCGTCGTCGACTGGCTGCTCCGTGGCACCCCCGGGTCGCCGGAGCAGATGGCGACCGTGGCCTGGCCCGTACTCGTGCGTTCGGCCGGCGGCGAGTAGGCGCGGCGGCCCACACCGGCGTCACCCGCCCCCGCCACGCATCCAGATCCCCTCTCCCCTCTCGCCCCCGTCACGTATCAAATATTGAATTGCGAGGCTGATGCTCCATGGCAGATCAACGGCCTGACGGCGACTTGCGTGAGCTGGCGGCGCGCTACGCGCACGCGGTCGATCGGCGCGACCGGGAAGCCTTCCTCTCGGTCTTCCACCCCGAGGCGACGCTGGTTGTCGTACCGCCGTCCGGCGCGGTCCGCCGGATGCGCGGGTACGAGCAACTCGGTCTTGTCACCGAGCGGATAGCCCGCTACGACCGCACCTTCCACCTGCTCGGTCAGTCGATCCACTCCGCCGACGGCGCCGACGAGGCATCCGGCGTGACCTACTGCGTCGCCCACCACATGTCCGGCGGAGCGGACCCGGTGGATCACGTCATGTACATCCGCTACCAGGACCGTTTCCGCCGTGACAGCAGCGGTTGGACGATCGACCACCGCGAGGTCCTGATCGACTGGACCGAGACCCGGCCCGTCGACATCGTGCGGGAGGCGTCCCATGGCTGAACGTCTGGACGGGCGGCGGGCGATCGTCGTGGGAGGCGGGTCCGGGCTGGGCCTCGGCTGTGCTCGGCTGCTTGCCGAGGACGGCTGCCGTGTCACGATCGCCGGGCGCACCGGGACCAAGCTCAAGGACGCCGCGGCGCTGCTCCGCGCCGATGGACTCCTGGTCGACTTCACGGTCTGCGACGCCTTGGACGGGGCCGCGGTCAAGGCCGCGGTCGCGGTCGCCTCCGACACGGACGGCGCCCTGGACATCGCCGTCGTCGTGCCCGGGGCCGGGGCGGTCAGCCCGGTGCTGCTCTTCGACGACGAGGAGTTCAGCAGGCAGGTGGACGGAAATGTGCGGCCCGTCTTCCTGTTCCTGAAGTACGCCGGACAGGCGATGGTGCGGCGCGGCTCGGGATCGTTCGTCGCGATCTCGTCGACCGCCGCGGCGTTCTCGGCCCGCTACCTCGCCTCGTACAGCGCGGGAAAAGCCGCCGTCGATCAGTTGGTACGTGTCGCCGCCAACGAGCTGGGCCACCTCGGCATCCGTGTCAACTCCGTGCGCCCCGGCATGACCGAGACCCCTGCGACCGCGGCCACCTTCGCCGACGACCGGCTACTGTCGGCGTTCGTCGAAGGGCAGCCGATCGGCCGGCCCGGCGCGGTCACGGACGTCGCCGCCGCCGTCCGCTTTCTCGCCGGACCCGAATCGTCCTGGATCACCGGCCAGCAGTTGGCGGTCGACGGCGGACACACCTTGCGCAGCTTCGTCGACTACGCCGAGCTGCTTCCCCTCCCCGACACCCGCGCGGTCGTCCTCGGCCGCACCACGGAAGGCGGCACCGATGGCCGATGACCCACTGATCCAACTGTCCACGGGTTTCACGTCGTTCGCCACGCACGACCCGGGCAGTTGGGACGCCCACCTGCGCCGCGCCCGGCTCCTGGACGCCGCAGGCGTCGACCGGCTCGCGGTCTCCGACCATGTGGTGTTCGGCGAACGCATGGAGGAGTACGGGAAGCCCGAACTCGGCGGCCGGGCCGGCGGCTCCCAGCCGACGGGGCCCGACGGCCACTGGCTGGAGCCACTCACGCTGCTGTCGGTACTGGCGGGGATGACCACACACATCAGGCTGGCGACCAACATCCTCATCGCCGCGCTGAGGCGCCCCGTCGTCCTCGCCAAGAGCACCGCGACTCTCGACGTGCTCTCCGCGGGACGCCTGGACCTGGGTGTCGGCGTCGGCTGGCAGCGAGAGGAGTACGAGGCCGCCGGGCTCGACTTCCAGGGGCGCGGGCGGCTCCTGGACCACACGCTGGAGGTGTGCCGAACGCTCTGGCGCGAGCCCCGCGCGGCGTACCACTCCGACGAATTGTCCTTCACGGCCATCCACATGATGCCCAAGCCGACGGCGGCCGACGGTGTGCCGGTGTGGATCAGCGGGACGGTGAACCCGCGAGTGATCCGCCGTCTGGCGCGCTTCGGCACCGGCTGGATTCCGTGGGGTCCGGACGCCGATGACCTCCCGGCGGCCATCCGCCGGATGCGTCAGGGACTTGAGGATGCCGGACGGGACCCGGCGGGACTGCAGGTCGTGGGTGGGCTTCCCGTCCGCCGTGGGGACGGAGGTGGCATCGACCTGCGGCACACGATCGAGGCGATTCCGCGCCTCGTGGAGTCGGGCGCAACGGACTTGCGCTTCCAGCTCTCGCTCCCGGACGACGACGCCCAGGCGGCCGATCAAGTGCACGCCTTGGTGGCGGCGTTCCGCGCCGAGGTCGGCCGACCCGGTCCGGAGCAGGTCTGAGCGGGGTGCGCGACTGCGCCCTCCTGCTGTCGGACCACCGACGCATGGAGACGGCGCTACGCATCACACGGGGAGGGCCCCCCGTCGCGGTGGCGACCGACACGGGGGACATGGTCACCGTGCGATTCCTGGCCGGTCGGCCGACAGGAGGCGGTCCCGCCCGGACGCCGGCGGTCGGTCAGGCGGCGCGGACGTCGGGAATCACAGGTTCCAGACTCGCGTCGCGTTTCCCGACACCATCAGCTTGCGCTCGTCGTCGGGTATGTCCTTGAACTGCTCCTCGACGATGCTCCTGGAGTGGGGCCAACTCGTCACCGGGTGCGGGAAGTCCGTGGACCACATGATGTTCTCGACACCGATCACATCCCGCATACGGTGCAGTCCGAGGCTCTCGTCGATGAAGGTCAGATGGACGTTCTGGTGGAAGTAGTGGCTGGGGAGCTCCGAGATCCCGGGGTACACGTATCCCTGCCGCTTGACCATGTCGTCAACGGTCTCCAGCCACCACGCCACCCATGCGAGACCCGGCTCCACGAAGACCAGCTTGAGGCGTGGGAAGCGCGCGAGCACGCCGCCCATGATCCACATACCGAACGCCTCGGCGGTCATCAGCGGGGTGACCGGGACCATGATGCCCTTGTTGGGGGTCGGGTCCCGCTTCGCCAGATCCGCGAGCGCCGTCTTCATGCCGATGTGGCAGCAGACGGGCAGACCGGTCTCCTCGATCACTGAGAACAGGGGTGTGTAGCGCTCGTCGAAGTAGTCCGGCTGGCCCAGCTCGTCCGGGAACACGGGCAGTTGAAGTGATTTCGCGCCGCGCTCCGCCACCCGCCTGACCTCGGCGACCGCCAGATCGATGTCATGGACCGGGATCTGGTACGAGACGATGAGCCGGTCCGGATCGGCCTGGCTGAAGTCGTACATCGCGTTGTTGAACGCCTGTACCGCCTCGCTCACGCCGCCGGTGACGTTGCTGAGGTAGCGGAACGCGCTGACCTCGCTGTACAGCACCTCGACCTGCACGCCGTCCGTGTCCATGTCCTTGAGCCGCGCGGCCGGATCCCAGTAACCGTCCCGGGAGAAGGCCGAGTTCGACGCCGCGATCTTGTCGGTCCGCTGCTGCTTCGCGCCCGCCCGGTTCGCGGCGCCGACGCCGGCGCTCATCCGGGCCTCGTAGGCGCCGGAGGCATCGTCGTACGGCTCGTGCAGGCGCCGTGGCAGATAGCTCTTGACCTGGTCGTGGGTCATCTTCACATGGGAGTCGGTGGAGATCAGCAGTTCAGGCATGGTGACCCGCCTTAGATCGTGGCCTGGAGCGGCGGCCGTCCGGCCGCTCACATAGTAGTCACTATGCCAGGGCTCCGAAGTCAGTCAAGGTCCGCAACCGGGCTTGGGCTCCAGGGTGCGATGCCGTGTCGAGATCCTTGTCGCCACGGTGCCGGGCGGCTAGCGTGCGGCTCACATAGTAATCACTATGCGCAGAGGTGGTGGGCCCGTGGCCCGAGTAATGGTCCCGATTCCGGATCTTGACGATCAGTACTTCTGGGAGGGAGTCGCCCAGCGGAAGCTGCTCGCCCGGGGGTGTGCCGAGTGCGGTCGCCTCCAGCAGCCGCCCAGCCCCATGTGCCCCCGCTGCGGATCGGTGGACTGGACGGTCCGCGAGTTGTCGGGCCGCGGCACGGTCTACACCTGGATCGTCTCGCGCCACCCCGCGCAGCCGGAGGGTGAGGCCAGGCTGGTCGCCGTGGTCGAACTCGTCGAAGGAGTACGGCTGGTGAGCAACCTGTACGAGGTGTCCACGGCGGATGTCCGCAACGGATTGCCGGTGGAAGTGACCTTTCGCGAAGTCGGCGAAGTGCTGCTTCCGGGGTTCAGGCCCGCCGCGGACGGGGTCGCCTGATGGCGCGCCGCCGCGACAAGGGCCGGGCCGCGATCGCGGGCATCGGGCAGACCGAGTTCTCCAAGGAGTCGGGGCGCAGCGAACTGCGGCTGGCCTCGGAAGCCGTCCGTGCCGCTGTCGCCGACGCGGGGCTCACACCCGCCGACGTCGACGGGCTGGTCACGATGGTCCACGACCCCAACGACGAACTGGCACTGATGCGCAGCGTCGGTGTGCGAGAAGTGCGGTGGAACTCCCGGACCCCGTTCGGAGGCGGCGGTTCGGCGGCACTGATGCAGCACGCCGCCGCGGCCGTCGAGAGCGGGGCCGCGGACGTGGTCGTCATCTACCGTGCGTTCAACGAACGCTCGGGTTCGAGGTTCGGTCAGCCCACCCGGAACACCGCCGTCCCGGGCATGAACTGGCACATTCCGTACGGCCTCGATACGCCGGCCACCATGTACGCGCTCTGGTTCCAGCGTTACATGCATGAATACGGCCTGACCAATGAGGACTTCGGCCGCTATGCGGTGGTCGCCCGCAAGCACGCGGCGAACAATCCCCACGCCTGGTATCACAAGCGCCCGATCACCCTGGAGGAACACCAGCGCTCGCGCTGGATCGTCGAGCCGATCCTGCGGTTGCTCGACTGCTGCCAGGAGAGCGACGGCGGTGTCGCGCTGGTGGTGACAAGCGCCGAGCGGGCGCGCGACCTGCCCCGGCCACCGGTCACGATCGATATCGCCACGACGGGATACGTGAGGGACGGGGACACCCTCTTCAACTACTACGCGGGCGATCTGGCCCGCTTCCCGCAGGCGGAGTACACGGCGCGGCAGATCTGGGCGGGAACGGGCCTGGGGCCCGCCGACATCGACGCCGCGATGATCTACGAGCACTTCAGCCCTGTCGTCTTCTACCAACTGGAGGCGTACGGGTTCTGCGGCCGGGGCGAGGCGAAGGACTTCATAGCCGACGGCCGGATCGAACTGGGTGGACAGCTTCCGGTGAACACCCACGGCGGTCTGCTCGGTGAGGCGTACATCCACGGCGTGAACAACATCATCGAGGGCGTGCGTCAGATCAGGGGCACTTCGTACAACCAGGTGCCGGACGCCCACCGGGTGTTGTGCTGCGCCGGCCAGAGCGCCGTGCTGTTGAGCGGGGGCGACTGACCGGCGGGCACCGCCGGCGGTCAGTCCCGCGACACGGCTGGAGCCAGCGCGTCGAGCCAGTCGAGGAGCCGCTCCCACAGCAGCCGGCGGGCCGATCCCAGGAGCAGGTTGTGTCCGGTGCCGGGTGCGGTGAACGAGGTCACCGTGGGCGCGGAGCGGTAGGGGGTCGGATCGGGCCCGCCGTCCGTCAGAGTGTCCTTCTCGCCGTTGGCGAGGAAGACGGGGACGCTCAGGCGGGCCACCTCGGCCGCCACATTCCCCGGCAGCAGCGAAAGGAGCCCGCCCGCGGAGAGGCTCGCCGTACGGAACCCATTGATCACGTCAGGGACTTCCGGGTCGTCCAGGTGGAGTTCGGTATACGCGGCGCCGAACATCCGCACTGCGAGCGCGGCCAGCTCCTCGTCTCCGGGCGGCCCGTCGGCCACGGCTGCCAGGATGTCCGGCGGCAGGACGGCAGGGAGGCCCGCGGTGGAGAACCCGAGCAGGGCGAGCGCGGTATGCGTGGGATGGCGGTCCTGTTGGCGGATGGTGAGCGTCGAGCCCATCGAGTGCCCGACGCCGACACTGCGCAAGCCCGGGATCTGCTCCCGTAGCTCACCCAGAAGCTGCTGGAACGCCAGGTGATTCGCCGCAAGGACCTGCCCGAGCAGGGGAGGAGGCGCGCCCTGCGGCAAGATCGAGTCGCCCGTGCCCAGGTGGTCCACGCTCAGTACGGGATATCCCGCGCCCGCCATGACCGCGGCGAAGCTGAAGGATTCGTCTTTGCCTGCCCCTGTATCGTCACTTTCGGGCGTGATATCCCAGTACCGTTTGGAGGCCCCGCCGCCCGACAGGCAGCACAGGGCCAGAGGGCGTGGCGACCCGGCGGGCAGGAAGAGGTCGGCGGCGACGTGGTGGCCGGCCGGCTCCGGGAGTGCGGCTGACACATCGATGCGCCGATGCAGGCGAGTTACGGGCATGGGGCCTCCGGTTGCGTACGAGCTTGGGCCAGTACCTGGAGTCTGCACGCTTCCCCGCACTGTGCATAGTAGTTACTATGTAGCGAGTTCGGTCGATGGATGCGACCGTGCGGCCGCGGCCGCGGGGCGCGATGGTGAGGAGCCGCGTATGGATATCGCCGGTGTCGGGAGCACATTGAAGGAACCCGGATCGGGCGCCGAGGCAATCGTCATCCGCAAGGCGTCGGACCCGGGGCTGCGGCTGGGTCCGGGCGGAGAAGCGCTGCTCGGCAAGCGCTACCGGTGCGCGAGCTGCGGCGCCGAGGTTTTGGTGAGCAAGGGCGGGGGTGCGCAGGCCGAATGCCACGGTGTGCCCATGGCGATGGCCGAGGCCAAGCGGCTGCCGTCCTCCGACTGAGCCGTGACGGCGTGCTAGCTTCAAGCCGCTGGTGAGGGGTTCATCAGTGGCTGCGGCCGGCGAGTCGAGAGAGCGGAACCGACCCCATGGCGAGGGCGATCAAGGTCGATGATCCGGCGCGCGAGCGGATGCTGTCCGCGGCGGTCGAGATCATCATCGAAGAGGGCTACTACCGCGCGAGCTCCAATCACATCGCCAAGCGGGCGGGGGTGAGCTGGGGCGCGATCCAGCACCACTTCGGTTCGCGTGAGCAGTTGCTCCTTCAGGTCGTCCATGCCGGAACCCTCTCGCTCATCTCTTCGCTGAAATCCGCCCGTATCACCGGGGAAGGCATCGAGGAGCGACTGGAGTCCTTGGCCGACGCGGTGTGGAGGTGCTATCGGCGGCCGGATTTCCTGGCATCGATGGAGATCCTGCTGAACCTCACCAAGGAGCCGCGCACCTCTGCGGACACCATTGAGGAACTGGCCGCCACCGAACGCCAGGTGAGCGAGTTGTGGCATGGCTTGGTCGACCAGGCCGTACCGGCCGAGCACCGCCGCCCCGAACTCGGCGGTGTCGTGTTCCAGTTGATCCGCGGCCTTGCCATCGGCTCCAACCTGCTGGACGCCATCCCGCAGGCGAACAAGACGAGTGACGACCGGCAGGCGCGTGATGTGCTGGTGAAGTCGCTCAGCCTGTACATCGGCGGCATCTGACGCGCGGTCCTCACTTTTTCAGCGACATGGCGGTCACGACGTTCCGCATGCATAGTGATTGCTATGCACCTCTGAGGGGAACTGGCATGGCGGAAACATCAGCGCACGGCCCGCTCCAGGGCGTGCGAGTTCTTGATCTCTCCTGGGGCATAGCCGGCCCCATCACCACGATGCTGCTCGCCGACAGCGGCGCCGATGTCACCCGGATCGAGTCCCCGCACGGGGATCCGGTGCGCGACGAGGTCGCGTACCGCGTGTGGAATCGCGGCAAGCGAAGCGCCGTGGTCGATCTGACCGACCCGCTCCAGCGGTGGGCCTTCATGCGGCAGGCCGCGACGGCGGACGTCCTCGTCGAGTCGTTCGAGCCCGGAGTCACCGCCCGCCTGGGCATCGACGCGGCGCAGCTGAGTGTCCTCAACCCGCGGCTGATCCACTGCTCGATCACCGGCTACGGCCCCGATGGCCCCGACGCGCACCGCCCGGCCCTCGATTCCCTGGTCGCCGCCCGCACCGGACTGCAGTGGGACCAGCGCGGACGGACCGGGACGAGTCTCACCCTGATCGCAGGCGCTCCGGTGCCGCTCGACGGTCTCGACGTTCCGGAGCTGCCCGCCAGTCGTCTCGCGCAGGAGGGCCCCGCGTTTCTCCGGTCGACGTGGGCGAGCCTCGGAGCCGCGTACCTCGCGGGCGTCGGTATCGCGGGCGCCCTGCGCGCCCGGGAGGTGACCGGCCGTGGCGAGCAGGTGTCCACCTCACTCCTCCAAGGCGCCATGGCGGCCGCCGGTCCGACCTGGATGCGCGCGGAGCACGTCGACGCCCCAGGATTCTGGATGTGGGTGACCGACCGCCGCGCGCCCGAGGGGCTCTTCGAGTGTGCCGACGGGCGATGGATTCATTTCTGGACCATCCGTCCCACCTTGGTACTTGAGGCTGCCGAGGCCGATGTGCTGCCCATCGAGGGCGAGAAGGACGACATGCGGTCCGGCGTACGGATCGGCATGGAGGCGGAGGATCTGGTGGTCCTCCATCACTACCATCCGCTGCTCGCCGCGGCTTTCCGTAAGTTCCCCAGCGACCAGTGGATGGCCTTCGGTGCGGCGCGCAACCTGGGCATCATGCGCGTGCGTTCCCCCGAGGAGGCGTTGAACGATCAGGCGCTGCTCGATCAGGGCTGCGTCGTCGAGAGCGTCGACCCGCAGGTGGGCCCCATCCGGCATGTGGGGAAGCTGCTCGAATTCTCCGCCTCGCCGGCAGCCGTACGCGGCCCCGCGCCGCGCCTCGGCGGGCACACGCGGGACTTCCTCACCGTCTCGCCCGGGCCCGCCGCCGAGACCGGCCCGCACACCGGCGGCGCACTGGACGGGCCACTGGCAGGCATTACGGTCCTTGACCTGGGGCTGGGAGTTGCCGGCCCCTGGGGCGCCCGGGTCCTTGCCGACCTCGGCGCCACCGTGATCAAAGTGCACGCTCCACACGACGGCTATTGGACCCGTACGAGCATGGCCATGGCCACCAACTGGGGCAAGCGCAGCATCGCGGTCGACCTGAAGAGCGCCGAGGGCCGTGAGCTTCTGGAACAGCTCATCTCCCGGGCCGACGTGCTCGCCCACAACATGCGTCCGGGCGCCGCCGAGCGCCTGGGCATCGGATACGAGCAACTGCGCGAGCGCTACCCGGCGTTGATCTACTCCCACACGCGGGGCTTCGAGGACGGACCGCGTTCGCTGCTGCCCGGCACCGACCAGACCGCGAATGCCCTGGCCGGTACGGAGTACGAGGACGGCGCCTGCGCGACGGGCGCCCCACCGGTGTGGAGCCGCGTCAACGTGGGCGACACCGGCAACGGCTTCCTGTGGGCCACCGCCGTCATGCAGGCGCTGTACCACCGGGAGCGGACCGGCCTCGGCCAGCGGGTGGGCACCTCCATCATCAACGCATGCCTGCTCACCACGTCGTTCGCCTACGCCCGTGTGGACGGAGAGCCCGTGGACCGGCCCCGTGTCGACGCCCGGCAGCGAGGGCTCTCCGCACTGCACGGCCTCTACCGGCTCGCCGACGACGAATGGGCGTGCATCGCCGTACTGCGCGAGCGGGAGTGGCCCGAGCTGTGCGCCGCACTGGGCGCCCCGGACCTGGTCCAGGATCAGCGATTCGGCACTTCCCCGGCACGTCGCACGCACGACGGAGAGCTGAGGGCGGAGCTGGAGCCGCTGTTCGCCCGGCTGTCGACGGCCGAACTCGGTGAGGCATTCGACAAGCGGCACCTGCCGTACGAGATCTCCTCGCGGACCTTCGCGGCCGAACTCTTCGACGACCCGGAGATCGCCCGGCGGAGCTGGATCGCCTCGGCACAGGTGCCGGGCGTGGGACTCCTGGAGCAGCCCGCCCGCCTGGTGGAGTTCGCGCGCCATGTGCCGCCCGCGGTGTCCGGTCCCTGTCAGGCGGGGCAGCACACCCGGGAGATCCTGGCCGAACTCGGACTGCCGCAGGACGAGATCAACCGGCTGATCGAGCAGCGTGTCGTCGTGGCGCAGTGAACCGCGTGCCACGCAGGAAGACCGCGCGCACAGGCGATGCGGGCAGCCTGGACAGCGCTGTGTCGAGTGGGGCGTCGAGCAGGACCAGGTCGGCCGGCGTCCCACGGCGGACCGTCCGGGGCCGCAGATCCGGTCCGGTCAGATAGGTGGCCAGTGCCTGCGCCGGCGTCAGCGCCTCCGCCGCCGTGACGACCTCACCCGACCGCGTCCGGCGGTCGACCGCCGCGGCCATCACGGCCCAGGGATCCACCGGTCCGTACGGGGCGTCACTGGACAGGGTGAGAGGGACCCCCGCGTCGTTCAGTGAGGCGCAGCGGTAGAGGTCCTGAGGCGCGGGCTCGTCGCGCAGGTAGTCGTCGCCGCGCGCCCGCAGGAAGCCGGGCTGCGTGACCACATGGAGCCCCCTTCTGCTCAGTTCCGGCAGAAGGGCCGCCGGCACCAAGGAGGCATGCTCGATACGGTCGCCCGACCGTACGCCGGTCGCGGAGAACGCGCTGAGGAGCAGCACGAGCGCTTCGTAGCTCACGCAGTGGACGGCGACCGCGCGACCGGCGGCGTGCGTGGCTTCGATCGCCCCGGTCAGCTCCTCGGGCGAGGGCAGGGAGGAGTCGGCGATGACGATCTTGCGCGGGCCGACCGTGATACCGGGTGCGGTGTGTCCGGTCGGGGCCCCGAGCAGATGCAGGCGCTGGGGGATCGCGCCCGACGCGACGGCGTTGCCCAGCGTGGCGAGTGACCGGGGGTCCAGGTCGGGTGTCGCGTCCGTGAGCGAGGTGAGTCCGAGGAGGGCCAGGGAGATGCCGGTCGCGCGGAGGTCGTCGGGCGGGCCTTCGGGCAGACGGGTACGCAGCCAGGCGTCGGCGCGCCAGAGGCGCCCGGTCGGCTCACCTCGGGCGTCGCGTTCGATGCCGGGATGACCGCCCTGGGCGAGCCGGGTGGCCCGTACCGCCGCCGAGTTGAGAATCCACAGTGCACCGCTGCGATGCTGCACCCGCACGGGCGTGTCCCGGCGGACGGCGTCGAGCCTGCCCGCGTCGAGGTCGCCGACGGTCGACTCGTGGTGGTCGACGCCTCTGATCCAGCCGGTCGGGTCGGGTGCGGCCGTGACGAGCCCGGAAAGGTCCGGGCCGCACGGTACCGAGCGCTGCCAGGCGGCCAGGGCCAGGAGGTGCAGATGGTGATCGTGCAGGCCCGGGAGCAGAGCGGCTCCCTCGCAGTGGACCGACTCCTCGCCGTCGTTCTCCAGTTCACCCACGGCGGTGATCACGCCGTCACGCACTCGGACGTCCACGCGGCGCCCTCCGACCTCGGCATCCCGGAACAACAGACCGCTCATCGGCGCCGCTCCGGTACGGCCACGGGGAGGGGCCCGTCCGGTGTGTCCAGCAGCCAGCCATCCGCGCCGGGTCGGGCCGCCGGGGCCTGTCCGGCGCCTTCGGCGGGAAGAGTGGCCGCGACGACATCGGTCATCGACACATCCCACAGCACCCCCCGCCCCGGATCCGGCAGCGTCGTGGCCAGGACCGCGGCCGTGAGTCCGGTCAGCGGGTCGGCCAGGGCGTCACCGCAGAACACGGGCTGCCCTTCGCCGTCCCGGGCCACGAGCCCGGCCGACGCGGCCACATCGTCACCGAAGCCGACCCGGTTGTGCTCCCGGCCGTGCGACGTGATCGAGATCCAGGTACCCCCCGCCGATACGAAGGACTCCGCGTCCAGCCCGAACCGGGCCAGCGCACGCGGCCGGGACGCCTCGATCACCACGTCAGCGGACGCGACGAGCGACGCCAGCTTGTTCCGGCCCTCCGGTGTGTCAGGATCGGTCACCACCGACCGGTGCCCCAGATGGAGCAGTTCGAAGAAATCGCGATGGCCCCGGCGAGCACCGTCCGGTCTGCCCGGCGTCTCGACCTTGGTGACCCGCGCACCTGCCAGTCCCAGCAGATGGGCGCAGAGCGGGCCCGCCCACAAGGCGCTGAAGTCGACGATGTGCAGCCCGCGCACGGAACGGGGGAGACCCGGGACCGGAACCCGGGGGGACCGCGGCCGGGTGACGGGACCCGCTGCCACCCCGAGGAGTTCCGCGCGCTCCGCGAGCGCCGCGCCGTCGTGCGCGGCCAGCCACCGGGCCACCGCGGCCTCGGGCCGCTCGCCGTCCCCGGCGAAGGCGAGCGCGGCGAGCAGCGCCGGATCGTCGGGCCGGGCGCAGGACACCGCGGCCCACCCGTCGGCGGTCGGCAGCAGGCGGCAACTCCCGCCGACGGACACCGGCCCGCCGCGGGAACGTCCGGTGTACGCGGCGCGCTCGGACAGCAGGCGCGCACCGTCCACAGTGACTCCCGTATGCGCGGCAAAGACCGAGGCGAGCTGCTCGGCACGGAGGGCGCCACTGCCGGGCGGGATCAGGGGCGGGCCCTCCGGGTGGCCGGTCAGCGGAACGATGCCGCTGTGGGCCCAGGCCGCCACCTCCTGCCGGCGGTACACTCCGCTGCCCTGAGCCGTCATCGAGGAGGTCCTCCATGCGTATCGATCTCGCCGCCTTCGCGGACGGGGCCGCGGACGAGGAGTATTTCGACGAGGACCTCGGACCCCGCCGTCCGCTCATCATCGTCGGTCTTGATGCGACTGTCTCCCCTGCGACCTGGGAAAAGGCGACAGAGCGGATCAGAGGGCACGACGGTCTGCTCGTAGGCTGTGCGCAGCGGCCCACCGAGCAGACCGTACTGCTGTCCCGCCACCTGGACCTGACCGTGGCGCGGGAGGCCCCCGAGCGGACGTTCGTCGCGGTGGACGACCCGGAGCAGGAAGCACACGAACTGGTGGCGGCGGCCGGTGCGCATCCGCAGGCGACCGCCGTACTGGGACAGGTACTGCGCGCGACCGAGCGGCTCACCGTCGCCGAGGCGCTCGACGTCGAGTCCTTCGCCTACTCGACCCTCCTCGCGGGGCGGGAGTTCGAGCGCTGGCTCGCCCTGCGCCGTGAGCGCTCCGATCCGCCCGTGGTGCCGCAGCCGGTGCTCCTCGCCCGGGAGGGCGACATCCTCCGCATCACCTTCAACCAACAGGACCGGCGCAACGCCTACGGGAGCGCCATGCGCGACGCCCTGGTGGAGGCATTGGCCTTCGCGGAACGTGACCCCTCGCTGAAGGAGATCGTCCTCGCGGGCAGCGGACCGGTGTTCTCCTCCGGCGGGGATCTCGCCGAGTTCGGCCGTGCACGCGACCTCGCCACCGCGCACCTGGTGCGGACCCGCGGAGGCGCCGCACGGGCCCTGCACCGGCTCCGGGACCGCACGACCGCGCAGGTCCACGGAGCCTGTGTGGGCGCGGGGGTCGAACTGCCCGCATTCGCCGGGCGGGTGACAGCCGCGGAAGGGACCACCTTCCGGCTTCCCGAGATCGGCATGGGTCTCATCCCGGGCGCCGGCGGCACAGTGAGCATTCCTCGCCGTATCGGACGCCGCCGCACGCTTCATCTCGCCCTGACGGGGCGGCGGCTGACGGCCGAGCGGGCGCTCGACTGGGGACTCGTGGACCGGATCGACGCCCCGGGGCCGTCGTAGGAGACCGTACGCCGCCGTGCAAGCCTCGATTGATCTACCCTCCAACTTATATTCAATATACAATGCCGTGGACTCGCCGTGCTGGATCAGCCGACCCAGGAGACGTCCGTGAACATCACCATGCTGCTGGAGATGGCCGCCGAAGCACATGGCGACCGGATCGCCGTGGGATCCGCGCACACGGGGCGGGAACTGACCTACCGTGAACTGCTCGCTGCGAGCCGTGAAGGCGCTCGTGTCCTGGCGGGCGCGGGCGACGGGCCCCGTACGCTCGCGTGCCTCGGAGTCTCCGGCCCCGCGGCGGTGATCGGGGTCTTTGCCGCGGCCGGCGCCGGATCGACCTTTGCCCCGCTGAACCACCGCCTGCCTGAAGGGTCCTTGAAGGCGCTCGCCGAGCGGGTGCTGCCGGCGCTCGCTCTCGCGGGGCCGGACGAGTGGGCGGCCGCCGAGAGCGCCGGCGCTGATCCGGTGGTGGAGGAAGGGAGCTGGCTGGCGCGGTGCCTCGCCGACGCAGCGGGAGGAGAGGCTGCTGAGGCCGAGCCGCCGCAGATGCCGGTCGCACCCGCGGTGCTCCTCTTCACCAGCGGAACATCGGCCGAACCCAAGCCGATCGCGCTGCACCACGACAACCTCCTCGCCTACGTGCTCAGCACGGTCGAGTTCGGCTCGGCGGCGCCCGACGAGGCACAACTGCTGGCCGTTCCGCTCTTCCACATCGCGGGCGTCGCGTCGGTGCTCAGCTGTGTCTACTCGGGACGACGGATAGTTGCGCTCCCGGCCTTCTCGGCCAAGGGCTGGCTGGACACGGCTCGCAGGGAAGCGGTGACACATGCCTTCGTCGTGCCCACCATGCTGGCGCGCATCGTCGATGAACTGGCAGCGGATCCGTCGCTCACGGTCCCCAGCCTGCGACATCTCGCCTACGGCGGAGCGCGGATGCCGCTGCCGGTCCTGGAGAACGCGCTGCGGCTGTTCCCCGACACGGACTTCGTCAACGCCTACGGGCTCACCGAGACCAGCTCGACGATCGCCGTCCTCGGACCCGACACCCACCGCGCGGCGGCCCAGGGCGATCCCGTCGCTCGCGAACGGCTCAGCTCGGTCGGTCGGCCGGTCGACGGCATTGAGATCCGTATCGTGACCGACGAGGGCGGCGAGGCGGGCCCGGGGGAGCGCGGTGAACTGCACCTGCGCGGTGCGCAGATCGCCGACGGGGCATGCACCGACGCCAGAGGATGGTTCCGTACCGGCGACTCGGCCTCCCTGGACAGCGGCGGCTATCTGTACGTGCACGGCCGCCGCGACGACACCATCATCCGCGGTGGTGAGAACATCGCTCCCGGTGAGATCGAGGACGTGCTGCTCCGGCATGAGGGCGTGGCCTCGGCCTGTGTGGTGGGCCTGGCCGACGCCGAGTGGGGCGAACGCGTCGAAGCCGCCGTGACACCCGTACCCGGTCACGCACTCGACACCGAGGCGCTGATCGCCTGGACGCGCGAACGTGTGGGCACGCTCAAGGCCCCCCAACGGATCCACGTCATGCACGAGTTGCCGCTCACCTCCACGGGCAAGGTGATTCGGCGCAGCGTCGGTGAGGCCCTGGGAGCCGGTGCCGAAAGCGCCGGTTCGGACGGGCGACCGCACGGAGCACGGGAGCTGTCATGACGCGCACGCCCGTTGATCCCGAGCTGCGCCGCGCCGCCCGGCGCGTCCCGCCCTTGCCGATCGGCAACCGCCTGATGCGGCGGCTGATGCGCAGCGCCCCCGGTCCACGACGTGCTGCCGGGGTCGACATCCGGACCTGGGAAGTCAGGGACGGCCACCTGAAGCTGCTGCTGTACGCGCCCAGGGAGCGCCCGGCATCGGCGGCGCTCCTGTGGATCCATGGGGGCGGGTTCGTGATCGGCAACGCCGCCATGGACGCCGCGCACAACGCCGATGTCGCCCGGCTGGGAATCACCGTGGTCGCGGTCGACTACCGACTGGCACCCGAGCACCCCTTCCCCGCACCGCTCGACGACTGCCTGCAGGCATGGCTGTGGATCCACCAGCACGCCGATGACCTGGGCGTGGACCCGAAGCGCGTCGCGTTGGGCGGCAGTAGTGCGGGTGGTGGACTGGCGGCCTGTCTGGCCCAACGCCTGCACGCCTGCGGTCACCCGGAACCGGCCGCGATGTGGCTGTCCGCGCCCATGCTCGACGACTGCACCGCGGCCCGCCGCGAACTGGACGCCGTACGCCATCGGATCTGGAGCAACCGGCATAACCACATCGGCTGGCGCAGCTATCTGAACGCCGCACCCGGCACGTCCACCGTGCCTGAATTCTCCGTGCCGGCCCGCAGGGAAGACCTGTCCGGTTCCGCACCCACCTGGATCGGCGTCGGTGATCTCGACCTCTTCCACGACGAGGACCTCGCCTACGCGGAGCGCCTGCGCGCAGCAGGAGCGGACGTCACGGTCGACATCACACCCGGTGCCCCGCACGGCTTCGAGAGCTGGGCGTTCAGGGCTGACATCAGCCGTCGTTACCGCGAGCGGGCGAACGCCTGGCTGGCCCGCTCCGTACAGCTCGCGGACCTTGAATGATCGGAGAGGGCATGCTCGAATTCGAGGAGCAGCAGGGAGTGACCGTGGTCCGGATACGCCACGGCAAGGTCAACGCGCTCGACGTGGAGCTGCTGGACGCCCTGCGCGGCGCGATGAGCGATCTGGAGAGTGCACCGGCCGTCGTGCTCACGGGCACGGGCCCGGTGTTCTCGGCCGGGGCCGACCTGGACCGCATCGGCGCGGGCGGCCGGGCCTACGCGAAGGAGTTCCTGGACGCGCTCTCTCTGACCTGCATGGCCGTCTTCGACCACCCGAGGCCGGTTGTGACGGCGATCAACGGGCATGCCGTCGCCGGAGGCTGCGTCCTGGCCGCGGCCGGCGATCTGCGCATCATGGCGCAGGGCACGATCGGTCTGAGCGAACTCGGCGTCGGAGTGCCGTTCCCGACCGCCGCCCTGGAGATCATGCGGCACGCGACGGGTTCCGCGCTCCAGCGCATGGTCATGAGTGCGGCACTGCTTACACCGCGGCAAGCCCTGTCCCTCGGGCTCGTCGACCAGGTCGTCGAGCAGCCGGACAGGCTGTCCGCGGTAGCTGTGGACGCGGCAGCGCGGCTGGCGGCGGTATCCGCCGAGGTGTTCACGTTCAGCAAGCGGCAGCTCCACCGTCCCGTACACGAACGCATCGCGGCAGCCGAAGGCGATGACCGGTTCGTCGAGGACGCGTGGTCATCGGATGCGGTCCAGGAGTCGATCCGCGGCTATCTCGAAGGGCTGCGGAGGCCGAGCCCTGATGCGGCGCGCACACGAGGAGCGGCGCACACACCCGGGTCAGGCGCGGCGCGCCCACCGAGGCCCGACGCGGTGAGCGCCCGGAAGCCGCTCCGCCGACAAGCGGAGTGATCACAGCCCCTCGGCCGCGAGCAGGCACGCGGGCACCTCCACGTACCGCGAGCGCAGGTATTCACCCAAGCCCTTGGCCTGCGGGTCGGGGCGCGTGGTGGATGCCACGCCCTCACCGAGCAGGCCGACCACCACGAAGTTCAGCGCGCGCAGGCGGGGCAACGCATGGCGCCGTACCACCAAGTCGCGCGCCTCGGGCAGCAGGTCCCTCAGACGTTCGGTGGTCAGCCAATCGCGCAGCCACGTGTACGCGGCATCGTCTCGGGTCCACACACCGATGTTGGCGTTGCCGCCCTTGTCGCCGGACCTGGCGCCGGCGATGAGGCCCAGCGGGACACGGCGGGTAGGGCCGGTCGGCGCCGGGGCGCTCGGCGTCTCGTGCCGGAGGGTGCGGGGCTCCCCGCTCGGGCTGTGTTCGACGACGCATCGCCTGCCGTCGGGCAGGACCACCACGTGCTCCACCGCCTCCCGCCGCACCAGCGCCGGCCAGTAGGAGCCGAAGGCGGTGGCCGGGGTCGGCGGGGTCGTCGTGTGCAGTCCGGCGTAACTGCCCACGGCCATCGCGGTGGTGAGCGCGGAGAACGCCTTGCCCACCCGGCGTTCGTCGGGTCCCTTCACGGTGATACGCAGATGTGCCACGGCTTCGGTGTTGTCGTCCGCGTCCTCGTGGTCGAAGCGCAGCAGCCTGAAGTCGAGGTCGTCGAAGCCTGCCGGGCCGTCCAGGAGTTCGAGGAACTGCTCGCGCGCCAGGTCGGCCTTGGCCTCGATGCCGAGGCCGGTGATCACGAAGATCATCGTGTTGCGGAAACCCTCACTGAAGTTCATCGCCACCTTCAGCCGCTCGCCGGGCGGGCTCCCCTGTGCGCCCGAGATGCGCACCCTGTCCCCGCCGACCGATCGCAGCGAGACGGAGTCGAAGTGGGCGATCACATCGGGGCCCTCATAGGCGGGCGAACCGATCTCGTACAACAGTTGCGCGGTGACGGTACCGGGAGAAACCAGCCCGCCGGTCCCCGGATGCTTGGTGATCACACTGCTGCCGTCGTCATCGACCTCGGCGAGCGGAAAGCCCGGGTAGCGGCGGTCGCGGATCTCCTCCAGGAAGGGGTAGTTGCCGCCGCAGACCTGCGGTCCGCACTCGATGACATGCCCGGCGATCACAGCCCCGGCGAGCCTGTCCCAGTCGGTCCTCGACCAGCCGTGCCACCAGGCGGCCGGACCGGACACGAGAGCGGCGTCCGTGACGCGCCCGGTGACGACGATGTCCGCGCCCGCGGCAAGCGCCTGCGTGATTCCCCAGCCGCCCAGGTAGGCGTTGGCCGTCACCGGCGGCTCCGTCCGTACGGACAGGGGCCTGCCGTCGTCGAGATGGGCGAAGTCCTCGCCCCCCTTCCGCAGGCGCTCCAGGTGAGGGGTGAGGTCGTCCCCCGCGACGTACGCGATACGGGGAGCGAGGCCGAGTCGCGACGAGAGGTGCCCGATCTCCTCGGCGAGCAAGGACGGTGCCAGTCCACCGGCGTTGGCGACGACACGGATGCCGCGCTCCAGGCAGGTGCCGAGCACCTGCTCCAACTGGGTCAGGAACGTGGTCGCGTACCCTCTGCCCGTCCTCTGCCGCGCCTTGTGCAGCAGGAACATCGTCAACTCGGCCAGATAATCACCGGTCAGGACGTCGATCGGCCCGCCCTCGACCATGTCCCGGGCGGCGGAGAGCGTATCTCCGTAGAAACCCGAGCAGTTGGCGATGCGGACGGGGCGGCGCCGCGGACCTGCGGTGACCGCCTGTGCTTCGTGCGGCATCAGTGCCCCTTCCACTGCGGAGTGCGCTTCTCGGCGAACGCCCGCGGGCCGTTCCGGGCGTCATCGCTGAGATATACCGGCTCCCAGAGGCGTTCGGCCGCGGCGAAGGCATCGTCGAGCGCGAGGGCGGGATCGAGCAGGACGGTCTGCTTGGCGGCGCGTACGGACAGGGGTGCGTTGCCGGCGATGGTCCGGGCGAGCCGGGCTGCCGCCGCGCGCAGTTCGCAAGCGGGGACGACCTCGTTGACCAGGCCCAGCTCGTAGGCCCGCCGGGCGTCGATGGGATCGCCCGTCATCAGGAGCTGAGCGGCGATCCGGCGCCCGACGATACGGGTCAGCGGAACCGCCCAGGGCGCGCCGCGGCCGACCTTGGCCTCCGCGATCGCGAAACGGGCGTGCTCGGCCGCGACCGCCAGATCGCAGTTCTGGACCAGCATGAACCCGCCGCCGTACGCGATGCCGTTGACCGCGGCGATCACCGGCTTGTCGACCGTGATGTTGCGGCCGAGCTGCGGCACGTAGTCCGGCGGCGGTACGAGCAGACCGTCCTCGGCCATCTCCTTCAGATCACCACCGGCACAGAACGCCCTGTCCCCTTCGCCCGTGAGGATCAGAACGGCGGCGGCCGAGTCGTCGGCGTACCGCGCGAATCCGTCGAAGAGGCCGCGCCGTACGTCGTGGGAGAGCACGTTGAGCGCTTCGGGGCGCTCGATGGTCAGCCAGGCGATCGCGTCATCGCGCCGGTACGTGACGGTCATCGTGGTCCTTCCTTCGGTTAGGTCAATCCAGCGATGTGAATGAGGATTTACCAACACGGGCGATGCTAGCGCTCTAGCCGGAACAAAGCTCCACCGATACGGTCTCTAGTGAATCAACATTCACTTCACCGTTCCAGGGGCATGTCGGCCGACGGGCCTGCCGACCACGAGGAGGCTGATGCCATGCCGGTCATTGCGTCGCGGCTCGACACGGCGAGCGAGGCATATCGCCGCAACCGCGCCACCCAACTGACCCTGCTCGATCAGCTCGGCGAGCAACTGGACGCCGCCCTCGCCGGCGGCGGGGAGCGCTACCTGCGCCGCCATGTCGAGCGCGGCCGGCTCCCGGTCCGCGAGCGGATCGAACTGCTCGTGGACCCCGCAAGTCCGTTCCTGGAGCTGTCCACCCTCGCGGCCTGGGGCACACAGTTCACCGTCGGGGCCAGCGTCGTCACGGGCATCGGAGTCGTCGCCGGAGTGGAGTGCGTGATCATCGGGCACGACCCCACCGTGCGGGGCGGCGCCATGAATCCGTACTCACTGCGCAAGACCCTGCGCGCACTGGAGATCGCCAGAATCAATCGCCTGCCGGTGGTGAACCTGGTCGAGTCCGGCGGCGCGGATCTGCCCACCCAGGCGGAGCTGTTCGTGCCCGCGGGCCGCATCTTCCACGAGCTGACCGAGCTGTCGGGCCTCGGCATCCCCACGGTGGCCCTGGTTTTCGGAAACTCGACCGCGGGTGGCGCCTATGTGCCAGGCATGTGTGACTACGCGGTCCTGGTCGACCGGCAGGCCAAGGTGTTCCTCGGCGGTCCGCCGCTGGTGAAGATGGCCACGGGCGAGGAAGCCGACGACGAGGCACTGGGCGGCGCCGAGATGCATGCCCGGGTCTCGGGACTCGCGGACTGCTTCGCCGCCGACGAGCGGGACGCGATCCGTCTCGGCCGGAACATCCTCTCCAGGATCAACTGGCGCAAACTCGGCCCGCCGCCCTCGGTCGACCCCGCGCCTCCTGCGTACAGCCCGGACGAGATCCTCGGAGTCGTGTCGGCGGACACGAAGGTGCCCTTCGACCCGCGCGAGGTGCTTGCGCGGGTCGTGGACGGCTCCGAATTCGACGAGTACAAAGCGCTGTACGGCACGTCACTGGTGACCGGGTGGGCCCGAATCCACGGCTTCCCCGTCGGCGTACTGGCCAACCAGCGAGGGGTGCTCTTCAGCGAAGAGGCCAAGAAGGCAGCCGAGTTCATCATGCTGGCGAACCAGACGGACACCCCGCTGGTCTTCCTTCAGAACACGACGGGCTACATGGTCGGCACCACATACGAACAGGGCGGCATCATCAAGGACGGCGCCAAGATGATCAATGCCGTCACGAACAGCACCGTGCCGCATGTGACGGTGAACATCGCCTCCTCGTTCGGCGCCGGCAACTACGGCATGTCGGGACGGGCCTACGACCCCCGTCTGATGTTCGCGTGGCCGGGCGCCAAGCTCGCCGTCATGGGGGCGACCCAGCTCGCCGGCGTCCTGTCCATCGTCGGGCGGGCATCGGCGGCCAAGTCGGGACGGCCGTACGACGAGGACGCGGACCGCGCGCGTACGGCGGCGATCGAAGCGCAGATCGAGGCCGAGTCGCACTCCTTCGCCGTCACCGGCCGCCTGTACGACGACGGCATCATCGATCCCCGCGACACCCGGTCCGTCCTGGGCATGGCCCTGTCGGCCATTCACTCCCAGACCGTTTCCGGACGCCGTGGCTACGGCGTCTTCCGGATGTGACGAGCGTGCTGAAACGGAAGGTGAAACCGATGCCGCCTGCGAGGCCGATTCGTAGACTCCTCATCGCGAACCGGGGGGAGATCGCCGCGCGAGTCATCCGTACGGCGCGATCCCTGGGGATAGCCACGGTCGCGGTGTATTCGGACCCCGACGCACGGGCGCCCCACGTCACGCTGGCCGACGAATCGGTCCGGCTGCCGGGCGCGGCGCCCGCCGACACGTATCTGCGCGGTGACCTGATCGTCGAGGCCGCGCGCGAGCGCGGAGCCGACGCGATCCATCCCGGGTACGGATTCCTCTCCGAGAACGCCGACTTCGCGCGGGCCTGCGGGGACGCGGGGCTGACCTTCGTAGGACCGTCGCCCGGGGCGATCGCCGCCATGGGATCGAAGCTGGAGGCAAAAGCACTGATGGAGGCGGCCGGCGTCCCTGTGCTGCCCGGCGCCCAAGTGACGGACGACGCGGCGCTGTTCGCGCTCGCCGCCCCGGTCGGCTACCCGCTCCTGGTCAAGGCCGCCCATGGGGGAGGCGGCCGGGGGATGCGGCTCGTACGCGAGCGTGAGGAACTGGCCGATGCGGTCGACCGCGCCCGCGGCGAGGCCGCTTCCGCCTTCGGTGACGGCACGGTCTTCCTGGAACGGTTCGTCGAGGACCCGCGCCATGTCGAGGTGCAGATCCTGGGCGACACCCACGGCAACGTCGTCCACCTCTTCGAGCGCGAGTGCTCCATCCAACGCCGCTACCAGAAGATCATCGAGGAGTCGCCGTCACCGGCGGTCGACGAGGAACTACGTGCCGAACTCGGCGCCGCCGCCGTGGCCGCGGGCAAGGCCATCGGCTACGTCGGTGCGGGCACGGTGGAGTTCGTACTGGACGCGGCCGGCCACTTCTCGTTCCTTGAGGTCAATACGCGGCTGCAGGTGGAGCACCCGGTCACCGAACTGGTCACGGGCCTCGATCTGGTCGCGCTCCAACTCCGTATGGCCGAGGGCGAGGCGATCCCGCCCGAGGTACTCGACGCACGCCTCGCCGGGCACGCCATCGAGGCACGCCTCTACGCCGAGGACGCAGAGGCCGGCTTCGCCCCCGCCACAGGCACACTGCACCGGTTCGCGACCCCTGAACTCCCTGGTATTCGCGTCGATTCGGGCGTCGCGGACGGCTCCGTCATCAGCCCGCACTACGACGCCATGCTCGCCAAGGTGATCGCCCATGGCCGCACCCGCACGGAAGCCGCCCGGCGACTGGAACAGGCCCTGCTCCACAGCACCCTGCACGGCGTGACCACCAACAGGGACCTCCTGGTGGGCATCCTGCGCGAGCCCGAGTTCCTGGCCGGCGGCACCGACACCGGCTACCTCACCCGCCACGACCCGAGACACCTCTGCGCCGAACCGGACGGGAAATCGCCGGGGGAGGCGCACGCCGTCGCCGCGGCGCTGGCCTGGCAGGCAGGCCACCGAAGCGCGGCGCCCGTGCTGCGGACCATGCCGACAGGGTGGCGCAACGTGCCGTCGGCGCCTCAGCGGGTGACATACGTCCGAGGCGCGCAGACACTCGAAGTCGCGTTGCGCTTCGACGCGGCCGAGACGCATGACACGGCTGACGTGGTCGAAGTCACTGTCAATGGCGGGGAGTTCGGTGGGCTCGTACGCGTCCGGAAGGCCACGCCGGACCGTGTCGACCTGGAAGTGGACGGCTCTCGCCGCACCTACACCGTGCACCGGGTCACGGCGGGAGCCGACCGCACAGAGGTGTACGTCGACGGTCCCGACGGCTCCAGTGCGCTGACGGAAACACCGCGCTTCCCGGAGCCGGCGACAGCAGCCGCAGCCGGTTCGCTCACCGCCTCGATTCCGGGCGTCGTGGTGCGGGTGCTGGCCGATCCCGGCACAGCGGTCGCCGCGGGCCAGCCCCTCCTCGTCCTGGAAGCCATGAAAATGGAACACACGGTGACCGCCCCGACGAGCGGAGAGCTGGCCGAGGTGCGGGTCGAGCCGGGCCGGCAGGTCGACGTCGGGCACATACTCGCGGTGGTCATACCCTCCGCATCGGACTGAAGGCGACGCAGCTCGTCCTCTGCGGCCCGCCGGCAACCGCCCCGTACAGTGAGCGAACCTTCACCACGAACCAGAGAGGGAACATGAACGATGGCACACTTGCCGCCGTGACGACCGAGGGAGCCACGCGCCGCCACCGCGACCCGGACCGCAAGCAGCGCATTCTCGCGGCGGCCGCCGCCCTTGGCGCACGGCGCGGATTCCACTCCATCTCCATGGCGGACATCGGCGCCGAGGCCGGCATCGTCGGCTCCGGGATCTACCGTCATTTCGACGGCAAGCACGCCATCCTGGTCGCGATGCTCGACCAGGTCATGGACCGCCTCGCGGACCGCTGCGTCGAGATCATGTCCGCGGAGACCACCGACGAGGAACGCCTCGCGGCCTTGATCCGCGACCACATCGACGTGGCCATCCGTGACCGCGACGTGCTCAGCGTCCACCACCGCGAGGCCCACACCCTGCCCGAGACGGACCGGCGCCGACTGCGCCGCCGACAACGCATGTACGTCGAGGAGTGGGTCCACCTGCTGGCTGCGCAGCGCCCTGATCTGGCCGATGCGGAGCTGCGGGTCGCGGTCCACGCGGCCGTCGGCGCGATCCAGTCGATCCTCACCTTCCAGAGCGGAGTCACGGACGCCCGTGCCGCCGAGTTGCTGGAGACCATGGCCCACGCTTGTCTGGGCACGGCGGCGCCTGCTGTTGGTGAATCCGTTGCGGCGCGGTAGCGGCTGTCGTGGTCCGCGACGGCAGGATCGCTGGGTGGGCCGGGCAGTCGGGCACCTGAATGGCGAGGGTTCGCGTACGGATGTGACGTTGCCCGCGAGGTCTGACGTGCGCGCCGCGGCAGCGCCGGAATGAGTGCTCACATAGCCAACCACCCTGGCCGGAACGGAGATTGACGCCGTTCGGCGCGACGCGCGCACCACCGCTGCCTTCGACGGGACCACGCCGGCGTCCACGGTCCTCTCCCGCGGCCGGAAGGCAAGCCGCGAGTAAGAAGTTATCTCATTTGGTCGAGTAAGCTCCTGGTCGTGGCAGGGATCGTTGAGCGGCTGGTGCCGGACGAGTTGTGGGAGCTGTTCCAGCGCGTGGTGCCGGAAGCGCCGTCGCGGCCTCAGGGCGGTGGCCGGCGTCGGCACGGCGATCGTGAAGTGCTGGCCGCAATCGTCTTCGTGGCAACCTCTGGCTGTACGTGGCAGCAGGTGCCGACCGCCTCGTTCGGACCGTCCGGCGCGACGGCTCACCGCCGCTTCACCGAGTGGACCAAGGCCCGGGTGTGGGCCAAACTCCACCGCCTGATCCTTGATGAGCTGGGATCCCGCGGCGAGCTGGACTGGTCCCGGTGCGCGATCGACTCGGTCAACATGCGGGCCCTGAAAAGGGGGAACTGACAGGTCCGAATCCTGTGGACCGAGGCAAGTACGGGTCGAAGATCCACTTGATCACGGAACGGACCGGCCTGCCCCTGTCCATCGGCATCTCGGGCGCCAACATGCATGACAGCCAGGCCCTGGTCCCGCTGGTGAAGGGCATACCTCCGATCCGCTCGCGACGAGGACCCAGGCGACGCAGGCCGCACAAACTCCACGCCGACAAGGGCTACGACTACAACCACCTGCGGCGATGGTTAGCCGACCGAGGCATCCGGCACCGCATCGCCCGCAGGGGCATCGAGACCTCGCAACGGCTCGGCCGCCACCGCTGGACCATCGAACGCACCATGGCCTGGCTCGCCGGATGCCGACGCCTGCACCGCCGCTACGAACGCAAGGCCGAGCACTTCCTGGCCTTCACCAGCATCGCCTGCACCCTAATCTGCTACCGCAGACTCACCAAATGAGATGCCCCCTTAGTAGGACTCCGTTAGGTCTTCCTGTTGGTCCTGATCACGAGCATGTTGGGTGTGTGGACGTATATGAAGTGAACCGTGTTCGGGCGAAGTTGGCGT
>NZ_JBIVUQ010000033.1:0-80649 GCF_044757265.1 Streptomyces sp. NPDC091292 | reverse complement strand
AGGATGTCTTGGAGGACAAACCTCTTCTACAGCAGCTCCGCTGCCTCGTTCACCAGCCTTGACGAACAACCCCCGCCCTTAACTGAACGGCGTTGGATCTAGACCTGGTCGGACGCTGGTCAGCCGAGGGGGTGGGCCGCGAGCAGGTCGCCCAGGGTCTCCTCGTGGGCCGCCGCCGGGCCGAGGGACAGCTCCAGGTGCTTGGCCCAGGCGTGGTAACGGTGCAGCGGGTACTCGGTGTCCGCGCCGAAGCCGCCGTGCAGGTGCTGCGCGGTCTGGACGACCCGCCGCACCCCTTCCGACGCCCAGATCTTCGCCACCGCCACATCACCGGCCGCGGGCAGCGCCCCGCCCGCGCCCGTACTGATCCGCCACGCCGCCTGCCACAGGGTCGCCTCCATGGCCCGCAGGTCGATATAGCGGTCCGCCGCCTGTACGGCCACCGCCTGGAACGTCGCCACCGGGAATCCGAACTGCTCCCGCTTCCCCGTGTACTCGCTGGTCATCCGCAGCACCCCCTCGCCCAGGCCGAGCGCCAGCGCACACGTCCCGGTGGCCAGCAGATCCCGCAGCCACTCCCAGGCGCCCTCGGCCTCGACGACCCGGTCGGTCGGGATCCGGGCCGACTCCAGCCGGAGTTCGCCCAGCCGCTCACCGGTGGTCGAGATCTGCTCGCCGATCGCCACACCGTCGTGCCCGCGTGGAACCAGTGCGAGCAGGGTGCGGCCCTCGCCCTCGCCGGTGTGCGCGGGTACGAGAATCAGGTCGGCGTTGTGCGCCCAGGGCACCGCCGTGTGCGTACCGTCGAGGACCCATGCGTCGCCGTCGCGCTGCGCCGTGACCGCGCGCTCGGCCGGGTCGTGTCCGCTGCGGCCGTTCGCCGCGACGGTCAGCACCAGTTCGCCCCGGGCGGCCCGGGGGAGGACGTCCCGCTTCAGCGCGTCGTCGCCGTGGACCTGGATCGCGTACGCGGCGGCGCCGCTCTCCAGGAGCGGCACCCGCGCGAGTACCTTCCCGGCCTCCCGCAGTACGAGGCAGAGCGCGATGGCGTCCAGGTCCGCCCCGCCGTACTCGGGAGCCAGCGGAAGGCTCAGCAGATCGGCGTCCCGGAGCCGGGCCCACAGCGCCCGGTCGAAGTCGTCGGCGACAGCACCCGGCGTCTCCGCGGGGCTCGGTACCGCGTCGGGCGCGACCCCCGAGAACACCGCCTTCGCCGCTTCGACGGCCGCCTGCTGCTCCTCGGTGAAGGTGAAGTCCACTGCCAGTCCTCCCGCGTACCCGGCCGACCCGGCCCAACGATCTGACGGAGCGTCAAGATAGAACAGGTTCTACAAGAAGGGAACGGGGCGGGGGGACCTCATACGAAGGGCCCACAGGAAGGGGCGTCAGCGGTCGAAGTCCAGTTCCACCTTCTCCGTCTCGGGATGGGACTGGCATGCCAGGACGAATCCGGCCTCCGTCTCCTCGGGCTCCAGCGCGAAGTTCCGGTCCATCCGCACTTCGCCCGAGACCAGGAAGGCCCGGCAGGTCCCGCACACGCCGCCCTTGCACGCGTACGGCGCGTCCGGTCTGTTGCGCAGTACCGCGTCGAGCAGCGACTCCCCGTCCCGCACCGGCCAGGTGCCCGCGCGGCCGTCCAACTGGGCCGTGAGGGAGCTGTGCGAGGGCGCCGTCCGCGAGGGCGCAGGCGCCGGTGCGCTGTCCACATGGAAGATCTCCTCGTGGATACGGGAACGCGCGACCCCCAGCTCCCTCAGCGCTCGCTCCGCCCCCTGCACCAGACCGAACGGCCCGCACAGGAACCAGCCCGCGACCTGTCCCACCGGCAGCAGCGCCGGAAGCAGCCCGGTCAGCCTCTCCCGGTCGAGACGGCCGGACGGAAGCCCCGCCTGCTGCTCCTCGCGCGACAGGACCGTGACCAGCTGGAACCGGTCGGGGAAACGGTCCTTGATGTCGGCGACCTCCTCCAGGAACATCGTCGACGCCGCCGTCCGGTCGCTGCGTATCAGACAGAACCTGGCCTCCGGCTCGCGCGCCAGCAAGGTCCCCGCGATCGACAGGACCGGGGTGATTCCGCTGCCGCCGACCACCGCCGCGTACAGACCGGGCGCCGGTTCCAGCGTGAAGCGTCCCGCCGGGGTCATCACCTCCACCGCGTCGCCGACGGCGAGTTCCTTCAGCGCGTACGTCGAGAAGGCGCCGCCGTCGACCAGGCGCACGCCCACCCGCAGCGTCCGGGGGCCTTCGGGGCCGGGCGCGGGGGAGCAGATCGAGTACGTACGGCGGATTTCCTCGCCGTCGAGGGTGCTGCGCAGGGCGAGATGCTGGCCGGGGGCGTGGCGGTAGGCGGGGCGCAGCTCGGTCGGGACGTCGAAGGTGAGGGCGACGGCGTCGTCGGTGAGCCGGTCGACCGCCGCTACCCGGAGTGGGTGGAAGCGGGCCATCACAACTCCTTGAAGTGGTCGAACGGTTCACGGCAGGCGAGGCAGCGGCGCAGTGCCTTGCAGGCCGTCGAGGAGAACCGGCTGAGCAGTTCGGTGTCGGCCGAGCCGCAGTGCGGACAGTGCACCGGTTCCGGCGCCGTGGTGCGGGTGGGGCCGAGTGTCACGGTCACGGGGCCGGCGGTGCGCTGGGTGCGGGGTGGCGCTATGCCGAACTCCCGCAGTTTGCGGCGCCCTTCGGCGGAGATGTCGTCGGTCGTCCAGGCGGGGCTGAGTACCGGGCGGACCGTCACCTCCGCCATGCCATGGGCGTGCAGCACCTTCTCTATGTCCGTCGACATGGATTCCAGGGCAGGGCATCCGGTGTAGGTCGGGGTGAGGTCGACCTCGACGCTGTCGGGTCCGCTGAGTCGCACCGCGCGCAGGACGCCCAGCTCGGCCAAGGTGAGCACCGGCAGCTCGGGGTCGGGGACGGATCCCGCGAGTCGGCGCAGCTCGGCCTCCAGGGCGGTGTCGTCCGTGCGGGCCGGGTCGGCGGTCCGGGTGGCGCCGGGGGCGCCGGGGGTGCCGGCCGGGTCGGTCACCATGTCGCCCCCGGGTGGCTGCGGTGCAGGTGCTGCATCTCGGCGAGCATCCGTCCGAACGGCTCGGTGTGCACGCCCTGGCGGCCCGCGCCCGCCGTCCAGGCCCCGGAGCGCGGGCCGTCCGGCAGGGTGAGCGTGGACTCCTCCAGGACGCCGGCGACCGAGCGCAGCCAGGCGGCCTCCATGCTCTCCAGGTCGACGTCCGGACCGGCAGGGCCCTCGGAGTCAGCGGTGCTGGCAAGGGGCTGGAACATCTCGCCGGTGTACCGCCACAGCGCCGTGCAGGCACGCTGCATCCGCTCATGGCTTTCGTCGGTTCCGTCGCCGAGGCGGCGGGTCCATTGCTCGGCGTGGTCCTGGTGGTAGTCGACCTCCTTGACTGCTTTCGCGGCGAGCGGGGCGAACTCGCTGTCGCCGGCCGCCAACCGCTCGTACAGCAGGCGTTGGTAGGTGGAGAAGTAGAGCTGGCGGGCGATGGTGTGGGCGAAGTCGCCGTTGGGCTGTTCCACGAGCTGGAGGTTGCGGAAGGCGCGCTCCTCGCGGAGATACGCCAGCTCGTCCTCGTCGCCGACAAGGGACAGCAGTACGCGGGCCTGGCCGAGGAGGTCCAGGGCGATGTTGGCGAGGGCGACCTCTTCTTCGAGGACGGGTGCGTGGCCCGCCCACTCCCCCAGCCGGTGCGACAGCACCAGCGCGTCGTCGCCCAGCGCCAGGGCCGCGGTGGATGCGGAGGATGCGGTGATCGTCACAGGTGCTTCACCCCTTCCGGGATCTCGTAGAACGTGGGATGGCGGTACGGCTTGTCCGCGGACGGTTCGAAGAAGGGGTCCTTCTCGTCCGGTGACGACGCCGTGATGGCGGTGGACGGGACGACCCAGATCGAGATGCCCTCGCCGCGCCGGGTGTACAGATCGCGGGCATTGCGCAGGGCCAGCTCCGCGTCGGGTGCGTGCAGGCTGCCGGCGTGGGTGTGGGACAGGCCGCGCCGGGACCGCACGAAGACCTCCCACAACGGCCAGTCCGTCGCCGTCGAGGCCGTCGAGTCACTCATGCCGTCGCCTTTCCGCTGGTGGTGTCGCGGCGCTTGCGCGCGTGGGCCGCCGCCGCTTCCCGCACCCAGGCGCCCTCTTCATGGGCCTTGCGGCGCTGGGTGATCCGCTCCTCGTTGCACGGGCCGTTGCCCTTCAGGACCTCGCGGAACTCCGTCCAGTCGATCGGGCCGAAGTCGTGCTGTCCCCGCTCCTCGTTCCACTTCAGGTCCGGGTCCGGGAGTGTCAGGCCCAGGGACTCCGCCTGGGGCACGCAGATGTCCACGAATCGCTGCCGCAGCTCGTCGTTCGAATGGCGTTTGATCTTCCACTCCATGGACTGCGCGCTGTGCGCCGACTCGTCGTCCGGCGGGCCGAACATCATCAGCGACGGCCACCACCAGCGGTTCACCGCGTCCTGCGCCATGTCGTGCTGGGCCGGGGTGCCGTGGCTGAGGGCGAGCAGCAGTTCGTACCCCTGGCGCTGGTGGAAGGACTCCTCCTTGCAGATACGGACCATCGCGCGGGCATACGGGCCGTAGGAGCAGCGGCACAGGGGGACCTGGTTGGTGATCGCGGCGCCGTCCACCAGCCAGCCGATGGCGCCGACGTCGGCCCAGGTCAGAGTGGGGTAGTTGAAGATCGAGCTGTACTTCTGGCGGCCGGAGTGGAGCTTGTCGAGCAGCTCGTCGCGACCCGTACCGAGGGTTTCCGCGGCGCTGTAAAGGTAGAGGCCGTGTCCGGCTTCGTCCTGCACCTTGGCCATCAGGATCGCCTTGCGGCGCAGGGAGGGGGCGCGGGTGATCCAGTTGGCCTCGGGCTGCATGCCGATGATCTCGGAGTGGGCGTGCTGCGCCATCTGGCGTACGAGGGTGGCGCGATAGGCGTCGGGCATCCAGTCCCGGGGCTCGATGCGCTCGTCGGCCGCGACCGCGGCGTCGAAGACGGCCTCGAACGCCGCGGTGGTCGCGGCCTCGGCCGCGTCCGGCGCCGGCCCGGCCGTCTGCCGCGCTGCTGCTGTCGTCATGCCGTCCCCTCGATTCGTGAGCCATGCTACCGACCGATCGTTCGGTCCGGTCGATTCAATGGTGGGACCAGGCGCCGTAAGGTGTCAACCCTGTGGATAACCTCACGGACGCTGTGCTCGGCGGGCGGGTCTGAGTACCGTGCCGGTGCGACGTGGCGGGGACTGGCCGCGGCGGCTGACCGGGATCGGGGATCGGGGCGGAATGGACTCGTACGACAGGGACGCGGACGCCGTCGCGGACGCGGACCGGGGTGCCGGGCACCATGGCGGCGGGGGTGCCGACCAGGGCGCCGGCGGGTGTGCCGACCGGGGCGACGGCCACCCGGGTGGAGCTTCCGGAGCCCCCGTAGCTTCCGGAGCGGTCGGACCCGACGGCCGCTCGGATCAGCCTCCCCCGATCCCCTCCCCCTCGTCGCCCTGCACTGGTCCGTCCGGGCGCCCCACCCGCCCCGCACCCCCTGACGCGCCGCCCTTCGATCCGCCGCCCCCCGATCCGCCGTCCGCAGAGCCGCCGTCCGACCCCCGCTCCGGGATCGCCGCGCTCTCCTTCCCGTACCAGATCGTCGCCGCGCTGACCCTCGCGGTCGTCGCGCTCGCCGCCTGCGTCCACATCGCGATGGTGTTCCTGCATGTCGCGCCGTCGAACACCCTGACCAAGCAGCACGGGCAGGTCGTCGACGACTGGATATATCCCGAGTTCGAGCAGAACTGGAAGCTCTTCGCCCCCAATCCGCTGCAGCAGAACGTCGCCGTGCAGGCCCGAGCCGAGGTGCGGAGCGCCGACGGGTCCACACTGACGACCGGCTGGTACGACCTCTCCGCGCGCGACGGCTCCGCCATAGACGGCAACCTCCTGCCGAGTCACACGGACCAGAACGAACTGCGTCGCGCCTGGGACTTCTTCGTGGCCTCGCACGACAACGAGAACCGCCCGAACGGTATGCGCGGCCAGCTCTCCGAGCGCTACATCCGCCGCATCGTCGTCCAGCGCGTGCAGGACGAGCGGCCCGGGGGACAGGGCGCCTTCGTGGAGCGGATACAGGTCCGCTCCAGCACCACGAACGTGCCGCCGCCGAAGTGGAGCAAGGAGAAGGTGGACACACGCCCGGTGTACCGGCAGCTTCCCTGGTGGTCCGTGTCGGACGGTGACCGTTCCGTCGCCGGCTCCGCCGCCGCCGACAAAGGCGCCGCCGCGGACAAGGGCATCCGTGCGGACAACGGCACCCGCGCGCGGGACGACGCCCGGACGGAGGCGGGATCCCGGTGAACCTCAGCCGCGACCCGCTCGCCCGGGGCATCGACCGTGTCACTGGCCGCGCTCTGGGCCCGTACCAGACGGCCGTCATCCGGATCGGCTTCTCGGCCACCTGGCTGCTGTTCCTGCTGCGCGAACTCCCCCACCGCCAGGAGCTGTACGGGCCCGACGGGCCCTGGAGCTGGGACATGGCGCAGCAGCTCATCGCCGGCAACGAGGCGTTCACGGCCCTGATGTGGTCCGACAGCCAGATCTGGTTCGAGATCGTCTACGGCTGCGCGATCCTGTCGAGCCTGCTGCTGATGCTCGGCTGGCACACACGGGTGATGTCCGTGCTGTTCATGGTCGGTGTGCTGTCCCTCCAGAACCGCAGCATCTTCATGGGCGACGGCGGCGACAACGTCATCCATCTGATGTCGATCTACCTGGTGCTCACCCGCTGCGGCCAGGTTTGGTCACTGGACGCGCGCAGGGCGCGCAAGGAACGTGAGGCACGCGCGCGTGGAGTGCGTTTCCGCGAGGACGTCGTGGGCCCCGTGCTGTGGTGGGTGCTCGGACTCGTCCTGTCCGCGGTGACGTTCATGGGCGAACTCGGCTGGGGCTGGCTGCTGATCTTCTGGGGCCTGTGGATGGTGCACGGCCTGTGGTGGCTGGTGAACCGACACGCCCCACGGAGCCAGCCCCGGCTCCTCCTCGACGTCGTCGCCAACCTCGCGCACAACGCCGGACTCCTCGTGATCATGGTCGAGGCCTGTCTGATCTACGCGACGGCGGGCTGGTACAAGATCCAGGGCAGCCGCTGGCAGGACGGCACGGCCGTCTACTACCCGCTCAACCTGGACTACTTCTCGCCATGGCCCGCGCTGTCCGAGCTGCTGTCGTCGTACGGGCTGTTCATCATGGTCGTCACGTACGCGACGGTGATCGTGCAGGTCGCGTTCCCGTTCACGCTCTTCAACCGCCGCGTCAAGAACGTGCTGCTCGCGGCCATGATCTGTGAGCACGCGGTCATCGCGGTGACGCTCGGCCTGCCGTTCTTCTCGCTGGCGATGATCACTGCGGACGCCGTCTTCCTGCCGACGTCGTTCCTGCGCCGGGTCGGCGGATGGGCATCCCGCGCGCGGGGGCGTGTGCTGCCGCGAGCCGGTGGCGCGGAAGGGAAGGTGCCGGGGCAGCGGTCCGGCGGGGAGCCGGTCGCCGGGGATGGCGGCGACCCGCGTGTGGGGACCCCCGTACCCGACGGGCGTGGGACCCCCTCTCTGGCGGAAGGGCCGCCTCCGGCAGCCGGCCGGTGACCGTCGCAGCGGGCCGGTAGCCGTCTGCGCGCACGTAGGCTGACCCGCATGAAGGTCACGGGAGCGCACGACGACGGCGACGGCGACCGGGCCGTGCGCGCCTGGCGGGGGCTTGCCGACGGCGCGGTGCTGCTGGACGGCTTCCACGCCCTCAAGCACGCCCTGCGCTTCCACGCGCGCGTGCCCGTGGCCCTGACCGACGACCGGGCCGCCACGCTGGCCCTGGCGGACGAGCTGGCGCCCGATGTGACCGCCGCACTGGACGCCCTGCTGGTCGAAGTGCCCGTCGCGATCTTGCGGGGCCTCGTGCCGCGCGTGCACCCGACCGGCGTCGCGGCCCTCGCGGAACGCCCCTCCCGTACCGCCCAGCTCGAAGCGCTGGCGCGGCTGCCCAGGACCACACCCGTC
This sequence comes from Streptomyces sp. NPDC091292, assembly GCF_044757265.1. Lineage (NCBI taxonomy): Bacteria > Bacillati > Actinomycetota > Actinomycetes > Kitasatosporales > Streptomycetaceae > Streptomyces > Streptomyces sp. NPDC091292. Next base: position 72,611 of record NZ_JBIVUQ010000033.1, on the reverse strand, counting down.
GTCGTCCTCGACAACCCGCGCAACCTCGGCAACACGGGGGCTGTCATCCGCCTCGCCGCCGGCTTCGGCGCGACCGGTGTCGTCACGACCGGCACGCTCGACCCCTGGCACCCCACCGTCGTACGAGGCGGTGCGGGGCTGCACTACGCGACGGCCGTCGAGCGCATGGACGTCGACGCGCTGCCGCAGGGCCCGCTGTTCGCCCTCGACGCGGAGGGCGAGGACATCCGGGGCCTGAAGCTCCCCGACGACGCGGTGCTCGCCTTCGGCTCCGAACGCACCGGCCTGTCCGCACCCCTACGCGCGCGTGCCGACCACGTCCTGTCCCTGCCGATGCGGTCCCAGGTGTCCAGCTACAACCTGGCGACCAGCGTCGCGATGACCCTCTTCCACTGGTCTACGGCGTCCGGGACGGCAGCCGATGGTCGGACAGTGTGACCTTCTGACCGTCGCCTCGTTTAAACCTGTGCGCGGAGACAACTGGAGTACGGGCGTCGAGGGTTTTCGGTAGAGGGTGCCGGTGCGCGGTGAGTGGCCGGTGAAACGAGTAGTGGCATGGGTGAGCCGATCTCCGCTCCTAGGGCCGGGAAAAGGTCCGCTTTCGCCCCTGGGCGTGCATAGGGGGCTTCACACCCATGCCATCGCGCCCTCCCGAGGAGGGCCCCTGTGAAGGGCACACCCATGTACACCGAAGAGTCCTTGCTGGACTCGCGCGTCGCCCGCGCCGCGCTCGCGGACCGGACGCACGCGCTCGCCGATGTGAAGCGGCTGCCGTTGCTCCCCGACGGGGATCACCTGACGGCGGCCATGCTCGCCGAGTACTTCGAGATCGACACGGTGGTTCTGCGCCGCGTGGTCCGCAAACACGCGGCCGAACTCACCGAACACGGCTACCAGCAGCTCCAAGGGGAGCCGCTGAAGACCGAACATGCCGGAACGCAGGAGCGGGGCCCGGACGGTCGCCGTGTTCACGCCCCGTACGGCCCTGGTGCTGGCGATGCTGCTTCGCCACAGCGAGGTGGCCCGAGCCGTGCGGAACGGGCTGCTTGACGCCGTCCAGTCCGACACGCCTGACGTGCCCGCGCTGCTCCGTACGTCGTTCCCGGTGACCGGTCAGCCGGTGCGCGTCCTGATGATCGCGGAGGAGCCATGGTTCGCCGCTGTCGACGTCTGCCGGATTCTCGGAATCCTGAATCCGAGCGACGTGAACAAGCTCCTCGACCGGGCGGACACGCAGACGGTCAATGAGTGGGTCGTGATCCTAGACACTATCGAGGGTCACCCTGTTCCCACAGGTCAGAGCGCGTACACCCGCGACCCTCATCAGCTGAACATCATCAGCGAAGCCGGTCTCTACACGCTGATCATGAAGTCCCGGAAGCCCGCCGCGAAGCCCTTCCAGCGGTGGGTCACCGCCGAGTTGCTGCCGTCGATCCGGCGCGGCGACGCGGACTTCGGGCGGCACCGGGAGCGGATGGCGGAGTCTCTGTCGGAGGCCATCGGCCAGCAGGTCCATGTCCTCGCCGACATGGCCCACGCGGACGCCCGGGGCATCGTCGTGATGTCCGACGGCAGCGTCCACTGCCCGCACGGTGAGATGGAGATCTGCGCTCCGTCGAAGGCCGAGGACAGCGGGCCGCCGTTCGGGCCCTCCTACCGCTGCCCTGCGGTCGAGAGGGTCGGGATTCGGGGCAGCCGCCCCGTCAGGACCTGTGGGACGGTCAAGCTCGTCGACGTCGTACGACGCCTCGCGGAACCGGTGGTTCCGGCATCCGAGCCACCGGCCGCCGAAACCCGGGCCCAGCCGCAGCCCCAGCCCCAGGCCCACCAAGTCCGGGCCGACACCGAACCCGAGGCCGAGACCGAGGGCATGTTCCTGACGATCGGCGGTGCGCGCGTGCACGGTTCGCCCCGGCAGATCGCTCAGATCCTGCGTGACATGGGCGTGGTGATCAAGCCGGGCGACTAGGGCGACCGGAAGCCAGAAGGTCGGGAGAGTGGGTCGCGGACCCTAGACAGTACTTAGGGTGCCGTTCGCGGCGCTGTATCCACGCAGGTCAGACCGTAGATCCTTGGTGCGGCTCCGCGACCCACTCTCCCCTCGGTCCTCTTGGGTCAGCCCTCCCGTCGTACCTCCACGACCCGGAAGCGGTTGGCCACGAACGCGCCGTCGCAGAGGGCCGCGTTCGCCGCCGGGTTGCCGCCCGAGCCGTGGAAGTCCGAGAACGCCGCCGTCTGGTTGACGTACACCCCGCCCGTGAGGTTCAGGGAGAGTTGGGCGCACTCCTCCAGGCAGACCTCGGCGACGGCCTCGGCGAACTCGTCCGACGTGGTGTACGCGCCGACCGTCATCGCGCCCTTGTCGCGCACCGTGCGCCGCAGCAGCTCCAGCGCGTCGGGCGCGGAGTCGACGGCGACGGCGAAGGAGACCGGGCCGAAGCACTCTTCGAGGTACACGGCTTCCGCGTCCGGCTTGGCGCCGTCGAGCTTGACGATCACCGGTGTACGGACCACGGCGTCCGGGAACTCCGGGTTGCTGATCTCCCGTGAGGGCAGGGCGACTTCGCCGAGACCGGGAGCGGCCTCAAGGCGGGCGCGGACGTCCGGGTTGACCAGGGCTCCCAGCAGGGCGTTCGCGCGGGCGTCGTCGCCCAGGAGTCCGGCGACCGACGCGGAGAGGTCGGCGACGACCTCCTCGTACGACTTGGGGCCCGCGTCCGTCGTGATGCCGTCGCGCGGGATGAGCAGGTTCTGCGGTGTCGTGCACATCTGGCCGCTGTACAGGGACAGCGAGAACGCGAGGTTCGCGAGCATGCCCTTGTAGTCGTCGGTGGAGTCCACGACGACCGTGTTGACGCCGGCCTTCTCCGTGTAGACCTGCGCCTGCCGGGCGTGGGTCTCCAGCCAGTCGCCGAACGAGGTCGACCCCGTGTAGTCGATGATCTTGATTTCGGGCCGCAGCGCGAGCGTCTTCGCGATGCCCTCACCGGGGCGTTCGGCGGCCAGTGCGACGAGGTTCGGGTCGAAGCCGGCCTCCGCGAGCACCTCGCGGGCCACCTGGACCGTGAGGGCGAGCGGCAGCACCGCGCGCGGGTGGGGCTTCACCAGCAGCGCGTTCCCCGTGGCGAGTGACGCGAACAGGCCCGGATAGCCGTTCCACGTCGGGAAGGTGTTGCAGCCGATCACCAGGGCGACGCCGCGCCCCACCGGGGTGAACCGCTTCGTCAGCGCGAGCGGGTCCCGCTTGCCCTGCGGCTTGGTCCACTCCGCGGTGTCGGGGGTGCGGACCTGCTCCGCGTACGCGTACGCCACCGCCTCCAGGCCGCGGTCCTGCGCGTGCGGGCCGCCCGCCTGGAACGCCATCATGAACGCCTGCCCGCTGGTGTGCATCACCGCGTGCGCGAACTCGTGCGTGCGCGCGCTGATGCGGGCCAGGATCTCCACACACACCACGGCGCGTGTCTCCGCGCCCGCGTCGCGCCAGGCGCGCAGCCCCGCGCGCATGGCGGGCAGCAGGACGTCCACGTCCGGGTGGGGGTAGGTGGTGCCCAGCTCGATGCCGTACGGCGATGTCTCGCCGCCGACCCAGTCGTCCGTGCCGGGCTGGCCGAGGTCGAGCCGGGTGCCGAGCAGTGCGTCGAAGGCGGCCTTGCCCTCGGCCATGCTCAGGCTGCCGTGCTCGCCGTACGCCTTGGGGTGTTCGGGGTGGGGGGACCAGTACGCGCGGGTACGGACCGCTTCCAGGGCCTGGTCGAGCACCGGCCGGTGCTTCTCGATCAGCTGATGCGCGGTGAGTTCGGCGGCCATCGGGGACCAACTCCTCGTCGGGGCAGCTCTTCGCCGAGCTGGCGAGCTGGGCAGGAACAGGCGGACAGAGTTAGAGTAACCGAACGATCGGTCGGGACAAGGGGGTCCGCTGAACCTGTGGACAACCCCGTGCGGGAGGATCGCGACCATGACAGCACTCGACCTCAGCAGCCCCGTGGCCGTCGTCGGCACTGGCACCATGGGCCAGGGCATCGCCCAGGTCGCGCTCGTCGCCGGCCATCCGGTGCGGCTGTACGACGCCGTCCCGGGGCGCGCGAAGACCGCCGCAGCCGCCATCGCCGCCCGACTCGACCGGCTCGTCGAGAAGGGCCGGCTCACCGCCGCCGTACGGGACGAGGCCACAGCCCGGCTCCGGCCCGCGGAAACGCTGGCGGACCTGGCCGGTTCCGGGCTCGTCGTCGAGGCGATCGTGGAGCGGCTCGACGTCAAGCAGCAGCTCTTCCGCGCGCTGGAGGAGGTCGTCGGCGAGGACTGTCTGCTCGCCACCAACACGTCGTCCCTGTCGGTCACGGCCATCGGCGGCGCGCTCACCCACCCGGGCCGCTTCTTCGGGCTGCACTTCTTCAACCCGGCGCCCCTGCTGCCCCTGGTCGAGGTGGTCTCCGGGTTCGCGACGGACTTCTCGTCGGCCACGCGCGCGTACGAGATGGCCGGCGGCTGGGGCAAGACCCCGGTGGCCTGCGCGGACACCCCCGGGTTCATCGTCAACCGGATCGCGCGCCCCTTCTACGCCGAAGCGTTCGCTGTCCATGAGCACCAGGGCGCCGACCCGGCGACGATCGACGCCGTCCTGCGGGAGTGCGGCGGATTCAGGATGGGCGCCTTCGAGCTGACCGACCTCATCGGCCAGGACGTCAACGAGGCCGTCACACGGTCCGTGTGGGACGCCTTCTTCCACGACGTGAAGTTCACCCCGTCGCTCGCCCAGCGCCGCCTGGTCGAGTCCGGGATGCTCGGCCGCAAGGCGGGCCGCGGCTGGTACGCGTACGGGGACGGTGCCGAGCAGCCCGAACCGCACACCGCGGACCCCGTGCCGCCGCCCGCGCACGTCGTCGCCGAAGGTGACCTCGGACCCGCCGGCGACCTGCTCGACCTGATCCGCGAGGCGGGCATCCCCGTGCGCGAGGAGGAAGAGGACCACGGCACCCGGCTGGCGCTGCCCGGCGGCGGACAGCTCGCGCTGGCGGACGGCCAGACCTCCGTCGAGTTCCGTGACGTCGTCTACTTCGACCTGGCCTTCGACTACCGCTCGGCGACCCGGATCGCCCTGGCGGCGTCGCAGGACACGTCGCCGCGCACCCTCAGGGAGGCCATCGGTCTCTTCCAGGCGCTCGGCAAGGACGTCAGCGTCATCGGGGACGTCCCCGGCATGATCGTCGCGCGGACGGTCGCCCGGCTGATCGACCTGGCGATGGACGCCGTCGCCAAAGGCGTCGCCACCGAGGAGGACATCGACACGGCGATGCGCCTCGGTGTCAACTACCCGCTGGGGCCCTTCGAATGGAACCGCAGACTCGGCAGGACGTGGGCGCACTCCCTCCTGGACGACCTGCATCTGCGCGACCCCTCCGGGCGCTACGCGCCCTCGCTGGCGCTCTACCGTCACGCGTACGCCTCCGAGAAGCGGGAGTCCGCCTCATGACCACCGCCCAGGGCGACATGCCCCCCGCCAAGCGCGACACGTACACGCCGGACTCCCTGCTCGCCGTCGCCGTCGGCGTCTTCATCGAGCGCGGTTACGACGGCACGTCCATGGAGCACCTGTCCAAGGCGGCCGGTATCTCCAAGTCGTCGATATACCACCACGTCGCGGGCAAGGAGGAGCTGCTGCGGCGGGCCGTCAGCCGGGCCATCGACGGACTGTTCGCGATCCTCGAAGAGGAGCACGCGCGCGTGGGGCGCCCCGTGGAGCGCCTGGAGCACGTCACCCGGCGCATGGTCGAGGTGCTGACCGACGAACTGCCCTATGTGACGCTGCTGCTGCGGGTGCGCGGGAACACGGCCACCGAGCGGTGGGCGCTGGAGCGTCGCAGGGAGTTCGACCACGAGGTCGCCGAGCTGCTGAAGGCCGCCGCCGCCGACGGGGACGTGCGCGGCGACATCGAGGTACGGCTCGCGACCCGGCTGGTGTTCGGGATGATCAACTCGATCGTGGAGTGGTACCGGCCCGACGGGCGGGGCAGCGGTGACCGCGAGGTCGCCGACGCCGTCGTCCGGATGGTCTTCGAAGGGCTCCGCGCGGAGCCCTGAGCCGGCTCGCGGGACCCGCTCAGGGCGCCTGCTCCAGGTCGTCCTCCTCGAACACCAGCAGCGTGCGGGTGCTCAGCACCTCGGGGATGGCCTGGAGCCTGGTGAGCACCAGCTCCCGCAGCGTCCTGTTGTCCGGCGTGTGCACCAGCAGCAGCACGTCGAAGTCGCCGCTGACCAGCGCGATGTGCGAGGCGCCCGGGAGCGCCCGCAGCTGTTCGCGGACCGTGCGCCAGGAGTTCTGCACGATCTTCAGGGTGATGTAGGCGGAGGCGCCCTGCCCCGCGCGCTCATGGTCGATCCGGGCGCCGAAGCCACGGATGACGCCGTCCTCGATGAGGCGGTTGATGCGCGAGTAGGCGTTGGCGCGTGACACATGGACCCGCTCGGCGACCGACCGTATCGAGGCGCGGCCGTCCGTCTGGAGCATCTGGAGGATGTCCCGGTCGATCGCGTCCAGCGGGCGCGGCGGGAGGTCGGGGGCGCTGTCCTGCGGGCGCGCCACGGGATCCGCGCCGTCCGCGTCCTGCCCGTCGGCCATTCGTTCAGATGCCATGTCCCCCCGCCTCCCTACCATGGACGTACTGCGTCCATCCCAAGCTGTGGAGAACCGTTTGTCCACAGCCTGACGGTGCCTGTAGCCAAAATGTGCTGACGACCGAACAATCGGTAGGTGAGGGGCGTCACGTCGTCGCGCCTCGACCGCTCCCCCTGAGGAGACCGCTTCGACGAGGAGGTGCACGCGTGAAGAGGCACAGCACGCCGGTGATGGAACAGCGTGGCGCATACCGCCCCACGCCGCCGCCCGCCTGGCAGCCCCGTACCGACCCCGCCCCGCTGCTGCCCGACGCGGAGCCGTACCGCGTCCTGGGCACCCCGGCTGCCCGCACGGCCGACGCCGACCTGCTGCGCCGACTCCACGCGGAGCTGGTCCGCGGCCGTCGCTACAACACGCAGGCGACCGCCCTCACCCGGCAGGGCCGGCTCGCCGTCTACCCGTCGAGCACCGGACAGGAGGCGTGCGAGGTCGCCGCCGCGCTCGTCCTCCAGGAGCAGGACTGGCTCTTCCCCAGCTATCGCGACACGCTCGCCGTCGTCGCGCGCGGAGTCGACCCCGTCCAGACGCTGTCCCTGCTGCGCGGCGACTGGCACACCGGCTACGACCCGTACGAACACCGCGTCGCCCCCCTCAGCACCCCCCTCGCCACCCAGCTCCCGCACGCCGTGGGTCTCGCGCACGCCGCGCGGCTCAAGGGCGACGACGTGGTGGCGCTCGCCATGGTCGGCGACGGCGGCACCAGCGAGGGCGACTTCCACGAGGCGCTGAACTTCGCCGCCGTCTGGCAGGCACCCGTCGTCTTCCTGGTGCAGAACAACGGCTTCGCCATCTCCGTGCCGCTCGCCAAGCAGACCGCGGCCCCTTCGCTGGCCCACAAGGCCGTCGGCTACGGCATGCGCGGACGCCTCGTCGACGGCAACGACGCGCTCGCGATGCACGAGGTCCTGGCCGAAGCCGTGCGCCACGCGCGCGAGGGCGGCGGTCCCACACTCGTGGAGGCCGTCACCTACCGCCTGGAGGCGCACACCAACGCCGACGACGCCACCCGCTACCGCGCGGACACCGACGTCGAGGCCTGGCGCGCCCACGACCCGCTGACCCTCGTCGAACGGGAGCTGACCGAGCGGAAACTCCTGGACGAGGAGGGGATACGGGCCGTGCGCGACGACGCCGAGACGATGGCCGCCGACCTGCGCGAGCGCATGAACCAGGACCCGGTGCTCGACCCGATGGACCTCTTCGCGCACGTGTACGCGGAGCAGACCACACAACTGCGCGAGCAGGCGGCCCAGTTGCGCGCCGAACTCGACGCGGCGGCCGACGGCCAGGACGACGACCCGGAAGGGGCCGCACGATGACCACCGTCGCGGCCAGGACCAAACCGGCGACCATGGCGCAGGCGCTCGGACGCGCCCTGCGGGACGCCATGGCCGACGACCCCGCCGTGCACGTCCTGGGCGAGGACGTCGGCACGCTCGGCGGAGTCTTCCGGATCACGGACGGCCTCGCCCGGGAGTTCGGTGACGACCGGTGCACCGACACCCCGCTCGCCGAGGCGGGCATCCTGGGGGCGGCCGTCGGTATGGCGATGTACGGGCTGCGGCCCGTCGTGGAGATGCAGTTCGACGCCTTCGCCTACCCCTCCTTCGAGCAACTGATCTCGCATGTGGCCAAGATGCGCAACCGCACCAAGGGCGCCATGCCGCTCCCGATCACCGTGCGCGTGCCCTACGGCGGCGGGATCGGCGGCGTCGAACACCACAGCGACTCCTCCGAGGCGTACTACATCGCGACGCCGGGTCTCCAGGTGGTGACCCCGGCGACGGTCGCCGACGCGTACGGGCTGCTGCGCGCCGCCATCGCCTCGGACGACCCGGTCGTCTTCCTGGAGCCGAAGCGCCTGTACTGGTCCAAGGCGGAGTGGAACCCCGAGCACCCGGTGTCCGTTGAACCCATAGGCCGGGCGGTGGTGCGGCGTACGGGCCGCAGCGCCACCCTCCTCACCTACGGGCCTTCGGTGCCCGTCTGTATGGAGGCGGCCGAGGCGGCGCGAGCGGAGGGGTGGGATCTCGAAGTGGTCGATCTGCGCTCCCTGGTGCCCTTCGACGACGAGACGGTGTGCGCGTCGGTGCGGCGGACCGGGCGGGCGGTGGTGGTGCACGAGTCGGGCGGTTTCGGCGGTCCGGGGGGCGAGATCGCGGCCAGGGTCACCGAGCGCTGCTTCCACTACCTTGAGGCTCCGGTACTGCGCGTGGCCGGATTCGACATCCCGTATCCGCCGCCGATGCTCGAACGGCACCATCTGCCGGGCGTCGACCGGATCCTGGATGCCGTGGCGCGGCTTCAGTGGGAGGCGGAGAGCTGATGGCACAGGTGCTGGAATTCAAGCTGCCCGACCTTGGGGAAGGGCTCACCGAGGCGGAGATCGTCCGCTGGCTCGTCCAGGTCGGCGACGTCGTCGCCGTCGACCAGCCGGTGGTCGAGGTCGAGACGGCCAAGGCGATGGTCGAGGTCCCCTGCCCCTACGGGGGCGTGGTCACGGCCCGCTTCGGCGAGGAGGGCACCGAACTGCCCGTCGGCGCACCGCTGTTGACGGTCGCCGTGGGAGCGCCGGCCGGTGACACCGCTCCCTCGGTCGACGGCGAGGCGGAGACCTCCGGCAATGTGCTGGTCGGGTATGGGACGGGGGCCGCACCCGCGCGCCGCCGCCGGGTCCGCCCAGCCACTCCGGCACCGTCACCCATTTCACCGGCACCGGCACCGGCACCGGACCCCGCCGCGTCCGCCCCGGCACCCGCACCCGCACCCGTATCCATAGGCCCCCTCCCGGTCATCTCCCCTCTCGTCCGCAAACTGGCCCGCGAACACGGCCTGGATCTGGCCGAGTTGGCGGGATCGGGGCCCGACGGGCTGATCCTGCGGGCCGACGTGGAGTACGCGGTACGCGCCGCGGGGCACCCCACCGTGCCGGCCATGACCGCTCCCTCGCGGACGGTCCCGCGCCCGGAGCCGACAGCCCCGGAGCCCGCACAGGCACCCGCATCGGCGTCGGCACCGGCGAAGGAACCCTCGACCCAATCCGGTACCCGTATCCCCCTCCGAGGCGTCCGCGGCGCCGTCGCCGACAAGCTGGCCCGTAGCCGCCGTGAGATTCCGGAGGCCACCTGCTGGGTCGACGCGGATGCCACGGAACTGATGCGCGCGCGCACCGCGATGAACGCGTCGGGCGGCCCCAAGATCTCCCTGCTCGCACTGCTCGCCCGTATCTGCACGGCAGCTCTGGCCCGGTATCCCGAACTCAACTCCACCGTGGACCTGGCGGCGCGCGAGATCGTGCAGCTCGACGCCGTCCACATCGGGTTCGCCGCGCAGACCGGGCGCGGGCTCGTGGTGCCGGTGGTCAAGGACGCGCAGCGGCGGGACGCGGAGTCGCTGAGCACCGAGATCGCACGGCTCACCGAGGCGGCACGCGAAGGAAAACTGACACCCGGGGAACTCACGGGTGGGACCTTCACGTTGAACAATTACGGGGTGTTCGGGGTCGACGGATCCACGCCGATCATCAACCACCCCGAGGCGGCCATGCTGGGCGTCGGCCGTATCGTCCCCAAGCCATGGGTGCACGAGGGGGAGCTGGCGGTCCGGCAGGTGGTGCAGCTGTCGCTCACCTTCGACCACCGGGTGTGCGACGGAGGCACGGCAGGCGGCTTCCTGCGGTTTGTGGCGGACTGCGTGGAACAGCCGGCGGTGCTCCTGCGCAGCCTGTGAGACACAGCCCGGTCTTCGGGGTGTGAGGAAATCTTCGGCGGCCCGTTCGGCCGTCGGGGTGGCAATGATCCTTCGGGCGCCCATACTCGGGGGATGACCGCGTATGACGTCGCGTATGACGCCGTAGTCCTCGCCGGGGGCGCCGCGAAGCGGCTCGGAGGGGCGGACAAGCCCGGGGTGCGGGTGGGCGGGCGCGCCCTGCTCGACCGTGTCCTCGCGGCCTGCCCCGGCGCGGTCACGACCGTCGTCGTGGCGGACCCGCGCCCCACCGCCCGGCCGGTGACCTGGGCGCGCGAGGAACCGGCGGGCGCCGGACCGCTCGCCGCGCTGGACGCGGGGCTGCGCCGCACCACGGCCGACGAGGTGGTCGTGCTCTCGGCGGACCTGCCGTTCCTTGGCGAGGAGACGGTGAGGGGACTCCTGGACGCCCTGCGCGGGGGCGATGCCGACGGGGTCCTGCTCACCGATGCCGGCGGACGCGACCAGCCACTGGTCGCCGCGTACCGCGCCGCGCCGGTCCGTCGCGAACTCGCCGCGCTCACCGCCGAGCGCGGTGGACTGACCGGGCTGCCGTTGCGGCTCCTCGTCGGCGCGCTGGACCTCGCCCGTATATCGGACCCGGTCGCGTCCTTCGACTGCGACACCTGGGACGACATCGCTGTCGCCCGGTCACGTATCAGGGAGCATGGGCACGTGTTGGACGAATGGATTTCAGCGGTCAAGGACGAACTGGGCATCGACCTGGACGTCGACATCGGCGTACTGCTCGATCTGGCCCGCGACGCGGCGCACGGGGTGGCCCGGCCCGCGGCGCCGTTGACGACGTTCCTCGTCGGATATGCGGCGGCGCAGGGCAAGGGCGGCCCCGAGGCGGTGGCCGACGCGGCCCGCAAGGCGGCGGCACTCGCCCTCCGCTGGGCCGAAGAGGACGACGCGGCCCAGGGCGAACCGGGCAAGGACGGTGCCGGCGACGCCGTGCCCGGCGGGGAAAAACCCGACGCACACCCGGAGACCGGATGACCGGCACCAACGTCCCACGGTCCGCGGGGAGCACCGGACCCGGCGGCGGCGCACGGGACACCGGGGGAGGCGCGGGGATGGTCGCCGGACACCTCGACGAATTCGACGTGGACGAGGCACTGGCCCTGGTCAGGGCCGACCGTGACGCCGACAGAGGCACGGGCAACGGCACCCCGTACCGGCCGGGCAACCCCCCACCCCCGCGCGGTACCCCCACCCCCGGCCACCCCGCCCCGGCCGCCCCCTCCACCTCACCCTCCGCGACCACGGACCAGCCCTACGACCAGGACCAGGAGCACCCGCACGGCGAATCCCTGGGACGCACCCCGGCCTCGGGTACGGGCACCGGCACCGGCCCCAACCCGACACCACCCGGATCGGCACCGGCACCCGCGACAACCGGCGCCGCATCGGGCACCGCCCCCACCCCCGAATCCCCCCACCCCCACTCCGCCACCCCCTGGCCCGAAGCCCGTGCCCTCGCCGCCCAGGTCGCGCGCGCCCTCACCCCCCGCACCCCCACCCGCGTAGCGCTCGACGCGGCGCTCGGGCTCGTGCTCGCGGAACCCCTCACCGCGCTCACGGATCTGCCGTCGTTCGACACGTCGGCGATGGACGGGTTCGCGGTGGCGGGGCCGGGGCCGTGGGAGGTGCGCGGTGAAGGTGTGCTCGCGGGGCACGGGGTGCCGCCCGAGCTGACCGACGGCGAGGCCGTGCGCATCGCGACCGGTGCGCGGATTCCGAAGGACGCCACCGCCGTCATCCGCAGCGAGCACGGCCGGCTGGACGACAAGGGGCGGCTGCACTCCACGCGTGAGGTGCACCAGGGCCAGGACATCCGGCCGCGCGGCCAGGAGTGCCGCAGCGGCGACCACCTGCTGCCGCCCTCGGCCGTCGTGACCCCGGCGGTGCTCGGACTCGCGGCGGCTGCGGGGTACGACGAACTGCTGACGATCCCTCGTCCGACCGCCGAAGTGCTGGTCCTGGGCGATGAGTTGCTGACCGAGGGGCTGCCGAAGGACGGGCTGATCCGGGACGCGCTCGGCCCCATGCTGCCGCCATGGCTGCGCGCGCTGGGCGCCGAGGTGATCGCGGCACGCAGGCTCGGTGACGACGCGGCGGCCCTCCGCAGGGCGATCGGCTCCTCGCGCGCGGATCTGATCGTGACGACGGGCGGTACGGCGGCGGGGCCCGTCGACCATGTGCACCCCACGCTCGACCGGCTCGGCGCCGGACTCCTCGTGGACGGGGTGAAGGTGCGCCCCGGGCACCCGATGCTCCTCGCGCGGACGAAGGAGGACCAGTTCCTCGTCGGGCTGCCCGGCAACCCCCTGGCCGCGGTGTCCGGGCTGCTCACCCTGGCGGAACCCCTGCTGAGGACGCTCGCGGGGCGGCTGGCGGCGGAACCGTACACGGCACCCGTACGGGACGCGGTGCACGGGCACCCGTACGACACCCGGCTGGTGCCCGTCACGCTGCCCGCCGAGCGGGCCGTGCCCCTGCACTACAACGGGCCCGCGATGCTGCGCGGGATCGCCGCCGCCGACGGGCTCGCCGTCGTACCGCCCGGTGGGGCGCGCGCCGGTCAGGAGCTGGAGATCCTTGATCTGCCGTGGGCGCTGTCCGGGACCGGGGAGTGTTTCACGTGAAACTTCCCGGCCATGACGCGATTGCCCGCCAGGCGGACGAACACCTGGTGGTCTCCCGGGTGAAGCTGCCCCGGCGGGTGGTCGAACGGCCGTTGCGGCAGGTCGCCAAGCGGCTGCTGATGGCGCTCGTCGTGCTCGTCGGGACGGCCCTCATCGTCTACGCGGACCGTGAGGGGTACACGGACAACTCCGACGGCTCGGTCGATCTGCTCGACTCCTTCTACTACGCGACCGTCACGCTCTCGACCACGGGTTACGGCGACATCATCCCGGTCAGTGACGGCGCCCGTCTGACCAACATCCTTGTCATCACGCCGCTACGAGTGCTTTTCCTGATCATCCTGGTCGGTACGACGCTGGAGGTGCTCACCGAACGCACCCGGGAGGAGTGGCGGCTGAATCGCTGGAGGTCCAACTTGCGTGACCACACCGTCGTCGTGGGGTTCGGTACGAAGGGCCGTTCGGCGATTCAGACCGTCTGTGCGACGGGGCTGAAGAAGGAACAGGTCGTGGTGGTCGACCCGAGCGGGAAGGTCATCGAGGCGGCGACGGCCGAGGGGTTCGCCGGGGTGATGGGGGATGCGACCCGCAGTGATGTGCTGATCCGGGCCGAGGTGCAGAGGGCCCGTCAGATCATCATCGCCACCCAGCGCGACGACACGGCCGTGCTGGTCACGCTCACCGCCCGGCAGCTCAACCGGGGCGCCAAGATCGTGGCGGCCGTGCGGGAGGAGGAGAACGCTCCGCTGCTACGGCAGTCGGGCGCCGACGCCGTGATCACCAGCGCGAGCGCCGCCGGACGGCTCCTCGGACTGTCGGTGCTCAGCCCCAGCGCGGGCATGGTGATGGAGGACCTGATCCAGCAGGGCAGCGGCCTCGATCTGGTCGAACGCCCGGTGATAAAGGCCGAGGTGGGGCTCGGGGTCCGGGAGACCGAGGATCTGGTGGTGAGCGTGGTGCGGGGGCACCGGGTGCTCGGCTACGACGATCCGGCCGTCGGCACCTTGCAGTTGATGGACCGTCTGATCACGATCGTGCGGGCGTCGCCGAGCCCGCCGGTGACGCCGGATACGCGCTCCTCTCCCCCGGGACTGAGATCGCCATGACTGAACTTCCCATGACGGAACTTCCCATGACGGAACTCCCTATGACGGAACTTCCCATGACGGAACTCCCTATGACGGAACTCCCTATGACGGAACTCCCTACGAGGGAACTTCACAGGGGTACGGAGTAGCCTCGGCACATGTATGCGATCACCGTCTCCGAACCCGGTGGACCCGAGGCACTTGTGTGGGTGGAGGTCCCCGATCCCGTTCCCGCCGAGGGTGAGGTCCTGATCGAGGTGGCGGCCGGCGCCGTCAACCGCGCGGACATCCTCCAGCGCCAGGGCTTCTACAACCCCCCACCGGGCGCGTCCCCGTACCCCGGCCTGGAGTGTGCGGGCCGTATCGCCGCGCTCGGCCCCCATGTGTCCGGCTGGGCGGTCGGCGACGAGGTGTGCGCGCTGCTCGCCGGCGGCGGCTATGCGGAGAAGGTCGCCGTCCCCGTCGGTCAACTGCTGCCCGTTCCCGACGGGGTCGGTCTTGTCGAGGCGGCGGCGCTGCCCGAAGTGACCTGCACCGTCTGGTCGAACGTGTTCATGATCGCCCATCTGCGCCCCGGCGAGACGCTGCTCGTGCACGGGGGCGCCAGCGGTATCGGGACCATGGCGATCCAGCTCGCGAAGGCCGTCGGGGCCAAGGTCGCCGTCACGGCGGGGGGCAAGGAGAAGCTCCAGCGCTGTGCCGAACTCGGCGCGGACATTCTCATCGACTACCGCGAGCAGGACTTCGTCGACGAGATCCGCGCGGCCACGGACGGTGCGGGCGCGGATGTGATCCTCGACATCATGGGCGCGAAGTATCTCGACCGGAACATTCAGGCCCTCGCCGTCAATGGGCGGCTCGCGATCATCGGGATGCAGGGCGGCGTCAAGGGCGAACTGAACATCGCGACGCTCCTCGGCAAGCGCGGCGCCGTGACCGCGACCTCGCTGCGGGCCCGCCCGGTCGCCGAGAAGACGGCGATCGTCGCGGCCGTACGGGAGCATGTGTGGCCGCTGATCGCCGCCGGGCAGGTCCGTCCCGTCGTGGACCGTACGCTTCCGCTGCGGGACGCCGCCGCCGGGCACCGGGTCCTGGAGGAGAGCGGCCACGTCGGCAAGGTGCTGTTGGTACGGGAGTAGGTGCCCGTACGGGGTCGCACGACCGCCGACCCTCTCCGGGCGGGCCTTCGGTACGTCGGTCGGGGCGTGGTCGAGATGCCGGATGTGTGACAGCGTGTGACGCTGGATGCACAGGTTCCCGCGGATCGGCTCGACCCGGAGGGCGGTCACCGGCGTGTATCCACGGCTTCGCGGTCACGGTGCGACGACCGGACTGCTTACGGCGCTGCTGATCCTGGTCCCCCTCGCCGGGGAAGCGCCGGCCCACGCATCCGGGCCCCTGGCCCGCGCCGAGCGCCCCGCACCCGGACCGGGCCCCGCGGCCACCCCCGTACCCGAGAGATCCCGCGCGGGCACCGGCCCCGCCGAGGGCCGCGAGCGCCCCGGCCGCCCGGACCCCTCACCGGCGGACGACACGGACGCCGGCAGCGACACCGGCGACAGCGACACCGGCACCCTGCCGCTGCCCTGGGCCACTCCCACGCCCCAGTCACCCCCCTCACCCCTCTCACCTTCCGCGACGACCTCCACGACCGCCGAGCCCCCCGCGCCCCCCGCGCCCTCGGTCCACATCGATCCCGTGGTGGACAACGCCCCGCAAGGCGCGCGGGCGCCCGTGGTCCAGCCGTACGGGCGGTACTTCCGGATCCTGCCGCTCGGTGCCGGTCTCGTTCTGATGGGTCTGGGCCTGGCCTTCCTCGCGGTGCGGCTGCGCCGCGACTGACGACCCCGCCGACGAGGTCTTCTTGGCCTCCGCGCCCCTCACCAGGTATGTCTACGGACTATGTCGATACGCCATGGCCTGCTCGCCCTCCTCGAACCCGGCCCGCGCTACGGTTCACGGCTGCGGTCCGAGTTCGAGGAGCGTACGGGTACCACCTGGCCCCTCAATGTCGGGCAGGTCTACACGACCCTCGGCCGTCTGGAACGGGACGGCATGGTCGAGCAGCGCGGCGGGGACGCGTCGGGGCGGATCCTGTACGCGCTGACCGACGTGGGGCGGGCCGAGCTGAGGGACTGGTTCGAGCGGCCCGTGGACCGGGAGAGCCCGCCGCGCGACGAGCTGGCGATCAAGCTGGTGATGGCCATGGGCGTGCCGGGCGTGGACATCAGGGCCGTGATCGAGGGGCAGCGGCGGCATGCCCTGGAGATACTGCGCGAGCACACCCGGCAGCGGGCCCAGGCGATGGCGGCGGGACCCTCGCACCGGGACGAGGTGGCGCGGCTGCTGGTCCTGGAGCAGCTGGTGTTCCGCGCGGAGGCGGAGGTCCGCTGGCTGGACCACTGCGAGTCACGCCTCGTACGCCTGGCGGAGGCAGCAGCCACGCAGCCTCCGGCCTGACGAACCCCCGCCCGCTCCGGCGAACCCGCCCGCCCAGACCGGACCCGCGCGCTCCGGCGAATCCTGCGCGCTCCGGCGAACCCCGCCCGCTCCGGTGGACCCGCCCGCCCCGACCGGACCCGCCTGCTTCGAGGGACCAGCAGCGCGCGCTCCGGCGGACCCACCGTCCCGACGGAACCCGGCCCCCGGCGAACCCGGCCCACCCCGACCGGACCGCCCGCCCCGACCGGATCGCCTGCTTCGGCGGACGCACCGCCCCGACGGAACCCGGACCCCCGACCGGACCCGCCTGCTTCGAGGGACCAGCAGCGCGCGCTCCGGCGGACCCACCGTCCCGACGGAACCCGGCCCCCGGCGAAATCGGCCCGCCCCGACCGGACTGCCTGTTCCGACCGGGACGCCTGCTCCGGCGGACGCACCGCCCCGACGGAACCCGGCCCCCCGACCGGACCCGCCTGCTTCGAGGGACCAGCAGCGCGCGCTCCGGCGGACGCACCGCCCCGACGGAACCCGGCCCCCCGGCGAAACCGGCCCGCCCCGACCGGACCGCCCGCCCCGACCGAACCCGCCCGCTCCGAGGGACCCGCCCGCTCCGGCGGACCGCCCGCCCCGCCCGACCCCGGCCCCCCGACGGACCCGCCCGCTCCGGCGGACCGCCCGCCCCGCCCGACCCCGGCCCCCCGCCCGACCCCGGCCCCCCGCCCGACCCCGGCCCCCCGCCCGACCCCGGCCCCCCGCCCGCCCCCGGCCCCCCGGCGGACCCCCGCCCCGACCCACCCCGCCCCGACCGCCCCCAGGCCGACCGAACCCCGCCCCGACGGAACCCCGCCCGTGGGAGACAATGGCTCCATGGACATGCCGAGGAACGAAAGGTCGCCCGAGAGCCCCCAGGTCCTGGTGGTGGGCCAGGACGGGATGGCGCTGGGTGGCGGCGGAGACGAGGACTCCCGCGAGGTGCCCGTGACGGAGATGGTGGAGCAGCCCGCCAAGGTCATGCGGATCGGCAGCATGATCAAGCAGCTGCTCGAAGAGGTGCGGGCCGCTCCTCTCGACGAAGCGAGCAGGCAGCGCCTCAAGGAGATCCACGCGAGTTCCGTGAAGGAGCTGGAGGACGGTCTCGCGCCCGAGCTGGTGGACGAGCTGGAGCGGCTGTCCCTCCCGTTCACCGACGAGGCGACGCCGAGCGACGCGGAACTGCGGATCGCGCAGGCCCAGTTGGTCGGCTGGCTGGAGGGCCTGTTCCACGGGATCCAGACCACCCTGTTCGCGCAGCAGATGGCGGCACGGGCCCAGCTGGAGCAGATGCGGCGCGCCCTGCCGCCCGGTGTCGGCGGCGAAGAGGAGATGGGCCACCCCGGCGGCCGTACCGGAGGCCCCTACCTGTAGCCCGCGACACCCCTCACCCCGCAGCCCCGCAGCCGACCGTACGGACATACGGGAAAGGGCCCGGCACGCAGCTCGCGTGCCGGGCCCCCTTACGGGCCGTTCAGGACGGGTTCAGGACGGGTTGCCGGTGGACACCTTCAGCTGAAGGTCCGGCTTGTCCTTGGGGTCGACATCCGTCCCGGGCGCCGGGAACTGCTCCATGACGGTCCCCTCGCCGTAGGTGTTCTCGTCCGTGTCCTTCTGGTCGTACCCCCATCCGGCGGCCTGGAGGCACGCCTTCACGGAGTCCATGTTCTTGAGGACGAAGTTCGGCACCTTGATCTTGTTCTCGTCGTTGTACGACGTCTGCGGCTCCGTGCACTCCGTCTTCTCGATGGTCTTCGTCGTGTCGGGCCCCCGGTGGCCGGGGACGGCGGTCGCCGACGGGGACTTCGAATCGTCGGCCTGGTCGCCGCCGCCCTTCTTGTCATCGCCGTTCAGCGAGAGCGCGAGGATCAGGCCGCCGACGGCGAGCAGGGCGACCACGATCGAGCCCACGATCACCGGCATGTTCCGCCGGCCGCCACCGCCCCCGACACCCCCGCCGGGCCCACCCGTCTGCTGCGGCGCGATCGTGTACGGCGGCGGAGTCGACGAGCCCTGCTGCTGATACCCGGCCGGGGCGACCGGCGTCGGGTACCCGCCCTGCTGCGGATACCCGTACCCCGGCGTCGGATTCTGGGCCGGCGTCGGCGGACCGTACGCACCCGGCTGGTAGGGCGTGTGCACATTGCCCGGGGGCGCCGGCGTGGACTGGTCGATCGGCGGGAACACCGAGGACCCGACGCCCGCACCGCTCGACGTCTGCGCCCCCGGCACGATGCTCGGCGCGACCGACTGGAGCGACTGGGCGACCCGCAGGCACTCGTCGCGCATCGTCTCGGCGCTGGGGAAGCGCTCGTTCGGGTTCTTCTTCAGCGCGCGGGCGACCAGCGCGTCCACCGCCGGCGGCACCGAGCGGTTGATGGACGACGGAGCGACCGGCTCCTCCTGGACATGCGCGTACGCGATGGCCAGCGGCGAGTCCGCCTCGAACGGGAGCCGCCCGGTGACCAGTTGGAACAGCATGATGCCGACCGAGTACAGGTCGGAGCGGGCGTCCACGCCCCGGCCGAGCGCCTGCTCGGGCGAGAGGTACTGCGGGGTGCCGACGACCATGCCGGTCTGCGTCATGGAGGTGACGCCGGACTGCATGGCGCGCGCGATGCCGAAGTCCATGACCTTGACGACATTGCGCTTGGTCATCATCACGTTGCCCGGCTTGATGTCCCGGTGGACCAGGCCCATCTCGTGGCTGATCTCCAGCGCGGCCAGCACATCCGCCGTGATCTTCAGCGCCTTGTCGGTCGGCATCGCGCCGAACTGCGCCATGTCCGCGTCGAGCACCGACCCCAGCGGACGGCCCTCGATGTACTCCATGACGATGTACGGGGTCGCCGAGCCGTCCAGCTCGTCCTCGCCGGTGTCGAAGACCGAGACGATGTTGGTGTGCGTGAGCTTCGCCACCGACTGGGCCTCGCGGCGGAACCGCTCACGGAACGCGGGCTCACGGCCCAGCTCGGTGTGGAGTGTCTTGATCGCGACTTGCCGGTCGAGCACCGCGTCGTACGCGAGATGGACCGAGGCCATTCCGCCCTCGCCGAGCAGATCGCGCAGTTGATAGCGTCCGCCGGCCACCGAACGCCCCGCGTACCGCCCCTGTCCGCCGTCCTGGCTCATGTTTCTGCGTCCCCCATTGGCGCGGGCGGTAGCAGCTGACTGGCTCCCGCGGTCGTGATCGACTGTCCCATTCCCGGCCAAGTCTGCCGGAGGGCGCAGACACGTCAAGCTCGGTGCCCGTTCCGTGACCGTACGCGAAAGAAGCGTCGCGTAAGCGTTACAGCCGCCCTACGGGCGGCACACAGGATTTGCACGGGCGCACCCGCTGCGGGTTTGATGGCCGGTCCATCCCGGAACGGCGCGTCACGCGGAGGCTGTAGCGTGGCCCGACGGAGACCGTAACAACCACCGCGCGTAGCTCCGAGGCGGCGGGACAGAAACGACGGCGAGGACCGATGGCACAGACGCAGCGCGCTCAGGGCCCGTCCGACCCCGAGCCGGCTGGCGGCGGTATGTCGGACGCGCCGGAGATGTGGGGGAACGGCGGGCTCGTCGGCGACGGCCGGTACCGGCTGACCCGCAGGCTCGGCCGGGGCGGTATGGCCGAGGTGTTCGCGGCCGAGGACGTGCGCCTGGGCCGCACGGTCGCCGTGAAGCTGCTCCGCTCCGACCTCGCCGAGGACCCGGTGTCCAAGGCCCGCTTCACCCGTGAGGCGCAGTCGGTCGCGGGCCTGAACCACCACGCGGTCGTGGCGGTGTACGACTCCGGTGAGGACATCGTCGGGCACCAGACGGTCCCGTACATCGTGATGGAGATCGTCGAGGGCAGGACGATCCGCGATCTGCTGATCAACGCGGAGGCGCCGGGCCCCGAGCAGGCGCTGATCATCGTCGCCGGTGTCCTGGAGGCCCTCGCCTATTCGCATCAGCACGGCATCGTGCACCGTGACATCAAGCCGGCGAACGTCATCATCACCCACACCGGCGCCGTGAAGGTCATGGACTTCGGCATCGCGCGCGCCCTGCACGGCGCGCAGTCCACGATGACGCAGACCGGCATGGTCATGGGCACCCCGCAGTATCTGTCGCCCGAGCAGGCGCTCGGCAAGACGGTCGACCACCGGTCCGACCTGTACGCGACGGGCTGCATGCTCTACGAACTCCTCGCGCTGCGCCCGCCGTTCACCGGTGAGACCCCGCTGTCCGTGGTCTACCAGCATGTGCAGGACATCCCCGTACCGCCGTCGGAGGCGTCGGACGGGGTGCCGCCGGAGCTGGACGGCCTGGTCATGCGCTCCCTCGCGAAGGACCCGGACGACCGGTTCCAGACCGCCGAGGAGATGCGCGGCCTGGTCCAGTACAGCCTGCAGATGCTGTACGAGCAGGGCGGGCACACCGGTACGTGGAACACCGGACCCGTCGACATGCACGAGGGTGGCAACACCCCGGCGATGGGCGTCGCGGGCACCGCCGCGCTGCCGCACCCCGACTCGGGCACCGCGCAGATCCCGCAGCCGATGCTGCGCCGGCCGGGCGGCGACGACGGCGGCTTCGACCCCGGGCGGCCCGGCGGCGGCGGCAAGGGCCGCGGCAAGCTGTGGATCCTCGCCGTGTTCGCGGTGATCGCGATCGCGGTGGGTGTGGCTCTCGCGGTACGCGGCGCCGGGGGCGACGAGAGTCCGCCGGACACCAACAAGCCGAACACCACCACGTCGAAGAGCGCGGACGAGCCGTCGAAGAGTGCGGACGAGCCGAGCAAGGACCAGTCGACGGACTCGGGGACGACAGCGGGCAACGGCGGCGGCTGGACCCCGTCCGAGAGGCCGCCGACCGGTGACACGACGCCGTCGGAGAAGCCCAGCGAGAAGCCGACCAACGAGCCGACGAAGGAGACGCCGACCAAGAGCGAGGAGCCGACGGACCCGACGTCGGACCCGCCGTCCAACCCGGCGACCCCGCCGACGGGCGGCGAATCGCCCGGCGGCGACCCGGCGGGACCGGTCGGCGGCTGACCCGGACGGCCGGCTGACCCGGACGGCCGGGGCCAGAGGGCTTCCCCTAGCGCTTCTCGGCCTGCATCCGGGCCACGTACGCCGCCGCCTGCGAGCGGCGCTCCATGCCCAGCTTGGACAGCAGGCTGGACACATAGTTCTTGATCGTCTTCTCGGCGAGGTGCAGCCGCTCGCCGATCACCCGGTTGGTGAGGCCCTCGCCGATCAGGTCGAGGATCTTGCGCTCCTGCTCGGTGAGGTTCGCCATCCGGTCGTCGCCCGGCGACCGGCCGCCGTCCCGCAGCCGCTCCAGGACGCGCGCGGTGGCCACCGGGTCGAGCAGGGTCTTCCCGGCGGCGACGTCCCGTACCGCCGACAGCAGTTCATTGCCGCGGATCGCCTTGAGTACATAGCCGGACGCGCCCGCCATGACGGCGTCGAACAGGGCCTCGTCGTCGGCGAACGACGTCAGCATCAGGCACTTGACGGAATCGTCCTGCGAGCGGATCTCGCGGCACACCTCGACGCCGCTGCCGTCCGGCAGGCGCACGTCGAGCACGGCCACGTCGGGGCGGGTCGCGGGGATGCGGACCAGGGCCTCGGCCGCGGTACCGGCCTCGCCGACGACCTCGATGTCCTCCTCCACGGACAGCATCTCGCGGACACCGCGACGTACGACTTCATGATCGTCGAGAAGAAATACCGTGATTTTTCCGTCTTCACGCACGGATTCAGTCTCACACACGATCTCTTCCGCTGCCCGGCATCCGCGGGATAACGTTCGGCTGTTCCGGCCGCCTGCGAAGGCGCTGTCCGGTGCTGTGACCAGGGCATGTTCCGCCGACGGGTGATTTACTTGGAAATCCAAGCAAAATTGCAGGTCAAGTGGGGTTTCGCCGAGGGGCGTAGCACTGGGTAACGTGCCTCTTGCAGGGTGCTCGCCGGGGCACCTGTCACGCCTGTTCCGGCTCCGGTCGCACCCACCCCGTGCACCGGTGAGGAACCAGGCGAGCCGCACTGGTTCCCGGTGACCCCGGGGGCCGGACCGACGGAGGAGCACACGTGACCGTGGAGAGCACTGCCGCGCGCAAGCCGCGCAAGCGCACCGCTGCGAAGAAGCCGCCGGGCGCGCAGAAGCCACCGGGCGGGCAGCCCGACCTCGTGCAGTTGCTGACCCCCGAGGGGCAGCGGGTCAAGGTCGCGGACCACCCGGAGATCGCCGAGTACGCCGCGTATGTCGAGGACATCACGCCCGACGAGCTGCGCGGGCTCTACCGGGACATGGTCCTCACCCGCCGCTTCGACGCCGAGGCCACCAGCCTCCAGCGCCAGGGCGAGCTGGGCCTGTGGGCGTCGCTGCTCGGCCAGGAGGCCGCGCAGATCGGCTCGGGCCGTGCGACCCGCGAGGACGACTACGTCTTCCCGACCTACCGTGAGCACGGCGTCGCCTGGTGCCGCGGGGTCGACCCGACGAACCTCCTCGGCATGTTCCGCGGCGTGAACAACGGCGGCTGGGACCCCAACACCAACAACTTCCACCTGTACACGATCGTCATCGGCTCGCAGACGCTGCACGCCACCGGCTACGCGATGGGCATCACCAAGGACGGCGCCGACTCGGCCGTCATCGCGTACTTCGGGGACGGCGCCTCCAGCCAGGGCGACGTCGCCGAGTCGTTCACGTTCTCCGCCGTCTACAACGCGCCCGTCGTCTTCTTCTGCCAGAACAACCAGTGGGCGATCTCCGAGCCGACCGAGAAGCAGACCCGGGTGCCGCTGTACCAGCGCGCGCAGGGCTACGGCTTCCCGGGCGTCCGCGTCGACGGCAACGACGTCCTCGCCTGCCTCGCCGTCACCAAGTGGGCCCTGGAGCGGGCCCGCAGGGGCGAGGGGCCGACGCTCGTCGAGGCGTTCACATACCGGATGGGCGCGCACACCACGTCGGACGACCCGACGCGCTACCGCCACGACGACGAGCGGGCGGCCTGGGAGGCCAAGGACCCGATCGCGCGGCTGAAGGCGTATCTGGAGTCCGAAGGCCACGCTGATGAGGGATTCTTCGCGGAACTCGAAGCGGAGAGCGAAGCGTTGGGAAAGCGGGTGCGTGAGGTGGTGCGGGCGATGCCGGACCCGGACCATCTGGCCATCTTCGAGAACGTGTACGCGGACGGGCACGCGCTCGTCGACGAGGAGCGGGCGCAGTTCGCCGCCTACCAGGCGTCGTTCGCGGACGGAGAGGTGCGCTGACCATGGCCGTACAGAAGCTCCCGCTCGCCAAGGCGATCACCGAGTCGCTGCGCAGGGCGCTCGACACCGACCCGAAGGTCCTCGTCATGGGCGAGGACGTGGGCAAGCTCGGCGGTGTCTTCCGGGTCACCGACGGGCTGCAGAAGGACTTCGGTGAGGACCGGGTCATCGACACGCCGCTCGCCGAGTCGGGCATCGTCGGCACCGCGATCGGTCTCGCCCTGCGCGGGTACCGCCCGGTGGTGGAGATCCAGTTCGACGGCTTCGTCTTCCCGGCGTACGACCAGATCGTCACGCAGCTCGCGAAGATGCACGCGCGGGCGCTCGGCAAGATCAAGATGCCGGTCGTCATCCGCATTCCGTACGGCGGTGGCATCGGCGCGGTCGAGCACCACTCGGAGTCGCCGGAGGCGCTGTTCGCGCATGTGGCGGGGTTGAAGGTGGTCTCGCCCTCGAACGCGTCGGACGCGTACTGGATGCTCCAGCAGGCCATCCAGAGCGACGACCCGGTGATCTTCTTCGAGCCGAAGCGGCGGTACTGGGACAAGGGCGAGGTCGACCCCGACGCCATCCCCGGGCCGCTGCACAAGGCGCGCGTGGCGCGGGAGGGCACGGATCTGACGCTCGCCGCGTACGGGCCGATGGTGAAGGTGTGCCTGGAAGCCGCGGCTGCCGCGCAGGAGGAGGGCAAGTCCCTCGAAGTGGTCGACCTGCGCTCGATGTCGCCGATCGACTTCGACACGGTGCAGACGTCGGTCGAGAAGACGCGGCGGCTGATCGTGGTGCACGAGGCGCCGGTGTTCCTCGGTACGGGGGCGGAGGTCGCCGCGCGGATCACGGAGCGGTGCTTCTACCACCTGGAGGCGCCCGTGCTGCGGGTCGGCGGCTATCACGCGCCGTACCCGCCGGCGCGCCTGGAGGACGAGTATCTGCCGGGCCTCGACCGGGTGCTCGACGCCGTCGACCGCTCGCTTGCGTACTGAGGAGAGGACGTGACGACGATGACTGACGCGTCCGTACGCGAGTTCAAGATGCCCGACGTGGGCGAGGGGCTCACCGAGGCGGAGATCCTCAAGTGGTACGTCCAGGAAGGTGACACGGTCACCGACGGGCAGGTCGTCTGCGAGGTGGAGACGGCGAAGGCCGCGGTGGAGCTGCCGATTCCGTATGACGGTGTGGTCCGGGAGCTGCGGTTCCCCGAGGGGACGACCGTCGATGTCGGACAGGTGATCATCGCGGTGGACATCGCGGGTGGGGCGGGTCCGGTGGCGCCGGGTTCGGTCTCGCCGGGTCCGGCCGCTTCGGAGACGGTCGCTTCGGAGGCGGTCGCGGAGCCGTCGGCGGGGACGGAACCGTCCGCCGCACCGGAGGCTCCCCCCGGGCGCACGCCCGTCCTCGTGGGGTACGGGGTCGCCGAGTCCTCGACCAAGCGGCGGGCCCGCAAGCCGGTCGCCGCCGCCCCGGAGACCCCGGCAGCCGCACCCGCCCCGGTGGCTGAGGTGGCGGCGGTCGTCGCCACCGGCTCCCGCAACGGCACCCGGCCGCTCGCCAAGCCCCCCGTCCGCAAGCTCGCCAAGGACCTCGGCGTCGACCTCGACACGGTGGTGCCGACCGGACCCGACGGGATCATCACGCGCGAGGACGTCCACGCGGCGGCGGCGCCCGAGGCACCGGTGGCCCCGGTCCCGGCGCCCGTGACGGAGGTCCCGGTTCCGGTCGTCGCGGCCGGACCGGTCGGCGGGGTCGGTGCGCGGGAGACCCGTATCCCCGTCAAGGGCGTCCGGAAGGCGACCGCGCAGGCGATGGTCGGCTCGGCGTTCACGGCGCCGCATGTCACGGAGTTCGTGACGGTGGACGTGACCCGCACGATGAAGCTGGTCGACGAGTTGAAGCGGGACCCCGACACGTACGGCATGACGGGGCTGCGGGTGAACCCGCTGCTGCTGATCGCGCGCGCCCTGCTCGTCGCGATCAAGCGGAACCCGGACGTCAACGCCGCGTGGGACGAGGCGAACCAGGAGATCGTCCTCAAGCACTACGTCAACCTGGGTATCGCCGCGGCGACCCCGCGCGGTCTGCTCGTACCGAACATCAAGGACGCGCACGACAAGAACCTGCCCGAACTGTCCCGCGCCCTGAGCGAGTTGGTGAGCACGGCCCGCGAGGGCAAGACCTCTCCGGCCGCGATGCAGGGCGGCACGGTGACCATCACCAATGTCGGCGTCTTCGGCGTCGACACGGGCACGCCCATCCTGAACCCCGGCGAGTCCGCGATCCTCGCGGTCGGCACGATCAAGCCGCAGCCGTGGGTCCACAAGGGCAAGGTCAAGCCCCGCCAGGTCACCACACTCGCCCTGTCCTTCGACCACCGCCTGATCGACGGCGAACTGGGCTCGAAGTTCCTCGCCGACGTGGCGGCGGTCCTGGAACAGCCGAAGAGGCTCATCGCCTGGGCGTGACCACGGGAGCCTGCGCGGGGGGCGATGCGTCTCCCGCGCGGGCGCCCAGGTCGCGTAGCCGGATGCGGCC
Source organism: Streptomyces sp. NPDC091292 (assembly GCF_044757265.1). Classification (NCBI taxonomy): domain Bacteria; kingdom Bacillati; phylum Actinomycetota; class Actinomycetes; order Kitasatosporales; family Streptomycetaceae; genus Streptomyces; species Streptomyces sp. NPDC091292. The sequence continues at coordinate 46,201 of NZ_JBIVUQ010000033.1, read as the reverse complement.
CCAGGCGAACAGCGCGCAGATCCCCGCCGCGAGCGGGGCGGCGAGGAGGGTGTGGTCGAGCCCGGTCGGCGGAATCAGGAGACCGCTGAGCAGATCGGGTACTTCGGACCAGGTCAGGAACCCGCGGAGGGCGGCCCGTTCGCCCATTTCCAGGAGGTGGGCGTACAGGACGGCCCCGGCGCAGTACCCGGCCCAGGCGACGAGGAAGACGGCCGCAGGGCGGTCCGACCGTGTGCCGGGTCGCGCGCGCACCATGAAGTGGACCGAGGCGAACAGCGCCGCGTATCCCTGGAGTGCGTACATCTTCGCGTAGGCCCAGTAGGCGGGTGACAGTCTGGGGGGCACGTCGTTCTTGGGCAGACTCCCCTCGGCGAGGGTCACCAGGCGGTCGGCGCAGATCTCGGCGGAGCCGCCGACCCGGCACAGGGCGTACGCGGGTCGGCTCAGCACGCTCTCGTAGAGTCCGGACGACAGCAGCAGAAGCAGCACCAGGGCGCCCGCGGTGGCCAGCACGGTGGCGCCGATCCTGCGCCAGAGGGTTTCCCGGGGGCCGGTGGTTTCGGCCAGCGCCTCCCAGAGAAGCGCCCGCAGGGTGGTGACCTCCGCCGCGGTCCCAGCGCTCTGGCTCTCCTCGCCGCTCTCGCCTTCCTCCCCGCTCCCACCCTCCTCGGCACGCCCTTCCCGTCGCTGCCTGATCCGCGCCGCCCGCCAGGACGCGACGCCCGCACCGCAGATCGCCAGCACGATCGTGTGGGGCGAGGCGTCCTGTGCGTCGGTGAGCAACTGCGCCGCACGATCGCCCCGCAGGACGGGGTCCGCCACCAACTGCGGAAGCTCCAACGCCGTCAGGACCAGCAGATTCGCCAGTGGTGCGAAGGCGACCATCGCGAGACAGAAGAGTCCCGATCGGTCCTCCGCCCCGGAGGACCGGCGGGAGACGGCGCGCGACGCACCGACCAGAAGTCCCAAGAAGAGGGCCAGCCAGAGGGCCTCGTGCAGGTACGCGACCGGACCGGACCGTTCCGCGTTCAGCAGGGTCGGCGACACCGTCATGTAGCGCAGCCGGACCAGGACGCTCTGCTCGGAGTCGGTCGGTGCCAGACCCTCGGCCCAGTCGATCTGGAACGGGAGCGCGCAGACCGCCGCCGCGAGCAGCGTGCCGTACACGGCGCCGGCGGGCCATGTCCCCAGGAGCGGCTTCCACGCCGACGGCTTCCACGCCCCGAGACGCGTCATCAGCGGGAGGTGCCTTCGCCCGCGGCCGAGACACGGAACGGTCTGCCGTCGTTGTCGATGCGCTGTTGCCGTACCTCTTCGCCGTCCCACCAGGTCACGGTCGCAAACCACTCGACGTCGTACCGCTGGGTCCGGCCTGCGAGGGAGAAGGAGTAGGTTCCGTCGGTGGTCACCTGGCGGGGCAGCGAGACGGGCTTGCCCATGGCCTCCGCGGCCTCGCGAGCGGCCTTCTGGGTCGGGCTGCGCCGCAGGTACGACACCGGTACCTCCTGGTTCAGCGGCAGCGTGTCGAGGTCCGCCACCAGAAACTCGGGTTCCTCCCCTCCGCCGCATCCGCCGCCCCGGAAGAAGCTGCCCTGCGCCGGTGTGTCACGGCGGACGACGGTGAGGGTGAGGTCGCGGATCACGACCGCTTTGTCGGCGTTGCCCCGCACGCTCACACTGGCCAGTACCTGGTTCGCGTGGACAATCCGCCCGTCCCGTTCCCAGCGGCTGATCCGGCGCACGTCGCCCCACATGGCGGTACGGAGGTTTTCCTCACCCGGCAGCAGGACCCAGCTCGCCTCGCAGGGGCTGTCCTGCTGCTCCACGACGAGCGCCACCGCGTGATCGGGGAACACCTTTTCGTACAGGCTCTGCCCCAGCGGGGTCACATACGCCAGTACCGCGCAGACGGTCGCGTAGAGCGCGATCCTGTTGGCCGTGCCCATGCGGGTGTGTGCCTGGCGGATGCGGGTGAGGACGGGGGGCCGGGTTGGGGTGCCGGGCGCAACGGGCTCCGGAGAATCAGGCGGAGTTGTAGGTTCCGGGTCGCCCGCGGGCGGATCCGTGGTCGGTGAGGTGGACGCCACGTCCTCGGCCATGCGATCCCCCGGTGTCATCGATGCGGCCGGCGCGCGGTGCACGGACGCGCACAGAATAGATCAGGGCTTGTTCCGTTGGTGGCGGAACAAGCCCTGAATCAAGGTGAGTTGGGAAGGTCGTCGGTTACCGCTTGAAGCCGTAGTCCATCAGCTTCTTCGCGTCCGACGTCCGGTTGGTCTCCGAGGTGGAGGCCAGGACCGTGCCGATCACCGTCTTGCCGTTGCGCGTGGCGGCGAAGACCAGGCAGTACTTGGCCTCCGGGCCCGAGCCCGTCTTGACGCCGATCGCGCCGGAGTAGCTGCCGAGCAGCTTGTTGGTGTTGGTCCAGTTCATATAGCGGTAGCCGCCACTCTTCGTGGTGACCTTCTGCTTTGTCGACGTCGTCTTCACGACCGTGCGGAACGTGGAATTCTTCATCGCGCTGCTGGCGATCTTCGTCAGATCACGCGGCGTCGAGTAGTTCGATCCATTCCCTATGCCGTCGAACGAGTCGAAGTGGGTGTTCTTCAGACCGAGGTCCTTCGCGGCGGCGTTCATCTTGCCGATGAACGACTTCACCCGCGCCGCCCGGGTGGAGCCCGAGCCGAACTTGTCCGCGAGGGCGTACGCCGCGTCGCAGCCGGACGGCAGCATCAGCCCGTAGAGGAGCTGGCGGACGGTGACCTTGTCGCCGACGATCAGCCGGGCCGACGAGGCGCCCTTCGAGACGATGTAGTCGCTGTAGGCCTTCTGGATCGTGACCTTCGAGTCCAGGTTGAGGCCGCGCTGCGCCAGCACCACCTTCGCGGTCATGATCTTCGTGGTGGAACCGGTGGAACGGCGGGTGTCCGCGGCCTTCGTGAACAGGGTCGATCCCGTGCCGTTGTTCATCACGAAGCCGCCCTTGGCGACGATCGTGGGCGGCGCCGGGGTGGCGGCCTGCGCGCCGCTGGCGAACACGCCGCCGACGAGGACGGCGCCCGCGGTGAAAGTCACCGTAACGGCCGTGGCGCGGCGAATGCCCTTAATTCCTGTGTTCAACGTGAACGCTCCAAATGCCCCTGGAATGCAGCGACATGGGGATGCCGCTTCTGGTGATGACTCACGACGGGGCGGGATGGATGTACGGGACGGGAGTTTTTTTCTGTGATTCCGTCCCGCGATATGGACGGCTCTCCCCATGGGTACGTGATGTATCTAAGCTGTGTGCATGCCTTCAGCGCCCTCCGCCCCCTCGACAGCACTCCCCACCACCCCGGTCACCGCCCCCGCCCCCGGCCCCGCCAAACCCCAGCCCGCCGCCGACCGTGTCTACGTGCATGTGAAGCAAGGCGTTCTCGAACGGCGTTACGAGGGCGGAAGCCTGCTCACGGAGGGCGAGTTGGCGGATGCCGTCGGGGTGTCCCGGACCCCCGTACGCGAGGCCCTGCTCCGCCTGGAGGTGGAGGGGCTGATCAAGCTCTACCCGAAGAAGGGCGCCCTGGTCCTGCCGGTCTCCGCGCAGGAGATCGCGGACGTCGTCGAGACCCGGCAGCTCGTCGAGGAGCACGCGGCCCGCAAGGCGGTCCCCGCGTCCCCGCTGCTGATCGCCCGCCTGGAGGAGCTGCTCGAACAGCAGCGCGAGCAGGCCGCCGCCGGTGATCTCGCCCAGGCGGCCGTCACGGACCGCTGTTTCCACGCCGAGATCGTCCGCAGCGGCGGCAACGACATCCTGTCCCGCCTCTACGACCAGCTCCGCGACCGGCAGTTGCGGATGGGCGTCGCCGTCCTGCACTCGCACCCCGACCGGATCGCCAAGACGCTCACCGAGCACCAGGAGATCCTGGACGCCCTGCGCGCCGGTGACGCCGACGCGGCGGTCGCGATCGTGCACCGGCACGTCAGCTGGTTCTCCAACCTGGCGCGGGGCGAGGTCCGATGAGCGCGTCGGCCCCGCCGGTCGCCCTGCCCGGCGACCCACCGGGCGGCCGGCGCGCCGTCCTGGTCTGGTCGGTCGGTGTCGCCGTCTACTTCGTCGCCGTCATCTTCCGCACCTCACTGGGCGTCGCAGGCCTGGACGCCGCCGACCGCTTCCACGTCAACGCCTCCGCCCTGTCCACCTTCTCCATACTCCAGTTGCTCGTGTACGCGGGCATGCAGATACCCGTCGGCCTCCTGGTCGACCGGCTCGGCACGAAGACGATGCTGACGATCGGCGCCGTCCTGTTCACGGCCGGGCAGCTCGGTTTCGCGTTCTCGCCCACGTACGGCATGGCGCTGGCGTCGCGCGCGCTGCTCGGGTGCGGTGACGCGATGACGTTCATCAGCGTGCTGCGGCTCGGCACCCGCTGGTTCCCGGCCCGGCGCGGCCCGCTCGTCGCCCAGCTCGCCGGTCTCGTCGGCATGGCGGGCAACCTGGTCTCGACCCTCGTCCTCGCCCGACTGCTGCACGGCGTCGGCTGGACCACCGCGTTCGCGGGCAGCGCGTTCGCCGGGGTCCTCGTCCTCGTCCTGATGCTGGTGTTCCTGAAGGACCATCCGAAGGGGTACGAGCCGGAGCCGCTGACGCATCGGGGCGCGGCCTACGTACGGCGGCAGATCGCCGCGTCCTGGCGGGAGCCCGGGACCCGGCTCGGGCTGTGGGTGCACTTCACCACGCAGTTCCCGGCGATGGTGTTCCTGCTGCTGTGGGGGCTGCCGTTCCTGGTCGAGGCGCAGGGGCTGTCACGGGCGACCGCGGGGGATCTGCTCACGCTGGTGGTGCTGTCGAACATGGTGGTGGGGTTGGTGTACGGGCAGGTGGTGGCCCGGCACCACGCGGCGCGGCTTCCGCTGGCGCTCGGGACGGTGGCGGTGACGGCGGTGACGTGGGCCGCGGTTCTCTCGTACCCCGGGGTCGGGGGGCGGGCGCCGTTCTGGTTGCTGGTCGTGCTGTGTTCCGTGCTCGGGGCGTGCGGGCCCGCGTCCATGATCGGGTTCGATTTCGCCCGGCCGGCGAATCCGCCTGAGCGGCAGGGGACTGCCTCCGGCATCGTCAACATGGGGGGATTCGTCGCCTCCATGACGACGCTGCTGGCGGTGGGGGTGCTGCTGGATGTGACCGGTGGGGAGTTCCGGGTGGCGTTCTCGGCGGTGTTCGTGTTGGAGGCGGTGGGGCTTTGGCAGATTTTGCGGTTGCGGAAGGGCGCTGCGCGGCGGGAGCGGGAGAGGTTGGTTGCGAGTCGGGTTACTACGGTGCATGTGCCGGCGCAGACGTAGGGGTTGCCGGGCGTCCGGGTGCCGCTGTGCCCACCCGTGCCGCCCCAGCGGCACGATTGCCCACAGCAGCACAGGTGCGTCTACTTAGTGATCGTGAATTCGCGGAGGATCGCCGCCGTCAGTTCCGGGTCGCCTTCCGTCTTGATTCTGTCCGCCACCGCTTCCGGGGTGGTGCGTCCGCAGGCGAGGCGGAAGTGGGTTTCCCAGTCGAGGCTGAGGGTGACCAGGGGGCCCAGCGAAGGGGCGCCGTCCACGCTTCCGCGGCCGTCCGCGTTGACCCGTACCGTGCGCAGGAACTCGATCGGGCCGTGCACGTCGAAGACGACCGCCGAGTTGTTCGGGGCGCCCGCACCGTGCGCGACGACCTTCGGCAGGGCCTCGATCAGGACGTCCTTGGCGACATGTGCGCCGGGAGAGTCCAGGTTGCCGGGCCGCCCGAGCGCCGTCCGCAGGTCCTGCTCGTGCACCCACACGTCGAACGCCCGCCTGCGCATGGCGTCTTCGAGTGTGATCTCCGCCCCGAGCGGTCCCCGAACCTTCGCGTCGGGCTGCCGCGACTCGTTCCGCAACTGCCGCGAGCGGCGGATGATCGTGTACTCCAGCTCCGACGTCATCTCCGGCGCCGTGTGATGGCGGCGCACGTCGACCTGCATCTCCATGTACCGCTGGTGCTCGTTCGTCACGTGGTAGAGGTCGCGCGGCAGCGTGTGGATCGGCCGCGGGTCGCCCAGCATCTCGCAGTCGAGTCCGATCACGTGCGACACGATGTCCCGGACCGACCAGGCCGGGCAGGGCGTCGCCCGATTCCACTCCCCTTCCACTAGCGGCTGGACCAGCTCGGATATCGCATCCACTGAGTGGGTCCAGGCGTCGGCGTAGTTCTGAAGGCTGGGATGGAGACTCACGAGACCCCTCGGGCGTTGTTGCGTGCGGCGGGCTGCGGTTGGCGTGCGGGCGGTCGGCAGGTTTGGCTCGGCGCTTCCGGGGGTCCGGGGGCTCCCCCGGAAAGGACAGTACGCTGCTTGCAGTCACCCCGGCAGTGCTTTCGTGTGACGATCGTAGGCCCGTATTGACGGCTTGAATGCCAGGACGGTGGTAGTGTGCACGCCTCTCTCCTCCAGATCGGTCCAGACGAGGGTGAATCGGTCGATTCGCGCCGTACACGGGTGGCTTCGCTGGTACGGGAACAAGCCGGAGTCGATCTCGTGGTCCTCCCCGAGCTGTGGACGACCGGCGCTTTCGCGTACGAGTCGTTCGACGCGGAGGCCGAGCCGCTGGAGGGGCCGACGTACGAGGTGATGGCCGCGGCGGCCCGTGACGCGGGCGTCTGGCTGCACGCGGGGTCGATCCCCGAGCGGGACGCCGACGGACACCTCTACAACACCTCGCTCGTCTTCTCGCCCACCGGTGAACTCGCCGCCGCCTACCGGAAGATCCACCGCTTCGGCTTCGACAAGGGCGAGGCGGTGTTGATGAGCCCGGGTGAGGACCTGGTGACCGTCCGTCTTCCGGAGACCACGCTCGGCCTCGCCACCTGCTACGACCTGCGGTTTCCCGAACTGTTCCGGGGGCTGGTCGACGCAGGTGCCGAGACCTTGGTGATTCCGGCGGGGTGGCCGGAGCGGCGGCGCGGGCACTGGTCGCTGCTCGCGAGGGCGCGGGCCGTGGAGAATCAGGCGTTCGTGGTGGCGTGCGGGAGTGCGGGGGCGCATGCGGGGGTGCCGCAGGCGGGGTTCAGTGTGGTGGTCGATCCCTGGGGCGAGGTGGTGGGGGAGCTGGCGCACGCCGAGGAGGGGGTTTTGCGGGTACGGATCGATCCTGAGCGGGTGGGGGTTACCCGGGAACAGTTCCCGGCGCTGAAGGACCGCCGACTTCGCTAGCTACTCAATCGTTGTCCCGTTCCTTCTCCGCGAGGTTGATCGCGCAGACGGTCACCGCGATGATCAGTGCCGGGTCCGCGTCCTCGCGGACGATGTCCACCCCGTACGTCTCCCGTAACCGCAGCCACCGCCGCGACACGACCGCCAGCACCTCGCCGTCGTACTCGATGACGAACTCGCGGTCGAGGATCTTGCCGCTGACGTCGAGTTCCGTGCCCTCGACCAGGGTGACGCGGTAGTGGTTGCGCAGCAGGGAGAGGCGTTTGCGGCGGAGAGTCGCGAGGGGTTCCCCGTCCCGCTCGATGACCATCGTGTCCCGTAGCGCGAACATTTTTTGGTGGATGTCGATCAGGGTCCGCCCCCGCCGGTCCTTCAGTTGGAAGGTGTCCCGCAGGCGCATGGCCTTGCCGTCGACGAGGAAGATCTTGTCGCCGCGCTCGTCCTCGATCCAGTAGTCCTCGCCGAAGCCGAGCAGCCGGTCTCTTACCAGAAGTTTCATACGCTTACGCGTTCCCCGGCCGCGGGTCCGAAACGCCGCCGGTAGGCCGACGGGCTTAGTCCGGTTTCGCGGCGCAGCCGTGCGCGGAGGTTGGCGGCGGTGCCGAGGCCGCTGTGGCGGGCGACGAGGTCGAGGCGTTCCTCGCCGCGCTCGATCAGTCGGCAGGCCAGCGCCACGCGCTCACCGGTGAGCCAGGCCAGAGGCGTGGTGCCGAGCTGGGCGCGGAAGCGGCGGTGCAGGGTGGCGGGGCTGACGGCGGCGTGCGCGGCGAGGTCGGTGACGGTGAGGGGGTCGCCGAGGCGCTCCTGCGCCCAGGCGAGGAGCGGGCCGAGGGATTCGCCGGCGATGTCGGGCACCGGGCGCTCCACGAACTGGCGCTGGCCGCCGTCGCGGTGGGCGGCGAAGACGAGGCGCCGGGAGACGGCGTTCGCGATCTCGGCGCCGTGGTCGCGGCGGACCAGATGCAGCCCGAGGTCGAGCGCGGAGGCGCTGCCGGACGCGGTGAGCAGGTCGCCGTCGTCCACGAACAGGACGTCCGGCTCCAGGCGTACCCGGGGGAAACGGGTGCGGAAGGAGTCCGCCCACATCCAGTGGCAGGCGGCCCGGCGCCCGTCGAGCAGCCCGGCCTCGGCGAGCGTGAAGGCGCCGCTGCAGAATCCGACGAGCCGGGCGCCCCTGGCATGGGCGCGGCGGACCGCGTCGAGGACGTCCGGGGTGCGGGGCGTGTCGGTGTCGGGCCGGTTCGGCACGATCAGGGTGTCGGCGGCCTCGGCCGCGTCGAGCCCGGCGACATCCGTGAGGGTGAAGAAGCCGTCGCGCATACGGGTACGGGGCGCCGCCGCGCAGAGGCGGAAGTCGTACAGGTCCCGGCCCAGCTCGGGCCGGCGCAGTCCGAAGACCTCGATCGCGCAGCTCAGCTCGAAGGGGTTGGAGTTCTCGTCCACGATCACGACGATCCGGTGAGGGTGCGCTCCGGCGACCCCCGGGCGCTGCGAGGAATCTTGCGGCATATGCGATTTCTAGCACTCGTGGGGGAGCCGGACTACGGCGGAGGATGCGGTCATGACCGACAACACGGCACCGATCGCGCCCGCGTCCACGCCGATCTCCCTGCGCGCGGCACTCGACTCCTTCGACGCCCTGTGGAGCCCCCGCATCGTCACGCGGGTCAACGACTACGACGTGCGCGTGACCAAGGTGGCGGGCGAGCATCTGTGGCACGTGCACGACGACACGGACGAGTTCTTCCTGGTGATCGAGGGCGAACTGTCGATCGCGCTCCGCGAGACGGCCGGGGAACGTGGCGGGGAACGTACGGTCACCCTGCCCCGGGGCTCCGTCTTCACCGTCCCGCGCGGCATCTGGCACAAGCCGTCCGCCCGCGAAGGCACCGAGATCCTGCTCCTCGAACCGACCGGCACCTCCACGGTCGGCGACCACCACGACGAGATTCCGTCCCACGTGGACGCGACCACCGGTCACGGACTCGGCCGGCCGTGATGGCACCCTTGACCTCATGAACGCTGCCTCTCCCCGCCGTACCCGAGTCCGTGCCCCCGAGCTGATCGGCAAAGGCGGCTGGCTGAACACGGGTGGGAGCGACCTCACCCTCGCCGACCTGCGCGGACGTATCGTTCTGCTCGATTTCTGGACCTTCTGCTGCATCAACTGTCTGCATGTCCTGGACGAGCTGCGGGAGCTGGAGGAGCGGCACCGGGACACCGTCGTGATCATCGGGGTGCACTCGCCGAAGTTCGTGCACGAGGCCGAGCACCAGGCCGTCGTGGACGCCGTGGAGCGGTACGGGGTCGAGCATCCCGTGCTGGACGATCCCGAGCTGACGACCTGGAAGCAGTACGCGGTGCGGGCCTGGCCGACGCTCGTCGTGATCGACCCCGAGGGGTACGTCGTCGCGCAGCACGCGGGTGAGGGGCATGCGCACGCCCTCGCCAAGCTGGTCGAGGAGCTGGAGGCCGAGCACGGCGCGAAGGGCACGCTGCGGCGCGGCGACGGTCCGTATGTGGCGCCGGAGCCCGTCGCGACGGATCTCCGTTTCCCCGGCAAGGCACTCGCCCTCCCGTCCGGGCGGCTGCTCGTCTCGGACACGACGCGGCATCAGCTCGTGGAGCTGGAGGCGGACGGCGAGACGGTGGTGCGGCGGATCGGGTCCGGGGCGCGGGGGTTCGCGGACGGGCCTGCGGCGGAGGCCGCGTTCAGCGAGCCGCAGGGGCTGGCCCTCCTCGATGACATGACGGTCGTCGTCGCCGACACCGTGAATCACGCGCTGCGCGCCCTCGACCTGGCGTCCGGCGCCGTGGTGACGCTCGCCGGTACCGGGCGGCAGTGGTGGCAGGGGTCGCCGACGAGTGGTCCCGCGCGTGAGGTGGATCTGTCGTCGCCGTGGGACGTGGCCGTGTTCCAGGGGCGGGTGTGGATCGCGATGGCGGGCGTCCACCAGCTGTGGACGTACGACCCGGCCGAGCGGACCGTGGCCGTCGCGGCGGGCACCACCAACGAGGGCCTGGTCGACGGGCCGGGCGCCGACGCGTGGTTCGCCCAGCCGTCCGGGCTCGCGGCGACCGCCGACCGGCTCTGGGTGGCCGACTCCGAGACGAGCGCCCTGCGCTGGGTGGACACCGAGGGCGCCGTGCACACGGCCGTCGGCACCGGCCTGTTCGACTTCGGGCACCGCGACGGCGCCGCCGGGCAGGCGCTGCTCCAGCATCCGCTGGGCGTGACGGCCCTGCCGGACGGTTCGGTCGTCGTCAGCGACACGTACAACCACGCACTGCGCCGCTACGACCCCGCGACCGGCGAGGTCACCACGCTCGCGACCGATCTGCGCGAGCCGTCGGACGCGGTGCTCGTCGGTGGCGGGACGGGCGCCGGGGTGCCCGAGATCGTGGTCGTCGAGTCGGGCCGGCACCGGCTGACCCGGCTGCGGCTGCCCGAGGAGGCGGTCCGCGTGGAGTCCGTCGCGCACCGCACCAAGCGCGCGGCCACGGAGGTCGCCCCCGGCAAGCTCCGCCTCGACGTGATCTTCCAGGCCCCGGCGGGCCAGAAACTCGACACCCGGTACGGCCCGTCGACCCGCCTGCTCGTCTCCGCGACCCCGCCCGAACTGCTCCTCTCCGGCGAGGGCGCCGGCACGGACCTCGCCCGCACCCTGGAGCTGAACCCGGCCGTCCCGGAAGGCGTCCTGCACGTCTCGGCGATGGCGGCGTCCTGCGACGACGACCCGGCCAACGAGTACCCGGCCTGCCACGTCCACCAACAGGACTGGGGCGTACCGCTCCACCTCACCCCGGACGGCCCGGACCGGCTGCCGCTGGTGCTGGCGGGGATGGACGAGACGTGACGTATGTGAGGCGTGACCTATGAGGCGTTGACCTGCGAGGCGTGCCCTATGAACGCGCCGGGAAAGGGATCCCGAGCGCGTCGAGGACGGCCAGCGGGTCGAGGTAGTCCCGCCAGTGGGTGATACGGCGGTCCCGGATGGTGACCACGGAGACGAAGTGGTTGTCGTACGCCCGGCCCTTGGCGACCGCCCTGCCGTGCACCGCGTATTCGAGGACGACGACCGAGGCCTCGCGGTCGTGGTGGACGGCGAGGCCGTCGAAGAAGTGCTCCCCGTCGACCAGGTCGCCGAGCCCTTCCAGGCGGATACGGGAGGGCGCGGTGACGGCGGCGTCCGGGTCGTCAGGCGTCGGCGGTCCGGGTCGTCGTGAAGCGGCGGCGGTATTCGGTGGGGGTGGTGTTCAGGTGGCGGGCGAAGGCGCGGCGGAGGGTTTCGTCGCTGCCGAGGCCGCTGTGGCGGGCCGCCGAGGTGACGCTGTGGCCGTCGAGGAGGAGTTGCTGGGCACGGTCCAGGCGGACGCGTTCGACCCAGCGGGCGGGTGTGGTGCCGAACTCGGTCTGGAAGAGCCGGGCCAGATGCCGGGTGCTGAGGGCGGCGGAGGTGGCCAGGGCGGGCAGGCTGTGGTCGGCGGCCGGGTCGGCGAGTACGGACGCGGTCAGCGAGCGCAGCACATCGCTGCGCGCCGGCGGGGTCACCAGCGCCGTCGAGAACTGTGACTGCCCGCCGGGCCGTTGCATGAAGACGACCAGTTCGCGGGCGGCGTCGCGGGCCGCGTCCGCTCCGTGGTCGTCCTCCACGAGGGCGAGGGCCAGATCGATACCGGCGCTGATGCCCGCCGATGTGACGTAGCGGCCGTCGCGGATGTGGAGGGCGTCCGGCTCGACGCGGATCCGGGGGTAGCGGCGGGCGAGCGTCTTGGCGTGCCGCCAGTGGGTGGTCGCCCGGCGCCCGTCGAGCAGGCCCAGCTCCGCGAGGACGAACGCTCCGGTGCAGACCGCCGCGACCCGGGGCGCCCCCTCGGCGAGGACGGCCGCCGCCGACAGCAGCTCGTCGCCCGACGCCTCCTCGGCCAGCCGGTCGGCCCCGGCGACCACGAGCGTGTCGACCGCCCCGGCCCCGGCCACCGCCGTGGTCGCTGCCAGCACCAGGCCCGACGAGGTGGTGATGTCGCCGCCGCGCGGGGAGACGACGACAGGCGCGTACGGGTGGCCGAGCCGCCCCGCCTGGGTCAGCACCTCCAGGGGGCCGCTGACGTCGAGCAGGGTCACCCCGTCGAAGGCGAGGAACGCGACGCGATGGGTGACGGGGGGATGGGTGACGGGGTCCGGCGTACGCGGGGTCATGTCTGAATCTGAGGGGTGTGTGGCCTCTTGGACATGGCACCAGGGTACGGCAGGGGGCGACCGTGGAGGGAGTCAGCTCACCGGCGGACCGTCCGAGTCGGTGAGCGAGGAAGAAGGAAGGACAGACGTCATGAGTGCATCCACGAGCGCCGCGTCCGCGAGCGCGTCCCCGAACGCGTCCACGAGTGAATCGATCGCCGGTGTCCGGATCCCGGACAGCACCCTCACCCGCGAGGCGACCGAGCTGGTACGGGACGTCGCCGCGCCGCTGCTGTACGACCACTCCCGGCGGGTGTTCCTGTTCGGGTCACTGCGCGGCCAGGAGCAGGGTCTGCGCTTCGACCCCGAGCTGCTGTACGTGGGGGCGATGTTCCACGATCTGGGGCTGACCGAGCGGTTCCGCCGCACCGACCAGCGGTTCGAGATCGACGGTGCGGACGAGGCCCGCCGCTTCCTGCACGCCCACGGCATCACCGGTGAGCCGGCCGACCGGGTCTGGACGGCCATCGCCCTGCACACCACGCCGGAGATCCCCCTGCACATGGCGCCCGAGGTCGCCCTGGTCACCCGGGGCGTGGAACTGGACGTCCTCGGCATCGGCTACCACGCCGTCTCCGAGGAGGAGCGGGCGGCCGTCGTCGCGGCCCACCCCCGCCCGGACTTCAAGAACCGGATCCTCGCTGCGTTCACCGAGGGCATCAAGGACCGCCCCGACACGACGTTCGGCAACGTCAAGGCCGACGTACTGGCCCACTACGTCCGCGGATTCGTCCCCGGCGACTTCGTGGAGGTCATCAAGAACTCCGACTGGCCGGAGTAACCACGCCCCCGCGATGGCGGTCAGCCCTCCAGGAAAGCCGTGAGGGTGTTGGCCAGCATGTGCGGGTCGTCCACGGCGCAGAGTTCGCGGGCGCTGTGCATCGACAGGATCGCCACGCCGATGTCGACCGTCTTGATGCCGTGCCGGGCCGCCGTGATCGGGCCGATGGTGGTGCCGCACGGCATCGCGTTGTTCGAGACGAAGGACTGGAACGGCACCCCGGCCTTCTCGCAGGCGGCGGCGAACACCGCACGGCCCGTGCCATCCGTGGCGTAACGGTTGTTCACGTTGACCTTGAGGATGGGGCCGCCGCCCGCGCGCGGGTGGTGCGTCGGGTCGTGGCGCTCCGCGTAGTTGGGGTGCACGGCGTGCCCGGTGTCCGAGGAGAGACAGACCGTACCGGCGAAGGCGCGGGCGCGGTCCTCGAAGGAGCCGCCGCGCGCGAACACCGACCGCTCCAGGACGGAGCCGAGCAGCGGCCCGTCGGCGCCGGTGTCCGACTGCGAACCGGTCTCCTCGTGGTCGAAGGCGGCGAGCACCGGAATGTACGGGAGGCTCCCGGCGGCGGTGGCCACGGCGGCGAGCGCGGCCGTCCCGGCGTGCACCGACAGGAGGTTGTCCATACGGGGGCCCGCGAGCAGTTCCTTGTCCCGGCCCAGATAGGCGGGCGGTTCGACCGAGTGGGACATCAGGTCCCAGCCCGCCACCTCGCCGTCACCGAGGTCGAACTCCTCCTCCAGGAACCGGATCAGATCGCCCTCGTGCGCCTCACCGAGCCCCCAGACGGGCTGCGCGTGCCGCTGCTGGTCGAGCTTCAGGCCCTCCGCGTTGACCCCTCGGTCGAGATGCACGGCGAGCTGCGGTACGCGCATCAGTGCCCGGTCCACATTCACCAGCCGGGTCGTCCCGTCCCGCAGCGTGAGCCGGCCGGCGAGACCGAGATCGCGGTCGAGCCAGGAGTTGAGCAGCGGGCCGCCGTAGATCTCGACGGCGATCTGGCGCCAGCCGTGACCGCCCATGTCGGGCAGCGGCTTGACCCGCAGGTTCGGCGAATCGGTATGGGCACCGACGATCCGGAACCCGGTGTGCGCGGTGGCGCCCTCCGGCACGTACCAGGCGATGACCGCGCCACCGCGCACCACGTACCGGCCACCCGCCGTGCCGTCCCACGCATCGACCTCGGCCACCTGCCGGAACCCGGCCTTCTCCAACCGCTCGGCGACATTCGCCACCGCGTGATACGGCGTCGGACTCGCCGCGAGAAAGGACACGAGGTCGTCGGTATGGGCGCGATCAAAGCGGGGGGAGGTAACCATGCCATCACCTTAACGACAGCCACCCAAACCGGGACTGCGCCCCGATCTCCCCGGCGGCGGTGGCACCGAAGACGCAGGGCTGAGCCCTGCGACCCGGCGCCCCAGACCCCCCAAGGGGCGCGGGGAACTGCGCGCCCAGCCACCGACGGCCCGCAGTCGATAACGAACCGCACCACCCCTGATCAGCCGACCGCAGGTCATTCCGCGGGGAACTGCGCGCCCAGCCCCCGACGGCCCGCAGTCGAAAACGAACCGCACCACCCCGATCAGCCGACCGCAGGTCAGTCCGCAGTCGAAATCCAACCGCACAAACCCCGGCTCAGCCGACCGCAGGTCAGAACGCCGACTCCTCCAGGTCCATCAACTCAAGCCCCACCCCCTCCGCAATCCCCCGCTGCATCGAAACCCCCGGCAACACATTCCCCGCGAAGAACTTGGCCGCGGCAATCTTGCCGCTGTAGAACCCCCGGTCCTTCGCCCCCGCACTCGGCAGTTTCTCCGCCGCCACAGCCGCCCCCCGCAGCAACAGGTAACCGACCACCACATCACCCGACGCCATCAGCAACCGCGTCGTGTTCAGCCCGACCTTGTAGATCGCCCGTACATCCTGCTCGGTCGCCGCGAGATCCGTCAGCATCACGCCGACGATCGCCTCCAGGTCCGCGGCGGCCTGGGCGAGCTGCCCGCGCGCCCCGGCCAGCTCCTCGCCACCCGCCCCGACCGCGAGGAACTTCTTGATCTCCTCGGCCAGCGAGTTCAGCGCGGCACCCTGGTTCCGGACGATCTTCCGGAAGAAGTAGTCCTGCCCCTGGATCGCCGTGGTGCCCTCGTACAGGGTGTCGATCTTGGCGTCCCGGATGTACTGCTCGATCGGGTACTCCTGGAGGTACCCGGAGCCACCGAAGATCTGGAGCGACTGCGCGAGCTGCTCGTACGCCTTCTCGGAGCCGTACCCCTTGACGATCGGCAGCAGAAGATCGTTCAGCGCGTGCTCCTGCGCCGCGTCCTCACCTGCCGCCTCCTTCGCCGCGATCGTGTCCTGGACCGACGCGGTGTGCAGGACGAGCGCGCGCATTCCCTCCGCGTACGCCTTCTGCTCCATCAGCGAGCGCCGTACGTCCGGGTGGTGCGTGATGGTGACCTTGGGCGCCGTCTTGTCCATGAACTGTGCGAGATCGGGCCCCTGGACGCGCTCCTTGGCATACTCCAGGGCGTTCAGATACCCCGTCGACAGCGTCGAGATCGCCTTCGTGCCGACCATCATGCGCGCGAACTCGATGATCCGGAACATCTGCCGGATGCCGTCGTGCCGGTCGCCGATCAGCCAGCCCTTGGCCGGGTGCCGGTCGCCGAAGGTCATCTCGCAGGTGTTGGACGCCTTGAGGCCCATCTTGTGCTCGACGTTCGTCGCGTACACACCGTTGCGCTCGCCCAGCTCGCCGGTCTCGAAGTCGAAGAGGAACTTCGGTACGAGGAAGAGGGACAGCCCCTTGGTGCCCGGACCGGCACCCTCCGGGCGGGCGAGGACGTAGTGAAGGATGTTCTCCTCCATGTCGTGCTCGCCGGACGTGATGAACCTCTTCACCCCCTCGATGTGCCAGGAGCCGTCCTCCTGCGGGACCGCCTTGGTGCGCCCGGCGCCCACGTCGGAGCCCGCGTCGGGCTCGGTGAGGACCATGGTGGAGCCCCAGGTCTTCTCGACGGCTATCGAGGCGATCTTCTGCTGGACCTCATTGCCCTCCTCGAAGAGGATGCGGGCGAAAGCGGGGCCCGACGAGTACATCCAGATCGCCGGGTTCGCCCCGAGGACCAGCTCCGCGTACGACCAGATCAGGGACGGCGGGGCCGTGGTGCCGCCGATCTCCTCGGGCAGGCCGAGCCGCCAGTACTCGGAGTCCATGAAGGCGCGGTACGACTTCTTGAAGGTGTCGGGCAGCGGCGCCGTGTTCGTCTCCGGGTCGAACACGGGCGGTGTGCGGTCCCCGTCCGTGAAGGACTCCGCCAGCTCGTGCTCCGCGAGCCGGTTCAGCTCCGACAGGACACTCCTGGCGGTCTCGACGTCCATCTCCGCGAACGGACCGGTCCCGTACAGCTTGTCGCGCCCGAGCACCTCGAAGAGGTTGAACTCGATGTCGCGGAGATTCGACTTGTAGTGCCCCATGGCGACGACTCCGTAAGTAGCAGGCAAGTAGCAGCTACGATGATGCTACCCGTCGGTAATAAGACGCAACCCCGGACCGTACAAGTGTGAGAAGGGTCCGGCCACGGGGACCCCGCCCCGCTCGGTACGCTTGCGCCCATGTACGGCTACGACCAGCACGCAGGCGGCACCGCCCCTGGGCAGCAGTACGCGCAGCCGCAGCCCCCGCCCCAGCAGCACATGCCCGGCGGGTACGGGCAGCCGCAGCAGCCGCTCTACCCCGAGCCGTCCCCGCCCTCGCTGGCGGACGCCGTGCGGGCCTTCACCACGGGGTCCCTGTCCGCCGAGGACTTCCAGCAGATCTTCGCCACGTCGAAGGTCTACTGCCCGCGCGGCGACAACCCGGGCTTCCTCGCGCTGCACAACACGCAGCAGCCGGTGATCCCCATGTTCACCTCGCTCAAGGAGCTGCGCCGGTACGCCGGCAAGGAGTCCAAGTACTTCGTGATCACGGGCGCCGAGGTCATCGACCTGCTGCCCACGGGGTACGGCTTCGTCCTCGACATGGAGGGCGACCACCGGATGGTCTTCGACGCGAAGGCGGTCGAGCAGATGGTCGACTTCGCGATGCGCCGGATGTACGGCTGACCGTTCCCCATGGGCGGCGTCGGTGCGCTCGGTGGCGTCGTCAGGCGGTGCCCAGGGCGTCGCGCAGGACGCCGACCGCCTGCGTGATCGCTCCCTGCGCCGCCTGCGTACCCCGCAGCGCGTTGAGCATCACGAAGTCGTGGATGATCCCCTGGTACCGGGTGCTGGTGACGGCGACCCCGGCCTGCCGGAGCTTGTTCGCGTACGCCTCGCCCTCGTCCCGCAGGACGTCCGCCTCACCGGTGATCACCAGCGCGGGCGGCAACCCGGTGAGCTGGTCGACGGTGGCGCGCAGCGGTGACGCGGTGATCTCCGCGCGCTGGTCCTCGTCGGTCGTGTACTGGTCCCAGAACCACCGCATGCCCTCGCGCGCGAGGAAGTACCCCTCGGCGAACTGCTCGTAGGAACCGGTGTCGAAGCGGGCGTCGGTGACCGGGTAGAAGAGGACCTGCTGGACCAGGGGTACGTCGCCGCGCTCCTTGGCCATCAGGGTGAGGGCGATGCTCATGTTGCCGCCGACGCTGTCCCCGGCGACCGCGATCCGGGAGGCGTCCAGATCCTTGCCCGCGCCGTCCGTGACGACCCAGCGGGCCACGGCGTAGTTCTGCTCGATGGCGACCGGATACCGGGCCTCGGGCGACAGGTCGTACTCGGGGAAGACCACGGCGGCCCGCGCGCCGACCGCGAGTTCACGTACCAGGCGGTCGTGGGTGTGGGCGTTGCCGAAGACCCAGCCTGCGCCGTGGAGGTAGACGATGACCGGCAGCGGGCCCGTGGCGCCCGCGGGCTTGACGATCCGGGTCTTCACCGAGCCGGTGGGGCCGCCGGACACGGTGATCCACTCCTCGTCCACCGCCGGCTTGGCGATCTCCCCGGACTGCACCTCGTCCACGGTCCTGCGCCCCTCCGCCGGGGGAAGCTGGAAGAGGAACGGCGGCTTCGCTGTGGCTTCGGCGAACTCGGCAGCGGCCTGTTCGAGGACCGGGGCGGTGGGGACGTACTCGGGCGTCGCGGACATGACGTACTCCTTGGTCGAGGGGAGCGGGGGCGGGGGGTCTGATGGACCCCGCCTGACTCAAAGCCTAGAGCACGATTGCCTCGTGCACAAGTAGAACGCTGCCGTTGAGATTGCTGACGTTGAGATTGCTCGATGGGAAATGTAGGCTCGCCTGCGAACGCACGACCGAGCGACACGACACGACCGCGCGAAGGGAGGACACCGATGAGCCCGATGAGCCCGATGAGCCCGAATGACGAGGCGCCTCAGGAGTTCTCGCTGCTCCTCGACGACCAACTGTGCTTCGCCCTGTACGCGGCATCGCGCGCGGTGACCCAGCGGTACCGGCCGCTCCTGGAGGAGCTGGGGCTCACGTACCCCCAGTACCTGGTCCTGCTGGTCCTCTGGGAGCACGGCACCGTGCCGGTCAAGGACATCGGTGCCGCACTCCAGCTCGACTACGGCACGCTCACGCCGCTGGTGAAGCGCTTGGAGGCGGCGGGGTTCGTCCGCCGTGAGCGCAGCCCCGAGGACGAGCGGACCGTCCGCGTCAGCCTCACCGACGAGGGCGCCGACCTGCGGGCCCTGGCGAGCACGGTGCCTGCCGCCATCGGCGACGCGATGGCGCTGTCGCCCCGGGACTCCGCCGAGGTCAAGCGGATCCTGCGGCAACTGACGGCGAACGTGTCGGCGGGAGCCTGACCCCGGCCGTTACTTCTACTTCTGCTCCGCCAGCTCGGTCCGGAAGAAGCCGGTCAGTTCGGTGACGGCGGGTCCGACGTACTCCTCCTTGTCGTACAGGTCGACATGGCCGGCGCCCTCGGCGGTACGGGCCGCGGCGGCGGCGTCGAGCATGCTCTGGAAGACGGCGGGGTCCTGGTGCCGTCCGGGCCGACGCGCGGGGGTGTCCGAGGCGGCCGGGGGAGCTACCAGGGACGATGCGGCCCGTGCGGGCCAGTACCAGGCGGTGCCTGATCGGGCTCCGGGAATGTCCGGGGACCGGGCGGTGTTCTGGGTGGCAAGAAGTTCTACGTTCAACTAAACTCGGCTCACGAACCAGGAGGTCCGACATGCCCGCTGTGACCGTCGAGAACCCGCTGACCCTGCCCCGGGTGACTGCGCCGACCAACGCCGTACCGCGTCCCGTGCTCGCCGTGACCACCGCGCCGAGCGGCTTCGAGGGCGAGGGTTTCCCGGTGCGCCGCGCGTTCGCCGGGATCAACTACAAGTACCTGGACCCGTTCATCATGATGGACCAGATGGGCGAGGTGGAGTACGCGCCGGGTGAGCCGAAGGGCACCCCGTGGCACCCGCACCGCGGCTTCGAGACCGTCACCTACATCATCGACGGCACCTTCATCCACCAGGACTCCAACGGCGGTGGCGGCACCATCACCAATGGCGACACCCAGTGGATGACGGCGGGCTCCGGGCTGTTGCACATCGAGGCGCCGCCGGAGGCACTGGTGGCGTCCGGCGGCCTGTTCCACGGCCTCCAGCTCTGGGTGAACCTTCCGGCCAAGGACAAGATGAAGGACCCGCGCTACCAGGACATCCGGGGTGGGCAGGTCCGGTTGCTGTCGACGGTGGACGGCGGCGCGCTGCTGCGGGTCATCGCCGGTGAGCTGGACGGCCACGAGGGCCCCGGCATCACGCACACGCCGATCACGATGGTCCACGCGACCGTCCGCCCCGGCGCCGAGGTCACGCTGCCGTGGCGCGAGGACTTCAACGGCCTCGCGTACGTGCTCGCGGGGCGCGGCACGGTGGGGACGGACCGGCGGCCCGTGCACAAGGGCCAGACGGCGGTGTTCGGCACGGGCTCGTCCCTGACGGTCCGCGCCGACGAGAAGCAGGACGCCCACACCCCCGACCTGGAGGTCGTCCTCCTGGGCGGCAGCCCGCTGCGCGAGCCGATGGCGCACTACGGCCCGTTCGTCATGAACACCAAGGCAGAACTCCAGCAGGCGTTCGAAGACTTCCAGAAGGGCCGACTGGGCACGATTCCGGCGGTCCACGGGATGTCGGAGGGCGGCCTGTGACAACGGCCGCCGCCAGGTGAACGGGGCCCTTCACTCGTAGCGCGTCCACGAGTGGGGGGTCCCGTGGCGAAGGGGTAGCCAGCATGCGTCTTCGCTGGATGGACTCTTGGACGGGCAGATCCGCTCGACGCTGACGCGGGGCGGGGACGAGGGTGTGTCTTCGGTGCCTTCGGCTTCATCGGCTTCATCGGCTTCATCGGTTTCGTCGGTCCACACGATCCAGAGGGCCTGTTCGGTGGCGCCGATGTCGTCCACGTACCCGTAGTGATCGCGGTGCGGGTGCAGGTCGAAATCACAGGTCAGCCATGAGAGGTGGGCGGCGTCCGCGTCAGGTAGGTGCTGGAGGATCTCTGCGAGCAACGGCTTGGGTACGACGATCTGCGCGGGGCAAGTCATGGGCTCTCTCCTGCTGGGTGCTTACGCGGCCCCGGGCCACCATTCGGGCATCGCGGGGCGGAGTTCGGTGGGGTACATCTCGTCGGCGACGGGGCCGACCTGGGCGTCCATGACGTGCAGCGGGCAGGCGTAGACCCCCAGGCAGTCGCCCGTGGAGCCGACGACTTCGTCCCGAACGCGCACGGCGGCTTCGGTGGGCTGCCCGCAGACGGTGCAGGTGGGAGCGGTTTTGGGTCCGCGTCCGGGTCCGGTCATGCGACGGCTCGGAACCTGAGGGTGTCGCCGCCTCCGAGGTCGCCGTGGATCACCGGGGGGCCGCCGTTCAGCCCCCGATCGGCCATGTCGACCAGCCACCGCCGGTGCGCCTGGATCTGCTGTTCGGGGGTGGGCCGGGGGCGTGGGGCGGCGTCGAGGTAGGGCCGGACAAGGGGAAGCCGGTCGACAAAAGGGTGATGGGCCTCTTCGGCGTACGGGCTCTTGAGGGCGGGTAATGGGCGGCGGGGTTTCGGGGTGGCGGCGGCGTGCGGTCCGCGAACTACGGTCGGTGCGCGGTGCGTTCCCGTGGCGGGGAAGAGCCATTCCCCGAGGGCGTGTAATGCCTTGGCGATAGGGTCGAACATGTCTTTCAGCTCCTTGGGCTGATCGACCACACCCCGGGACGGTTGGACGTCGCCGGGGCCTGCTGGTCCTGGAGTTGGGATTCAGTGGGGGCCCGACTTCGGTGCGCGGTCTGGCAGGACTCGCACCGGGGCCGGGGTCTCAGGGGGTGCCGGACGGCGGCCGTATCGGCCTGCTCCATCCCGACGGGGGTTTCTGCCGGTCCAGGCAGATGGATGTGCGGTCGTAGGTGGCCAGGGGAAGGAACGCCACCGGTCGTACGGTCCACTCGACCGTTGCCTCACGGGTGCGGATCACGAAGCCGACGGGTTCGCCCCGATGCAGGGCGGCGATGGCCGCGATGGATCCGCTGCCGTTCAGCCATTGAAAGGCCCGGCGCATCTCGGCTTCGGGAAGCGCCGAGACCAGTACCCGTACGCTCACCCGGATCCCGCGCACCGCTTGAACGGCGTTCGTCGTGGCACAGGTGGCGATGGACGACCCGTTACCTCGGCGGGGGGAGGGCCGGGTGACCCGCTCGCACCAATATCCCGGCCGAGTACGTAAGGGACTCGCTACGTGGCCCACCACCAGCTCCCCTCTCGGCGGGCTTGGTTGACCACCATGGGAGTGCGTGCCGGCAGGGCGCTTGTAAGCATCTCGATCCCCGGTCTCGGTGACGGTGCGTGCCCGCAGGCGGGAAGCCCACGGTGCGGAGTCGCAGACTCGGGGCGGCGTTGAAACGCCATCGCGAGGCGGCCGGCATGGGTCAAGAAGCGGGCGCGGAAGCGATCATGAAGTCCGTGACCAAGGTCAGCCGCATGGAGAACGGGCAGGTCTCGGCGTCCGCTCTCGAAGTGCGCACACTGCTTGCGTGTTACGGCGTCACGGATCCTGATGAACGCGCACGGTTGGAAGGGTGGGCAAGGGCAAGTAACGAGCGGGGCTGGTGGCTTGACTATCAAGAAACCCTGCGTCCTGACTATGCCGACCACATTACCTTGGAAAGTGATGCTACCTGCATCCGCACGTGGGAGCCTGCGCTAATTCCTGGGCTTCTCCAGACGCCGGAATATGCTGAGTCGGTCATCACTGTCGGACCTACCGCCATTCCAGCTCAGCGCGTAAGGGAATTGGTTAAGGTGCGTCAGGAACGGCAACGCAGAATTGAGTCAGGTGGCACTCAATTCGAGGCCATCATTTGGGAGCCTGCGATAAGGGCGCTGAGTGAAGGGGTGGTTGGGCATGTGGGTCAACTTGAACACCTGTTGACAGTCGGACAGCGATCCAATGTCACTCTTCAGATCGTGCCGCACGCTGAGAGTGTCGTTGCTGGCATGAGTGGCCCGTTCGTGGCGTTCTCGTTCGGTGACGATCCAACTATTGAGGCGGTAACCTTCAACAATCCTGCGAGTACGAGTGTCATTGAGTCGCCGGAAGAACTGGCTCTTTACTCAAGCATCTTTTCTCAGCTACGCTCAGTAGCAATGTCGCCGGGTGAGAGCATGGACCAAATCCGGGCAATGCTCGATGGCGACCCGCAGAACACAAAAGAGGCATCATGACACCTGAGATCGTCAGTGCGTTCCGCAAGTCGTCCTACTCGGACCAGCTGGGCAACTGCGTTGAGCTGGCGCGCACCGCGGACGGTGGCCGCGTCGTGCGTGACAGCAAGTCCCTGGACGAAGGTGTGCAGTTCCATTCCGCGCGGCCATGGGCTTCGTTCATGACGGCACTCAAGGACAGTGCGTTCCCGACTCGTTGAGTCACAGCCCGCTGGGGCCCGGCCCTGGTCATCGGGCACGGGGCTTTATGGCGGCTGCGAGCGCCGAAGGGGCCGGAGTCTGAGCGCAGACCGGGCACCGGAATGTGAGACACCGCCATGAGGAGGCACGTCCGTGAGCGCATCCGCAGACCCCGGTCACCCGGTCACGGGCCGGGTCAAGTCCTCGTATGGTCGGGCCTGGTGGACCTCGCCCGCAGGTCCACCCTCTGACCCGAATCCGGGACTTGGCCTCTGTTCCATGCGACTACGTGACTGACCTCGGGCCGTGCCATCACACCCGACCAGCGGGAGGCGGCCCGTGTCCGTGGATGGCTCCAGCCCCGTAAGCCCTGCGGGTTCCGTGTTGGGCCGGCGTATTTCCGGGATTCCACTCGAATCCGGGCGTACCATGACCCGGGCCAAAATCGTCCACCGGCCCTCACCCCGACCGTCGTCCACCTCAACTACCGGCCCGACGCCCGCCGGCCACCCCGGCCGTAGACGTGCTGGCTCGTCGGGCCGTCGCGCTGAGCTGGTAGGGAGGGCTCTCCGGGAGGGACTCCGCGTGGAACCGCTGGAAGCGCCGTCGGCGATCGACCCGAGCATGCCGGGCGATCTCCGCCCTGAGTACGTCTGGTACACCGCCTACGGCTCCAATACGGACGTGGAGCGTCTGCGGCTCTACATCCAGGGCGGTCGGTCGGACGGTGCTAGCCGGATCTATCCGGGGTGCCGGGATCGGCGGATGCCCCGCCGTTCGATGCCGGTGGAGATGGCCGGGGTGATGTACTTCGCGACCGAGTCGGCGGTGTGGGGAGGCGGGCGGGCGTTCTACGACGCCTGGGGCGAAGGTCGCGTTCTGGCCAGAGCACACCTGGTGACGGCCGGGCAGTTCGCGGACATCGCGGCGCAGGAGATGTACCGGGAGCCGGGGCCGGAACTCGACCTCAGGGACGTATTGACCAGGGGGAAGGCGACCTTGGGCGACGGTCGCTACGAAACACTCGTGTACGCGGGTCAGCGCGACGGCGTACCGCTGCTGACCTTCACCGCCCCGTGGGGCCTGACCGACGTCCGCGGGAACCCCCCATCGGCCCCCTACCTCCGCCATATCGCCTCCGGCCTCCACTCGACCGGTGCCTGGGACACGGAGACGATCGCTTCCTATCTCGCGGCGTGCCCCGGTGCGGCCGGCCACTGGACGGAGGCAGCCGTCACCGATCTGCCCCTCCCGCCTACCCCTCCGTCAACAACGGATCGAACGGTGTGGTCTGGTCCCGGGCCGTCATGAAGGCCAGAAAGTCTCTGATGAAAGCGGAGCGGGAGTAGCGGGGTTCCGTGCCCGGTTTTTCGACGCGGAAGGCCGTTTGGAACAGGGCGTGGTACTCCGTCGCGTCGATGAATCCGTTGCCGTCCGTGTCCGTGACCGTGAAAAGGACCTCGGCGACCCTGATCAGTGCCGGTCCGGCCAGGGACGGCACGGCGGCGGCGTACTCCTGCCTGCTGACGCGGCCGTCGCCGTCGGTGTCGAGGGCTTCCTGAAGTTCCCGCCACCAATCCGCGTACGCCTTGTAAAGCTTGGTCTCCTGGGGTTCGTCCAGGTCCAGGCGGGTGGACAATTCCCTTGCCATGGCCGCGATATCGGGCCAGTCGAGGTAACCGTTGCCGGTCTGGTCGAGTACTTCGGTGAAGAATTCCTCGGCGTTCCGGTGTCCATCCGCCGCCGCCGCCGACGACGCCCCCTCCGCCGGACCGTGTCGTACCGGAAAAGGTGTGACCAGACGGAACAGGGCGCCCGCCCTTTTCATCCGGTCGCGCAGGGCCACGAGGCTCACGGCGCGGGGGTCGTCGCTGTCGGGGGAGAGGTAGAGCAGGCTGGTGATGTTCTCCGTGCGCACCCACGCGTCGGGGAGGAAACGGGTCAGACCGGCCGCCAAGTACGCGCCCTGCATCAGGGCCTGGGCGCCCGGGACTTCGGGCAGACCGGCCCGGCGGCGGAAGGGCTCCGGGAGGGACGCCACCGTGACCGTGCCGACGACCGGGCCCGCGAGCGCCCGGCCCGCCGCCCACACCGTCGGCAGACCGTTCAGCAGAGGCGGCGCCGGAAGGTGGTCGAAGAGTTTGAAGAGGATGATGCGCAGGGCCTCCGTGTTCTCCAACTCCTCCTCCACCATGCGGTCGTAGTACGGCCAGAACTCCTTCAGCGTCGGTGGCAGATGGCCCCCCGTGTCGTCCAGGGCCCGGAAGAACGCATGAAATTCGGCGTACAGCCGCTCCATCGCCGCCGGTTCGAGCGGCTGCCCGCTCAGCCTGCGCATGGTGAGCGCGCTTTCGAACAGGGTCGCGACGACCCAGGCGCGGACCTCGGGGTCCATGGCGTCGTACGGCCGGCTCCGTTCGTCCGTACCGCTCAGCCGCGCGTGCATACGGTTGAGCCGCGCCGCCTCCCGGCGCCGCACCTCGTCGTCGTCGCCGAACATCCGCTGGAGACTCACCAGGGTGTTGCGCAGCCGTCGCCACGGGTGCGCCACGAACGTCGAGTTGTCGATCAGGGCCGCCCCGATCTGCGGGTGGGCGGCCTCCAGGACCGTCGCGCGCAGGACGGCCAGGGCCCAGCGCGGATCGTTGAAGAAGCCGTGGAACTCGGCGTCGGGCCCGAAGAGGCTGCCGGGGGGTGTCGGTGCCGGGGGTGCAGGGGTCACGGGTGGGGGGCTCCCTTTACTCGCGGGGGTACGCCGCCGAAGCGGCGGTCGCGTTGCCGGTACGTGTGCAGGCACTCCAGGAAGTGCGGCGCGCGGAAGTCGGGCCAGAGCACGGGCGGGAAGATCCACTCGGCGTAGGCCACCTGCCAGAGCATGAAGTTGGAGATGCGCTGTTCGCCGGAGGTCCGGATGACCAGGTCCACATCAGGGGTGTCGGGGAAGGGCAGATGCGCGGCGAAGTGCCGCTCGTCGACGGCTTCGGCGGGCACACCGCTGCGGATGAGCGAACGGGCCGCCTCCACGATGTCCCCCCGCCCGCCGTGGTCGAAGGCGACCGTCAGCGTCATGCCCCGGTTCCGGCCGGTCAGCGTCATCAGATCGGCGAAGTCCCGGGCCAGCGACGCCGGAATCCTCGGGTCCGTCGCGCCGAGCACGCGGCAGCGGATGCCGCGCGCGTGCAGCAGGGGCGCGTGTTTGCGTACGACGCGGCGCACCAGGCGCATCAGGAAGTCGATCTCGCCGCTCGGGCGCCGCCAGTTCTCGGTGGAGAAGGCGTACAGGCTCAGCCACTCCACGCCCGCGCCGCGCGCCGCCTCGATGGTGTCGATCACCGCCGCTTCCGCCGCGCGGTGACCCGCCGTACGGGAGAGGGCGCGCTGCTCGGCCCAGCGGCCGTTGCCGTCCATCACACAGGCGACGTGACGGGGGGCGGGGCGGGGGGCGGCGCGCGGGACGGGGGGCGACGGTACGGGAGTTGGCGGTACGGGGCTCGGCGGCGGTACGGGGCTGGGCGCGGCTTCATCAGAAGGGCGGGGCGCCGGCACGGACGCGGAAGGGGACGCGGATATACGGGCGGACGACGAGGCCGACGTACCGATCCCTCGTTCACCCGTCACACGTGCTCCCCCCGCATCGACCCCCAGCAGCGTGCCGGTACCTGCCCCCCGACACACCGCGATCCCGGCGGATTTCATCCACAGCACGCCTGTCCGGTTTCGCGTGGTCGGAGCGGCCGGGTTTTGGACAGCGCCCGGGAATCCTCCCGGCGGGGCGGGACCTCCGGGATAAAAAGGGCAGTCCCGAATGAGGAGGACCACCCGTGGAACTCGGACCCGTCGGCATATGGAGCCTGGCCTTTACGCAGGGGGACCGCGGCGAGGCGCGCGACGCCGCCGCCGAGGCCGAGGAGTTGGGGTACGGGGCTCTCTGGCTCGGCGGGAGCCCCGGGGGCAATCCCAGCGGTGACCTCGTCGGCGCCGCCGAACTCCTGGGCGCCACCCGTCGGATCACGGTCGCGACCGCCTGCGTGTCCATCTGGGCACAGCCCGCCGACCGGCTCGCCGCCACCTACCACGCCCTGCCGCCCCACCAGCGGGCCCGACTGCTGGTGGGCCTCGGCGTCAGCCACGCCGACTTCGTCGACCGCTACCACCGCCCGTACACCGCGCTCAGCTCCTACCTCGACGCGCTGGACGCCGCCGTACCGCCACTGCCTGCCGCCGCCCGCGTCATCGGCGCGCACGGCCCACGGATGACGCGCCTGGCCGCCGACCGGTGCCTGGGCGTGCACCCCTATCTGGTGGATGCCGCGCACATCGCGCGGGCCAGGTCCGAGCTGGGGAAGGGGCCGCTGCTCGCGGTGGAGCAGACCGTTGTCCCGCACACCGATCCGGAGACCGCCCGCGACCGGGCCCGCGCCATGCTCGCCTCGTACCTGGATCTCCCCAACTACCGGGGCGCCTGGCTGCGCGCCGGATTCACCGAGGACGATCTGGCCGGTGGCGGCAGCGATGAGCTGGTCGACGCCCTGTTCCTGCACGGGAGTTGGGAGGAGATCGCCTCCCGGCTCGCCAAGTTGCGGACGGCCGGTGCCGATCACATCGCCGTGCAGATCGTCTCGGCGGATCCCCGGCACTTCGCCCGCGCGGCGTGGCGGGACCTCGCCGCCGCCCTGCCGTCCCCCTGGGACGGCCGGTGCCGCTGATACCTGGCTGACACAGTTTCGTGCGGTCGTGGAAACGGCGCCCTGATCAGGCGGATGCCGTCCGCTCGCAGGCTCGGTGAGGCGCACGGAGTTCCGTGGGCGTCGGGCCGGGAGGGGTGGTTGTCGGTGAGCGTTCGCCGGATGTCGATGTCGATGTGGATGCGGATACGGGGTGTCCGGAGGGGGATCGGGGCCTCCGTCGCC
Organism: Streptomyces sp. NPDC091292; assembly: GCF_044757265.1. Lineage (NCBI taxonomy): Bacteria > Bacillati > Actinomycetota > Actinomycetes > Kitasatosporales > Streptomycetaceae > Streptomyces > Streptomyces sp. NPDC091292. The sequence continues at coordinate 18,194 of NZ_JBIVUQ010000033.1, read as the reverse complement.
GTGTCATCCCTCGTCGCCCTGATCATGGCCGCCCACACCCTCGTACCGAACGGCCCCCGCACCGGAAACCTCGGCAGCCTCCTGGCGACCTTCCTGCCCTGGCTGGGTCTCGCCGTGCCCGTGCTCGCGGCCCTCGCGGTGATACGTCGGTCCGCGACTGCCGGTGCCGCCGTGCTGCTGCCGGCCGTCGTCTGGTGCTCCCTGTTCGGCGGCGTGCTCCTCGACAAGCGGTCGCCGGGCGGCGGGGACCTCACCGTGGTCAGCCACAACGTCGGCGACGACAACCCGGACCCGGCCGGTACCGCCCGCCTGCTCGCCGCGTCCGGAGCCGAGTTGATCGCCCTGGAGGAGATGTCCGCCGACACGGCGCCCGCGTACGAACGCGCCCTCGCCGGCGCCTACCCGTACCACGAGGTACGGGACACGGTCGGGCTGTGGAGCGCCTATCCGCTGCGGGACGTGGACGCCGTCGCGATCATGCCGTGGACCCGCTCCCTGCGGGCCACCGCCGACACCCCGAAGGGCCCGCTCGCCGTGTACGTCGCCCATCTCGCCTCGGTACGCGTCGTCCCCGGTGCCGGATTCGCCACGGCGCGGCGGAACGAGGCCGCGCGGGCGCTCGCCGACGCCGTACGGGACGAGCCGCTGCCCCGGGTCGTCGTACTGGGCGACTTCAACGGCACCGCCGACGACCGCGCGCTCTCCCCGGTGACCTCTCAGTTGCGGTCGGCCCAGGAGGAGGCCGGGGCCGGGTTCGGGTTCACCTGGCCCGCCGCGTTCCCGGTGGCCCGTATCGACCAGATTCTCGTACGCGGCGCCACGCCCGCCGCTGCCTGGACCCTGCCGGCCACGGGGAGCGACCATCTGCCGGTCGCGGCGTCACTGCGGCTGTGAGGCGGCGGGATGCCGTGCGGCGGGATGTCGTGGCGGATCTTGCGACAATCGGGGGATCGGCGTGCGCCGAGCGCGTCGTACACCCGCAGGGAGGAAACGCGTGTCCTCAGCCCCGGAGACCACCGAGACCCCGAAGCCGTTACGGACGCTGGGATTCCTGACCATCGGGCTGTTCGACCCGGCCGATCCACGGTCGGGGCACGAATCGACCCTCGGGATCATCGAGTTGGGTGAGCGGCTGGGGTTCGACAGTGCGTGGGTGCGGCACCGGCATCTCCAGTACGGCATTTCGTCGCCCGTCGCCGTGCTCGCGGCGGCCACCCAGCGCACCAGCCGCATCCAGCTCGGCACCGCCGTCATCCCGCTCGGCTGGGAGAACCCGCTGCGCCTCGCCGAGGACCTGGCGACCGTCGACATCCTGTCCGGAGGCCGCCTCAATCCGGGCGTCAGCGTCGGCCCGCCGATGCAGTACGCACGCGTGAAGGACGCCCTCTACCCGGACACCGCCGACGCCGAGGACTTCAGCTACGAGCGCGTACGGCGGCTCATGGGCTTTCTGCGCGGCGAACCGGCCAGCGACTTCAGCGGCACCGAGGGCATCGAGGTGTTCTCGGACCGGGTCCAGCCGCAGGCGGCGGGGCTCGCACAGCGGATGTGGTACGGGGGTGCCAGCCTGCGGTCGGCCCGCTGGGCGGGCGAACAGGGCATGAACTACCTGACGAGCAGCGTGGTGAAGGCGGAGGAGTCCTCCGGCGAGGCACCGGACTTCGCGGCGATCCAGCTCTCCCACATCCGGGCCTTCCGCGCCCACCACCCCGACGGCGACCGCGCCCGTGTCTCGCACGGACTCGTCGTCATCCCGACCGACTCCGCCACGGCGGGGCAGCGCGCGAAGTACGAGGAGTACGCGAGAAAACGGCTGGCGCGGACCACCGAGCCGCAGGGCCCGGCGCGGCTGATGTTCTCGCCGGACTACGTCGGCACGTCGGCCGAGATCGCCGAACGCCTGCACGCGCACGTCGCGTTCCGGGAGATCGACGAGGTGGCGTTCGCGCTCCCCTTCAGCTTCGACCATGAGGACTACGTACAGATCCTCACGGACATCGCTACGAGGCTCGGCCCCGCTCTGGGCTGGCGCCCTGCCGCGACGGGCTGAGCAATTCCAGGGCCTCGGCCCACCGGAAGGGTTCCGTTCCGATCAGGACGCCCATGTCGCGCAGCCGGTCGAGGCTCTGCCGGTAGGCGGGGTGGGCGGCCTGGGCCGCGTTCAGGTACGGGAGCGCGGCGATGGGGACGCCGAGGCCGTGGGCCTCGCAGAGGATGCCGAGGGCGAGGGTGTCGGAGATGCCGGCCGCCCATTTGTTGACGGTGTTGAAGGTGGCCGGCGCGACGGCGATGGCGTCGGGCGCCGGAAGCGGCCGGGGTTCCCCGGGCGCCCGCCAGGCCGACCGGATCGGATACCCGGTACGGGACTCGACGTCCGCGGCGTCGATGAACCCGAGGGCTTGCGGCGTAGCAACCACCCCCACCTCCCACCCACCCGCCTGAGCGGCCCGGATCAAGACGCCCACCTCGCTGGCGACCCCGGCAGCACACACGACGACATACAGGAACGGCTTCGCACTCACACGGTCTCCTGACGGGTCCGACGGACTTCTGTCCGTACTCCACGATGACCTGTCAGTGGAGGGGTTCGGTTTCGGGGTCGGTGATGTTCCAGGAGTGAGGGTCGGGGTGGGGCGAGTAGAGAGTGCAGGCGTCGTCGTCGGGTCCGCCGAGGGTTTCGCACCAGGGGAGGTTTTCGTAGCGGGGGGTGGCGTCTTCGGTGGTCCAGCGGGCCCACAGTGCGTGGCTGGGTTGGTGGCCCCAGTCCCAGACGTGGTCGGCGTGTTCACCGGGGTGGTGGTGGGCGAGTTCGCAGCGGGCGCGGGTGGGGGCGTCGGCGAGGTCGCTGCCGAGGACGCGGCCCTGTCCGGCGAGGATGGCGAAGAGGAGGGGGGTGGGGGGTAGGGGGGTGGTGGCTTGGCAGGGGCGCATGGCTGTTCCTGGTGGGGAGAGAGAGGGCGGGGCGGGCGTCGGTGCGGGAAATCTGGTCAGCCGGGAGTGCCGGCGGGCGGGGTGGGGGCGGCGAGGGTGCTGTCCCGGTCGAGCGGCAGCGCCTCGCGGAGCCTCACGGCGGACTCGACCCGCAGCGCGCCGAGTTCGATGTACGCGCGCCCCGATCCCGTCACGAAGCCACGGACCCGTGACACCTCGGCCTCGGGCACACCGACGCGGATGAGCGCGGCGCGCATCAGAGCGGCCAGATGATCGGCCTCCGCTCGGGCGGCCTTGTACTGATCCATGGGCATCACCGCACCGCCTCTTGTAAAGCGTGGAGGGGGTCGGCGTAATGGGAGTTCGTCATGGTGGTGTCTCCTCCGTTCCTTGGCTCGCTCTATGCAACCGCCCGGTTACGCAGAGGGGTACCGTGGAAAGGAAGACAGGAGTTAAGTGCGTTAAGCCGCGAGAGCACGGGAGTTGACGCCAGTGACGACGACACGACAGCCGAACGTCGGGCTGGAGCGGCTGTATCGCCAGACTGGATGGACCCTGCGGCAGTTCGCCCAAGCGGTGAACCGCATCGGAACCGAGCAGGGAACACCACTCAAGTACACGCAGCCGTCCATTCATCAGTGGTTACAGGGGCATATGCCACGCGAGGCGGTGCGTCCGCTCATCCTCGAAGCGCTGTCCCGGAGACTTCACCGGCCCGTCACGTTCGGCGAGGCGGGCTTCCCCGCGTCGCCCGATCAGTTGAAACAACCCGCCGATACTGTGCAGGGGTTGTGCGATTTAGGGAGGGAAGACATGGATCCGTCCCGCCGGGGCGTCCTTGGCGCCGGGCTTTTCTCTGTAGCACTCACCATTCCGGGCTGGCCCGATGTGGTGGGCCGCATGGATGCGATCAAGACTGATCCGCGGCGGCGCATCGGACAGGCGGAAGTTCAGACGGTCACGGCGATGACTGAACGCCTGTCGGACCTTGATGGCGACTTCGGTGGGCGCTATGCGCGTCCGATGGCTGCCGCTTTCCTGGTCAACACTGTTGCCCCCTACTTGCAGGCGAGCGCTTCAAGCGAAATCCGCAAGTCGATGATGTCCGCCGCTTCTCTTCTCTGCTACCTCACCGGATGGATGGCGGTGGACGAGGGGGCGCACGGCCGAGCACAGAAGTACTACGTCAAGAGTTTGGAGCTTGCGGGCGCCTGCGGCGACCACATGACCTACTGCCATGTCCTGCGCGGCATGTCGGTGCAGGCCGCAAATCTCGGCCACGGCACTACGGCCGTACGACTGGCAGACGCCGCCGCAGAGGCATCGCCCAAGTCCAGCGCCCGAATGCGCGCCTTCTACGCCGGGCAACAAGCACATTCCTACGCACTGGCGGGCGAAAAGACGAACGCGCTGGACAGCCTGCGCCGGGCGGAACGCGCGGTGAACCAGGCGGAGAGCCAAATCGGGGCGTTCGGCGGTTTCAGCTCGTCGACGCTGGCGTACGCCACCTCGGAGGTCCGGCACGCACTGGGTGACGCGAAAGGGAGCGTCGAATCCCTTCGCGATCATTTTCGGCTACGGGACTCCACCGACAGCAAGCGGTCAGAGATCAAGTTCGGTGCGATGCTGGCCGAACGGCAATTGAAGGTGGGACACCTGGAAGAAGCGTGCGGAACTTGGAACAAGGTACTGGACGGCTACCCGGAGATGCACTCCGGGCGGGTGGACGAACAGGTCGCCAGAATCCCCTCCTTGCTCATGCCGTACCAAAAGAACCCAACCGCCCGACAACTCCTGGAACGCGCGGCTTCCGTCTCCGTGAAAACCCGTCCGTGACTAGAAGGGCCTCGACGGCTCGGTACCGGGCAGGGCAAATCCGGTCGCGTGCTGCCGGACGTGCGAAGGAGCCTTCAGGGCCCTCGTCAGTGACCAGGGAGTGGTGAGTGGCGGACGGGCGATGGCGGAAAGTCACTGAAGACCATTGGCGGGCAGCCCAGTTGATCTGGGACTACCATCACATGCGCCACGAGCCACGCCCCTGCGATGCGGCCATCGCACTGGGTTGCAACGATCTCGGCGTCAGCACCTACGCCGCCCATCTGTACGAGACCGGGCTCTTCCCCACTCTGGTGTTCACCGGTGGCAACAGTCCGGCCACTTCCGAGATTTTTCCGCGCGGCGAGGCGGTGCACTTTCGGGAACACGCCCTCACACTCGGCGTTCCGGACCAGGCGATGTTGCTGGAGACAGGCGCCGCCAACACAGGGCAGAACATCGCTTACGCCCGTGACGTCCTGACCGCAGCCGGAGTCCGCCCACGCTCCGCACTGCTGATCACCATGCCCTATATGGAGCGGCGGGCCTTCGCCACGTGTCGCAAGCAGTGGCCCGACGTCCACGTGGTCTGCGCCTCCGACCCCTTGTCGTTCGACGCCTACCTCAAAGTCATGGGCGACGAGGAGGCCGTGATCGACATGATGGTCGGCGACCTGCAGCGAGTGATCGAGTACCCGGCACTCGGGTTCGCCATCTCGCAGGACGTCCCCGAGGACGTACATGCCGCCTACGAATCTCTCCTCCACGCAGGCTTCACCAGCCGCCTCATCGCTTCCTGACCCCCCACCCCAGGCGGCCCGTGCGCCATTCACCAGCCGTGATCGCCACGGACTTGGAGTCGAAGAACCAGAAGTCGGGGACGTTCTCCAAAGGGTCGGTGTGTGAACGGAGTTCTTCGACCCAGCCCGCGTTGTAGTCGATCGGCTGTGCCTGGCCGGCCAGGAACGCGTGAAAGGCTTCCACACTCCCGGAATTGCTGTAGTCGTCCAAGGTTTCCAGGCGGAACGCCTCATGCTCGAACGAGTCGAAGAGGTCGCCGATGGTCTTGGTGACATTCATGCTCCGGGTTCCCCTCTGCCATGTACTCCACGTTCGGTTCGATGGTCCCGAGGGGCGAGCGTGCCGGTCAAGTCATCACCGTTGACGGAACGGGAAACTACGTAAATGGAGTTCTGTGGAAGTCCTCTTCACCGTCTGGTCACCTTTTCCCCTCACCGCAGCCGTCACATTACCCAAACGCCTCTTTGGCAAGCGGAGTTCGTATGATGCGCGCCATGGCGAGTCACGGGGAAATCATTGCCGGGCGGTATCGGCTTTTGGCGCTGCTTGGGCGGGGTGGGATGGGGACGGTGTGGCGGGCGGACGATCAACTGCTCGGGCGGGCCGTCGCAGTGAAGGAGTTGCATTTCGACGGGGGGCTTTCGGCCGGGGAGGTCGAGAGTCGGCGGGGGCGGATGCTGCGCGAGGCGCGTTCCGTCGCGCAGGTGAAGCACCCCGGCGTCCTGGTCCTGCACGACGTCGTCCAGCACGACGTACGGCCCTGGCTCGTGATGGAGCTGATCGACGGGCACTCGCTCGCCGACCGCATCGCGGTGGACGGCCCGGTGCCGCCCGCCGAAGCCGCCCGAATCGGCCTCGCGCTGCTCGCCGCCCTGCGCGCCGCGCACGCGGTCGGCGTGCTGCACCGCGACATCAAGCCCGCGAACGTGCTCCTGGAGGCGGGTACGGGCCGCGTCGTGCTGTCCGACTTCGGGATCGCGCAGGTCGACGGGCAGACGACGCTGACGGAGACGGGCGCGTTCGTCGGCTCACCGGAGTACACCGCTCCGGAGCGGATGTCGGGGAGCCGGACCGGCCCGGAGTCCGATCTGTGGTCGCTCGGGGTGCTGCTCTGCGCCGCCGTCGAGGGCGAGTCGCCGTTCCGCCGCGACTCGTTGGCGGGGGTGCTGCACGCCGTCGTCATGGACGAGATCAAGGTGCCGGACTCGGCGGGTCCGCTCCTTCCCGTCGTACACGGTCTCCTTGAACGGGATCCCGGGCGGCGGCTCGACACGGGCGCTGCGGAGCGCGCGCTGCGGGGGTTTCTCGCGGAGGAGCGGACTCCTCCCGGCGACCCCGTCGTGCTCGGCGCCGCCCCCGCACCCAAGACCTCCCGCCCCCGTCTCCGTACCGCCCTCCTCGCCTGCGCCCTGGTCGCCGTCCTCGCGGTCGGCGGCACCGGAGCATGGGTCCTGACGCGGGACGACTCCCCCACGGTCACGGGCACGGGGACGGAGGCGGGGTCTGGGACGGACGAGGTGCGGGGGAAGCCTTCCCGCAGTTCCGGCGAGTCGAAGGATCCCGGCCCCAGGACGTCCCCCGCCCCCGAACCGAGCGACACCGCCGACGCCACCGGCAAGCCCACGCCCTCCGGATACCGCACCGTCTCCGACCCGACCGGCTTCACCCTCGCCGCCCCCACCAGCTTCGTCCGCGCCGCCGAACCACCCCGCGTCTTCTACCACTCCCCGGACAACGCCTTCCGCATCGGCGTCCACCCCCAGCCCCTGGACCCGGACGGCCCCCTCGCCGTGATGCGGAAGGCACACAGGAACGGCCCGTCGGACTACCCCGGCTACCGGAACGGCTCGGTCCGCGAGACCACGCACAACGGATTTCCCGCCGCCGTCTGGGAGTTCACCTGGGACGGTGGTGCCGGAGACGGCGGGCCGCGCCACACGTACGACCTGAGCTGGGACGAGGACGGCAAGATGTACGACCTGTGGGTCTCCGGACCGGCCGGGCAGGCGGCCACGGCCGAACGTCACTTCATCGAGGCGCACAGATCCTTCACGCCGACGGGCTCGTGAGGGCCTGACGGAGCCGTACGGCCGCCCACCAGCCACTGTTACTGTCCGTACCCATGACCGACCCCAACAGCTCAGCCCCCGCCGCCGAGTTGTACGTGCGCATGGAGACCGCCTGCGAAGGCACCCCGTACCGGATATCCCGTACCGACGCGGGATTCGACCTGACCGTGGACGTCCGTCTCCCGCAGTGGCAGACGCTGCTGATCCGTCTCCGCAAGTCCCAGGTGCACACGTACCGCATCGCCCTCACCCCGGCCGAGAAGACCTTCACGCTGACGGATGTCGTCCGCACCGTCGAGCGCGTGGAGGGACCGGGCGGAGTCGGATTGCGGCTCGGCAAGACGGTGTCCGTCGGCCGCACCCTCTCCACCACCTCGCACCGGACCCTCGACGGCACCGACGAATACACCTTCTCCTCCGCCGAGGGCCACCGCCTGATCCGGGGCGTCACCGGCGAACTCGGCTGGCAGGAAACCCGCCCCGCCGCCCTGAAGATCGCCGCGACGGTCGGAATCTGCGCCTGCGCAGCCGCCCTCGCCACCCTGATCACCGTCGCCGTCGTCAACTGGCTCTAGCGGGATGCTCGATCTCCCTCAGCCAGTGGGACGTCGGGCCGAGGGTGAGCAGGCCGGTGCCTGCGCCTGCGAGTTCGTCGCGGGCCGGGGTCAGGCGAGGGTGGACGCGGGTCAGGGTCGGCGCGTCGGCCAGTTCCAGGGCCACCGCCGCCTCCAGGCAGCACAGAGCCTCGTACATCAGGTCCGGGGGTGGTTCCGGGAGGGCCCGGAGGGTGTGGCGGGCCGCTGTGCGGTGGCCTGTGCGCAGGTGGGCGAAGGGTTCGGCCCAGGGGCGGTACGGGCCCCAGTCCTCGGTGAGGTCCACGTGCCGGGCCGCTTCCAGGGCCGCGCGGGGGCGGTCGTTCAGGTGCAGGCTCAGCCGGGCGAGAGGTGGCAGGCCCCGGGTGAGGCCGGGCATGCCGGTGCCTTCGAGGTGCTCGGTGGCGGTGCGGTACGCGGCGGCGGCGCCCGAGGTGTCACCCGTCGCCGCGACGCGTAGCGCCCCGTACCACTCCGTGAACACCGGGGCCAGCGGGAGTTCGTGGTGGGCGGCGAGGTGGTCCACGGCGCGGGCGTGGGTGTCGGCTGTCGTGAAGTCGGCCAGGGCGGAGCGGGCCTGGAGGCGGATGAGGTGGCCCAGGATCTCGTAGGTGACGAGGTCGTGGCGGGCCGCGAGGGGGATCAACTCCGCGCCGATGGCGTCCCGTTGCGCGGCGCGGCCCGCGCTCTCGCAGCTCTGCATGAACGCGCCGTTCAGGGCGAACGCCAGCAGGGCCGGGTCGTCGAGGCGGCGGGCGATCCGTTCGGCCTCGCGGGCGGCGGCGGGCGCGCGCGGGGAGCGGGTGCCCCGGGACTCGACGGCGATCGTGGCGAGCAGACGGCAGCGGGCGGCGGCGTACGGGTCGCCGGGCGGGAGCGCCGTGAGGGTGCGTTCGGCGGCCGTGACGATCTGGCGGGCCAGGTCCGGGTCGTCGGCGCGGGTCCAGATCGCGGGGACGTCGTACGCGCCGATCACGCGGGCGGTCAGCACCGGGTCCCCGGACGCCTCGGCCGCGTCGATCGCCGCCATCCGGTGCTCGCGTACCTCCGCGAGGCCACCGCCCCCGGTGACCGCGAGGTTCCGCAGCAGGCCGACCGTGGATTCGAGGCGGGCGCGGGCCCCGGCGGCGACCGTACGGTCGTACGCCGCCGCCGCGCGGGTCCACAGGCGGGTCGCCGCCGCATCCGTGCTGTCGAGGCCCGGGGCCTGGGGATGCGGCGTGTCGAGGCCCGGGTCCTGGGCCAGGATGTCCGCCTCCAGGCGGCGCAGGCCCGCGCCCGGGTCCACACCCAGCTCGGCGGCCAGCGCGCTCCGGGCGCGGCGCAGTACGGCGAGCGCGTCGCCCTGGCGGTGCGTGCGGTAGAGCGCGAGGGCCAGCAGCCGCCAGGCGTCCTCGCGCCACGGATGCTCGGCGAGATGCGCCTCAAGACCGGGCACCGCCTCCGCCGCGCGCCCCAGGTCCAGCAGCACGCCCGCCTGCCGCTCCACCGCCTGGAGCCGCAGCTCAGCCAGGCGCGCCCGCTCGCCGCGCGCCCAGTCCTCGTCGGCGAACTCGGCGTACGCGGGGCCCTGCCAGAGGGCGAGCGCGTAGCGCAGGCGCGGTAGCGCTCGCGCCGGCTCCAGGCCGGACACGGCGGCGATGGCGGCCTCGAACCGCCAGGCGTCCACGGCGTCCGGCGCGACCCGCAGCGCGTATCCCGGTCCCTCGGTGACCAGGAGCCGGGCGGGGGTTCGGGGCGGACGTGCCGGTTCCAGTACGCGGCGGAGTGCGGCGACGAAGGTCTGTACGGCGCCGACCGCGCCGGCCGGGGGCTCGTCCCACAGATCGTCGACCAGGCGGGCGACGGGGACGACACGGGTGCGGGCCACGATCAGGCGGGCCAGGACGGCGCGGTGCCGGGGGCCCTTCAGCGCGAGGGGTTCGCCGTGTCCGTCGCGGGCCGTGACCGGTCCGAGCACCTGGAAGGTGACGTGCTCCATCCCCAGTTCTCCGCTCCTGGCCCGGCCGACGCCGAGCCTCACCGACCGGACGCTGACCGGACGCTGATTCGCCCACGGGACGCTCGACCCATGTCAGAACGCATGTCAGAACCCGTACCCGCGTCACCGACCCTCCCGGATTTCACGTACCACCGCATCCCCGTCACCGCCGACGGCATCTCCCTCACCGCCGCCGTCGGCGGCTCCGGCTCCCCCGTCGTGCTGCTGCACGGCTTCCCGCAGACCCATCTGATGTGGCGGCACGTCGCCGCCGACCTCGCGGCCGACCACACCGTCATCTGCCCTGACCTGCGCGGATACGGCGCGAGCGACAAGCCGGCCGACCCGGACGGCACCGCGTACGCGAAGCGCACCATGGCCGCCGACGTCGTCGCGCTCGCCCGCGCGCTCGGCCACGAGCGGTTCGCGCTGGCCGGGCACGACCGGGGCGCCCTGGTCGCCGTGCGCGCCGGGCTCGACCACCCCGGCACCGTCACGCACCTCGCCGCGCTCGACGTGCTGCCGACCCTGGACATGTGGGACGTGCTGCACGGGACATCGGCGGCGGTCGGCTTCCACCTCTACCTGATGGCCCAGCCGCCCGGCCTGCCGGAGGAGCTGATCGGGGCCGCGCCCGACGCGTTCTTCGGCCACTTCCTCGACGGCTGGACCCGGGACCCGGACGCCATCCCCGCCGACGTACGCGCCGCCTACCTCCGGGCGTCGCGCGAAGCGGTGCCCTCGATCGTGGCCGACTACCGCGCGTCGGCGGGCATCGACGTCGACCACGACCGCGCCGACCGGGCCGCGGGGCGCCGCCTCACGATGCCGGTGACCGTCCTCCAGCAGGACTGGGGCGCGGCCCTCGGGTACGACGCGTCCGCGCTGTGGCGCGCCTGGGCACCGGCGCTGGAGCACAGGACGGTGACCTGCGGCCACTTCATGGCGGAGGAGTCCCCTGAGGAGGTCACGAAGGCCCTGCGGACGCTCCTGACCAGGACCGGGTGACCAGGACCGGGTGACTCCGCGGCGGTCGGAGTAGAGTCGAAGGTCGAGGAGGCGACGCCATGGTCACCCTCATCCTGGTGCTGGCGCTCATCGTCCTGATGGTCGTGGGAGCGTTCCTGATCCATCTGCTGAACAACCAGCACGAAGAACGGATAGCGGCCCACCACTACAGCGACCCCCTCCCGGGAGTGGGCCGCCACCACCGCAAACGCCACCACGCGACCACCTCCACCGGCCCGACCACCCCGACCGACGGCCGCTCAGGCAGCGACTGACGCCTCGTGCGCGGTGGCCAGTTGGGCGATACGGGTCGCCATCGCCGTGTCCTTGGCCGTGATCGCGCCACCCGCGTCATGGGTGTTCAGGGCGAAGGCGATCGTGCCGTAGAGGATCGTGATGCGGGCGTGGTGGTCGGCCTGGTCCTCGGCCGCGGCCACATCGGCGTAGAACGCCGGGATACGGGCGCGGGTGGCTCGGTACGTGGCGGTCAGCTCGCCGTTCTCGACGGTCCAGCCGGGGAGGGCGGTGAGGGATTCGGCGAGCTGGGGTTCGGTGAGCGGGGGTGTCGGCACGGGCTTCCCTTCGACGGTGAGCGGACGGCTTTGCCTGAGCCTAGGCCGGTGTGCTGGTGCCGCCCGTCATCCCCCGCACCGGCAACTCCGCCGAGTCGGAAGGGCCCGCGGGGTCCGTGGCGTCGATGCGGCGGGCGGCCGGCGTACGGCCGTAACGTTCGGCGAGCGGCACCGACGTGAGGCCGTGGGCGAGCACACTGAGCAGCACCGTGCAGACGACCACCGGCGTCACCGTCTTTGCGGCATCCGGCGCCAGCTCCTCCACCGCGAGGAGGCCGAAGATGATCGAGGCCAGCCCGCGCGGGCCGAACCAGCCCATGAACAGGGTGGTCCGCCCGCCGAGTCCCTCGCCGAGCAGCGCCAGGGCCACCGGCAGTATCCGGATCACGGTCAGGCTCAGCAGCGCGTACACCACCGCCTGCCAGGTGAGATGGTCGAACGCGGTCGGTACGAGCACGGCGCCGAAGAGCAGCCACACCAGCGCCGACGACAGCCCGGCCGTCTGTTCCACGAACTGCATCTCGGGTTGCGGGGTGCCCCGGACGGCCCCGAAGACCAGCCCGGCCATGAAGGCGGCGACGAAGCCGTTGCCGCCGATCGCGACGGCGGAGGTGTAGGCCAGCAGGGCGAGCGCGAGGACACCCGCCCCCACGAAGTCGGGGGCCGGCCAGCCCCGGCGCAGCGCCGCCTTCAGCAGCCACCCGGCGACCAGTCCGAACACGCAGCCGTACCCGAGGCCGATGGCGAGGTCCGCGACGGCGGCACCCGGGGCGCCGGAGTGGGAGGCGCCCTCGCCCGCCACGACACCGGCCAGGGCGAGCACGACGACGGGGGTGGCGATGCCGTCGTTGAGGCCGCTCTCCACGTTGATGAGCCGTCGGATGCGCGCGGGCACCGACGGGTTGACCATCATCGCGGCGCCGAGCGCGGCATCCGTCGGCGCGAGCGCGGCGCCCACGTACAGGGCGGCCCACCCGGACACACCGGGCAGCAGACCGTACGCGAGCAGGGCGCCGAGGCCGATGGTCAGCGGCAGTCCGATGCCGAGCAGCCGCGCGCAGAGTCCGAGGTCCGCACGGAGCGCGCGCAGGGGCAGCCGGGACGCGTCGGCGAAGAGCACCCACGCGAGGGTGGTCTCCGCGAGCGTCTTCACGGTCGTCGGCGAAGGGTCCAGGGGCAGGACGCCGATGCCCTCGGCGAGGAGCAGGCCGAGCAGGACGAAGGCGGCCGGTGCGGTGAGTTCGGCGCGGGCCAGGCGCCGCGACGACAGGCCCCAGAGGAACAGGGCGAGCAGGATCAGCGAAAGGGTTCCGTCCATCCGACCTAATCCGTCGGCGTGAGGGCTACTGGAGGATCTTCGCCTTCGCCTGCTGGAACTCCGCCTCCGTGAGGTCGCCCTTGGTCCGCAGTTCGGAGATCTTGGCGAGCTGTTCGGCGTGGTCCTGCGGGTTCTGCGCGGCGGAGTAGTCCCGCAGCGTCGCGTCGCGCGCCTTCAGCCACTCCTTCTGCTGTTCGATGTCCCGCTTGCCCATGTCGGCGCCGTGCACGACCACGTAGCAGAGGACACCGATGAACGGGACGATCAGCATGAACAGGAGCCAGGCGCACTTCGTCCAGCCCTTCATGTCATGGGCCCGGAAGACATCGGCGACCGCGCGGAACAGGACGATCAGCCAGATGACCCACAGGAAGATCCACATCACCGTCCAGAAGGCTCCCAGGACGGGATAGTCGTAGGCGAGATTTACGTAGCCCTGCATGGTCCCAGCCCTTCCGTCGACCAGCGGCGGCCCTCACACACGGCGACCGCCACGTCTCATACTCCGCCGGGTCGTACACCCCTGCCACTCGCGATGCCGGGGATAGTCGTCCCGTACGGCAGGGCCGGGCGGTGCGGAAGGCGTGGCGCGATGGAGGCTTCTCAGGTGTCCCAGGCCGCTGGGGTGCTGGACGCGATCGGGCACGCGCTGGCCATCGCCGGGTCCATGACCTGGGAGATCACCTGGGCCCTGATCCTGGGTTTCACCCTCTCGGCCGTCGTCCAGGCGGTGGTCCGCAGGTCGACGGTCGTACGGCTCCTCGGTGACGACCGCCCCCGTACGCTCGCCCTCGCGGCCGGGCTCGGGGCCGCGTCCTCGTCCTGTTCCTACGCCGCCGTGGCGCTCGCCCGCTCCCTGTTCCACAAGGGTGCGAACTTCACGGCGGCGATGGCGTTCGAGATCGCGTCGACCAACCTCGTCATCGAACTCGGGGTGATCCTGGCCCTGTTGATGGGCTGGCAGTTCACGGCGGCGGAGTTCGTCGGCGGCCCGGTCATGATCGTCGTACTCGCCGTCCTGTTCCGGGTCTTCCTGCGGGAACGGCTGCTGCGGGAGGCCCGGGAGCAGGCCGGGCGCGGGCTCGCCGGCTCGATGGAGGGGCATGCCGCGATGGACATGTCCGTGCGGGCGCGCGGCGGCTTCGCGCACCGGCTGTTCTCGCGCGAGGGCTACACGTCCGTGTCGCACATCTTCGTCATGGAGTGGGCGGCGATCCTGCGGGACCTGGTGGCGGGGCTGCTGATCGCGGGGGCCGTCGCCGCGTGGGTGCCGGACGAGTTCTGGCGTACGTTCTTCGTCGCCGACGACCCGGTCGTCGCCAAGCTGATCGGCCCGCTCATCGGGCCCCTGGTGGCCCTCGCCTCCTTCGTCTGCTCGATCGGGAACGTGCCGCTGGCCGTCGTCCTGTGGCAGGGCGGCATCAGCTTCGGCGGTGTCATCGCCTTCCTCTTCGCCGACCTGCTGATCGTCCCGATCCTGAACATCTACCGGAAGTACTACGGCGCCCGGATGGCCGCCTTCCTCCTGGCCACGTTCTTCACGGCGGCGGCCACCGCCGGGTACGTGGTCGAGGTGGTCTTCGGCGGCCTGGGCCTCGTACCGGACCAGTCCGATGCCCGTGTCCCGACGGGCGGTGTCAGCTGGGACTACACGACCTGGCTGAACATCGTGTTCCTGCTGCTCGCGGGGGCGCTGCTGTGGCGCTTCGTGCGGACGGGCGGGGTGGGCATGCTGCGGATGATGGGGGGCGCGCCGGAGAGCGCTGACTAGGCCGGTCGTCGGGGTGTCAGGCGGCTGCGGCCGTGATCTCCGCCTCGGACGTCGCCTTCACGCGTCCTCTCCGTGCCGCTTCCACGAGCGCCGCGTGGTCGATCTCGTTCTGGTCGGCGTACCGCTCCGCGAACTCGGCGATGGCACGGTCGAAGGAGTCGCCGCCGCCGAGATACGCGGCGATGGCGATCCGGTCGCCGGACCGGGCGTGCGCCCGTGCCAGGGTCGCGCCGCAGAGGTCGGCGAACGCCCGCATGCCCCGGGGCACCATGATCGTCGGGTCGATGATGCCCTTCCAGTCGTGCAACTGCCGTACGTAGAAGTCGCGTCGCTTGTCGTCGAGGCCCGTGACCCGGTCCCAGCCGAGGAACACGTCGCCGACGGCCTGCATCAGGCGCTGGCCCGCGACGACGCGTTCGCCCTGGTTGTCGTAGTGGCTCGCGCCGACGTGGTCCGCGAGCACCGACTTGTCGGCCTCCTTGGCCTGGAGGATCAGCGGGTCCTCGTCGTCCTTGCCGAGGAGCAGCAGCACCCAGCAGCGGGTGCCGACGCTGCCGACGCCGACGACCTTGCGGGCGATGTCGACCACCTCGAACTGGCGCAGGAGGTGGCGGCGGTCGGTGGGGAGGCTGCGGGCGTACCGGTCGGCGACGAGGGAGCGGAGTTCCTCCACGAACCGGTCGCGCCGGGCGCCGCCGAGGAGGTCGTCGACCGGTACGAGCAGCGGGGGATCGGGCGCGAAGCGGCGCTGTCCGTGGCGGATCTCGGTGAGTTTGTCGAACGCCTTCAGGCTGTCGCGGGTACGGGCCTTCGCCATGGCCTTGGTGAACTCGCCCCGGCCCCGCGCGCCCAGCCGCTGGTGCGCCATGAGCTGGAGCTGGTCCATGTCGGCGTGTTCGTACCAGACGTCGAGCGTGCCCATCCCGGCGAACGCGCGCATCCGTTCGCGGTACGAGCGGACGGCGGCGCGGACGATCGCGGCGCGCTCTTTGGCGGGCCAGCTGTTCTCGCGCGCGGCGATCACCAGGCTCGCGGAGAGCCGTTTGACGTCCCACTCCCAGGGGCCCGGCAGGGTCTCGTCGAAGTCGTTGATGTCGAACACGAGCCGGCGCTCGGGGGAGCCGAGCAGCCGGAAGTTCATCAGGTGGGCGTCGCCGCAGAGCTGGACGCGGATGCCGGAGTCGGCGGTGGACGCCAGATCGTTCGCCATGATCGCGGCGGCGCCGCGGTAGAAGCGGAACGGCGATTCGGACATGCGTCCGTAGCGGATCGGTACGAGGTCCGGGACGCGGGTCGCGGACTGGGCCTCGATGATGCCGATCGGATCGGCGCGCCGCTGTCCCGGCTCGAAGTCGGCGTGCCCGGACCTGGGCGACTTCTTCCGGGCCGCCCGGCCCCTCGCGGCCCGCTCCCTGGGGGTCGGACGCGGACCCTCACGACCTGCGTGGTTGTCGCCTGTGACCATCCCCCCATTCTCCGCCGCCTCCGGCGATCCGCATCTCGTAAGGGGGTGCCGGGGCGGGTGCCGGAGGGTCGGGGTGCCGGAGGGTCGGGGTGCCGGTGAGCGCGCGCAATTGGGTGTCCGGGCCGCCCCGACGGTGTGCCGACACCCGGCCCACCCGCGCCGCCCATAGGCTCGCGCCCATGACAAAAGACCAGGTCAGCCGCAATCTCAAGGGCATGGACGATCTCGATTTCGACGGCTGGAACCGAGCGGACTGGAACGGTGTGTTCGCCCACCACCACACCGAAGACGTCCTCGTGGACTGGAAGGGCCAGCCGCCGACTCATGGGGTCCAGGAGCACATCGACGCCATGAAGGCCTACGTCGAATCGGCCGGCGGCACACCCCCACAGATCGCCTCGCACCCCATCGCCTTCGGCTCGGGCGAGTGGACCTGCGTCATCGGCGAGTTCAAGGGCGGCGGTCGCATGGTCACGGTGGCGAAGTGGCGCGACGGGGCGATCACCGAGGAGTACATCTGGGCGTAAGCGCCCTCCCGTAGTCCCTCACCCGCCGGAACTCTCCCGCGGAGGGGTAAGTCTCCCCATGCACGCGCCGGTATGGACGAAGCTCCGGTACGGCGAGCTGTACCCCATCCAGACGAGCGGCACGAAGGCACCGATGTCGAGGTCGTGCTCGGTGAGGGGGACACGACAGGAGAGACAGACGGGCCGGTCCTTGCCGGCGGCGGTACGGGCGAGTTGGAGAGCGGCTTGTCGGTTGGTGGCGCGGTCGCAAAGCCGCTCCCCGGCCAGGGCGGCGGCTTCGCAGGGCCCGCAGGAAGTCAGGTGGAGGTAGAGATCCCGGTAGGTGTTCACGAGGGTGACTCGGATCTCGTAGCAGGAGGAGCAGGAGTACGGAGCCCAGCCGAGACCGGCGCGGAGGTCGATGCCGGTGCCGGGTGGGAGTGTGTCGGCGCACCATACGCAGGCGGCACCGGCGTTCTGTTCGGTGGTGAGTTGGCGCATGTGGGGGATCTCGAAGAACTGGAGATCGGTGAGGTCCTGGTCTTCGATGGCGCTCATCGGCGGGTCTCCCTCAGCGCGCGGCGCAAAGCGGTGCCCGGCTCGCATTTCCGCTGGTCGGTGTTGCACTGGGTGCAGGTGATGGTGTGCGTGATGAGGGCTTCGTACGCAACGGCGGCGTCGGGGAGCATCACGGTGCGGCCGTCTTCGGTGAGGGTGAACAGGCTCCGGGTCATACCCGTGTCCCTACGGCGATGGTGCCGGACCCGGCCAGCTTGGCCATCGCCCGCAGCACGATGGCGAGGCGGCGGTCGCCCAGTGACTCCAGGTTCCAGAAGGTGATGTTGCGGGGGAACCGGACCGCGACGATGAGGGCGAGGAACGCCTTGTCCGATGACGTGAGCCCTGGCGCCCGGGGGTACCGGGCTTCGAACGCCAGCCAGTCGCATGACACAGCACCGCCGTCATGCTCGGCGACGAGAATCCGCCGCACACACTCCCGCGCCAGTAACTCGTCCTCTTCAATGAGCGCGGCCAAGGCAAAGCGTTCACAAGGGGGTTGATCCCGTACCCATGCGGTGAGCCGTTCGCTGAGCAGCGGCTCCGGCTCCCGATCGGGCGCTGTGGTGAGGGGTGACCTGAGGACTGGCGTGTGTTCTCTCATGCCTCGCAGAGTGGCCGAGGGCCGGACCGGTGGGAGTAGCCAAAGTGTCGGCCAATCAGTCCCAGTTCCTGTCCCAGTTCCAGTCCCCGTCAGGCGGGTGCCGGGGACCTTTCGATTTCGGTGAGTAGCATCCGCAGCGTCAGTGAGTGTTTCTCCGGCGGGAGTCGGTCGAGTGCGGTCCGCGCGTATCGTGCGCCGCCCG
>NZ_JBIVUQ010000032.1:0-84927 GCF_044757265.1 Streptomyces sp. NPDC091292 | reverse complement strand
CAGCAGGGCGTCCAGGTTGTTCGTCACACAACGATCTTGGACGCCCTGTCTGCGTTCCCAGACACACCGTCAGCATTCGGAATGACTCGTCTAGGACATGGGCCTGGACACCGCAGGTCGACCGCAGCCGCTCCGCGAGGGCTTCGAGGCGGTCGCGGGAGCGGGCCACCAGGACGACGTCGTGCCCCTGGGCGGCGAGCTGGACGGCGAACTCCGCGCCGAGGCCGGAGGACGCGCCGGTGATCAGAGCGGTGGGCTTTACGGAGGCGGACATGACGGTTCCCCTTCGGTCGAGCGGTCGCTTCACCATCATCTGCTACACAACGGTAGCGAATTTCGCGAGAACCGCAACAGCGATGTCGCAGATATGGAGACAGTCGACCCGCCGACGTATCGTTTGGGACATCCGTTCAGGACAGATCGCAATGCAGGACAGTCGCCGTCCGGAACGGGTCACCCACCGCCCGCCCCAGGAGGTCCCCATGGGCAAGACCGTCGCGCGCCCGTTGCGGGCCGACGCCGAGCGCAGTGTGCGCGCGATCCTCGAAGCGGCCGAACGCGTCCTGGCCGCCGACCCCGGCGCGTCCCTGGAGCAGATCGCGGAGGCGGCGGGGGTCGCCCGTACGACGGTGCACCGGCGGTTCGCCAACCGGCGCGCGCTGATCGAGGCGCTGACCGAGTCTGCCGTTGGGCAACTGTCGGAGGCGGTCGAGGATGGGCGGCCGGACACCACACCACCCCTGGTCGCCCTGCACCGCATCACCGCCAACGTCCTGCGGGTCAAGGGCGCGTGGAGCTTCGCGCTGGGCCGACCCGCCGACGAGGGCGGTGCCGCGGCGGCAGGCTGGGACGCGATCGGCGCGCGCTGCGTCGAACTCCTGGGCCGGGCACGCGACGAGGGCCTTCTCGCCCCCACGGCCGACCTGGACTGGGTACGCCGCGTGTACTACGCCCTCATCGGCGAGGCGCTGCACGGCGCCACCCGCGACCAGGACCCCGACACACTCGCGACCCTGGTCGTCGACACCCTCCTGCACGGCACGGGCCGGCGCGACGGCGGTCGACAGGGCGTCTGACCGGACGAGCCCCCCGGGCCGCGGGTGCGGTCAGCGTCGGCGTTCCGTGGTGACGATCAGGCCGACTCCGAGGACCACGACGGCTCCGCCGAGCAGGATCGGCCAGGTGAGGGCTTCGCCGAGGACCAGGCTGCCGAGCAGGACGGCGACGACCGGGTTCACGTACGCGTAGGTGGCGACCAGGGAGAGCGGGGCGCTCAGGAGGAGCCAGGCGTAGGCGGTGAAGGCGACCAGGGAGCCGAAGACGATGAGGTAGGCCAAGGCGAGCCAGGACCGGGTCGAGACGGTGCCGAGGTCGAGGCCGCGCTGCTCGCCACGGGCCAGTCCGAGCAGCAGACAGCCGAGACCGCCCGCGAGCATCTCGTAGGCGCTGGCGGTGAACGGGTCGGAGGGCATGGAGAGTTTGCCCGAGGAGAAGGAGCCCACCGACCAGGCCACGGTCCCTCCGACGACCATGAGGACGCCGCTGAGCCGGACGTCACCGCTGAGCCCGGGGACGGTGAGCACGACGAGGCCCACGATGCCGACGAGTACACCGCCGACGGTCGCGGCACTGGGGCGTTCACCGGACGCGGCGCGCAGGACGACCACCCAGGCGGGGACGACGGCGACCAGCAGCGCGGCGAGGCCGGACGGGATCGAGGTCTCGGCGAGTACGACCATGCCGTTGCCGCCGAGCAGCAGGAGCACGCCGACGAGTGCGGCGGACCCGAGTTGGGCCCGGGTCACCCGCAGCGTGGAGGGGCCACGCCGCCAGGCGACGAGACCGGCGAGCACGAGCCCCGCCACAAGGAACCGGGCGCCCGCCGACAGGAACGGCGGCAGCGTCTCCACGGCGATGCGGATCGCGAGATACGTGGAGCCCCACACCACGTACACGATCGCGAGCGCCCCCCAGATCTTCCCGGAGATACGGCGTCCGCCGGGGGCGGGCAGGCTGAGCGGGGTCGCACTCGCCGTGTCGCGGGGCGTGGGAGAAGCCGGGGCTGCCATGCGGGTCTCGCCTCCTGGGCAGGGCGACGGGCGCCCGGTCATGAGTGTTCAGAGGTTACGCACATGGCATTGTGCGCAGGAGGAGAGTAGGGCATGGACCGGGGACCGCGGCAACGTTTTTGCCCGTCTTCGGGCAGCGCTTTCCCCAGCGCTCCCCTACGGCACTCTCCTGTGGCTCTACCCGATACGGATCACGTGCTTTCCGCGCACCCCTCCGGCCTCCAGGGCGCGGTGCGCTCCGGCGATGTCGGCGAGCGGGTGCACGGTGTCCACGACGGGCCGGATCGCTCCGCTCTCCGTCAGCCGGGTCAGTTCGTCGAACAGTTCACGGGTCGGATTGCCGCTGAAGAACCGCACGCGGCGCGAGCCGAAGACGGTGGACGCGAGGATGCAGGAGAGGGACGTGAGGATGTGGTCGCCGTCGAAGGAGATCGTCACCATGCGCCCTCCTGGGGCGAGCAGCCGCCGGTAGGCCCGGAACTCGGTGCCGACCGTGTCCAGTACGACATCGAAGCGGCCCAGGTCCGCCGGACCGGTGGTCCGGTAGTCGAAGGCTTCGTCCGCCCCCAACTCCCGTACGAGATCCAGGTTCTTGGCCCCCGCGAGCGCGGTGACGCGGGCGCCGTACGCGCGGCCGAGCTGGACGGCAACGCTGCCGACTCCGCCGCTCGCGCCGCGCACCAGCAGGCGCTCCCCCGCCGTGATGCGGGCCTTGTCCCGGAGCGCGGTGATCGCGGTCGTGCCCGCGGGCAGTGCGGCTGCCGCGACCAGATCGAGCCCGGCCGGCGCGAGCGCGAGGTGCCGTGGGGGTACGGCCACGTACTCGGCGGCGCTCCCGAAGCCCTGGGACCGGGGCATGACGCCCCACACCCGGTCACCCTCCTTCAGGCCGGGCGCCGGTGAGCCCAATGCGACGAT
Source organism: Streptomyces sp. NPDC091292 (assembly GCF_044757265.1). Classification (NCBI taxonomy): domain Bacteria; kingdom Bacillati; phylum Actinomycetota; class Actinomycetes; order Kitasatosporales; family Streptomycetaceae; genus Streptomyces; species Streptomyces sp. NPDC091292. The sequence continues at coordinate 81,940 of NZ_JBIVUQ010000032.1, read as the reverse complement.
CTCTCCGGCGAAGTCGACGCCCGTCCGCTTGGGGAAGCCACGCCCCGCCAGTCCCGTCACGAGCCGCACTTTGCCCGCCCGGCCCATGAGTTCGCCCCCGTTCACGCTGGCGGCACGCACCCGCACCAGCACCAGCCCGGGTCCCGCGACGGGCTTCGGCACCCTGCCTTCGTACAGCACGTCCGGGGGCCCGTACCTGTCGTACAGCGCCGCTCGCATCTCACTCACTGTTCCTACCGCTCCCTCTGTCTGCCGAAGTCAGGCCGGCGTGACCGCCGAGCCCTCACTGACAGTCACGCTAACGCGCTAAATGGAGGGGGTAGTCCACTTGAGCTAATGTGAGAAACATGCCCGCCGATTCCTCTCGGATGCCGCCCGCCACCGCCGCCACCGCCCACACCGCGACACACACCGCGACGCACACCGAGACCCGCACGGCGGGCGCCGCCGGAGGCGCCTCCTCAGGGACGGAAGGGCTCCGCGCGGACGCGCTGCTCAATCGCCACCGCATCCTCGAAGCGGCCCGCGACCTGTTCTCCACGCGCGGCCTCGACGTGCCGATGGCGGCCGTCGCCCGGCGGGCCGGTGTCGGCGTGGCCACGCTCTACCGGCGCTTCCCGACTCGCGAGTCCCTGGTCACGGAGGTGTTCGCCGACCAACTCGGGGTCTGCGCGTCCGTCGTCGACGACGCGCTCGCCGACCCGGACCCGTGGCGGGGGTTCCGTACGGCCATCGAGAAGCTGTGCGCCCTGCACGCGGCCGATCGCGGATTCACCGTGGCCTTCCTGACCGCCTTCCCCGGTGCGGTCGACTTCGACCGTGAACGGGAGCGCGCCGAGCAGGGGTTCGCCGTGCTGGCGCAGCGGGCCAAGGACGCCGGGCAGCTGCGGGCCGACTTCGACCGGACGGACCTGATGCTCGTCCTCATGGCGAACTGCGGTGTCTCCACGGCATCCCCGGAGACGGCGGTTGCCGCGTCCCGGCGCCTCGCCGCCCTCCTGATCTCCTCCTTCCGGGCCGATCGGGCCGATCCGGCGGACCCGTTGCCGCCGACGCCGCCTGTCCCGTACCACGTGCCGTGGCCCACGAGGCCGCAGCCGTAGCCCTTCCTGAGGTCTGCCCCCTCTCGCAACTCCTCCTCGGATCACCTCTTTGAAATAGATACCCCCCTGGGGTATGTTCCCCTCATTCCTGGGAGAGATACCCCCAGGGAGTATGTGAGGTGAGTGAGATGTCGGCCGTACCGGCTCAGGGCGCCACCCGGCGCTGGTGGGCGCTCGCGTTCATCGCGATGGCCCAGTTCATGGTCATCATGGACACATCGATCATTGGTGTGGCCCTGCCCGAGATGCAGACCGATCTCGGTTTCACCCAGGGCAATCTGTCGTGGGTCTTCAACGCCTATGTCGTCGCCTTCGGCGGGCTGCTGCTCCTCGGCGGCCGGCTGTCGGACCTCTTCGGCGCCAAGCGGATGTTCAGCGCGGGATGGGCCGTACTGGCCGCCGGTTCGCTGATGGCCGGTCTGGCGGGCGAGGTGTGGGTCGAGTTGGCGGGCCGCGCCGTCCAGGGCGCGGGCTCCGCACTGATCGCACCGTCCGCGCTGACCCTGCTGATGATGCTCTTCGGCAACGAACCGAGGGAGCTGACCAAGGCGTTCGCCCTCTACGGCGCCGCCGCACCGGCCGGCGGCACCGCGGGAGTCTTCCTCGGCGGTGTCATCACCGAGTACACGAGCTGGCCGTGGGTCTTCTACATCAACATCCCCGTGGCCGTGATCACCCTGATCGCGATCCCCCGTCTGATGCCGACCGCCCCCGCCCGCCGCGGCTCGGTCGACCTCGTCGGCGCGCTCACCGTCACCGCGGGGCTCGGCGCGATCGTCTACGCCGTCGTCCGGGCACCGGAGGTCGGCTGGGGCGCCGGACAGACCTGGCTCGTCCTCGCCGCGGGTCTGCTCCTGACCGGCCTGTTCATCGCCGTCCAGGCGCGGCGGGGCGAGCCGTTGATGCGCCTCAGCATCTTCCGCACCCCCGGGCTCGCGGGCGCCAACCTCGCCCAACTGCTCCTGGCCGGCGCGTGGATCCCCATGTGGTTCTTCCTCAACCTCTACCTCCAGCAGGTCCTGGACCTCGGGGCCTTCCAGTCCGGCTCCGCGCTGCTGCCGATGACCGGCGCGGTGATGCTGATGATGATCGTGGCGGCGCCCCGGCTCATGAACCGCTTCGGGGCCAAGGCGATGATCGTCGCCGGTATGACGGCTCTGGCGGCCGGCATGCTGTGGCTGTCCTTCATACGTCCCGACGGCAGCTACGCGGTCGACGTCCTGCCCGCCTCGCTCGTGGCGGCGGTGGGCATGTCGCTGGCCTTCATCCCCTCGCTCGGTACGGCCATCTCCAGCGCCCGTCCCGAAGAGGGCGGACTGGCCTCCGGGATCGTCAACACCAGCTACCAGATCGGCTCGGCACTCGGGCTGGCCGCCATGACCGCCATCGCCGCCGGGCAGGGCGCCGAGAAGCTGGGTGATGTGTCCGCGCTGACCGACGGTTTCTCCGCCGCCTTCATCGGCGCCGCGGCCGTCGCCGCCGCCGGAGCCGTCCTGGCCACCCTCACCCTCCGCAAGCCGCGCCGGGAAGGAGACTCCACGTCCACGACTGCCGCCGAACCCGCCGTCAGCAACTGATCCACCCACCACTACCGCTGCCGCCGCCCGGAACCACCGGGTCGGCGGCGGCGCTCGTCCCCTTCATGGCGGCACGGCGCGTGGGAACACCGGCTGGGGCGTGGGGGTTCAGCGTGATAGATGGTGTCGGAGAACGCAGTAGACGGTGTCGGAGAAGTGGGAGCGGACATGGCCAAGGCTTACTGGATCAACACGTACGTCGCTGTGCACGACGAGGAGAAGCTGGCCGCGTACGTCGCGCTCGCCGGGCCCGCGATGCGCGCGGCGGGCGGGACGTTCCTCGCGCGCGGGAATCCGGCCCACGCCTTTGAATCCGGGACGACCGAGCGCACGACGCTCATCGAGTTCGAGAGCGTCGAGGCCGCGGTCGCCGCGTACAACAGTTCCGACTACCGGGCGGCCCGCGCCGCGCTCGGGGACGGCGCCGAGCGGGAGATCCGCATCATCGAGGCGCTCGACTGAGTCGGAGCGGGCGCGAGGGATCGTCACACACGAGGGGTGTGCTGGTCCAGGACGGCCCGCAGCCGGTCCAACTCGCCGGCCTCCCGCACGCCCCGCTTGGGCAGGACATCGAGACACATGATGTTGGGGTCCCGGCTGAGCAGGACGAAGTGGCCTGCCGTTTCCCGGTATCCCTGGAAGACGGACCACTTCTGGATCAGCGTGCTGTGGTCGGTGCGGCAGGTGATCCCGGCCGGGGACACCGTGGCGCGGTACTCGCCCTGCCATCCGATGATCCGCTGCACGTGGGCGGCCTGGATCCGCGGATACCCCCACACCAGCGCCACGACGAACAAGAACAGCACGGTCGAGACCACGTCCACGCTCCCGCGGCCCACGGCGGAGAGCAACCACTGCCCTGTCCACAGTACGAGGAACACCCACCGCAACAGCAGCCCGGTCCGCTTGACGCGCTCACGCACCCGCAGACCGGCCAGCGTGTCAGCGGCCCCGGGCCGGTACACCAACTGAACGGCGTTCTGCCCTTCCACGTCGTTGTCAGCGACTTCCGCGCCGGTCCCGGCACCTTCGACACCGCGGCCCTCGGCCATGTTCCCTCCCCGTTACGAAGCCCGCGAATCCTACCGAACACCAGTGATGGTGCCGTCGCGACGGCGGTGACCCCGCCGGCCTCGTCGCGGGCGTCGCCTCACCTTCCGAGTTGTTGGGTGAAGACCGTCGTCGGGCGGTTCAGGCGTTCGCCGTCCACCGTGATGTCGACTGCCTCGTTGTAGAAGGCGATGAGGCCCTGGACCGCCGCGACGGCGGGCAGTGGCTCCAGGTAGCTCCAGACGACGTTCGGCGGTACGTCGCCCTCGCCGGACCAGGACCAGTAGGTGGCGGTGCCTTTGTACGGGCAGCCGCTGGCGTGGTCCGTGGGGGTGAAGAGGTCGAGGCGGACGTCCTCGCGCGGGATGTAGTACCGGACGGGGAGGCCCGTTTCGAAGAGCAGCACCGGCCGGTGCGTGTCCGCGACGACCGTGCCCTCGATCTCGACCCTCACGTGCCGGCTGCTCGGCAGTGCGTCGACGCGTTTGTGCGGGTCCCGGGGGTGGATGAAGATCTCTTCCTCCTCCTCGTACCAGTGGTCGAGGACGGTCTCCCCGTGCAGGAACCACGCGAAGGCGATGTGGCCGGCGAGATCGTCGGCGGGGAACACCCACGCGGCGTTCTCGACGGTCTCGCCGCCCACCTCCAGGTCGTAGAAGATCTGCGAGCCGGTGTGCTTGCCGAGGGGTGGGTTCTGGGCGGGGCGGAGCAGATCCTCACGGACGTCGGCGCGCGGGAAGGCGTACAGCGGTACGGGCCGGTCGGGCTCCCAGACGAGGACCGGATGCCTGCTGTCGACGACGGTGACGTCTCCCTTGCGCCCCCGTACCCACCGTGCGCCGGGCTCCCAGCTGATGCCTTCGGGGGTGGTCCTGATGCCGCGAGCGGTGGTGAGTGGGCTCATCTCGACTTCTCCTGACCAACTTCTGCAACCGACTCGGACGGACCGGGAGGTGCGGAAGCACCACGTTTCACGCTACTCCGGGCCGCCTTCGGTGCGGGATTCGAGCGCGAGCCGTGTGTCGTCGCCGTAGACGCCGGTCTCGTCGCCCCGGACTCCGTACCAGAGCTGGAATCGGGCCACCGCATCGGTGAGCGGGGCGTCGTAGCTGCCGGTGACGGGGGCGCCCGGGTCGTACACGTCGGGGATCCGCCGGAGGCGTTTCTGGAGGTCGGTCACGGCCGGTCCGGTGTCTCCTTCGCGGAGTGTGCCGGGGCCGTCCGGGTCGGCGTCGGTGGGCGAGGTCCGGGCGGCCGGGGGTTCCCGTTCGGCGGACGGTGCGGAGGGGGTGGCGCGGTCGGTGGTTCCGCCGCTGTCGAGGGTCAGCAGGAGGACGATGCCCAGGGCGACGAGGGCCGGGACGGCGACGGCCACCGCGATGACGGCGCGTCGGGCGCGGGAGTGAGCGGGATCTGTGGGGATCGGCGCCGCAGCCGAGGAGTCGCCGGCCGCCGGCTCCCCGTAGAACATCTCCGCGAGCGTCCGGGCGCGCGGTCGCGTCAGGACGCGGGTGGGTTCCAGGGCCTTTGGCCGGCCCGTGCGGGTCGGCTCGCCCGATGGGTCCGGATCGCTCGTCGGCATGCTGCCCCTTCCGGCATGGGGACGCCTGGCATGGCTGACGGGTGATACGGGTGCGGCGGCCGGGGCGTTCAGCTCAGCGGCGATCCTGTGCGAGCGGGGCCTCCAGACGTGCCAGCCAGGTCGTCAGGAGCTGTTCCAGGTGCGCGGCGTCGTCCGCCGACAGGTCGTCGAGCAGGCGGCGCTCATTGCGCATGTGCTCCGTGAACGCCTGGTCGATCAACTCCCGCCCTGCGGGCGTCAGGGCGACCACCCGGCCGCGCCCGTCGGCGGCGGAACGGCGCCGGGTGACCAGTCCTTCCCGTTCGAGCCGGTCGACCCGCTTGGTCATGGCACCCGTGGTGACCATGGTGAACGCGGCGAGTTCCCCCGGGGCTCGCTCGAACGGGTCCCCGGCCCGGCGCAGCGCGGCCAGCACGTCGAACTCGCCCTCGCTGAGGCCGTAGCGCTCGTAGACGGCGACGAGCTGTCCGGTGAGCAGTCCGGCGAGGCGGTGCAGGCGCCCGATCACACCCTGGGGGCGGACGTCGACGTCGGGGCGTTCGCGGGCCCACTCGGCCTGGATACGGGCCACATGGTCGCGTGGCACGTCCGACGGTCGCGCGATACCTTCCACGGAAGGTACATTGTCTTCCATGGAAGGTATTCTACGCTGGTCCCTCGTCACGGCGATCGCCCCCGTGGCCTGGGGGACGAACTATTTCGTCACGCACGAGTACCTGCCCGACGACCGGCCGCTGTACGGCGCGGCGATCCGGGCACTGCCCGCGGGACTGCTGCTGCTTGCCGTGTGCCGACGGCGTCCGCACGGCGCCTGGTGGTGGAAGTCCCTGGTCCTCGGCGCCTTGAACATGGGCGCGTTCTTCGCCCTGATCTATCTCTCGGCGCAACTGCTGCCCACGAGCATCGCGTCGGCCGTCATGGCGACCTCGCCGGTGGTGCTGATGCTGCTCGCGTGGGCGCTGGTCGCGGAGCGCCCACGCGCCCTGCCGCTGGCCGGGGCGGTCATCGGGATCGCGGGCGTGAGCCTGATGCTGCTCACCGGTGCGACCGCCATGAGCGGGCTGGGCGTCCTCGCCTCGGTCTCGGCGATGCTGCTGTCGTCGCTCGGCTATGTCCTGGCCAAGCGCTGGGGTGGCGAGGTGGACGTCCTCGCGTCGACCTCCTGGCAGCTCGTCGCCGGGGGTCTGTTGCTGCTTCCGGCGGCCGTCGTGGTGGAGGGCGCGCCGCCACCGCTCGACACGGGCGCGGTGCTCGCCTTCCTGTACGTCACCGTCGTGGCGACGGCACTCGCCTTCGCCGCGTGGTTCGCCGGCCTGCGACATCTGCCCGCGGCGACCGTCGGCCTCATCGGCCTGCTCAACCCCGTGACCGGTGTACTCCTCGGCGTGGCACTCGCCGGCGAGACCCTGACCGCCCGCCAGATCACGGGCCTGGCCATGGTCCTCACCGGCATCCTCATCGGCCAGCCCCTCCTCGGGCCTCTCCTCCGGCCCCTCCTCGCCCGCTCCCGCCGGCGAGCGGCGACCGCACGCGCCCGGCGCCCGGCCGAGGGACTTCCTCGTCCGGACTGAACGAGTACTTCGTGGTGAGGGCGTGATGACCCCGTGGGACGGGTACGGGCGGTGGCCCCCGGTCGCCCAGAGGTCACCGCCCGAAGGGGTGCAGTGGGAGATGTCAGCCGCGCCACGTGTCGTTCAGGGTGACCCGTCCGCTGCCCGGGACCGTCGCGGAGCGGTTGGCGCCCGTCTCCCAGGTGACGTTGCCCGCCGCGTCCTTACGCAGGTACTTGTACGCGAAGGTCGTCCCGGCGGGCAGGGCCACGTCGAGCTTCCAGACCGGGTAGCTCGCGGAGTCGAGCTTCAGCGCGCTGCCCGTGTTCCAGGTGCCGAGTGCGGACTGGTCGCCGGTGACGTAGATGTTCTCGCCCCAGGCCGTGGTGGCGCTGACGCCGAAGGAGGCGCCGGTGGCCGGGGTCCCCGGGTCGGTTCCGCCGCCGCTTCCGCCGCACGTGCGGGCTCCGGTGTGCAGGGCGAGCGCGGTGTTGGCGCCGAGCGTCGCGGTGAACTGCCCCGAGGAGTTCACGGTGACGCCCTTGCCGCTCTGGACGTCGCAGTAGTCACCGGCCGCGAGTGAGGTCTGGTAGGTGCGGGTCAGCGGTGAGGACTCGTGGTTGATGGCCACGTACGCGGCGCTGCCCCGGCCGAACGCGATGGCGTTGTTGCCGTTGTCCCACCAGTTGGTGACGGCCTGGCCGCGCGCCGTGTTGCGGAGGGCGACCATGGAGCTGATCTCCCGCCAGGCGTGCTGGCACTTCCAGCCGTTCTGGTAACAGGCGCTCACCGCACCGCCGTTGGGCGGTCCGGCGTCCTTGTCGGACCACTCGTATCCGGAGTTGATGTCCGGCGATCCGTAGGGCCAGGCGAGCATGAAGACGTTGGCGAGGGTGTAGTTCGCGCCGTCCTTGTAGTTGAGGGTGTCGCCGCCGCGCTCGGTGTCGTGGTTGTCGACGAAGACGGCGGACTTGCCGGAGGACATGTAGCCCCAGCCCTCGCCGAAGTTGTTGAGGTACGCCAGTTTCTCGCCGTTGAAGACCCGCTTGAGGTCGCGGGCGTAGCGGAACTCCTGGACGTCGCCGGTGCCGAGGTACTCGGTGGGCTGGACGGCCTCGCCCGCGCCGTAGATCGCCTCCTGTTTCCAGTAGGCGTTCGGGTTGGTGAGCCGGGACTTGATGTTGGCGAGGTCGTCGGCGGGCATGTGCTTGGCCGCGTCGATACGGAATCCGTCGATGCCCAGGGAGAGCAGGTCGTTGAGGTATCCGGCGATGGTCTTGCGGACGTACTCCTCGCCGGTGTCCAGGTCGGCCAGGCCCACCAGCTCGCAGTGCTGGACGTTCCAGCGGTCCTGGTAGTTGGTGATCTGGCTGGTGCAGTCGTCGAAGTCGGGCATCGAGTAGAGGCCCGGGTAGTTGTACTTCGTGTACGAGGAGCCGCCGGTGCCGGTGCCGGAGCCGGCGGACATGTGGTTGATGACGCTGTCCGCGACGACCTTCACGCCGGCCGCGTGACAGGTGTCGACCATGTTCTTGAACGCGGTGCGGTCACCGAGCCGGCCCGCGATCTTGTAGCTCACGGGCTGGTAGGAGGTCCACCACTGCGCGCCCTGGATGTGCTCGGCGGGCGGGGACACCTGGACATAGCCGTATCCGGCCGGGCCCAGGGTGTTCGTGCACTCCCTCGCCACGGAGGCGAAGTTCCATTCGAACAGGACCGCGGTGACGTCCTTCGTGCCGGGGGGTGACGCCTGTGCCGGTGCGGTGCCGACGACGAGGCCGCCGAGGATGGCCGCCGTCGCGAGGGCGGCGGCAACAGGTCTGCGCGCAGCGGTGGTTCGGCCGTGCATGGGACCTCCAGGAGGTGGGGCTGCGGGTGCCCGTACGGATGTCACCGGCCGGCGCGTCTCCAACCCGCCCTGACCGGCGCTCACATGAAGGATCTTTCGGAAAACTTTCAGCAATTTCTTGCGATCGGGACCGTAGAACGCATCCCTTGCGGGGTCAACCCTTTGAACACTGAACGATCAGAATCGGGGGCTCGGACCCATGCGTCCCGGGAGCCTCAACCATCGGGGCGGGAGCGGCACTTCACACTGTCGGCCCGCGCACGCACATGCACGCGCGCGGGCCCGTTGTCCCAGATCACCCCCGGACGTCCGTTCCGCCGGACCCCTTTACGTCCCTGTCATGGACCTGTAGCTTCCACGCCGCAAGAACTTGCAGGTGCTTTCAGGTTCTCTTTTCGACGGAGACGCCCATGAGACGCACGCCCCCGCGCCCACGCCCGCACCACCACCGCCGACGACGCCCGTTCGTGGCGTTCGTGACGGCCGCCGCACTACTCGGACTCCTCGGACCGCTCACGGGAGCACCGGACACCTCTCCCACCTCGTCCACCCGCATGGAACCGGCCGCCGCCCAGGCCGCCACCTCCGCGACGATCTTCTACTACACGAAGACCAAGAACTGGCCAGCCACCTATCTGCACTACGCGCCCGACGGCGGCTCCTGGACCACCGTGCCAGGGGTACGGATGGAGGCGGCCTGCACCGACTGGGTGAAGCAGATCGTCGACCTCGGCTCGGCCGCCGGACTTCAGGCCACCTTCAACAACGGCTCCGGAGTGTGGGACAACAACGGCGGCTCCAACTACGCGCTGGGCACCGGAGACATCACCGTCAAGGACGGCGTGGTGGCGCACAGCGATCCGTGCGCCGGCACGGACCCGGGCCCGGATCCCGGCGGCAACGCGGCGACGGTGTACTACTCGACGGCGACCTCGGGTTGGACGACCGCCAACCTCCACTACGCACCCGCCGGGGGCTCCTGGACGGCGGTGCCCGGGGTCGGGATGGAGGCGGCCTGCACCGGCTGGTGGAAGCGGACCGTCGACCTGGGCGCGGCGACCTCGATGAAGGCCGCGTTCAACAACGGCAACGGTGTGTGGGACAACAACAACGGCGCCGACTACAGCCTCCCGACCGGCGTCACCACCGTGCGGGACAGAACCGTCACCCGGGACGCCAAGGACCCGTGCGCCGCCGAGGAACCGGACACCGAGGCGCCGAGCGTCCCGGCGAAGGTCACGGCCAGCGCCACATACACCTCGGTGGTCGTGTCCTGGGAACCGTCCACCGACAACAGGGCCGTGACGAAATATCAGCTCACCCGGACCGGAAGCACCAAGGGCACGGTCGTCACCGACGTCGGCTCCACGGTGTACTCCGACACGGGCCTGGAGGAGAAGACCGCGTACACCTACACGGTGAAGGCCGTCGACGCGGCGGGCAACACCTCGGCGGCCTCCGCGCCCGTCACGGTGGTGACCGGCGAGAAGGCGCCGGAACCGGCGTCCGGCACACCGCTCGGCACCGATCCGCGCAAGGACCCCATCTACTTCGTCCTCACCGCCCGCTTCCAGGACGGGGACCCCGCCAACAACCGCGGCGGCAGCCAGCATGTGAAGTCCGGCAACGCGGCGAACAACGACCCCATGTTCCGGGGCGACTTCAAGGGCCTGGTCGACAAGCTGGACTACGTCAAGGCGCTCGGATTCTCGGCCGTGTGGATCACCCCGGTGGTCCTCAACCGGTCGGACTACGACTACCACGGGTATCACGGCTACGACTTCTACAAGGTGGACCCGCGCCTGGAGTCCGCGGGAGCCTCCTACCAGGACCTGATCAACGCGGCGCACGCCAAGGGCATGAAGATCTACCAGGACGTCGTCTACAACCACAGCTCCCGGTGGGGCGCCAAGGGCCTGTTCACGCCGACGGTCTACGGCGTCCGGGACAGCCAGTGGAGCTGGTACTACGACGAGCCGAGCGCGGGCTTCGAGTACGACGGGCTGACCGTCGATCCGAAGTCCGGCAAGGCGTACTACAACGGCGACCTCTGGTCCACGGCCGAGCCGTCCGGGAACACGTGTCTCAACTGGGGCAAGCCCACGGGCGGCAAGAGCCCCGAGGGGTACACGCTGTACAACTGCCAGTGGCCCAGCCCCACATCGGGCATGTTCCCCAAGCGGTACTACCACCAGTGCTGGATCGGCAACTGGGAGGGCGAGGACTCGCGTTCGTGCTGGCTGCACGAGGATCTCGCGGACTTCGACACGGAGTCGGCGCCCGTGCAGAACTATCTGATCGGCGCCTACGACAAGTACATCGACATGGGGGTGGACGGCTTCCGCGTCGACACCGCCGTGCACATCCCGAGGGTCACCTGGAACCGGCGCTTCCTGCCCGCGATCCAGGACCGTGTCACCCAGAAGTTCGGCGCCGAAGCGGCACGGAACTTCTTCGTCTTCGGCGAGGTCGCGGCCTTCGTCAACGACAAGTGGAACCGCGGCTCCGTCAACCACTCCGCGCAGTTCTACACCTGGAAGGAGCGCAAGGAGTACAGCGCCGACGACGAGGCGGCGGCCATCGAGCAGTACACCTACGAGGAACAGCTCGGCACCGGGCAGCAGCCGACGTCGGCCAACGCCTTCCTGAACGGGAACAGCTACCACACCCCGGACCACAGCAGGTTCTCCGGCATGAACATCATCGACATGCGGATGCACATGAACTTCGGTGACGCGCAGAACGCGTACAACAACGGCAAGGACTCGGACGACTCGACGAACGACGCCACGTACAACGTCGTGTACGTCGACAGTCACGACTACGGGCCGAACAAGAGCAGTACGCGCTACAGCGGCGGCACCGACGCCTGGGCCGAGAACATGGCGCTGATGTGGACCTTCCGTGGCATCCCCACGCTGTACTACGGCTCGGAGATCGAGTTCCAGAAGGGGAAGCAGATCGACTGCGGGCCGTCCTGTCCGCTGGCGGGCACGGGCCGCGCCTACTTCGGCGACCATCTGGCCGGCACGGTGAAGGCGTCCGGCTTCGGTGCGGTCGCCTCCGCGAGCGGTGAGGTCGCGACCACCCTCGACCAGCCCCTGGTCAAACAGCTCCAGCGGCTCAACCTGATCCGCCGGGCCGTGCCCGCGCTCCAGATGGGCCAGTACTCGACCGAGGGCGTGACCGGCCAGATGGCGTTCAAGCGCCGCTACACGGAAGGGGCGACGGACAGTTTCGCGCTCGTCACCGTCACGGGCGGCGCGACCTTCGGCGGGATACCCAACGGCACGTACACGGAGGCCGTGACGGGTGAGACCAGGACCGTCACCAACGGCACGCTGACCTCGGCGGCGCCGGGGAAGGGCAATCTGCGGGTGTACGTACTGGGCGGCCCCGGAAAGATCGGGACCGACGGCCCGTACCTCAAGTAGCACGCACCTCAAGCAGCACGCACCTCAAGCAACACACCTCCCTGTGGGCTCCGTCACAGCGGGGTTCGTGGCCCTCAACTTGATCGTGAGGGTCACCTAACTTAGGGTCCCCTTACTAGTTCTTTTCGCTGCGGTTGGTCGGCGTGCCGACCAACCGCAGGCAGCTCAAAGGGGATTCCTCATGCCGTTCGTTTCCACCCGCTCCGGCGCGTCCGCCCGGCCGGGCCGCCGGGCCTTCGGCGCCGCCGCGGCGGCAGCCGCGCTGACGCTGCTGCTCGGCGCCTGCGGCTTCAGCGAGGAATCCTCCAGCAGCTCCGGCGAGTCCAAGGCGGGCGGCGCGTTCCCCGTCAGCATCAAGAGCGCCCTGGGCACCGCGGAGATCACCGAGCAGCCGAAGCGGGTCGTGACGCTCGGCCAGGGCTCGACCGAGACGGCCATCGCCCTCGGCCACACGCCCGTGGGCATGGAGCGGTACGACTGGGGCAGCGACAAGACCGGCTACATGCCGTGGATCTACGAGGCCGTGAAGGAGAAGGGCGACAAGCTGCCGAAGCAGTTCACCGGCGGTGAGGAACTCGACATCGAGGCCATCACCGAACTGGAGCCGGACGTGATCCTGGCACCGTGGTCCGGTCTGACGCAGAAGCAGTACGACATCCTCAAGGACATCGCGCCCACGGTCGCCTACCCCGGCAAGGCGTGGACGACCAAGTGGGACCAGCAGATCGACATCATCGCCAAGGCGCTCGGGCAGCCCGACGACGGCGACAAGCTGACCACGACGATAAAGAAGCAGCTCGCCGACGCCGCCGCGACCCGGCCCGCGTACAAGGACCACACCTTCTCGTACATCTACACGACCGGCCCCGGCACGCTCGGTGTGTTCCGGTCGTCGGAGCAGCGGGTGGAGGTGGTGTCCTCGCTCGGTCTGAAGGTGGACCCGGTGGTGGACACGTTCAAGGAGACCGACGGCACCGACTCCTCCGTCATCGGTCTGGAGAACGCCAACAAGCTGGGCGACAGCGACCTGATCTTCACCTTCTACACCGACGCCAAGACCCGTAAGGAGATCGAGGCGCAGAAGCTGTACAAGGCGATGCCCGCCGTGTCCAAGGGTGCCGTCGTCGCGAGTAACGACAACCCGTTCGTCACCGCCTCCTCGATGATCAACCCGCTGACGGTGCCGTGGAGCATCGAGCGGTATCTGCCGCTGATCGACAAGGCCGTCGCCGCGGCCGACAAGTGAGGCGCGTCCCCTCCGTATGACGACCTCCGTCCGTCCTCGCACGGGAGGCGCGGGCCCCGCTCGGGCCGGCGCCTCCCGGCTCGTGTGGTCCCTGGCCGCCGCCCTGGTGCTCCTCGTCCTGAGCCTGTTCGCCAGCGTCATGTTCGGCAGCATGAACACGTCGTTCGGTGACGTCCTCGATGTGCTCGGGGGCCACGGCGACCCGTATGTCACGACCGTCGTCGAGTCCCGCTACCCGCGCACCGTCCTCGGTGTGCTCGCCGGTGTGTGTCTCGCCGTGGCGGGCACCCTCATGCAGGGGGTGACCCGCAATCCGCTGGCCGATCCCGGGCTGCTCGGCATCAACGCGGGTGCCGCCGCCGGAATCGTCGCGGCGACCGCGTTCCTCGGCGTCTCCGGCCAGTCGGCGACCCTGTGGTGGGCGCTGCCCGGTGCGCTGCTCGCCGGGTTCCTCGTCCATGTCATCGGCTCGACCGGGTCGGCCGGCAGCCCGGTGCGGCTTGTCCTGGCAGGTGCCGTGCTCACCGCCGTACTGACCGCGTTCATCCAGGCCGTCACTCTGTCCAGGCCGCAGATCTTCGACAGTTACCGGTACTGGGTGGTCGGCGCCCTCGGCGGCCGGGGCTACGACGTGTTCTGGTCGGTGCTCCCCTTCGCCGCCGCCGGTCTGATCGCCGCGCTGCTGCTCGGCCCCTCGCTCAACACCCTTGCCCTGGGCGACGAGTCGGCGTCCTCGCTCGGGACGAACCCCGCCGTGGTGCGGGGGGTCGGGTTGATGGCGGCGACCGTGCTCAGCGCGGCGGCGACCGCCGCTGTCGGCCCGATCGCGTTCGTCGGCCTCGCGGTCCCGCACATCGTGCGGGCGGTCGTCGGTGTCGACTTCCGCCGGCAGCTCGTCTTCTCGGCGCTGGTGGGACCGGCGCTGCTGCTGTTCGCCGATGTCGTGGGCCGTGTGCTGCTGCGCCCGCAGGAGTTGATGGTCGGCGTGGTCACGGCGTTCGTCGGCGCGCCCGCGCTGCTGTTCGCGGTGCGCCGGATGAGGGGGACCGCATGAAGACCCGGCAGAGCGTGACACCTGTTCCGGGTGCGCGAAACGGGCAGGCGCCGGACGCCGAATACACCGCACCCCGCGGATATCTGCGGATCGGCCGGACCGTGGCGCTGCCCGTCGAGCGGACCGCCGTCGTGGCGTGCCTCGTCGTCCTCGCGGTGCTCCTGATCGCCGCCGTCGCCACCCTGACGATGGGCCGGCTCGGTATCCGCCTCGCCGATCTTTCGACGGCGGTGTTCAGCGGGGCGGAGGGCAAGGACAGGTTCGTCCTCAACCGGCTGCGCGGTCCCCGTCTGTTCACGGGGATCGCCACCGGCGCCGCGTTCGGCCTGTCCGGCGCTCTGTTCCAGTCCGTGACCCGCAACCCGCTCGGCAGCCCCGACGTGATCGGGCTCAGCGCCGGCGCGGGCGCGGGCGCCGCGATCTTCGCACTGATGCTGCCCGGCGTCCCGGTCTCGCTGGGCGCTCTGCTCGGCGCCGTCCTGGCGATGGCGCTCGTCTACGTGTCCACGGGCACCGGCTTCCGCGACCCGGGCCGCCTGGTCGTCGCCGGAATCGGCGTGGCCGCCATCGCCACGGCGGTCATCCAGTACGTCGTCTATGTCGTCGAGCGCGACAAGGCGACCGTCCTGACCGCCTACCTCAACGGCAGTCTGGCCGCACGGTCCTGGTCCGACGCGACGACGATCTGGCTCGTCCTGCTCGCCACGGTGCCGCTGATCGCGCTCGTGGCACGGCATCTGACGATCAGTGAGATGGGCGACGAGATCGCGTCGGCTCTCGGCAGCGACCCCGGGCGGACCCGGACGGCGGCCGTGGTCCTGTCGATCGTGCTGGCCGCCGGCGCGGTCAGTGTGGCCGGTCCGATCGCGTTCATCGCGCTGACCGCCCCGCAGATCGCCCGGCGGGTCACCCGGGGCGCGGGCCCCCGGCTGACGCTGTCCGCGCTGATGGGCGCGGTACTGCTCGTCCTCGCCGATCTCGCCGCCCAGCAGTCGCCGGTCTTCGAGGATCTGCCCGTGGGCATCTACACCATGGCGGTCGGCGGCCTCTACCTCGGCTATCTGCTGACTCGTGAATGGAGAAGGGGAACGCTGTGAGCATCGAAGCGGGGACGGAGGCGGGTGCTGAGGTGGGTACGGAGGCGGTGGGTGCGGCGGCCGGTGCGGAGGTGGTCGCGTCCGCCGTCAAGGGGCTCGGTGCGCGGGGTGTGACCCTCGGCTACGGGGGCGCGCCCGTCGTGCGGGACGTGAGCCTCGACCTTCCGCACGGCGGGCTGACGGTCATCGTCGGCCCCAACGGCTGCGGCAAGTCGACCCTGCTGAAGTCCTTCGCCCGCGTCCTCAAGCCGGTCGAAGGGCGCGTCACACTGGACGGCACCGATGTGTCCGGACTGCGCGGCAAGGAGTTCGCCCGCCGGGTCGCGCTGCTGCCGCAGAGTCCGCTCGCGCCGGAGGGGATCAGTGTGCGCGGGCTGGTACGGCGCGGCCGGCATCCGCACCACACCCTGCTGCGGCAGTGGTCCCCCGACGACGACCGGGCCATCGCGCTGGCGCTGGACCGGGCCGGGCTCGCCGACCTCGCCGATGTGGCGGCCGGTGATCTGTCGGGCGGGCAGCGACAGCGGGCGTGGATCGCGATGGTGCTGGCGCAGGACACCGAGCTGATCCTGCTGGACGAGCCGACGACGTTCCTCGACATCGCCCACCAGTACGACCTTCTTGAGCTGTGCGCCGAGCTGAACCGTGAGGGGCGCACCATCGTCGCGGTGCTCCACGACCTCAACCAGGCGGCCCGGTTCGCCACCCATCTCGTGGTGATGGACAAGGGCCGCGTCGTCGCCGAGGGCCCGCCGGCCGACGTGGTGACGGCGGAGCTGGTCTCCGAGGTGTTCGGACTGGCCTGCGACATCGTGCCCGACCCGAGGACCGGTACGCCGATGGTGATCCCGCACGAGCGGACGGGGTGACGTCCGGGGGTGTGTCGTACGGGTGCCTGACACGGGCGCCATATTCGGGTGCGTGATCGCTCCGGCCGCGCGATCATGCACCCCATGGCGATGGCACCCCGATGTTGTGACACCCCCACGCTCACGCGGCTGCTGGCCCTGAACCGGCGAGGCACCCCGCCCGGCACCCCGGGGCACGACGTCGTCTTCGACTACACCGATGTGCTGAGGTGCTCCGCGTGCGGGGGTGGCGTGGTCGAGCACCACTCGCACGACTGCTGGGACCCCGCCGACCACGCGTCGTGGGACATGTACTGGTGGTGGCGCATCGACACCGCCGGCATGCGGCTCGTCGAGGAGTGGGCCGCCGCCTGCCCGGACCCGCTCTCCCCCACCTGCGACTGCTCTGTCCATCGCGGCCTGGGCCCCGCGACACCTCCCGGTCTCCCCCCGGCCGTGCAGACCCGGCACGAGCGGGCCGATATGCCGCGTACCGGGGTGCGGCTGGTGGACGGCCTGCCGCAGTGGGACACGGCGACGGACGGTGTCACGGCAACGGACGGAGACGAGTGACCATGCCCAACGACGACATGGGCGACAGCACGCCTCTCGCCGGCGCGATGCACGCCGACGAGGCACCCATCGACGTACCACTGGTCCGCGGGTTGCTCACCGCGCAGTTCCCGCAGTGGGCACATCTGCCGCTGACCCGGTTCCCCTCGTCCGGGACCGTCAACGCCGTGTACCGGCTCGGCGACGACCTGACCGTACGGCTGCCCCGGATCCCGGGCGGGGTCGAGGACATCGAGAAAGAGCAGCGGTGGCTGCCCCGGCTCGCCCCGCTGCTCCCCGTCGCCGTACCCGCCGTACTCGGCAAGGGCGTACCGGGCGAGGGCTACCCCTGGCCGTGGTCCGTCCACCGCTGGCTCGACGGCGACCACCCGGACGCCACCCGGCTCGCACCCACCGAAAGCACCGCCGACGACCCCGGAGACCCCGCCAACTCGGCCGATCTAGCCGATTCCACCGACCCCGCCGCCCAACTCGCCCTGGATCTCGCCGAGTTCATCACCGCCCTGCACCGCATCGATCCCACCGACGCCCCGCCCGCCTACCGTGCCGCACCGCTGGCGACCGTGGACGACGGCGCACGGGCCGCGATCCGGGACCTGCGCGGTGACATCGACACCGGTGCGGCGACCGCCGCGTGGGACGCGGCCCTGGAGGCCCCGGACTGGTCGGGCCCGCCTGTGTGGCTCCACTCCGACCTGATGCCCGGCAATCTGCTGCTGAGCCGGGGGCGGCTGAGCGCCGTGATCGACTTCGGGACCGTCGGCGTCGGCGATCCCGCGTGCGACCTGATCGTGGCGTGGAACCCGCTGCCCGCCCGCGTACGGAACGGATTCCGGGCCGCCGTCGTGCTCGACGACGCGACGTGGGCGCGCGGCCGGGGCTGGGCGTTGTGCATGGCACTCATCCAACTCCCGTACTACCGCGAGACGAATCCGGTGATCGCGGGGCATGCGCGGCATGTGATCCGGGAAGTGCTCACCGACCACAGAGCGGGCGATCACCTCCCATAACGGGCACCCTCGACACCTCGCACCCATTGCGGCGTACAGGTTAATTTCGGCGAACAACCGGGAAACAGTTGCCCCTTGCCCTGCGGACCCCTTGTTCCGTCACTATCTACGCGCGTATCTTGAGCCGGCTTTCAGTCTTCTCGCACCCCTCACACACACCCTGTTCACAGCGTGACTTTCACAGTGTCACTTCGCGAGAACACGCAAGAGAAAGAACTCAACGTGCCTCCTTCCATACCCCTGGCCCTGCGCGGCCGTCGCGCCAAGGTGATCGCCCTGGCCGTGCCCTTCGGTATCGCCGGAACGCTCATCGCGCTTCCGTTCACCGCCCAGGCGACCCCCTCGGCGGACGCGGTCGTCGCCGAGGTCTTCGGTGGCGGCGGCAACTCCGGTGCGACCCTCACCAACGACTTCGTCGAGCTGGGCAACTCCGGAAACGCCCCCTTCGACCTCTCCGGCTGGTCCGTGCAGTACCTGAGCGGCTCTCCGGGCCCGACCACCAAGTGGCAGGTCACGGAGATCAGCGGCTCCATCCCGGCCGGTGGCAGCTACCTCATCCAGGAAGCCAAGGGCGCGGGCGGCGACACCGCCCTGCCCACGCCCGACGCGGTGGGCACCATCGCCATGTCGGCGACCAGCGGCACCATCGCCCTGGTGCACTCCACCACGCCGCTGACCTGCCTGACCGCCGCCGACTGCGCCGCGGACGCCGGCATCAAGGACCTGGTGGGCTTCGGCACCGCCCTCGTCCGTGAGGGCTCGCCCGCCACCGGTGCGGGCAACACCACGTCCGTCGCGCGGAACGCCGCGCTCACCGACACGGACGACAACGCCGCCGACTTCACCGGCGGGACGCCCACCCCCCGCAACAGCGGAGGCACCGGAGGCGGCACCGACCCGTCCCCGACCCCGTCGCCCACCGACACCACCCCCGGTTCGCTGCGGATCCACGACATCCAGGGCAACACCCGGATCTCGCCGGAGAACGGCAAGTCCGTCACCAACGTGCCCGGTATCGTCACCGGCGTACGGAGCACCGGCTCCAAGGGTTACTGGATCCAGGACCCGACGCCGGACAAGGACCCGGCCACCAGCGAGGCCATCTTCGTCTTCACCGGCTCGGCGACGCCGACGGTGAAGGTCGGCGACTCGGTCCTCGTCTCCGGCAAGATCACCGAGTACTACCCCGGTGGCCAGGCCTCCGGTACGCAGTCGGTGACCGAGCTGACCGGCCCGACCTCGGTCGTGCTGTCCTCCGGCAACAAGCTGCCCGCCGCCGAGGTGATCGACGCCACCACGCTGGCCGACGCCTACGCGCCGAAGGTCAAGGGACTCAACATCGAGCCCCTGGAGCTGAAGCCCAACAAGTTCGCGCTGGACTGGCTGGAGTCCCGCGAGGGCATGCTGGTGCAGGTCAAGGACGTACGGGTGGTGGGTGCCTCCAACGCGTACAACGAGACCTGGATCACCACCAAGCCCAAGCAGAACCCGACGCCCAACGGTGGCACCGTCTACACCGGCTACGACGACCAGAACTCGGGTCGTCTGCTGATCGGGTCGCTGACCAGCGACAAGCTCAAGGCCAATGTCGGCGACACCCTCACCGGCACGACCGCCGGTCCCCTGGACTACGCCAACTACGGTGGCTACAACATCCAGTCGACCACGCTCGGCACGGTCAAGTCGGGCGGCCTCACGCCGGACGTGGCGCAGAAGGGCAAGGCCAACGAGCTGTCCGTCGCCACGTACAACGTCGAGAACCTGGACCCGCAGGAGCCGCAGAGCAAGTACGACCGGCTCGCCCAGGGCATCGTCAAGAACCTGGCGTCCCCCGACATCGTGAGCCTGGAGGAGATCCAGGACAACAACGGTGCCACCAGCGACGGTACGGTCGCGGCCGACCAGACGATGGCCAAGTTCATCGACGCCATCAAGAAGGCCGGCGGCCCGACGTACGACTGGCGCTCCATCGACCCGACGGACGGCCAGGACGGCGGCGAGCCGGGCGGGAACATCCGCAACGTCTTCCTCTTCAACCCGCAGCGGGTCAGCTTCGTCGACCGTCCGGGCGGCGACGCGACCACCGCGGTGAAGGTCGTCAACAACGGCAAGAAGGGGATCACGCTCTCGGCGTCGCCGGGCCGGATCAACCCCACGTCCGACGCCTGGAAGAGCAGCCGCAAGCCGCTGGTCGGTGAGTTCACCTTCCAGGGCCAGCAGGTGTTCGTGATCGGCAACCACTTCAACTCCAAGGGCGGCGACAAGCCGATGCACGGCGTCGCCCAGCCGCCGGTGCTCGGCTCGGAGACGCAGCGTGTCGCGCAGGCGCAGGAGGTCAACAAGTTCGTCGGCAGCCTGCTGCTGAAGGACATCAAGGCGAAGGTCGTCGTTCTCGGTGACATGAACGACTACCAGTTCTCCAAGCCCCTCACCACGCTCACCAAGGGCGGGATCCTCACGGACCTCATCAACACCCTTCCGGTGAACGAGCGGTACAGCTACGTGTACGACGGCAACTCGCAGACGCTGGACCACATCCTCGTCACCCCGGGCATCAAGAAGCCCGCCTACGAGGTCGTCCACATCAACTCGGAGTTCGCCGACCAGACGAGCGACCACGACCCGCAGGTCGTTCGCATCAAGTAAGCCGGTCCGTACCGGAGTTGATGCCCGGTACCGACCGTGAGGAGGTGTCCGTACGCTCCGGCGGGCGTACGGACACCTTTCGCTTGTCTCAGGCGCGCCGGTAGCGGTCCGCCATGGCGGCGAACACCGCCTTCGGCTCCCAGCGCTCGGTGTCGAGCACGCGCACCACACCGTACGAGCCGAGGTCCGCGGGCCCCGGCCTGCTGTAGCCGGCGAAGGTGAACCAGAGCGCGGTGTCGACGCCCTCCTCCTCGAAGATGTCGAGGAGTTCGGTGAGGTAACGCACCTGCTCGTCCTCGTCCGGCACGGCGCCGGGCGGCACCTGGTAGGCGCTGCCGCCGCGCTCGGCCGCGCCCCGATAGGCGCAGGTCCCGAACTCGGTGACGGCGACGGGCTTGCCGTGGGCGAGGTGGGCCCGTATCTCGTCGCGGAAGGTGTCGGTGTTGTACGCGGCCCGGTAGGCGTCGACGCCGACGATGTCGAACGGGCTCCAGTCGACCCACTCCCACGGTGCGGCGGCGTACGTCACCTTGCCGCCGAACTCGGCGCGGACCGTCGCCGCGGCCTCCGCGAGGAACGCGTTCAGGCGCTTCAGGACCGGGCCGAGCGCGGACCACCATGCGGCGTCGGCGCTCCCCATGGCCGCGAGCCGGTCCCCGTAGGTGTCGCCCTCGATGAAGCCGCCGCAGAACGCGCTCATCTCGCACCCGGCGACGAACACGACTTCGGCGCCGCTCCGCCGCAGCTCCTCCGCCCGCCGCGCGCACTCCGCGAAGAACGGCAGGAGCCGGTCGGGGGGAAGGTCCACGGGGAAGGGGGCGAACCACACTTCGAGCCCCGCGTCCGCCGCGCAGCGTGCGGCGACGCTCAGCCGTTCGGGGTCGCGCCCCGAGACACGTACGGCATCGCAGTGGAGTTCACCGGCGATGACCGCCATGTCGCGGCGGACCGCGTCCGGTGTGAACGTCTCGCGGGAGAGGTGGTCCCCCGGCAGGAACCCGGTGTCGTAGTTGATGCCCCGTGCGCGCACGTACCGCCCCCTCGTCCGGCCGGTGCTCGTCGCCCCGGCGCCGTCCGGCCAGGGTACGGAACCGGGTCAGGCGGGCAGGCGCGGGACGCTCTCGACCAGACGGCGTGTGTACGGGTGCCCGGGGGCGCCCAACACCTGGGCGGTGTCGCCGTGTTCCACGATCCGGCCCCGCTCCAGGACGGCCGTGCGTTCGCAGAGCGACGCGACCACCGACAGGTCGTGGGAGACCATGACGAGGGTGAGGCCCTGCTCCTGCTTCAACTCGCTGAGCAGGTCGACGACCTTGACGCGGGTCGTGACGTCGAGCGCGCTGACCGGCTCGTCGGCGAGCAGCACACGCGGGTCGCACACGGTGGCGCGGGCGATGGCGATGCGCTGGCGCTGACCGCCGGAGAACTCGTGCGGATAGCGTGCGGCGACCTCGGCCGGGAGCCCGACCCGCTCCAGCGCATCGGCCACCTTGGGCGCCGCGGTGCGCCGGGTGTCGATCCCGAGGGACCGCAGCGGCTCGGACACGATGCCGCCGACGCGCTGTCGCGGGTCGAGCGACGAGTAGGGGTCCTGGAACACGCACTGCACACTGCGCCGGAAGCGTCGCATCTGCTCACGGTCGCGCGGCGTCAGCGGTGCTCCGTCGAAGCGGACAGTGCCGGAGGTGGGGCGGGCGAGGCCGAGCAGCAGCCTCAGCAGGGTCGTCTTCCCGGCTCCGGACTCCCCGACGAGGGCCAGGCTGTGCCCGGCGTCGACGGCCAGGGAGATGTCCTCGACCACGGGCGTGGGGTGCCCCCGGTAGGCGAACGACGCCTTGTCAAGAGCCAGTACGGGGGTCATCGCGCGCTCCCGAGGTCGAGTGCCGATTCGAGTTGGCGCGCGCTGGCCACCAGCGCCCGCGTGTACTCCTCGCGCGGTGCCCGTACGAGGTCGCGTACGTCGCCCTCCTCGACGGCCCGGCCGTCCTTGAGGACCAGGACACGGTCGGTGACCTTGGCGACGACGGCGAGGTCGTGGCTGACGAAGAGGACCGCCATGTCACGTTCCTGGACGAGGGTGTCGATCAGGTCGAGCATCTCGGCCTGCACGGTGACGTCGAGCGCGGTGGTCGGCTCGTCGGCGATGAGCAGCTTCGGGTCGCAGGCGAGGGCCATGGCGAGGGCGACGCGCTGGCGCTGGCCGCCGGAGATCTCGTGCGGGAAGGCGCGGGCGATCCGGTCGGGTTCGGGCAGCCGTACCTGGTCCAGCGCTTCGGCGACGGCCCGCTTGAGCGCGTCGCCCTTCAGGCCACGGCGGCGGCCGAGGGGTTCGGCGAGCTGCCGGCCGACGCGCATCAGCGGGTCGAGCGCGGTGAGGGGTTCCTGGAACACGATGGCGGCGTCCCGGCCGCGCACCCGGGTGAGCTGTTTCTCGCCCGCGCCGACGATCTGTGTCCCGGCGAGTTCGACGCTGCCGTGCGCGGTCATGCCGTCGGGCAGCAGGCCGAGCACGGCGAGCGTGGTCAGGGACTTGCCGGAACCGGACTCGCCGATGAGGCCGAGGCGTTCTCCAGGGGCGACGGTCAGCGACAGGGCGTCGACCAGGGTGTGGCCTTCGCCGGTACGGATCGTGAGGTCGCGCACGTCGAGGAGGGTCATGTGCGCCTCCTTGAGGCCGTCGGATCGAGGGTGTCGCGCAGGCCGTCGGCGATGAGGTTCACGCCGATGACGAGCAGGACGAGGAGGATGCCGGGGGCGAGGGCGCCGGCCGGTGCGGTGGTGAAGGTGGCCTGGGCCTCCTGGAGCATGCGGCCCCACGAGGCGTTCGGCGGCGGCGCGCCCAGGCCGAGGTACGACAGGCTGGCCTCGGCGAGGATCGCGAGCCCGAACTGCAGGGCGAGGTTCACGACGAGCGTGGGCCAGATGTTGGGCAGGACGTGCCCGGTGACGATCCGGGGCCAGGTCGTGCCGGAGGTCCGCGCGGCGGTGATGAAGTCCCGCGCCAGGACCCGTTTGACGAGGATCCGCACCAGGCGGGCCACGACCGCGCTCTGGGCGAGGCCGATGGCGAGGATCGCGGAACTCAGGGTGGCCGAGCGGGCGGCGACGATGAGCATCGCGAGGAGCAGCGTCGGGAAGGCGATGAGGATGTCGAGGAACGCGGAGAGCGTGTCGTCGAGCCAGCCCTGTGCGAACGCGGCCAGGACACCCAGTGTGACGCCGACGGCCGCCGCGACGGCGACCGATCCGAGGCCGGCCTCGACGGCGATCCGCGAACCGGTCATCAGCTGTGTGAACAGGTCACGGCCGAGCTTGTCGGTGCCCAGGAAATGTCCGCCGCCGGGCGGGGCGAGCCGGCCGCCGGAGGTGTCGTCGGTGGCGTAGGGCAGCCAGAAGAAGGAGACCAGCGCCATCAGCGCGATCAGCCCGGCGAGGACACATCCGACGACGAGGGTGTACGAGCGCTTCGCGGACAGTTTCTTGCGCGGGGCGGGCGGCAGGTCCGCGGCCGGGGATTTCGGCGGGACGGGCAGGTGGTCCTTGGTCGGCTGGTTCACCGGGTGCCTCCCGACAGTCGGCCGCGCAGCCGTGGATCGATGATCCGCTGCACGAGGTCGGCGAGGAAGCCGATGACGAGGACCGCGAGCGTGGAGACGAACAGCACGCCCTGGATCACCGGGTAGTCGTGCTGGGCGATGCCGGTCGCGAGGAGGGAGCCGAGTCCGGGCAGCGCGTACACGGACTCCACGACGACGGCGCCGAGCAGCGTGGACGCCAGCTCGATACCGAGGATGGAGATCACCGGTACGGAGGCGTTGCGCAGTCCGTGCCGCCACATGGCCCCGCCGAAGGAGGAGCCGAGCGCCCGCGCGGTGCGCAGATAGTCGCTGTCGAGGACGTCGAGCGTCGCCGATCTGACGTAGCGGATCAGGGACGCGCTCATCACCAGGGCGATGGTGACGACCGGCAGGACGAGGGAGCGGATCGCCTGGGCCGAGTCGGACCAGCCGTCCTGCGGGAACCCTCCGGCGGGGAGCCAGCCCGCGTTGAGCGCCAGGACGGCGATGAGGATCATGCCGAGCCAGAACACGGGTACGGCGAGGCCGAGTTGGGACACGCCGCTGAGGAGGGCCCCGTACCAGGTGCGGCGGCGGTGGGCGGCGACGAAGCCCGCCGGTACCGCGATGAGGATCGCCAGGACGAACGCGGCGAGGGTGAGCGGGATCGTCACGTTCAGGCGGGCGCTGACCTCGGGGCCGACCGGCAGCGAGCTGACGAACGACGTGCCGAGGTCACCGCCCGCCAGTTGCCCGATCCAGTGCACGAACTGCTCGGGCAGCGGCTTGTCGGAGCCGATGGAGTGCCGGGCCGCCGCGATCTGCTCGGGGCTCGCGCCCACGGAGGTGAGTGCGTTCGCGGGGTCGCCCGGCAACATCCGGAGCAGCACGAACAGCACCACGCTCGCGAGCGCGAGGGACACGAGCAGGAAGGCGAAGCGGCGCAGGAGGTACCGCGCCATCAGCCCTTCTTGATGTCGTAGGCGAAGAACTGCGAGTTGAGACCGTTGACCGGGTAGCCGGACAGCTTGCTGTTGGCGACGACGATCTGCGGGTACAGGTACAGCCAGTCGCTGGCCGCGTCCTCGGCGGTCTTGCGGTTGACCTTCTTCAGGAGTTCGGTCTGCTCGGCCGTGCTGGACGCCTCCTCGGCCTGCTTGACCCAGTCGGTGACCTGCTTGTTGTCGTAGCCCCAGTAGAAGTCGGGGTTGCCGTACCAGACCAGGTCGCGGTCGTTGACGTGCTCCTGGAGGGTGGCCGTGAAGTCGTGGTTCTTGTAGACCTTCGTGTACCACTCGTCGGGCGTGATGGTGTTGATGTCCACCGTGATGCCGACCTTGGCGAGCTGCGACTTGATGAACGTCGCGGCGGTCGGGTGCGGGTCGTAGTTGGGGGTGTCGAGCGTGAAGGTGAAGCCGTCCTTGTAGCCCGCCTCGTCGAGGAGCTTCTTCGCGCGCGCCGTGTCGTAGGCGTTGACGTCGGTCAGGTCCTCGTACCACGGGTCGGTGGGCGGCACCATCGAGCCGATGAGCTTGCCGTAGCCGCCCCAGACGGACTCCAGGAGCTTCTTGTCGTCGATGGCGGACGAGACGGCCTGGCGGACCTTGACGTCCGTGAAAGGCTTGGCCTTGTCGTTGAAGGCGAGGAGCAGCTTGGTGGTCGAGTTGCCGTCGGTGACCTTGTAGTTCTGGTTGCTCTTGAACTGGTCGAGCGCGTCGGGCGACTGCTCGCTGGTGACGACGTCGACGGCGTTGGTCAGCAGCGCGTTGTTCAGCGCGGTCGCGTCCTTGAAGTAGTGGAAGACGACCTGCTTGTTCTTGGCGGCGGTGCCCCAGTAGCCGGCGAACCGGTCGAGGCTGAGCGCGGAGCCACGGGTCCACTTCTTCAACTGGTACGGGCCGGTGCCGTCCTCGCTGGTCTTCAGGTCCTTCGCCTCGGAGTTGATGATCCAGACGTAGGACAGGTTGTAGACGAAGGAGATCGACTTCTGCGAGAGCTGGACCTTGACGGTGCGGGCGTCGGGCGTCTCTATGGACTTGATGACCTCAAGGTTGCTCTTGCGCGCGGACTGCGAGTCCTTCGCGATCACCTTCTCCAGGCTGTACTTGACGTCGGCGCTGGTGAGGGCCTTGCCGCTGTGGAACTTGACGCCGTCCTTCAGGGTGAAGGTGTAGGTGAGGCCGTCGTCGCTGACCTTGTGGTCATCGGCGAGGAGCTTCTCGACCTTGCCGTCGTCGGTGAGCTTGAACAGGCCCTCGTAGACATTGCCGTTCAGGGCCTCGGTGACGCCCTGGCCGCCGCCTCCGGTGTTGTCGAGGTTCTGCGGCTCGTAGAGCGAACCGATGTTGACGGTCGCGTTCTTGTCGAAGGACCCGCCGGACGCGCCGCCTCCGTTCGAGCCGGACCCGCCGCAGGCGCTGAGGGTGACGGCGAGGGCAGCGGCGGCGGCGACGCCGTAGAGGGAGTTCTTCCTGATGCTCATGAGGGGTACGCGCTTTCGTGCGGCGGGGCGGGGCGGGGCGAAGAGGTGGGGAGGTGCGTGCGGTCCGGTCGGTTCCGGTCCGGTCAGTACTGGGCGGGGAAGCCGTCGCGGAAGACGGGAAGCTTCTCACCGGCCCGGACGGGCAGGTGGAAACGGTTCTGCCGCGGCGGCATGGGACAGTTGTACTGATCGGAGTACCCGCAGGGCGGCACGAAAGCACGGTTGAAGTCGAGGCGGACCCGGTCGTCCCCGGTGCGGGTGACGAAGAGGAAGCGTCCGGCACCGTAGGTGGTGTCGCCGTTGGTGGGGTCGCCGAAGACGAGCAGCAGGGTGCCGTCGTCGTCGAAGGCGCTCAGGGTGTATGCGCGGCCGTCCACGGTGAGCGTGATGTCGCCCGGTACGACGAGGTCACGCGTGCCCCCGTTGTCGCGGATGTGCTCGAACGCGACCCGGCGGGCCCCCGGCACCGGTGTGAAGGTGGCGTCGAGGACCCAGTCCGGGTCGTGGGTGAAGGTGTCGGTGTGCTCGAAGTGCCGGATCGCGGGGGACTCGGCGTCCCAGAACCGGAGCCCGAACTCGGGCTCGCCGGTGACCAGGTCGGTGCGCCGCACTGTGGTGACCGTCACATGCGCGGGCTGTCCGGCGCGGGCCGCTTCGAGGTCCGGCAGCTCACCGGCCGGCAGCCAGCGGGTCTCCACGAGGGCGAGGTTGCCGGTGGGCGAGGTGAGCGAGCGGGCCCGCTCGGCACGCCAGGCGTCCCACTCCCCGGCGGGGTCGGCGGTCGGCGGATCGGGGGTTGCGCCGACGGTCGGCTGATCCGGGGCAGCGGCATGGGACACGGCATGACTCATTCGCGTAGACGATCGTCGACTGTCACGCCTCGAATGTCACGCTGCGTACAGTTCAACCCAAAGGCCCTCCTTTATCTTCTAAAAGGTCGGCTAATGTCAAGTTGTCCTGCATGCTGAGACGGTTCGTGAGACGGCCGACCTGACGGCGAGTGACACGAGTCACTTTCGGACGACGCCCAGCGCGGGCAGCACCGTCTCCGCCACCCGGTACGCCTCCTCCAGGAGCGGGTTCCCGGACAGGATGAAGGTGTCGACGCCCAGGTCCTCGAACTCCTTCAGCCGCTCCACGACCTGCGTGGTCGATCCGACGACCGCCGTGCCGGGCCCCGGCCGGAACAGGCTCATGCCGGGCCACAGATTCGGGTGGACCTCCAACTCCCGTGCGCGGGCGGGCACCCGGCCGCCGTGCTGACGGAACTGCCGCTGCCAGCCCACACCGTCCTCGCCCGCGCGGTCGCCGAGCTGCCGTGCGTAGGTGGCCTGGCTGGTGACGTCGAGCAGCCGGTCGGCCGCCGCCCACGCCTCGTCCTCGGTGTCGCGGACGATCAGATGCAGCCGCAGCCCGAGGCGCAGGGTCCGCTCGTACGCGGCGGCCCGCTCACGGACCCGGTCGAGCTTGTCCTTGAGCAGATGCGGCGGCTCACCCCAGGTGAGATAGGTGTCGACGTGCTCCGCCGCCATCTCGATGCCCGGGGCCGACGAGCCGCCGAACCACAGCGGGATGTGCGGTCTCTGCACCGGCTTCAGATCGCGGAAGGAAGCGCCCGCGTCCTTCAGGTCGTAGAACCTGCCGTGGTGGTCGAAGACCTCCCCCGCCGTCAGCCGCTTCACGAGCGACCAGTACTCGGCGCTCAGGGCGTACCGCTCGTCGTGCTCGACGTGCAGCCCGTACTCACCGAGGGTGCGGGTCGAGCCATTGACGACGTTGAACCGCAGCCGCCCGCCGAACAGCGTGTCGAAGGTGAGTGCCGTCTTCGCGAGCAGCGTCGGTGACATCAGGCCCGGGTGCACCGCGAGCAGCGGCTTGAAGCGGGTACTGGTGGACGCGGCGAGCGCGCTGCCGAGCGGCCACACGTCGTACAGGTCGGTGGCGAGCAGGGCGCCCGTGAAGCCGAGGCGTTCGACGGTGCCGGCGAGCTGCTGGAGGTAACCGAGGTCGACCGGCCTGCGGCCCTCCGGCTCCCAGGGGTAGGCGCCTTCGCGGGGAATGATGTACCAGAGGACTTCGGATGCCATGGTGCGCTCCCTCAGGCCGTCCGGGCGGCGACGGCGTCCGCGACCGTCACCGGCCGCTCGATGAAGCCGATCCGCGCGAAGATGTCGGCGGCCTCCTGCTGCTCGGCGAGGAACGCCTCGCTCACGTCCTCGATGTCCCAGGGCAGGGCGCGCAGCGCGGTCTCCCAGTCGTCGGCGGTGCCGCCCTGTTCACCGGCCGCGATCCGAGCCGCCTCCCGTGGATGGGCCGCCGCCCACGCGTCCGCGCGGCGCAGCGCCCGGGTCAGCGCCGCCACCACCTCGGGCCTGTCCTGCGCCAGTTCCCTGCGGGTGAAGAACACGGACCGGTCCGTGATGACGTCGCCGGTGGCGGCCAGGACACGGACACCTCCGGCCCGCCGGGCCGCCACGAGCTGCGGTCCCTGCGCGACCCAGGCCGCGATCTCCCCGGCCCTCAGCAGCTTCTCGCTGTCCTCGCCGCTCCGCTCGGGGGTGATGTCGGTGGCGTACGACAGTCCGGCACCGTCCAGGGCCTTCGCGACGAGGTGGGTCTGCCACGAACCGATCGCGAGATGGACGGTGCCACCTTTCAGGTCGGCGACCGTGCGGGCCGGGCTGTCCTCGGTCACCAGGAGCGCGCCGTGGTCGGGCCGGGGCGCCGAGACGGCGGTGTACACGATGTCGTGCCCGGCTGCCTGCGCGGTGACGGGCGGTGTGGACCCGGTGCCGCCGAAGTCGATGACACCCTCGGTGAGGAGTTCCCCGGTGCGCACACCGTTGGTGTACGTGTGGAACGCGACGGTCTCGCCGACGGTCGCCAGCTCCTCGGCCGCGTAGTCGAGGCGGGAGAGGTAGTAGAGGGACGGGTTGCTGTGGTGGACACCTATGGTGACGGTCATTCAGATCACTCCGGGTTCTGGGGTGGCGGTGCGGGTGGGTGCGGCGGGCGTGGATACGGGGGTGGGCGCGGGGGTCGGTTCGGAGGAGGCCGGTTCAGGGGTGGGTGTGTCGGGCGGGGCGGGGGTGCGGACCCCGAGGTCGGCGAGGAGCCGTCTGCGCAGGGCAGCGAACGCCGGGTCGCCGGGGTCGCGGGGCCGGGGCACGGTGACGGTCTCGTCGGTCACGAGGCGTCCGTCGCGCAGGACGCACACCCGGTCGGCGAGGCGTACGGCCTCCTCGACGTCGTGCGTCACGAGCAGCACGGCGGGCCGGTGCACCCGGCACAGCTCGCCCACCAGGTCCTGCATCCTGAGCCGCGTGAGGGCGTCGAGCGCCGCGAACGGCTCGTCGAGGAGCAGGAGTTCGGGTTCGCGGACGAGTGCGCGGGCCAGTGCCACGCGCTGCGCCTCACCGCCGGACAGCGTGACGGGCCAGGCGCGGGCGTGCCGCTCAAGACCCACCTCGGCCAGCGCCCGCCGCCCCCGCTCGGCCTCGCCCCGGGGCAGCGCCACGGTCACATTCGCGAGAACCCGCTTGGACGGTACGAGACGCGGCTCCTGGAAGACGACGGTACGCGCCTCCGGCACCAGGACCTCTCCCCCGTCGGCGCCGTCCAGGGCGCCGAGAATCCGCAGCAGCGTCGTCTTGCCGCTGCCGCTCGCCCCGAGGAGCGCCACGAACTCGCCCCGGGCGACGGTGAGATCCAGCCCGTCGAGTACGGCCCGGGTGCCGAAGACCCGGCGCAGGCCGCTGACGTGGACGGCGGTACTCATCGGCCCGCCCCCTGACCCGCCGTACGCCACGGCATCACGAACCGTTCAAGCAGCCGCACCAGACCGTCGGCCACCAGACCGAGCAACCCGTACACAAGGATGCAGACGGCGAGGATGTCGGTGCGCGCGTAGCTCTGCGCCTGCGCCATCAGGTAGCCGATGCCCGCCGTGGCGTTGATCTCCTCGGCGGCGATCAGCGCGATCACACTGAGCGTCATCGACAGACGCAGCCCGGCGAGCAGCGAGGGCAGGGCGCCCGGCAGGACGACCTCGCGGACGACGGCGAGCCTGCTCATCCCGAAGCTCCGCATCGCCTCGACCAGTTTGCGGTCGCTGTTGCGGACCCCGCTCGATGTGGACACGTACATGGGGAAGGTGGTGGCGACGGCGATCAGCAGGATCTTCGCGACCTCGTTGATGCCGAACCACACCATGAACAGGGGGACGAGCGACAGGAACGGGATGGTGCGCAGGGTCTGGAGCGAGGAGTCGAGGAGTTCGTCGCCGAGCCGGGTGAAGCCGGTGACGATTCCGAGGGTCAGCCCGGCGGTGAGCCCGATGAGCAGGCCGATACCGGACCGGGTGAGCGAGGTGGCCAGCGCGTCGGGCAACTGGCCGTTGCCCCACAGCTCCCCCGTCGCGCGCAGCACACCGGCGGGCGAGGCGAGCACGTCCGGCGTGAGCGCACCGGTCGCCGACGCCACCCACCAGAGCACGAGCAGTGCCAGCGGGCCGAGGGCCCGTACGGTGAGGTGGTAGGTGCGGGAGCGGGCGCGGCGGACGGGTGCGCGCGGGGTCACCAGGCCCGGCGGCTCCTTGGCGATCGGTGACTCCCCGGCGGACGGTGGCTTCCCGGCGGTCGGTGCCTCCGCGGTGACGGGCGGCGGTTCGGCGGACGGTTCTTGGCCGGGCGCCGGGGCCCGCTTGTCCGTCCGTACCACCGTCACGACAGAGTCCTGATGTCGATGAGGTGCGCGGCGACGTCGACCTCGTCCGGGGTGACCTTCTGCTCGGCGTAGAACCGCGCCACGTCCTTGAACCGCCGGATGTCGGCGTCGGTGATCGGTTCGACGGTGCCGCCCTGGCGGGTGAAGTCGATCTGTACGCGCTTGGCCTCGCCGTTCAGTGACTGCGGTCCGGCGTCCGTGGTGACGTTGAGGTACGCCTCCGGGTCCTTCTTCTCGCGGGCGCTGCCGTCGTGCAGGTAGGTGTAGAGGGCCTTCACGATCTCCGGGTGCTGCTCGGCGAACGCGGTGCGCACGGCGGTGAGGCTGTAGTTGTCGGAGCCCAGGGCTTTGCCGTCGGCGACGAAGTGCGCCTTTCCGGTGCCGAGTTCGGCCACCGAGTACGTCGCCCAGACGGCCCAGGCGTCGACCTTGCCGGTGTTGAAAACGGCGGCGGTCTGATCGGGGCGCAGATACACGCGCTCGACCTTTTCCGCGGGGATGCCTTCCTTGGCGAGCGCCTTCAGCAGCAGGTACTCCCCGGTACCGCCCTTGTTGACGGCGACCTTCTTCCCTGCGAGGTCCCGCAAGGAGTCGATGCCGGAGCCGTTCTTGGCGAGGATCCCCTCACCGACGGGATCGGGCGCGGTCGCCGTGAAGAACTTGAACCCGGGGGTCTGCGCCAGGGAGGTGATGCCGGAGGTGATCGAGCCGGTGGCGATGTCGAGCTGGTCGGCGTTCATGGCCTGCGCGGCGGGTGCGAAGGGTCCCGCGCTGCCGGTCCACTCGACCTTCGCGTGCACCTTGGCGAGCGCCTTCGCCAGCGAACCGTCCTTCTTGCCGACGGCGAGGACACCGGAGTTGCCGGGGTCCGGGATACGGACGGTGACCTGGCCGCCGCCGGACGGGCTGCCCGTGCCGGCCTCCGATGTGCCGCAGCCGGTGAGGGCGGCGAGCGCGGCGGTGGCTGCGAGGGCGGGGGCGAGTCTGGGGATGCGGAGGTGCATGGCGGTTCCTTAGGTGTCCGTTCGGGGCGTGGTGGCGGTGGCGGTGACGGTGGCTGTCGTGGTGAGGGGTGCGGCGGGGTGCGTCCCGTTGTGCTCCGCCGCGCGGCGGAGGCGGGCGCGGCGCAGGGGTTCGGGGTCGGCCCAGGCCCGTACGTCGACGGGTTCGGGCAGGAAGCCGAGTGCCCGCAGACCCGCTTCCTGCTGGGCGAGCAGGGTGAGGCGTTCCTCGGACAGGTCCGGGTGGAGGGTGCGGTGGGTGCCCGGCCGGTAGGCACCGGTGACACCCTCGGCGCCCGCGCCGGTCTCGGCACCGAGGATCCGGGCGACCTCGTCGGGCCGCCCGGCCGCCCAGTCGGCGGCGCGGAGCAGCACCGCGAGGAAGCGGTCCACGAGGTCGGGGTACTCGTCGAGGAGGCGCTGATGGACGGTGAGGGGGCGCGGGGTGCCGTTGTTGACGCGGTGGGTCCGGTCCGGCAGGTCGTCGAGTTCGACGGCGACCTCGGCCCCGGCGCGCCGCGCGGCCTCCACCGCGAGGGCGCCCTTGACGTACACGGCGTCGACGTCGCCCCGCCGCAGCGCGGCCAGTTCGGCGGCCCACTGCCCGGAGTGCCCGTCGGCGGATACGTCGGTGAGCCGGGCGTCGTCCAGGGTGTGCCCGGCCGACGCGAGCGCGCCCTCGAAGCCGCGCAGGGCCATGGCCCGCCAGAAGTCGATGGCGACGGTGTGCCGGGGGACGGCCAGGCGCAGTCCGCGCAGGCCCCCGGCGCCCCGGATGCCGGAGCCGGGAGCGACGAGGACGGTCTGGCGCTCCTCGATCCAGGTGAGCCCGATCAGCCGGGTCGCCCCACCACGGGAACGGGCCCACAGCGCGGGCACGTTGCCGCCCTCGCGGAACAGTCCGGGCAGTTCGTGTGTGAAGTGGGTCCGGCGGGCCGCCGCGTCCACGTCGTCGGCGGTGTCCTGGAGGGACCGTACGGCGATGCCGTCGGCGGCGAACTCATCGGTCAGCCAGTGCCGGTCGGCGGCGACACCGGTCGCGGTGGGTACGGGACAGCGGGTGAACCAGAGGGTGTCGGGTACGGGGGCATGCGTCATGAGGGCTTCCCGGGGTGGAGAGATAGGGGTGCGGTGGGGCGCGGTGCAATGGGTGGTGCGGGGAGGTGTGGACGTACGTGTGCCTGTCCCGGCGAAGGTGTGTGCGGGGAGCGCGTGTGGTTACGGCCGGAGAGAACCGGTGATGTGGCGCGCGCGGCCCGGGTACGCGGTCAGCGACAGACGGCGCTGGAGACGCGGCCGAGGTCGATGTGGCGGCGCGTGGTGAGAGCGCGGGACACGGTGGGTGCGCCGCCCGGCACCGACACCGGCACGGGTATGAGTGCGACCACGTGTGCGGGCAGAACGGCAGCAGCGGTCTCGGCGGTGTGCGGCACGGCGGCTGCTCCCTTCTGCTCGGCTCTACTCGGCTCTGCTCGGCTCTCGGTGGCCGCAGCCTGGCACGGCTCCGGACACCCCGGCAAGCCGCTTCCCATGATGTGGGACCGGACATGAACAGAATGTTTCACCAGGCGATTTGGCCGCTCCAAGGGTGCCGTAATGTGGGAAACAATCGAACGGAGGAGCCCCGATGAGTCGAGCGGTGGACGCGCGTCCGCCCGCCGGCGCGCAGGCCGTACGGCGCGCCCTGGACGTCCTGCACTGTTTCCATGACAACGCGCCCGACCTCAGCGCGTCGGAGCTGGCCCGCCGTCTCGACCTGTCGACGTCCACCGCGCACCGGCTCGCGCGGACGCTGCTCGGCGCCGGTTTCCTGGAGCAGGACGCCCGCACGGCCCGCTACCGACTGGGTCCCGCCGTCACGGAGTTGGGTCGTCTCTCGTACCACCAACGGGGTCTGCATCTGGCCGCGCCCGAGCTGGCCGACCTCGCGCACCGCACGGGTGCCACCGCCGACCTCGCACTGCGCAGCGGGCCGCACGCGGTGATCGTTGCGGGTGGTTCCGTCACCCCGAAGGTCGGACTGCGCCGACCGCTGCACTCGACGGCGCTCGGCAAGGTGCTGCTCGCCTGGCCCCGTCCGGGTGAGACCGGCTCGGCCGCGCTGCCACCCCTGCGCGCGTTCACGGACCGCACCATCGTCGACCCCGCTCTCCTCGCCGAGGAACTGGAGCGTGTGCGGGCCGCCGCCTACGCGCTCAACGACGGTGAATCGGCCCACGGGGTAAGGACTTTGGCGGTGCCGTTGCTCGACCGTACGGAGTCGGCGCGCTTCGCTTTGGCGGTGCGTGCCACCCCGCAGGTGATCACCCATGAGCGGATGGACTGGTTCCTCGCGCAGGCCCGTATGTGTGTCCAGGCGCTGGAGATTCTGCTGCTGTCACCTTCCGAGCGCAGGCAGGTGCCATTGCCATGACACATGGGTGTGCGTGATGCGGAGGTAACATCCGACCTCAACACCCATGAAGCCCGGAGGAATCGGAAGCCAATGCCGGACAACACACTCAAGTCGCAGTACGCGGCTCAGGTCGAGGCCGACCTGGAGCAGAACGTCAAGGAACAGGACCGCATCTCGACGGAGATCACGGCGCTCCAGGAGCAACTGCGCTCGTTGGAGGCGGACAAGGTCCTGCTGGAGGGGATGCGGCAGGCGCTCGACGTCCGTGCCGCGACCGCCGGCGGTTCGGCCACCGCGCTGCCCCAGCCGCGTACCCCCGGCAAGGCCGTCACCCGGACGGCCGGAAAGCGGAAGACCAAGTCGGCCGCACCGAAGGGCAGTTCGAAGGGGGCGGAGAAGCCGACCACCGGCAAGAGCGCGGGCAAGGGCTCGGACAAGGGCGCGTCCGCCGGACGGGAGGGCACCCTGCGCGAGGCCGTGGCCACCTTCCTCGGCGGTCAGCAGGAGCCGCGCTCCGCCGCCGAGGTCGCGACCGCGCTCGCCGAGGAGCACCCGGACCGCAAGATCGGCCTCACCGTCATCCGGAACACCCTCGAAGGTCTCGTCGCCAAGGGCCAGGCCCAGCGGACCAAGCAGCAGCGGTCCGTCTTCTACACGGCGTCCGACGCGGCCGGCACGGATGCCGGCGGCGCGCCGGAGGCCGGGTCGGAAGCGGCTTCGGTCAGTGGGACGGAGGGCACGCCGGCCGGCGACGGACAGAGCTGAAGCCCGCGTGGGCAGATCCGCCCCCCGCGCCCCGGCCGTACGCCGTCTCGGACACCTGTCCAGTCTCCCTGGACGGGTGTCCGAGTGGGTTCGGGCACCCTCTGATCCCACGCCCCGCCGGACACCGCCCGGCCCGCTCACTCCACGATGGTCTCCGCTCTCTCCCGGGCCACATCGGCCAACTGGTCGAAGGTCCGGTTCAGCACCCCGCGCCGCTCCTCCTTGTACGCCGGGCTCGGCCCCAGGTCGTCGATCGTGGCTTCCCAGACGGCCATGAACGTCTTCTTCCACCCCTCGATCACCTCAGCGTCCGGCACTTCCGCGCCGACATACCCGCGCGCCGCGATGGTGTGCAGCAGCTCCAGATTGCACGGCAGGGCCACGCCCCAGTACTCGTCGGGCTCCAGTTGGACCGGGTCGCCCGCCATCGCTTCCGTGATCTCCGAGACGAGCCGTCCGGTCAGGTCCGACAGATGATCCGCCGCCGTGTCGCTGTCGAAATTCCCACTGCCCCAGGTACCCACCGCGTCCAGCCCTCCACTCGTCCCGCACACCGTCGCACGCACCGCCCGCACACCGTCGCGCGTCCTTCAGAACGTACCCGGGAGGTCTGACAATCGGCCCCGAGCGCCTCCCACGGCTCGCCTCAACGCCTCCCACGGCTCGCCTCAGCACCTCCGACGGCCCCCCCCAACAGACCTGACGGTTCATCAACTACTGATGAGTCAGTTATTGACGGTTCATCAGCTCGCACACAGAATCACTCTCACTCCGACGGAGGGACACCCTGTGTTGCGACCGATCCGCACCCTCGCCGCAGCCTCAGCCGCTCTACTGCTGGCCACAGCATGCAACTCCGCCGCCTCCAGCTCCTCCGGTGGTTCCGGCGATTCCGGTGGCGGCCAAGGCAGTTCGACACGTGGAGTGACGAGCGACTCCATCAAGGTCGGCGGGATCGTCTCGATGACGACCGCCAGCGGCTACAGCAAGAAGGACACCGACCTCGGCGCGAAGGCCCGCTTCGACCGCGCCAACGCGGAGGGCGGCGTCAACGGACGGAAGATCGACTACCTCGGCGCCGAGGACGACGGCCAGGACCCGGCGAAGAACCTCGCCGCCGCCCGCAAACTCGTCCAGCAGGAGAAGGTGTTCGCGATCGCCCCGATGAGTTCGGTGACGTTCTCCGGCGCCGACTTCCTGCAGAAGCAGCAGGTGCCCACCTTCGGCTGGGGCACCGTCCCGCCGTTCTGCGGGAACAGCTATCTCTACGGCTTCAACGGCTGTCTGGTGCCCATGCCGGGCGGCACCCTCACGCAGAGCTGGCCCGAGGGGCTGAAGCGGGTCACCGGGGGCGCCGAAGGCAAGTCCGTGGCGATCCTCGCCAACGACAACGACGCCGGCACCTTCGCCATCCGCACCTACCGGCAGAGCTTCAAGGCCGCCGGGTACAAGGTGACGTTCGCCAAGGCGACGGTGCCCGCGACCTCGGTGCCCAGCGACTGGTCCGCGTACACGAAGGAGATCCTGCGGTCCGACGGCGGCAAGGCGCCGGACGTGGTGGTCTCCGTGATGCAGACCCCGTACAACATCGGGCTGCTCACCGCTGTCAAGCGCACCGGGTACAAGGGCGTGCTCACCGATCCGACGGACTACGACCCGGGGCTGCTCACCAGGAGCGCCACGAAGAAGGCGCTCGACGGCGTGCACGTCTTCCTGTCCTTCCAGCCGTTCGAGCAGGACAACGCGGCGATGCGGCAGTTCAAGGCCGACATCAGGAAGGCCGCGGGCAAGGACGTCCCCCTCAACATGCACATGATGACCGGCTACATGTCGGCCGATCTGTTCCTCGCCATCGCCGAGAAGGCGGGCGGGAAGCTGACCCTCGACTCCTTCCAGAAGGCCGCCGACGGGTACGCCGACACCGGCACGATGGTCGGCGACCGCTCCCTGCCGAAGGGACACCAGGAGGCGTTCGGCTGCGGTGCGCTGGTCCAGCTCCAGGACGGCGCGTACCGGGTGTCCGCGCCCTTCAAGTGCTATCCGCCGATTCCCTTCACCTAGGGGTGACACGTGTCGGACCTCCTGGGATTCGTACTGAGCGGGCTGGTGTCGGGCGCGCTCTACGCACTGCTCGCGACAGGTGTCGTCCTGTCCTACTCGGCCTCCGGGCTCTTCAACTTCGCGCACGGCGCGACCGCGTACCTGTGCGCACTCGCCTTCTACGAGCTGCACTCCGGCTTCGGCTGGCCCGCCGTACCGACCGCGCTGCTGCTGGTGTGTGTGGCCGCGCCCGCGCTCGGCTGGGGGCTCGACCGGCTGATGTTCCGCAAACTGGCGCGGGTGGGCGAGACCGCCCAAATCGTGGCGACGATCGGCCTCCTCGTCGCGCTGCCCGCGCTCGGCCTGTGGGTGGTGGAGCTGCTGGAGGACGCGGGAGCGTCCGTCAAACCGGCCGAGAACCAGTTCGGGCTGCCGGGCGTGGGCCCGAGCCCCGCCACGTCCTGGCAGCTCATGGACGGCGTGGGTGTCGACTCCGACCAGCTGATCACCTGGGTGGCGACGGCGGTGGTCGCGGTCGGCCTGTGGGTGCTGATGCGGCACACGCCGCTGGGGCTCAGGCTCCGCGCGGCGGTCGACAACCGGTCCCTGGTGGAGCTGCGCGGGATGAGCGCGGACCGGCTGTCGTCGGTGGCGTGGATGCTGTCGTCGGGTCTCGCCGGACTGGCGGGTGTGCTCGCGACGCCGCTCCTCGGGTTGTCGTCGCACGACTACACCCTGTTCCTGTTCGTGTCCGCGACGGCCGCCGTGCTCGGGCGGTTCCTGTCGATCCCGCTCGCCTTCGCCGGCGGCCTGGGCCTCGGCGTGGTGCAGAACCTGGTCGCGGGGTACGCGGACTTCGCCGAGAAGATCACGGGGTTCCGTACCGCCGTCCCGTTCGTGATCCTCTTCGCCGGGCTGCTGCTGATGACACGGCGGCAGCGTACGGCGGGCACGGCGGCGGTCGACGCGCCACCCGTCGACTACCTCGCGGGCCGGTCCTGGCCCCGTAAGTGGGGGCCGTGGGCGGTGGCCGCCGCGCTCCTCGCGCTCTCCTTCTACACGGTCAC
Organism: Streptomyces sp. NPDC091292; assembly: GCF_044757265.1. Classification (NCBI taxonomy): domain Bacteria; kingdom Bacillati; phylum Actinomycetota; class Actinomycetes; order Kitasatosporales; family Streptomycetaceae; genus Streptomyces; species Streptomyces sp. NPDC091292. The sequence continues at coordinate 43,289 of NZ_JBIVUQ010000032.1, read as the reverse complement.
CACCCCTTTCTGGAGCGGCATCCTCGCCCAGGGCCTCGCGATCTCGCTCGTGTTCATCTCGTTCACGGTGGTGACGGGTCTGGGCGCGATGGTGTCCCTGGCACAGGCCACCTTCGTGACGGGTGCGGCGCTGGTCGCCGGGCTGCTGATGAGCCACGGCTGGCCGTTCGTCGCGGCGGCCCTCGTGGGGACGTGTGTGGCGGCGGTGCTCGGCGCCCTGGTGGCGCTGCCCGCGCTGCGGCTCGGCGGACGGTCGCTGGCGCTGGCGACGCTCGCCCTCGCCTTCCTCGCCGACCATGTCCTGTTCCAGATGGGCTGGTTGCGCAACGGCGACACGGGCTGGGAGATCCCCCGTCCCGTCTTCGGACCGGTCGACCTCGGCGACGACCGGGCGATGGGTGTCGCGATGGTCGTCCTCGTCGCCGCCGCGGTGGCGGCGCTCGCGGCGCTGCGCAACTCGCCGTCGGGCCGGGCGATGCTGGCGGTACGGTCCGCACCGGCCGCCGCCATGGCCTCGGGCGTCTCCGTCCTGCGGACGAAACTGCTGCTGTTCACGCTGTCTGCGGGGCTCGCTGGCTTCGGAGGCGTGATGTACGCGTCGTACAACACCCGCATCACCGCCACCGACTTCACCGCGATGACCGGACTGATCTGGCTCGCGGTCGCCGTCGCGGCGGGGGTGCGCAGGCCGCAGTTCGCGGTGGTCGCGGGCCTGGTCTTCGCGATCGTCCCGCATCTGATCGCGGACTACGTCACGGAGTCGGCGCAGCTCCCGGTCATCCTCTTCGGCCTCGCGGGCCTGGCCCTGGCGAACGACCCGGACGGGTACTGCGCGGCGGTGTCGGTGCGGGTGCACCGGCGGCGGGTTGCGCGTGCGGAGGCGGGCGGGACGGGCAGGGATGGGGTCACCGTGATCCCGAGGCCCGTCGGCCCCGAGCCCGTACCCCTGACCAGTGGGTCGGACGACACCGGGCGAACACCCGCGCTCCAACTCCTCGGGATTCGGGCCGGATACGACGGTGCCGCCGTCCTGCACGGGGTCGACCTCACCGTGCGTCCCGGGGAGATCGTGGCGCTGCTCGGGCCCAACGGGGCCGGCAAGTCGACCACGTGCCGCGTCGCCGCCGGGCTGCTGGCGCCCGTCGCGGGCCGGGTTCGGGTGGCCGGGCGGGACGCCACCGGTGAGGACGCGGTCCGCCGGTCGCGGGCGGGGGTCGTGCTCGCCCCCGAGGGCCGTGGAATCTTCCCCTCGCTCACCATCGAGGAGAACCTCGCGCTCCAACTCCCCACCAGGGAAGCCCGCGACGCCGTGTACGAACGGTTCGCGAGCCTCGCGGCGCGGCGCGGGGTCGTCGCCGGTTCGCTGTCCGGCGGGGAACAGCAGATGCTCGCGCTCGCTCCCCTGCTGCACCGCCCGCCGCGCGTGCTCGTCGCGGACGAGCCGTCGCTCGGGCTCGCACCCCAAGTCGTGGACGAGGTGTTCCGGCTGCTCGCCGAACTCCGGAACGCGGGCGCGGGGTTGCTCCTCGTGGAGGAGAAGGCCACGGAGATTCTGGAGGTCGCCGACACGGTGGCCTATCTCGCGCGGGGCCGTGTCTCGTGGTGCGGTCCGCGCGCGGAGGTACGGGAAGACCAGCTCACGGAAGCCTACTTGGGGATCGCGGCGCACGGGCGGGCCGGACAGGAGGAGGGGGTGGGGCAGCCATGAGCGCACACATACTCGACGCCTCGGGGATCGGGGTGCGGTTCGGCGGGGTCCAGGCGCTCGACGGCGTCGCGCTGAGTCTGCGTGCCGGTGAGGTGTGCGGGCTGATCGGCCCGAACGGCGCCGGCAAGACCACCCTCTTCGACGTGCTGTCCGGCATCCGGCGCCCCGACCAGGGGCGGATCCTGCTCGACGGCGCCGATGTCACACGCCGCTCACCGGTGTGGCGGGCCCGCCACGGAATGCGGCGCACCTTTCAGCGGCAGCAACTGTTCGGCCAGCTCACCGTCGCGGACAACCTCGTCGTCGCCCAGGAGTGGCGCGGCGGCGGGGGCGGCTGGGCGGCCGATCTGCTCGCCGCGCCGACGCGGCGTACCCACGAGAGGACACGGCGGGCACGGGCCACGGAGGTCCTGCGGGCCTGCGGGCTCGACGGCATCGCGGACGACTACGCCGGGACCCTGCCGGTGGGCCGGGCCCGCATGGTGGAGCTGGCACGGGCGGTGGCGGACGGTCCCCGGGTCCTGCTCCTCGACGAGCCGGCGTCCGGAATGACCGACGACGAAAGCGGCCATCTGGCGGCAGTCGTCCGGCACCTGGCGGCCGAGGAGGGCTGCGCCGTCCTGCTCGTGGAACACAACGTCGCCTTCGTCATGGACCTCTGCACCCGCGTGGTCGTCCTCGACCTCGGCCGCGTCCTCGCCCAGGGGACGGCGGCGGAGGTACGGGCCGATCCGAGGGTGCGGGAGGCTTATCTCGGGGCGGCGCCCTGAGCGAACAGCGGCGAGCCGAAGCGGGCCAGGCAGTGCCAGACCTTCTTCAGGGCCTGGGGGTCGTGGCGGCCGGTGCGGGACGCGTCCCCGATGATGCGGGGATCGAGCCGGCCGCCGACGGCGATCCCGGCGCCGAGGTCGACGTACTCCTGACCTCGGTAGGAGGGGTGCCGCCCCAACTCCTCGACGGTGAGGCGGAATCCGGGGTGCCAGGCGAGGGGGCAGGGCAGTCGGCGTGCGGCTGCCTCGACGGCGGTGCCCCGGTGGCTCGGGTCGAGGACCAGCGCCTCCACGTCACGGTCGAGCCGGACCGGGCCGTGGATCTGTGCCTCGACGTAGTCGTCCAGTGCGTCCGTGCCGTTACGGCGGTCGGCCTCGGCGAGTTCGATCAGCGCCATGCGTGACGCGACGCCGAACGCGGTCGGTTCGCAGAAGCTGTCCGGGTAGCAGAACGTGGCGCGGCGCAGTGTCTCCGGGGTCAGGCGGAAGTGCGCGGAGCCGAAGCGGGGGGCGGCGCCGAAGGGCTCCTGCCGGAAGTTGAGGGCGCCGTATACGGGGCGCTCGTGGGCGGGTGCCCGGTCGTAGGCGCCGCCGAACATCCTGCTCTCCCAGCGCCACCGGTCGCCGCCGGGGTGTGCGGTCAGGCCGCCGTTGCTGGTGCCGGTGACGAACTGGGAGCGGTAGACACCGTCGTCCGCGAGCCGGTCCAGGATGGGGCGGTCGTCCACCAGGCGGTCGGGGTGGAAGTTCAGCGTGGTGCGGAGGCGCGGGTCGAGCGGGGCGCCCGTGGCCAGGTGCGCGACGTGGCGCAGGGCGCGCTCCTGCGACCTGCGGGGCGGCGGGTCGGCTGTCATCCACGGAGTGTGCCGGAGCGGGGCCGACGGTCGCACCCGAATTGCGGGCGGGCCGGGTGCGGTGGTGGGTGGGTGATGGGGTACGACTTGCTGTCGGAGCATGTACGGAGCACGTAGGAAGCACCACCCAGCACGTACCGCGCGCGTACGGACCAGCCCGGCGGCCCAGGAGGCACCAGATATGTCACGTCCCGTCACCATCGTCACCGGAGGAAGCCGGGGAATCGGCGCGGCGACCAGTGTCCGGCTGGCCGCCGACGGGCACGACGTGGCGGTCGGGTACGTGCGGGACGGCGCCGCGGCCGAGATGGTCGCCGACGAGGTACGTGCGTCGGGCGCCCGGTGTGCCGTGGTGCGGGTCGACACCTCCGTCGAGGCCGACGTGGAGCGGCTGTTCGACATCGCGGCGAGCGAACTCGGGCCGGTGACGGGCCTGGTCAACAACGCCGGGGTGACCGGACCTCTCGGCAGGCTGGCGGACGCGCGCACCGAGGATCTGCGCAGGGTCCTGGACGTCAACCTCCTCGGATATCTGCTGTGCTGCCGGCGCGCCGCCCGCGACATGGCGGCCCTCGGCCACGGTGCCATCGTCAACATCTCCTCGGCCGCCGCGACTCTCGGCAGCCCCGGCGACTACGTCCACTACGCCGCTTCCAAGGCGGCCACCGACGCGCTCACCGTCGGTCTGTCGAAGGAACTCGGCCCGGACGGCATCCGCGTCAACGCCGTCGCGCCCGGCCTCATCGAGACCGACATGCACGCCACGATGGGCGACCCCGACCGCCCCGCGCGGGCAGCCGCGCAGATCCCCCTCCGCCGACCGGGCCACCCCTCGGAGATCGCCGCCGCCGTCGCCTGGCTCCTGTCCCCCGACGCGTCGTACACCACGGGAACGGTCCTGCGGGTGTCGGGCGGACGCTGACCGGCCCGGCGCCCCGCCCCGGGGACGCCCGTACTCCCAGGGGCGTACACGGCATGGGGGCGGTTCGCCTACCGTGCCTGTGTGATCCGTCGCCCGCATGTGCCTCGTGTTCCCTGGCCGTTGCCGCCCCGGCTCGCCGATCTCGTCGTCGCCGCGGTCGTCGCGGTGTTCACGGGTGCGGACGCGGCGGTGAACGTCGAGGGGTACCGGCAGGCCGACCAGGTGACCTGGCTGCTGTTCGCCGTGTCCATCGGCGCGCTGCTGTTCCGTAGCAGCCGGCCGGTGGCGGTGGCGCTCGTCACCGGCGCGGCGGGCGCGGGGTGGGCGCTGTACGGCCATATCGGCGAGCTGCTGAACCTGCCGGTGATGGCGGCGCTGTACGCGGTGGCCGTCCGGGGCGACCGGCGCCGGACGGTCCGCACCGGGGTGACGGCGGCCCTGGCCTCCGGGGCCGTCTCCGTGATCGCCGGCATCGACGTGGTGCAGCCGGAAGGCGCGCCCGTACTGGAGATGCTGTGGCCGCTCGTACCGCTGCTTCTGGGTGAAGTGGTGCGTGCCCGGCAGGAGTTGCTGAGGGAGTACGCGGCGCGGGCGGCGCGGGCCGAGGCCGACCGGGAGCGCGAGGCGCTGCGCAAGGTCGAGCTGGAGCGGCTGCGCATCGCCCGCGAGGTGCATGACGTGGTGGCCCACACCGTGTCGGCGATGACCGTACAGGCCGGTCTCGCCCTCGACGCGCTGGACGCACGGCCGGAGCTGGCCCGGCAGGCGATGCGTCAGGTGCGGCTTTCGGGCAAGGAGGCCGTACGGGAGCTGCGGGCCACCGTGGGCGTTCTGCGCGGTCCTGCCGATGAGGCGGACGCCACCGCTCCGGCGCCCCGACTGGGCGAGCTGCCCGAACTGGTGGACCGGGTCAGGGCGACCGGTCTGCGGTTGACCGTGCACGCGGACACGGAGGACCGTGAGGTGCCGCATCTGGTGGAGCTGGCGGCGTACCGGATCGTGCAGGAGGCGCTCACCAACGTGATCAAGCATGCGGCGGCCCGGCACGCGGCCGTGTCGGTGACCCTGGCAGGTGACCGGCTCGCCGTGGAGGTCATCGACGACGGGCACCCGCCGGCCGCACCGCCGGGCGGCGCCCACGGCTACGGCCTGGTCGGTATGCGGGAACGTGCCGCGGCGCTCGGCGGCACAGTGGAGGCAGGTCCGCGAGCGGCAGGTGGCTGGCGCGTGTTCGCGTCGCTGCCCGTCGGTGGGGCGGCGGCATGATCCGGGTGCTCCTCGCCGACGACCAGACCGTGGTCCGGGCCGGTTTCCGCGCACTGCTCGACCTCACTGACGACCTGGTGGTGGTCGCGGAGGCGCCCGACGGTCTGCGGGCGGTCGAGCTGGCCCGGTCGACCCGCCCGGACGTGGTGCTCATGGACATCCGGATGCCCCGGGCCGACGGTCTGGAAGCGACCCGCCGCATTGTCGCCGACGGCACCCTTGACGACGTAAGGGTCCTGATACTCACCACCTTCGAGGCCGACGCGTACGTGTTCGAGGCACTGCGGCTCGGCGCCGCGGGATTTCTGCTCAAGGACATCGAACCGGACGACCTGCGGACCGCCATCCGTACCGTTGCCCTCGGGCAGAGCCTGCTCGCACCGGCCGTGACACGACGGGTCATCGAGGAGTTCGCCCGTCTGCGGGCACCGGAGGACATGGCCCGCGCATGGCTTGAGCCGCTGACCGCGCGCGAGCGCGAGGTTCTGGCGCATGTCGGCCGGGGACTGTCGAACGACGAGATCGGTGACCGGCTGGCGATGAGCCCACTCACGGCGAAGACCCACGTCAGCCGGGTCATGACCAAGCTCGGCGCGCGGGACCGGGCGCAGCTGGTGGTCTTCGCGTACGAAACCGGACTGGTCCGGGCCGGCGAGCGCTAGAACTTCCTCGCGCTTCGTCCCGCACTGATGACCTTGGTCCGCGCAAGCCCAACAGGGCTAAGGCCCTTCTGCTCCCTAGGGAGTACCGGCCGGCTCCCGGTGGCGGATGTCCGATGCGTCCGCTCTCCGTACCGTCCTATGCATGATCGAAGCAACAGAACTCACCAAGCGGTACGGGGGCACGACCGCCGTGGACGCCTTGACGTTCACCGTACGCCCGGGGCTTGTGACCGGGTTCCTCGGGCCGAACGGCGCGGGAAAGTCGACCACTCTGCGCATGGCGCTCGGCCTGGACACGCCCAGCGCGGGCAAAGTCACCGTCAACGGACGTCCCTGCCGGCGGCTGGCCGCGCCCCTGCGCGAGGTCGGTTCCCTCCTGGACGGCAAGGCGCTGCACCCGGGGCGTACCGTGCGCATGCACCTGCTGGGTCTTGCCCGGTCGAACGCGATCGGCCGGGCACGCGTGGACGAGGTGCTGGAGACGGTCGGCCTCGACCAGGTCGCGGACAGCAGGGCGAAGGAGTTGTCACTGGGCATGGGGCAGCGCCTCGGGGTGGCCGCCGCGCTGCTGGGCGACCCCGGCGTGCTGATCCTGGACGAGCCGGTCAACGGCCTGGACACGGAGGGCATCAGGTGGATCCGGGATCTGCTGAAGTCCCTTGCCGCGGAAGGGCGGACGGTGTTCCTGTCGAGCCATCTGATGAGCGAGATGGAGCTGACCGCGGACCGCCTCATCGTCATCGGGCGCGGCAGGCTGCTGGCGGACACGGACATGCGGGACTTCATCGAGACCAACTCGCAGGGAGCGACGCTGGTACGTACCCCCGAGGGCGACGCTCAGCGGATGCGCGCCCTGCTGGAGGCGCGGGGCGCCCGGGTGGAGTTGCACGCGCGCGGCGGTTGGCGCGTGACCGGCATCGGCTCCGCCCCCATCGGTGACCTCGCCCGGGACCACCGCATCGCCGTGCACGAACTCACGTCGGTGTATTCGTCGTTGGAGGAGGTCTACACGGCGATGACACGGTCGTCCGTGGAGTACCGAGGTGTCGCTCCCGCGCGGGAAACCGCCGGTCTGGAGAGGGAGGCGGTCCGATGAAGGCGGCACGCACCACAGGCGGCACGGCGGCTCCGGGGTTCAAGCAGGCCCTGGCCTTCGAGTGGACCAAGTTCGCGAGCCTCCGCTCCACCCGTTGGACCTGTGGGGCGTCCGGTCTGGTCACCGTGGCGGGTGCGGTGTTCGTGGGAGTCAGCGGGAGTCTGCAACCCGATGACACGGTGCTCGGCGGCAGCCTCACCCTCAGCGTGATCTCCTTGGTGATCGCGGGCGTGGTGGGCGCGCTGGTGGTCTGCGGCGAGTACACCGGCGGGACCATCGCCTCCACCCTCGCGGCGGTCCCGCGCCGCGGCCGAGTCGTCGCCGCCAAGGCCGCCCTGCTCACCGGAGTTCTCCACGCCGTTTCCCTGGTGTCGTGCATGGCGGCGTATGTGCTCGGCGACGCGTTCCTGGCGGATGGCGCGTATGCCCAAGGGGAGCCGTTCCCCGCGCTGTTCGGTATCGCGGGGCTGTTCTCCGTCGTGGGCGTTCTGGGGATGGCGGTCGGTGTCCTGCTGCGGCATTCGGCGGGGTCGGTGGCGGCCGTCATCGCCTTGCTGCTCCTGCCGTCGCTGCTGGGGCCGCTCTTCGGCGACTTCCGGCGCTGGGTGGTGGGAGCCACGCCGACGGCCGCCCTGGAGAAACTGACCCAGACATCGGACGCGAGCCCCGAGGCCGTCGGCACCCTCGGCGCATGGCCGTCGCTGGGGCTGGTCGCCGGATACACGGCGCTGCTGCTCCTGGCGGCGGTGTGGCGCCTCGGACACCGAGACGCCTGACCCCGTACTCCTGACTCCTGACTCCTCAGGTCCGGGACGAGCCGCGTTCGCGGGCGAGTTGGGCCGCGTCCTGCTTGAACGCCCATCTCATCCGCGGTTCCATCGCGAAGCGGAACGCCCGTTGCACCGGTGGTGTGCACAGGGCGGTGATGACGACGCCGGCGAGCACGGTCACCGCGATCTCGCCCAGTGGTTCGTGCACCCAGTCGGGGTCGTACCAGCCCCAGAAGCGGGAGCCCTTGGCGAGGAAGCCGTGCAGCAGATAGCCGTAGAGGGTGCCTGCGCCGAGGACCGTGAACCAGGTGCGACGGCCGGGCACCCAGGCGAAGAAGCAGGCGACCAGGAGTACCGAGCAGCCGAAAAGGGCGAGGGTCATGACGGCGCCGCTCCAGCCGGGGGCGGCGAGTTCCTGGGCGCTGTCGCGGCGGTAGAACCAGGCGGCGTTCATCCGGGGGGCCGCCCAGTACGCGCACAGCAGCGCGGTGGCGAACACCGGCAGCGCCAGGATCCGCGCCCTGCGGTTGCGTACCAGCCGGAAGTGTTCCGGCTTCAGGATGAGCCCGAGCACGAAGAACGGCATGAACTGCAGGACCCGTTGGAGGTCAAGGTCGTCGCCGATGTCGGGTGACACAGCGGCGAGGACCGCGATGGCGAGGGCCAGCGGGAGCGGCCACCGCACGGTCTTCCACAGGGGCGTGGTGAGCCGCCAGATGAAGAGGGCCGCGAGGAACCAGGTCAGATACCAGGGGTCCATCAGGCTGATCGGGTAGGTGGGGTCGTCGTCGGCCCAGCGTTTGAAGAAGGTGTACGCGACTTCGAAGATCACGTAGGGGACGGCGATCCCGGTCACGAGCCGCTGGATCCGGCGCGGGCCGGCGTCGAAACTGCGGGAGAAGTAGCCGGAGATGATGATGAACGCCGGCATGTGGAAGGTGTAGACGGTGATGTACAGGGCGGACGCGGCGCGGCTGTCGTCGCGCAGGGGCTCCCATGCGTGGCCCATCGCGACCAGGAGGATCGCCAGGTATTTGGCGTTGTCGAAGAAGGAGTCGCGCTGCCGGGCCGACTCCGCAGGCGCTGCGGGCCGAGGGGAGGCGGGCTCCTTCCCTGGTGGTGCGGAGGGCGCTGCGGACCGGGACGGTGCGGCTGCGGTGGGGGACGGTCGCGCGGTTCGTGCCTCGGGGAGCGGTATGTGCCACTGGTCCTGTGGCCGGGCGGTCTCGCTCACTCGCCCACTCCCGACAGGCAACCGAAGCGCCTCGGAATCCGTCTGACAGAAAATGTGGGGGTTGCCTGACTGTGGAACATCCCAGGAACCGTAGTCACCTTGACCCGCCCGCGTAAACCCGCGGAAGCTGTGAGTCCGGCAACGTGAACGACCGTGAATTGGGTGCTGTACCCGATGCGCGGAGCACGCCCCGCGCGCGAGGCTGGACGGGATGACGCCGTCAGGACCTTCGCCCAGGAGCCGTCACCAAGGAGTCGCCCATGCCCTCCCGGTCCCGTCACCCCGCTCCCCCACCGGGCACGGACACCGACGCCGAGGCCGCCGGGGAGGACGGACCATGCCGGCCCCCGACGACGAGCGCCTAGCGGGCCTGGAGGACCACTTCCGCCGCGACGAGCCGTGGCACACCGAGCCGGCCCGCGCCATGGGCGCCGGCCGCCCCCGCGCACCGCGCGAACACCGGCGCCGCCCGGCGCAGTTGACGCTCACCGCCGCGATCACCTGTCTCGCGCTGAGCTTCGTCCTCACGGAGCCGCTGCTGCTCTCGGCGGGACTGGTCCTCACCGGCATCGCGGCGACCCTGCGCGGTCCCGGACCCCGGCAAGGGCGGCACCCCGGTCCGCGCGATCCGTGAACGTGCCGCTCACGGCCCCTGTCGGGCACGCGTGGGCGCCGTCCGGAAAACTGGATGCCCGTGCCAACGGCTCTCTGTAGGGTCCGGCGGGTGGAACCGCTCACCGACAAACAGATCCGCTCGTCCTTCGTGAACTGCTCGAAAGGCGAGGCGAGCCGGCTCAGACTCCCCCTCGACTTCGCCGACGTGCCCTGGCACGACCTGGACTTCTTCGGCTGGAACGACCCGGGGGCGCCGCTGCGGGCGTATCTCGTGGTGCCCCGCGATTCCGGGCCGCTGGGCATCGCGCTGCGCGTGCCCTCGGCCGGCGGCACCGGCGCCATCAAGTCGAGCCTCTGCGCGATCTGCCTCACCGGCCATGCCGCCTCCGGTGTGGCCCTCCTCGTCGCGCCGCTCGCCGGCGCCAAGGGTCGCGAGGGCAACACGGTAGGCACGTACCTCTGCGCCGACCTGGCCTGCTCGCTGTACCTCCGCGGGAAACGCGTCCCCAAGCTGCGGACGATCCGCTACGAAGAAACTCTCACCGTGGACGAGAAGGTGGCCCGCGCCCTGGGCAACCTGGACGCCTTCGTGGCCAAGGTCACGGGGCCGTAGCCTCGATCCACAGATGGCGGGGGCCGCGCAGCAGCGGACTCGTACGGTACGGCGGTGGGTCCTCGACCAGACGGGTGCCCTCACCGAGGCGGTCCAGGAGCGCGGTGAGCGCGATCTGTGCCTCAAGGCGGGCCAGCGGCGCCCCGAAGCAACTGTGGACTCCGCTGCCGAAGCCGAGGTGCTGGTTGTCCCGGCGGGCCGGGTCGAACCGGTCGGGCTCGTCGAACCGCAGCGGGTCGCGGTTGGCCGAGGCGAGGACCAGGACCAGGGGCGCGCCCTTCGGGACGGTCACGCCGGCCACCTCGACATCGGCGAGCGGGGTGCGCTGCGGGAGGAACTGGACCGGGGGCTCGTACCGCAGCAGCTCCTCGACCGCCGAGGGCATCAGGGCCGGGTCGTCCCGGAGCCGGGCCAGCATCTCCGGCTGCCGCAGCAGGGTCAGCGCGCCGTTGGTGATCAGATTGACCGTCGTCTCGTGCCCGGCGATCAGCAGCAGTGCGGCGGTGGACATCAGCTCCGCGGGGGTGAACGCCCCCTCGGGACCCGCGTCGGCGACGAAGGCGGAGAGCATGTCGTCCGAGGGGTGGTCGCGCCGGGACTCGGCGAGGTCACCGAGGTAGCCGGCCATCGCCCGGCGCGCGTCCGTACCGCGCTGCCGCTTGGTGACGGCGTCCTCGTCGCGCCCGAAATCGAGACTCTCGATCATGATGTCGGTCCACTGTCTGAGCTGCCCCATGTCCCCGGCCGGGATGCCCAGCAGCTTCCCGATCACGGTGACAGGCAGCGGATAGGCGAAGTCGTCGACGAGGTCGATCCGCTCACGGCCGTCGAACCCGTCGATCAGCTCCCGCGTGATCCGGGCGATGTCGCCCCGCAGGGCGTCGATCCGGCCGGGGGTGTGCGGCGGGCCGAAGGGGCGCATCGCGATGCCGCGGAGCCGTTCGTGCTCGGGGTCGTCCACGCGGATGAAGGTGGGCACCAGGTCATAGATCTCCGGGTCGGGTTCGGTGCGGTTGCGGGTGTCGGAGCTGATCCGCGGATCGTGGAGCAACTGGACGACCTCGTCGTACGTGCCCACCAGATAGGAGCCGTCCTGCTGGCGGGCCACGCCGTGCTCGCGGAGTTCGGCGTAGAGGGGGTAGGGGTCGGCGCGGTTCGCGTAGTCGGCGATCCGCTGGAACAGGGTCTCCGTGGACATGTCGGTGCTCCTTGCCGCTGTCGGCGGTGGCGTGTGCGTGCGTGGCGGGGCGTCGGGGCCGGGGCGGGGGTCCGGTTCATCTCTCCCGGACCAGGGCGAGGCGCCGGTCCGGGAGATGGCCGGTGAGGGCGACCGTCGGGCCGTGGGACAGCACAGCGGGATCGGGTACGTCGGAGGGCACGGGTACCGGTTCGCCGCGCAGGTCGGCGGCGTCCGGCGGAGGCGGGAAGGGCGCGGCGGTCTCGATCATCCGCTCGTAGTGCTCCAGCCACTTGGCCCGATTGACGGCCACCGCCGCGGTGACCCGCCCCCGGTAGCCGTAGACCGCGACCATCCGGCCCTCCTCCGGTGACCCCTGGGCGATCACCACACGGTCGGAGAAGGTCGGCACCCCGACGGACTTGATGTTGAGGCCGAACTGGCTCGACCAGAAGGCGGGCACCGCGAGATGGGGGCGGCGCCGAGGCGCCGGACTCACCATGTTGTGGGCCGCGACCTCGGCCTGGGCGACGGCGTTGCCCCAGTGCTCCAGGGAGAGCATCTGGTACTCGAACAGCGGATGCGGGAACCGGGCCACGTCACCGGCGACGTACACGTCGTCCGTGACGATGCCGTACATGTCGAAGGCCCGGCAGCCCGCGTCGCAGGCCACGCCCCTGGGGCCCGCCGCCAGCCAGGAGCCTTCGAGCCACTCCGTGTTGCGGACCGCGCCCAGACACACCACCGCGACATCGGCCTCGACACGGGAACCGTCGGACAGCCGGGCACCGGTCAGCCGCCCCCTGCTCCCCTCCAGCGCGGTGACCGTCACACCGCACCGCAGATCGACACCGTGGGCGCGCTGCACGTCCGCCGCGAATCCGCCGAGTACCCCGCCGAGAGCGCCCGCCAGGGGCGCCGGTCCCCGCTCGACGACCGTGACGTCCAGCCCGCGTTCACGGCAGGCGGAGGCGATCTCGGACCCCGTGAACCCGGCGCCGATCACGAGCACCCGGCGCGGTCCCGCGTCGAGCCGCTGGGCGAGTTCGGCGGCGTCCTCGCCGGTCCGGAGCGTGAGCACGCCGTCGAGTGCGGCCTCCGCCGGGACGGGCCAGGGGCGGGCCCGGGTCCCGGTGGCGATCAGCAGCCGGTCGTAGGGCAGTCGGTCTCCGTCCGCGAGTACGACCTGCGCGCGCAGCGGATCGACGCCGGTGGCCCGCACCCCGAGCCGCCACCGCGCGTCGACCGGCCGACGGGCGGGCAGCCCCACGTCGTGCGCCCCCACTTCGCCGAGCAGCACCTGTTTGGAGAGCGGAGGGCGGTCGTACGGGAACGACCGCTCGTCCCCGACCAGGGTCAGTTCACCGGTGAAGCCGGTGTCCCGCAGCGCCTCGGCGGCCCGCAGACCGGCGAGGGACGCACCGACGACGACCACGCGCCGTACGGAGGTGTCGACCTGCGGCAGAGGGCGGTCAGTCGACATCGGCGCCCGCCGCCGGCCCGGCCGAGATCGCCTGCACCGGGCAGGCGGCGACCGCCCTGCCGATCCGTTCCCGCTGGTCGTCGGCGACCCGTGGGTGGTACCTCAGCGTCTCGTCGCCCTGGAGGGCGAAGACCTCCGGCGCCAGAAAGGCACACTGCGCATACCCCTGGCACCGGTTCAGATCGACCACGACTCGCATCGCACACCCGCTCCTCGCCCGCCGTCCGCCCGCACTGCCCCCTCCCGTCCTACGCCCCGAACGGGCGGACCGCAGCCGGGGCGGGACGTGCGGGTGACGGGGTAGGGCGGCCAAACGGACCAGTGCGGCTGCGGTGCTTGGCGCCGTGAGACTCCTCGGCGGACACCCTTGCCGCTCTCGGGTGGCTCAGGGGGTGCTCAGGGGGTGCTCAGGGGGCTCAGGGTGGCTCACGCGGGCAGCAGTTCCGCCGTCTCGTCCATCGTGTCCGTCTCTCCCCTCGCGGGGGCCGCCGTGCCGCCCGCCAGCGGGTGCAGGGTGAAGGTGTCCGCGCCCCACCGGACGCTGCGGTCGCACGTCAGGCCGTGGCGGGCGAGGTGCGGTGCGAGGCGTTCGATGCGGGCCCGCAGGGCGCGCAGGCTCATCGGGCGGGACGCCTCGCCGAGCAGCCAGCGCACGTCGTGGCAGCAGAGGGGGCCCTGCGCGCCGAGCAGGATCTCCAGGAGCAGGGACTGGCTCCGGTAGGGGCGCAGGGGGCCCGGCCGCCGGTCGGGTCCGATGCCGGGCACCGACGTGTCGCCGTGCGCTGCCGGGCCGCCGCGCCGCAGCCAGCGCAGGTCGGCCTCGATACGGGCGGCGATGGCGTTCTCGGAGGTGTTCCTGCGCAGGACGTTGACCGCGCCGGCCGCCAGCAGGGCGGCGCAGTCCACCCGGGTGGACACGGACACGGTGACCGGGGCCAGGAGCCGCAGGGACCGGATGCGCTGTACGAGATCGTCGGTGGGTTCCGGGCCCGGACTGTCCAGGAGTGCCAGGACGCCGGAGGCGCGGCGCAGGTACTCGTACGCGAGTTGGTCGCCCCAGGCGCGGACGACGAACCGGGGCGCACACGCCTTGTGCAGGCGGGTGGCCCATTCGACGCTGGCGGCGACGTCGGGCGAGATGACGACCACACGGGGAGCCGTGTCGCGCGAACGTGTCGTGCGCCTGGGGACCATGGCGCTTCTGCCGTTGCTCTGCATGGCGTCTCCTCGGATCGTCGGGGTCGGCTGACGCGCCGCGCTTCGCGGCCTCTCTTCTGGTGCGGCACCGGCCGGGCCGCGCACCCGGCCGGTGCCCGCCTCGCCTCAGACGGCGCCGGGCGGGTCGGCCGCCCACCAGGCCGCCGCATTGCCGGGCAGGACGCCCGCCGGGCTCGGGGCACTGGCGAGCAGGGGGGTGCCGGGGACGGGGGCCGGGACGTCCTGGCCGCCGAAGTTGACGGCGCAGACCAGTCCGTCGCCGCGGACGAACGCGAGGACGTCCGGCGGTGTTTCGAGCCAGCGCAGCGTTGCGTCGCCGCGCAGGTGGAAGTCCCGGCGCAGGGCGAGACCGTTGCGGTAGAGGTGCCAGAAGGAGTCGGTGTCGTTCAGGGCGCGGTCCGTGGTGTGGTCGGCGAACCAGCCGGGCTGCGGCAGCCACGGCCGCGCGGTGCTGTCGGCGCCGGTGAAGCCGAACGGTGAAGCGTGCCCGGACCAGGGCAGCGGCACCCGGCAGCCGTCGCGTACGTACTGGCGGCTGCCGGTGCGCAGGAAGATCGGGTCGGTAAGTGCTTCGTCGGGCAGGTCGACCTCGGGCAGGCCCAGCTCCTCGCCCTGGTAGATGTAGGCCGCGCCGGGCAGGGCCAGCATGAGGAGGGCGGCGGCGCGGGCGCGGGCGGCTCCGGCGGCGCTGTTGTCGGAGCCGTAGCGGGTGACCGTACGGACCTGGTCGTGGTTGTTGAGGACCCAGGTCACCGTGGAGCCGGTGCCCGCTATGTCGCGCAGGGCCTCGCCGATGACCTTGCGGAAGGCGTCGGGGTTCCAGGGGGCGCTGAGCAGGTGGAAGAAGAACGCCTGATGGAGTTCGTCGGGCCGTACATAGGCGGCCTGTTCGGCGGCGGTCGGTACGGACACCTCACCGACGAGCAGCCGGTCCTGGCCGTCCACGGCGGTGTAGCTCTCGCACACGGCCCGCCAGCGGCGCCACACTCCGTGCACCTCGGGCTGGTTCCAGGCGAGCGGGTTGACGGAGTCGCGGGTGCGTTCGTCGGCGCCCGGGTCGTCCGAGTCGGGCAGGTCGGGGTGGTGGAAGAGCCCGGCGGCCACATCGATCCGGAAGCCGTCGACACCCTGGTCGAGCCAGAAGCGCAGGACCTCGTCGAAGTACGGGGCGACGCGTGGGTCACGCCAGTTGAGGTCGGGCTGCTCGGGTGTGAACAGGTGCATGTACCACTGGCCGGGGGTGCCGTCGGCCTCCTCGACGCGGGACCAGGCGGGGCCGCCGAACATGGCGCGCCAGTTGTTGGGCGGCAGTTCGCCGTGCTCGCCCTTGCCGTCGGCGAAGTGGAAGAGGGCGCGTGCCTCGCTGCCCGGTGCGGCGGCCAGTGCCTCGCGGAACCAGGGGTGTTCGCTGGAGCAGTGGTTGGGGACGATGTCGAGGACGACCTTGAGGCCGAGCCGGTGGGCGTCGGCGACGAGGAGTGCGAACTCGTCGAGATCGCCGTAGACGGGGTCGACGGCCTTGTAGTCGGCGACGTCGTATCCGTGGTCGCGCTGCGGTGACGGGTAGAAGGGGCTCAGCCAGATCCCGTCGACGCCGAGTTTGCTCACATAGGGCAGTCCCGCGCGGACTCCGGCGAGGTCACCGATGCCGTCCCCGGTGCTGTCGAGGAAGCTGCGCACATAGATCTGATAGATCACGGCGTCCCGCCACCACGGTGAAGCGCTCCCGGCCGAGCCGACACCGGCCGGCCGCAAGCCGCCCGAGCGGTCGATGGAGTCCTCCGGGGGAGCTGTGAACATGCGTCACCATCCGCGCTCTGTGATCCGTCGGCCCCGTCGCCGACGACATACATACATGTTAAATAGCGCGTGAGCAGCGACGTCAAGGCGTGACGGGGAAATCCGGGGTCAACCCGCCGACCATGAAGGATATTTCGCCTGAAACGGCACGACGGAGGCGCGCGAGAACCCAGGTTTCCCGTGTCACCCTCGGGTCTCGCTACTTAACATGTAGCTAGCAGGTGACTAGGGGTGGCGGCTCGCCAGAATGTCCCGCAGCTCCCGGTCCAGCCGGTCCAGCGCGGCGGCGGGCGTGGTGCGCTGCGCGAGCGCGCCATGGGTGACGGCGGCGACGGCGAGGCTGACCTGCTCGTAGTCGACGCTCTTGAGCCGCACCCGTGCGGTACGGACGCTCTCGGCGAGGGCGGGCAGATACGGGTACCGCCGGATCAGCGCGGGGTCCTCGTACAGCGGCGCCCACACCGGCGGGAGCCCGCCCTCGGTGAGGACGCGGCGCTGCACGTCCTCGCTGAGCAGGTACGTCATGAGGTCGGCGGCCGAACGCGGGTGGGCGGAGCGGGCGTTGACGGCGAGGTTGGAGCCGCCGAGTACGCCGGTGCCGGGGCCTTCGAGGCCGGGCAGCGGGACCGCGGCGAACTTTCCGGCGACCGCGGATCCGGGTGCGGAGGCGAGGGCGTGCACATAGGGCCAGTTGCGCAGGAAGAGCAGCTTGCCCTCCTCGAAGGCGAGCCGGGAGTTCTCCTCCTTGTAGGTGAGGGCCTCCTGGGGTATCCAGCCTTCGCGCAGGCCCGAGGTCAGGAAGTCGAGCGCTTCGCGGGCCTCGGGGGACGTGACGGTCACGCGGCCGTCGTGGTCGGTGAGGGAGCCGCCCGCCGACTGGATCGCCTCGGTCACGTTGACCGTCAGCCCCTCGTAGGGCAGGAACTGGCCCGCGTAACCCTGCATGCCGTACTTGTCGGACAGGGCCGATGCCTGGTCGGCGAGTTCTCTCCACGTACGCGGCGGGCTCAGGTGCTCCCGGTCGAGGATGTCCTTGCGGTAGAAGAGCAGGCCCGCGTTGGTCACGTACGGGACGGCGTAGAGGCGGCCTTCGTAGGTGGCGGTGTCGAGGACCGACGGGAGCAGCCGGCCGACGGGGAGGCGGGAGCGGTCCACGGGGGCGATCCAGCCGTTGCCCGCGAACTCGGCGGTCCATGCCACGTCGATGTTGAGCACGTCGAAGCGCCGGCTGCCCTCGCGCAGACTGTCCTGCATCTGCGCG
The DNA here is from genome assembly GCF_044757265.1 of Streptomyces sp. NPDC091292. Lineage (NCBI taxonomy): Bacteria > Bacillati > Actinomycetota > Actinomycetes > Kitasatosporales > Streptomycetaceae > Streptomyces > Streptomyces sp. NPDC091292. The sequence continues at coordinate 25,840 of NZ_JBIVUQ010000032.1, read as the reverse complement.
TGCACCTCGTCGGCGGCTTCGGGGAGTTCGACGAGGTCGACGCGCTCGGCCGGATGCGTACGGTTCCAGTCCGCGAGGACGTCACTGAGGTAGCCGGTGAGGTCACGTCCGGTCGCCAGGGTCAGCGGCCCCCGGCCGTCCGACGTCACCGGCGACACCTCACTGCGGACGCCGGACCCCGCGCAGGCGGCCACCAGCAGGACCCCCACGATCAGGGTCCTGCCGACCGTCCACACCCGGCGCATCACGTGTCACCCTCCCCGATCTTCTCCGTGTTCCCTGGCCGCCGCGGACCCCGAACCGCCGTCCCCGGCACCGGCACGCCCTCTGTAGTGCTCCAACAGGCATCATGTATATCTGCGGGACGACGCGACAGCCGGTGGCGCAGATCGTTGCCTGAACGTACACAGTCGTGAGCGAATCGACGGACCACGCGGCCAAGGAGGGGACCCGGACAGTGCGTCTTCACCTGCTGGCGCTGCTCGCCGGTGGTCCCGCCCACGGTTATGAGCTGAAGCAGGCCCTGGAGAAACTCCTGGGCGCGGCGTACCCTCAGCCGAACATCGGCCAGATCTACGTCACGCTCGGCAGGCTCGAACAGTCGGGGCTCATCGAGGGGAAGCACGTGAGCCAGTCGGACCGCCCCGACAAGAAGATCTACGAGATCACGGCGGCCGGCCGGGAAGCCGTGGACGCCTGGTACGAGACGCCGTCGGACACGCCCCGGGTCCGCGACGACTTCTTCATGAAGCTCGCGCTGGCGCACCGCACGGGCCACGCGGACCAGATCAACCTCATCAACAAGCAGCGCAGGCACTACCTCACGCTCATGCGGGCCCTGGCACGGATGGAGGGCGCCGACGAGGAGCAGGACAACCGCATCGCCCGGCTGCTCATCGAGGGCGCCACGCTGCATCTCCAGGCCGACCTGGACTGGTTGGAGCGCTGTCAGGAGGAACTCGAATGAGCGGCGACGACTCCTCCCCCACGGCCGACCCGCCCCTGCTCAGCGTCGCCGGGCTCGCCAAGAGCCACACCGGTGACGGGGGTCTCGTGCACGCCGTCCGGGGGGTCGATCTCGATGTCGCGCGGGGCGAGTTCGTGGCCATCACCGGGACGTCGGGCGCGGGCAAGTCCACGCTGCTGCATCTCCTGGCGGGTCTTGAGCGTCCGGACAGCGGAACGATCAGCCTCGCGGGCCGCCGCGTCGACGGGCTCAGCGAGGCCCGCTGGGCGATGCTGCGCCGCCGCCATCTCGGGATCGTGTTCCAGTTCTTCAACCTGGTGTCGACGCTCACCGTCGCCGACAACATCGAGATGCCCGCGCTGCTCGCCGGGCGCGGCGCCCGCGAAAGCCGCACGGCGGTACGGGAACTGCTCACACTGCTCCGCCTCGACGGCAAGGAGGACAGCCTCCCCGGCGATCTGTCGGGCGGCGAGCAGCAGCGCGTCGCCCTCGCCCGTGCCCTGGTCAACCGGCCCGACCTGCTGCTCGCCGACGAACCCACGGGCAGCCTCGACAGCCGGGGCACCCGCGAGGTCGTCCGGCTGCTGTCCCGGTTCCACCAGGAGGGGCAGACGATCGTCCTGGTCACGCACGACGCCCGGGTGGCGAGCGCGGCGGAGCGTGTGATCAGCCTCAGCGACGGACGGATCATCGACGACGTACGGCTGAGCGACGACGCGCACGACGCGGCCGTCGGTCTCGTCGAACTGGCGGAGTGACCGTGCGGGCCATCCTGCGCTGGGCGCTGGCGGACCTGCGCACCCATCGCGGCCAGGCCGTGTCGCTCACCCTCGCCACGGTCGGCGTGACCGCCGCGCTGCTGCTGTCGGCCGCCCTGTTCCAGTTCGCGGCGAGCCCCTGGCAGCAGGTGTTCACGGAGACCCGGGGCAACCACATCTGGCTGCGGCTGACGGGCGGCACGGACACGTCACGGCTGCCGGAACTCCCGGGCGTCGACTCGGTGTCGGGCCCCTACCGCACCGTCCCCGTCACCGCGACGAGCGCGACCACGACCGCCGCCGTCGATCTGCGCGGCGCACGCTCCGACGAACCCAGCGAGCGGGAGCGCCAGTTCCTCACCGGACGCTGGCTCGGTGACGCACCGGACGAGGTGGTCCTCGACCGGTCCACCGCCCAGGCCCTGTGGGTACGGCCCGGCGACACCCTCCCCGTACAGACCGCGCCCGTACAGACCTCGCCCGCGCGGTACGCGACCCTGCGTGTCGTCGGTGTCATGTCGACGTCGGAGGCGGGTTACGAGGAGGGGGAACGGCCCGGTACGGGCTGGACTTCACCGGGCACCCTCAACCAGTTCACCGCGGGTCCCGGCACGGGCGGCGGGCCGGTCGCGGGGCGGACCGTCGGGCTGCGGCTGGACGACGCGGCGGACACCGACTTCGTGGTCCAGCAGGCCGTCGCCGCCGTCGGCCCCGAGCATGTGGTGCGCCTGTCCACCTGGCAGGAGGCCCGCGCGGCCGTCGCCGAGGACAACCGGCTGCTCGGGCAGTTGCTGCGGGTGTTCGGGCTGGGGTCGCTGCTCGCCGCCGCGGTGGCCGTGACCGGCGGGGTCGGCGGCCGGGTCCTGGGGCAGGTCCGGGACATCTCCGTGCTGAAGGTCATCGGCATGACCCCGCGTCAGGTCGCCGTCATGTTCTTCGTCCAGCACTCGGCGCTCGCCCTGGCGGGCGTGAGCGTCGGCTCGCTCGCGGTGCGCACGCTGGGCGCCCATGTGCCGGGCCCGATCGGCGAGGCGGTGGACTACGGCCGTACGCTGCCCGGCGCCGCCGCGGTGACCGTCGCGATCGGGGTGGGGACGGTGCTGGTCATCGCCGCCGCGACGGCGTTCGCCGCATGGCGGGCGGCCCGGGTGCCACCGAGCCCCGTCGCCCGGATCGCGCGCCCGGCGCCCCGGCGCATGGCGCGGTCCGCGCGGCTCGCGCTGCGCTGGGGCACGCCACCGCACCTCGTACTCGGCTGGCGGGGAGCCACCCACCGCAGGGACCGGTTCACCGCGTCCGTCGCCCGGCTCGCCCTGCCGGTGCTGATGATGACGGTGGCGCTGGCGGCCGTCGCGACCCTCGACGGGCTGCGCGACGGCGACACCGGCCATGTGAACCCGCCCGCGCCCCTCACCGTCCGCCAGGAGCGCGGCCTCGACCCGGAGGCGCTGGCCCGGATCAAGCGGCACCCCGAGGTGCGGGCGGTGTATCCGGCGGCCGAGGTCACCGCGCTGATCCCCGGCCAGACCCGTTCGGTGACGCTGCGCGGACTCGGTACCGAGGGGCACGCGTATCCGTTCGTGGCCGTGGAGGGCCGGGCGCCGTCCGCGCCGGACGAGGCGGTGGCCGGGCAGGGGCTGCTCGACACGACGCGGGTACGGGTCGGGCAGTGGGTGCGTCTCACGGTCGGCGGCACCCCGCACATCCTGCACATCGTCGGCCGCTCCATAGAGCCGGAACACAGCGGCCTGGTCATCTCGACGACCCTGGACACCCTCCGCGACGGCGGCACGGCGCATGCCCCGCAGTCGTACGCCCTGATGCTGCGGCCCGGCGCCGACCCCGCGACCGTCGCCCGCGCGCTCTCGGCCGACCTGCCCGGCCTCGACATCCGGCGCTCACCGCTGCCCGTGGCATCACCGGGCCTGGTCAGCGGGGTACTCGCCGGGCTGATCGCCGTCCTCGCGCTGATCACGGTCGCGGAACTCGCGGCTTCGGTGAGTTCGGCGCTGCGGCTGCACACCCGGGAGCTGCCCGCACTGCGCGCCATCGGGCTGACACCGCGTCAGCTCGCGGGTGTCGTGGTGACCAACTGCGCGGTCACGGCGAGCGCCGCGGCGGCCGTCGGTATCGTCGCGGGTCTCGTCGTGGCCCGGCCGCTCATCGACCTGGAGGGACACGCGAGCGGAGTGGGCGCCGGCATCGCCGTGTTCCCCGCCGTGTCGTCGCTTCTGCTGACCGCCCTGGGTCTGGTGGTCGCAGCGGTGGCGCTGGCCGTGGTCCCGGCGGTCCGGGCGGAGCGGCGACGGGTGCCCGATCCGGGTGCGGGACCCGGCTGACGAACGGTCCGGTCACCGCTCCGGCCGACGACGTGGTCTCCGCCGGCCCGGCCGCAGGGTCGGCGAGGAGCCCGGTGCACGGGCTGCGCGTACTCCCCGTTCGCGGGCCGTGAGCAGGTGCGTACGGCGGGCAACGGGCGCCGCGCAGGGGCGCGTTACGCGGGTAGATTCGACTACGCTGTGGCCGCGTCGGGCGGATCATGGACAGCCGCCGGCGGATACGCGGACACCAGCGAATGGGGAACCGAGGCCATGAACGACCGGGCGGCGGACGGGTTCGTACCGATCAACACTTCCGCGGCGCATCCCGCGCGCGTCTACAACGCCTGGCTGGGCGGCAAGGACAACTACCCCGCCGACCAGGAGGCCGCCGAGCTGGCAGCCGCCGCCAATCCGGAGATCATCCCGGCGGTGCGGGCCAACCGCGCGTTCCTCGGCCGGGCGGTCCGTGAGCTGGCCGGAGCGGCGGGCGTCCGGCAGTTCCTCGACATCGGCACCGGCATACCCGCCGCCGACAACACCCACGAGGTCGCGCAGCGCGTCAATCCGGGTGCCCGGGTGGTGTACGTCGACAACGACCCGATCGTGCTGGCCCACGCCAGGGCCCTCCTGGTCAGCGCCCCTGACGGGGCGACGGACTATCTGGAGTCGGACCTGCGTGACGTCGACCAGATTCTCGCGGCGGCCCAGGACACGCTGGACCTGTCGCAGCCCGTGGGTCTGATGCTGGTGGCGATCCTCCAGTACATTCCGAACGCCGACGATCCGTACGCCCTCACGCGACGGCTCCTGGACGCGCTCGCGCCCGGCAGTTTCCTCGTCCTGTCGCACCCCGCGTCGGACATCGGGGCGGACGAGGTCGCCGAGTCGATGCGCGTGTACAACGAGCGGGCCGCCCAGCACGCGGCGGCGACTCCCCGTACGCACAGCGATGTTCAGCGGTTCTTCGAGGGCACGGACCTGCTCGACCCGGGAGTCGTCCAGCTCCCGGACTGGCACCCCGCCCCCGACGACGTGCCCCCGGCCCAGGCGCTGCCCATGTGGTGCGGGGTCGGCCGCAAGCCGTAGCGCCACGGAGATCCGTCCCAGAAGCGCCCTAGGCACCTGGCCGGCCGTCCCGGTCGGCCGGGATCGCGGTCTGCCGCAACTTCCTTACGGCGAGGGCGAGTTGCAGGCGCAGGCGGCCCCGGGGGGTGTGCACGTCCCAGCCGAGCAGTTGCTCCGCCTGCGCCAGACGCTCCTGGAGCGTCGAGTGATGGACGGTCAACTCCGCCGCCGCGGACCGCAGACTCGGCGACGACGCCACCGCGTGCAGCGTCACCGTCACCCACGGCGCCGCCTCCGCCGCACGGTCCACCGCGAGGACATCGGGGATCGGCGGGGTGTCGGGGCCGACCGTGGCGGCGAGCAGTGCCAGCGCGCCCAGCTCGTCCGCGTACACCCTGCGCGGGCCCGGGTCCCGCGCGGTCCCCTCGGCCGTCAGCCGCAACGCGGTGCGCGCGGCGGCCCACGACTCGGGCAGCGCGGTCGGCGCCACGGTGGGCCCGACGCCGGCCCGTGGTCCGTCGGGGGTCCGCCGGTCGGGGTCCATGACGGCCTCCACGTCGGCTCCGCCGTCCCACAGGGCCACCGCGCGCACCCGTTCCGTGTGCAGTCCGAGCCGGGCCGCCGCGTGAGCGCGGGCGGCCGGGGGCGCGGACGCGTCGAGGAGCAGTTCCACGAGTGCGGGGTCGTCGGCGGGTGCGCCGGCGGGTGCGCGTCCGCGGGTGCGGTCCAGGACCGCGCGTGCGGCAGCCGCCGCGCGTTCGAGGATCATGGCGTGGACGCCGTCGGGCGGCCCGGGGCGCTCCAGCCAGAGCGCTCCGGACTCCTCGGCGGCAGGCGTACGGGCCGGGTCCGCGTCGTCATCGGCCGGTGCCTCCGGTACGAGGGGCGCCCGGGGCCAGGCCGGGTCGACGGGACCTCCGCCGCCGGACCGGCCGTCTGGTTCGACGCGGACGCGGACACCGCGCCGTTCGTCCACGAGCCGGGCGGGCGAGCCGGACAGGACGGCGGCGCCCCGGACCAGGGCTTCGAGTCCGGCCCGGCTCTCGGTCAGGCGGTCGAAGTACGCGATGACCTGCACGGCGGCCCCCGCGTCGGGGTCGAGGGCCGCGAGCCGGCCTGCCAGCTCTCTCACGCGCACCATCCTCCGCCCGGGGGACCCTTCTGCCAAGCGCCCGACCCCCGGCGCGGGTGGGTCAGGTGTTCAGCAGGCGCCGCAGCCAGCGCAGCCGGGCCGCACGGGCGTCCTGCGACACCGGTGCCTGGGGCGCCAAGCCGTCGAAGCCGTGGAATCCGCCGGGCCAGACATGCAGCTCGGCGCGGCCCCCGGCCTGCCACAGCCGGTCGGCGTAGGAGACGTCCTCGTCACGGAAGGTCTCGGCCGAGCCGACGTCGATGAAGGCGGGAGGCAGCCCCGACAGATCGGTGGCGCGTGCGGGTGCCGCGTACGGGGAGACGTCGGGGCCGCCGCGTGCCGTGCCGAGCAGCGCGGTCCAGCCCATGTCGTTGGCGGTCCGGTCCCAGACGCCGCGCCCGGCCATCTGGAGGGCGGACACCGTGTCGTTGCGGTCGTCCAGCATCGGGCAGAGCAGCATCTGCCCGAGGAGCGCCGGTCCGCCTCGGTCCCTGGCCAGCAGGGCGAGTGCGGCGGTGAGTCCGCCGCCGGCGCTGGCTCCGGCGATGACGATCCGGTCGGGGTCGATGCCCAGTTCCGCCGCGTGTGCGGCGGTCCACAGGAGTCCGGCGTAGCAGTCCTCGACCGGAGCGGGATGCGGGTGTTCGGGGGCGAGCCGGTACTCGACGGACACCACGACCATGCCCAGCTCCGCGGCCCAGTCCAGCGCCATGTCGACGCCCACCCGGTTGGTGCCCAGGACCATGCCGCCGCCGTGGGTGTGGAACACGGCGGGCAGCGGCCCGGCCGCACCGGTCGGCCGGCAGATCAGCAGGGAGATGTCGGGTGCCCCGGCGGGACCCGGGACCGTCCGGTCCTCGATCTCGAAGGCGCCGTCGCGGGTCAGGTCCGAGTCCGGGAAGACATCGGCGGTCATCCCCTCCCGGAGCGCGGGGATCGACTCGACCGACACCATCTCGGGCATGTGCTCCATGAACACTTCGAGGGCGGCGTGCAGCTCCGGGTCGAAGGGCGGGGGCGGGTAGGCCCGCTCGTCGGCTATGGGCCCTGCCGGGGTCGTCGGCTCGGTCGTCATGGCGCCTCCTCGTGTGCACGGCCACGCCCGTGTGGCCCGTGCGTGCATCGTGTCCGCGCACGGACTGGCGAGGGTACGCGCCGTTCGGCGGGGATGCCCCGCCGAACGGCGGGCCGCCGGGACGGCTCCGCTGCCGAGCCCCCGACCGGGGGGTGATGCAGCGGCGCGATTCAGCGGCGCCCTCCGCACACCGCCCGGTCCACGAGGGCGATCGTGGCGTCGGCCTGTTCGTCGAAGCGCTTCTCGTCGCCGTAGCGGGTGGTGAAGACGGCTGCGGCGGCCGACGCCTTGCCGTCGGGGGTGACGGCGCCCTCCGAGACGGTGCCGAAGGAGGTGCCGCCGTGGTACCAGACGCCGTCCGGGCAGCCCCGGACCGGGCGCCACGCGATACCGAGTCCGTAGCGGGCCTCGCCGCTGCCTGCCTTGTCGGGCGCCGGCACGGTCGTCCGCATCTGGGCCAGTTGCTCGGGCGGCAGCAGACGGCCTCCCATCAGACCGCGCAGGAAGGTGTTCATGTCGCCGGTGGTGCTGATGATGCCGCCGTCCGCTCCGCCGTCCACGGAGAGGGTGGTGTCGGTGAGGTCGTCGCGGCCGGGGAACTGCACGTAGGCCGTGGCGGTGGGGCGGGGCACATAGGGCGAGGTGCCGAGGGTCATGGTGTGGCGCAGGCCCAGGGGCTCGATGATCCGGTCGTTGACCTCCTGTTCCCAGCGGTGTCCTGTGACCTTCTCGATGATCAGGCCGATGAGGACGTAGTTGGTGTTGGAGTAGGACCAGCGGGTCTCGGAGCCCGGGTCTTCGGCGTCCGGCAGCCAGCCGGGTGCGCTCTCCATGGCCAGGGCGACCTGTTGCGCGGGCGTGCGGACGGCGAACCGGTTCTCCCGGTAGTGCTCGGGGGTCAGTGTTTCGGGGTCGGCGAAGAGGGCGTCCGTGTAGTCGGCGAGTCCGCTGGTGTGCTGGAGGAGGTTACGGAGGGTGACGCGGGTTCCGTCGTTGCCGCTGCCGGACACCACGCCGGGCAGCCGCCGTTCCACGGTGTCGTCCAGGCTCACCTTGCCTTCACCGGCCAACTGGAGGGCGACGGCGGCCACGAAGGTCTTGGTGTCGCTGCCGATCCGGTAGTAGGCGTCCTTCGGGACCCTTCCCCCGTCGTCCAGGTCGGCGACACCGGACCTGACCACGGTGTCCCGCCCGGCGGCGTCCCGTGCCCGCGCCGTCAGTCCGGTGGCACCGGTGTCCCGCACGGCGTCCGCGTCCCGCTGGAGCTGTCCGCGCGACGCCCGGTCGGCGTCGGCTCCCCGCGCGTCGGCGCCCGACCCCGCGCCCATCACCGTGACCACCCCGATCGTGCCGACCGAAGCCATGCTCAGCGCCATCCTCGCCACCGCCGACCGCCCGAACCGCCTACGCACTGTCATTCCCATGGGGCCAGACGCTACGGAGCCCAGGCGGGGCCGGACCATCCGACAGCCCCGACCCTCGGACGTGGGGATATCCCCCCTTCTCCGGGCGAACGGTGACCCCGGTTCGATCGCCGCCCGCCCAACACCCCGTACCCGCAACCCTGTTGAACCCTTGACACCCCTGGGCCCGCCTCCTTACTGTCACGCCAGCATTTCGAACGTGTGACGAGATTTCGAACAAGTCGAGACGAGTGCGGGGTCAACTGCCGTGCGTATCACCGGAATCAGCACCCATGTGGTCGGCACGCCCTGGCGCAACCTGACCTATGTCCTGGTGCACACCGACGAGGGTCTGACCGGGGTGGGCGAGACCCGCATGCTCGGTCGCACCGACGCCCTGATCGGATATCTGCGGGAGGCGGAGGCCAACCATGTCGTCGGCTCCGACCCGTTCGCCACGGAGGATCTCGTACGCCGCATGAAGTACGGCGACTACGGGCGGGCCGGCGAGATCGTGATGTCCGGCATCGCGGTGGTCGAGATGGCCTGCTGGGACATCAAGGGCAAGGCACTGGGCGTCCCGGTCTGGCAGTTGCTCGGCGGCAAGGTGACCGACCGGGTCAAGGCGTACGCCAACGGCTGGTACACCACCGAGCGCACCCCGGAGGCGTACCACCGGGCCGCCCGGGAGGTCGTCGCGCGCGGGTACAAGGCGCTCAAGATCGACCCCTTCGGGACCGGGCACCTCGAACTCGGCCATGACGAGACCCTGTACGCCGTCTCCCTCATCGAGGCGGTACGCGACGCCATCGGCCCGGAGGCCGAGCTGATGCTGGAGATGCACGGCCGTTTCTCCCCCGCCACCGCCGTCCGGCTCGCCCGTGAACTCGCTCCGTTCCAGCCCGCGTGGCTGGAGGAGCCGGTGCCGCCGGAGAACCTGAAGGCGCTGGAGAAGGTGGCCGCCAAGGTCGACATCCCGCTCGCGACCGGTGAGCGCATCCACGACCGCATCGAGTTCCGCGAGCTGTTCGAGAACCAGGCCGTGGACATCATCCAGCCCGACGTCGGCCATGTCGGCGGGATCTGGGAGACCAGGAAACTCGCCGCCACCGCCGAGACCCACTACGTCCTGGTGGCACCCCACAACGTGGGCGGCCCGGTCCTCACGACGGCGTCCCTCCAAGTCGGCTTCGCCACCCCGAACTTCAAGATCCTGGAGCACTTCAACGACTTCGCCGACGCGGAGATCAAGAAGATCGTGAAGGGCGCGCCGCAGGTGGTCGACGGCTACTTCGAGCTGTCCGACGCGCCGGGTCTCGGTGTCGAGCTGGACGTCGACGCGGCGGCCGAATTCCCGCAGCAGCAGGCGCGGTTCGACCTCTGGGCGGACGGCTGGGAGCAGCGCAGGCCGAAGGTGGGGCGATGAAATCCGGGGGGCGGATGAGTTCAGGGGTGCCGATGAGTCGGGGGTGCGAGGTCGTCGTCGAGGGGCCGGGCAGACACCGGCTCGCGCCGCACACACCGGCGGCTCCCGGAGCGGGTGAGGTGAGGATCCGGGTGCACGCGGTGGGTATCTGCGGCAGTGACCGCGAGGTCTACCGGGGCAACCGGCCCGAGGGATACGTCCGTTACCCCGTCGTCCCCGGACATGAGTGGTCCGGGACCGTCGAGGCGGTCGGTGCCGATGTGCCCGGGGCGCTCGTGGGCCGCAAGGTCGTCGGTGAGGGTTTCCGCGCCTGCCAGGTCTGCGACCGCTGCCACGCGGGTGAGACCACGCTGTGCACGGCCGGGTACGAGGAGACCGGGTTCACCCGGCCCGGCGCCATGGCACCGACCCTGACGCTTCCCGCCCGGCTGCTCCATGTCCTGCCCGACGGAGCCGACTTGACCGCCGCCGCCCTCCTTGAGCCGGCCGCCTGCGTCGCCGCCGCCGCGCTCAAGGCGGGGGTGCGGCCGGGTGAGCGGGTCGCCGTGGTGGGCACCGGCACCCTCGGCATGCTGGCGGTCCAGTTCCTGAGCGCGGTGTCGCCTGCCGAGCTGCTCGTGGTCGGTACCGATCCGGGCCGCGCCGCACTCGCGGTGGACTTCGGCGCGACCGGCTTCCGTACCTGGGACGAGGAACCGCCCGGCGGCTTCGATGTCGTCATCGAGGCCGCCGGCTCGGCGTCCGCCGCGCGCACCGCCGCATCGCTGCTCCGGCGCGGCGGACGCCTCGTCCTCACGGGGATCCCGGCGCCGGGCGCCGAAGGACTCGACCCCACCGATCTCGTCGTACGGCAGCTTGAGGTGCACACCGTGTTCGGGGCGCCGCCCGCCGCCTGGGCGCATGCGGTACGGGTGTTCGCCGCCGGGCTGCTCACCCCGCTGCCGCTGATCACGCACGAGCTGCCGCTCCACGAGTTCCCGGACGCCATCGAGCTGGTGGGATCCGGGTCGCCCAAGGTCGGCAAGGTTCTGCTCCGCCCCTGACTCCTGATTCCACTCACCTGGCAGCCGGAACTTTCCACGCCCAACAACTCGAACACTGTCCGATATGTCGAACGACGGATCAGGAACGCGAGGACAGCTGGTGACCGATGTCTTCCCCACGGCGGCCCGCCGACCCGGTGAGCGGGCGCTCGCCGCGCTCGGCCTGGGCGCGCCCGCCCTCTCCCCCGACGACGCCTCGCCGCACACCTTCCCCGGCGGTGGCCGCTGGCGCACCGAGGTGCCCTCCGTCGAGGGGCCGGAGGCGCTGGCCGTGGTCCTCAAGGAGTCGTCCCGGCTCGATGTGCCGATCCACCGGATCAGCCAGGGCAGCGGTGTGTGGATGCTGACCGACGCCGAGATCACCGAGATGGTCGAGGCCACCGCCGAGCGCGGCATCGAGCTGTGTCTGTTCACAGGGCCGCGCGGCACCTGGGACACCGGCGCCTCCGTCCGCACCGACTCACGCGGCGCCGGACTGCGGGCCCGTGGCCATGACGCGGTCGCCGGCTGTGTCGAGGACGCCGTCCGTGCCGCCGAGCTGGGCGTCGGCTGTCTTCTCGTCGCGGACGAAGGCGTGCTGTGGACGCTGCACCGGGCGCGGGCCGCCGGGCTGCTCCCGGCCGGCACGACGCTGAAGGTGTCGGCGCTGATCGGCCCGGTCAACCCGGCCTCGTACGCCGTGTACGAGCAGTTGGGCGCCGACTCCGTGAACGTGCCGAGCGATCTGACGCTGGATCACCTCACCGAGATCCGGCGGGTGAGCGCGGCGCCCATGGACATGTACATCGAGGCGCCCGACGACCTCGGCGGTTATGTGCGGATGTACGAGGTCGCCGAGCTGATCCGGCGCGGGGCGCCGCTCTATCTCAAGTTCGGCCTGTCCAGGGCCCCCGGCATCTATCCGTACGGCCTCCATCTGCGGGATCTGGCCCTGGACTCGGCACGGGAGCGGGTGCGGCGCGGCCGGCTCGCTCTCGACCTGCTCGCCCGGCACGGCGCGGACGGCGACATGGCGCCGCTCGGCACCCGGCTGCCCGGCCCGCTGCACCGCTTCCCCACCCAGCCGCCTCCCGTCGGCCCCACCACCCCTCTCCACGACGAGCAGAACAGGAACTGATCACCATGCGTAACCGCAGAGCAGTCCTCGCCGCGACCGCCGGGGCCGCGTCCCTCGCCCTCGCTCTCTCCGCCTGCGGACAGAGCGGTTCGGGCGGCAGCAAGGAGGACAAGAAGAGCGCCGGGGACACCACGGTCGGGATCGCGATGCCCACCAAGTCGTCGGAACGCTGGATCGCCGACGGGGCGAACGTCGTCAAGGACCTCAAGGCGGCCGGGTACAAGACCAAGTTGGTGTACGGCGAGGACGACCCTGACACCCAGGTGTCGCAGATCGAGAACATGATCACGCAGGGGGTCGGTGCCCTGGTGATCGCGGCCATCGACAACAAGTCCCTGGACAATGTGCTCCAGCAGGCCGCCGACGCCAAGATCCCGGTGATCTCCTACGACCGGCTGATCCTCGGCACCAAGAACGTCGACTACTACGCGTCGTTCGACAACGAGAAGGTCGGCGAACTCCAGGGCACCTACATCCTGGACAAGCTCGGCCTCCAGGACGGCAGCGAGAAGGGCCCGTTCACCATCGAGCTGTTCGCCGGCTCGAACGACGACAACAACACGAAGTACTTCTTCGGCGGCGCGATGAAGGTGCTCCAGCCCTTCATCGACAAGAAGCAACTGGTCGTCAAGTCCGGGCAGACCAAACTCAACCAGGTCACCACGTTGCGCTGGGACGGCGGCACCGCGCAGAAGCGCATGGACGACCTACTGACGTCGGCATACGCGAAGTCCCGGGTCGACGCGGTGCTCTCGCCGTACGACGGCATCTCCATCGGCATCCTGTCGGCGCTGAAGTCCGACGACTACGGCTCCGGGAGCAAGCCGCTGCCGGTCGTCACCGGTCAGGACGCCGAAGTCGCCTCGGTGAAGTCGATCATCGCGGGTGAGCAGACACAGACCGTCTACAAGGACATCCGCAAGCTCGCCGAGGTCGCCACGGACATGGTCGACTCCGCACTCAAGGGCAAGAAGCCGGAGATCAACGACACCACGACGTACGACAACGGCGACAAGGTCGTGCCCGCCTATCTGCTCCAGCCGGTGAGCGTCGACAAGAGCAATTACCAGAAGGAGCTGGTCGATTCCGGCTATCTCAAGGCGGGCGACCTCCAGTGACCACGGTGCCGGGCCCCGTCCTGGAAATGCGCGCGATCGTCAAGACCTTCCCCGGCGTCAAGGCGCTCTCGGACGTCTCGCTGAGCGTCAGGGCGGGCGAGGTCCACGCCATCTGCGGTGAGAACGGCGCGGGAAAGTCGACCCTGATGAAGGTGCTCTCCGGCGTCCACCCGTACGGCAGCTACGAGGGCGATGTCCTCTTCGAGGGGGAGACCTGCCGCTTCCGGGACATCCGGGCGAGCGAGCGGCAGGGCATCGTGATCATCCACCAGGAGCTTGCGCTGGTGCCGTATCTGTCCGTCGCCGAGAACATCTTCCTCGGCAACGAGCACGCCAGGCACGGGCTCATCGACTGGAACGACACGCTCAGGCATGCCACCGCGCTCCTGCGCAGGGTCGGCCTGGACGAGCATCCGGGGACCCGGGTCGCCGACATCGGCGTCGGCAAGCAGCAGTTGGTCGAGATCGCGAAGGCGCTGTCGAAGTCGGTGAAGCTGCTGATACTCGACGAGCCGACGGCGGCCCTCAACGACGAGGACAGCGGCAAACTCCTCGCTCTCATCCTGGAGTTGAAGACCCAGGGCGTCACCTCGATCATCATCTCGCACAAGCTGGGCGAGATCGCCCGGGTCGCCGACGCGGTGACCATCCTGCGCGACGGCCGCTCCGTCGAGACCCTGGACGTGCGGGCCCCGGAGACCACCGAGGAACGCATCATCCACGGCATGGTGGGCCGCGACCTCGACCACCGCTTCCCCGAACGCACCCCGCACCGACCGGAGGCGGGCGCCGCGTCGGCCCTGGAGATCCGCCACTGGACGGTGCACCACCCGATCGACCAGCAGCGCAAGGTGGTTGACGATGTGTCATTGACCGTGCGGCGCGGTGAGATCGTCGGCATCGCCGGTCTGATGGGCGCGGGCCGCACCGAACTCGCGATGAGCGTCTTCGGCCGGACCTACGGCCGGTACGCGGGTGGCACGGTGCTCAAGGACGGCCGGGAGATCCGTACCAGGACCGTGCCGGAGGCGGTCGCGCACGGGATCGCGTATGTCACCGAGGACCGCAAGCACTACGGGCTGAACCTCATCGACACCATCGGCCGGAACATCTCGCTGAGCGCCCTCGCCAAGGTCGCCCGGCGGGGCATCGTCGACGAGCACGAGGAACGGCGGGTCGCCGAGGGCTTCCGTACCTCCATGAACATCAAGGCGCCCACGGTCTTCGAGCCGGTCGGCAGGCTGTCCGGCGGCAATCAGCAGAAGGTCGTCCTCAGCAAGTGGATCTTCGCGGGCCCCGATGTGCTGCTCCTGGACGAGCCGACGCGCGGCATCGACGTGGGCGCCAAGTACGAGATCTACACCGTCATCGACGAACTGGCCGCGCGGGGCAAGGCGGTGGTCTTCATCTCGTCGGAACTCCCCGAACTGCTGGGCATGTGCGACCGCATCTACACGATGGCCGCCGGACGGCTGACCGGTGAGGTCCCGAGGGCCGAGGCCACACAGGAGGCGCTGATGCGCCGGATGACCAGGGACAACCCGAGGACCGGGGACGAGCCGACGACCGAGGGCTTGCGGACGACCGGGGACTCGCGGACGACCGGGGACTCGCGGACGGCGCGGGACGAGAGGGAGCAGAGATGAGTACGGATGTGACCGCCACGACCCCGGCCCCCGCGCCGCCGGGAAGGAGCGGCCCGGCCGGCGGCGACGGCCTGTGGAGGCTGCTGCTCGACGGGGCGCGCCGCAACATGCGGCAGTACGGCATGCTGATCGCGCTCGGCCTGATCGTGTGCCTCTTCGCGGCCTGGACCGGCGGCGATCTGCTCCTGCCGCGCAATGTGTCCAACCTGGTGCTCCAGAACAGCTACATCCTGATCCTCGCGATCGGCATGATGCTGGTCATCATCGCCGGGCACATCGATCTGTCGGTCGGCTCGCTCACGGCGTTCGTGGGTGCGGTGGCGGCCGTGCTGATGGTCGAGCACCGGGTGGCCTGGCCGCTGGCCGTGCTGCTGTGCCTGGCCCTGGGGGCGGCGGCCGGGGCGATGCAGGGCTTCTTCATCGCGTATCTCGGGATCCCGTCGTTCATCGTCACGCTCGCCGGGATGCTCCTCTTCCGCGGTCTGACCGAGATCTTCCTCAAGGGCCAGACGCTCGGGCCCTTCCCCGACGGTCTCCAGAAGGTCGCGAACGGCTTCCTGCCCGAGGTGGGGCCCACCACCAACTACCACAACCTCACGCTGCTCCTCGGCCTCGCCGTGATCGTGTTCGTCGTGTACCAGGAGGTCCGGGACCGTGGGCGCCAGCGGGAGTTCGCCCTCGATGTGCTGCCGGCGCGGCTGTTCGCGCTCAAGCTCGTGGCGCTGGTCTCCGCCGTCCTCGTCGTCACGCTGCTGCTCGCCAGCTACAAGGGCGCGCCGGTGGTGCTGCTGATCCTGGGTGTCCTGGTCGTCGGCTTCGGCCATGTGATGCGCAATGCCGTCATCGGCCGTCATGTGTACGCGATCGGCGGCAATCTGCCCGCGGCGAAGCTGTCGGGCGTGAAGGACCGGAAGGTCACCTTTCTGGTCTTCCTCAACATGGGCATGCTCGCGGCGCTGGCGGGCCTGGTCTTCGCGGCCCGGTTCAACGCGGCCTCGCCCAAGGCGGGCGTGAACTTCGAACTGGAGGCGATCGCCGCGTCGTTCATCGGCGGCGCGTCCATGAGCGGCGGCGTCGGCACGGTGCTCGGCGCGATCATCGGCGGTGTGGTCCTGGGCGTGCTCAACAACGGGATGAACCTCGTCGGCATCGGCACCGACTGGCAGCAGGTCATCAAGGGGCTGGTGCTGCTCGCGGCGGTCGGATTCGACGTGTGGAACAAGCGGAGGGTCGGTTCCTAGGTCGTGTCCGCGGCCGGTCATCCCGCGCTGCGCAGCCCCAGCCGCTCGGACAGCTCGCCGGCCCCCCGCACGGCGAGCTGTTCCAGCTCCGCCCGCCGGTCGTCGCTCCAACGGATCATCGGTACGGAGACGGAGAGTGCCGCGACGACCTGTCCCGTGCGGTCGCGTACCGGGGCCGCGACACAGCTGACGTCCGGATTGGACTCGCGGCTCTCCACGGCGACGCCCCGGGCACGGATCTCGGCGAGCGCGGTGCGCAGGGCGGCCGGGTCGGTGATGCTGTTGGGCGTCATCGCGACCAGCTCCACGCCGTCGGGGACGCGTGCGGCGAGTTCGGGCTCGGGGAGCGAGGCGAGCAGCATCTTGCCGACGGATGTGCAGTGTGCTGGCAGCCGCCGGCCCGCCGCGGACACCATGCGTACGGCGTGCGTGGAGTCCACCTTCGCGATGTAGATGACGTCGGTGTCTTCGAGGATCGCCACATGGACGGTCTCGTCGCAGGTCTCGGCGACGGAGCGGGCCACCTGCTGTCCCTCGGCAGCGAGGTCGAGCTGTTCGGCGTAGCGGCTGCCGAGCTGGTACGGCCGTACGCCGAGCCGGTAGCGTCCCGGGCGGCCCGGCACCGGGACGAGGTAGGAGCGGGCGGTGAGGGTGACGACCAGTTCGTGCACCGTCGTCCGGGGCAGGTCGAGCTTGCGCACGATCTCGGGGGCGGAGAGGGTGCCGTCCCCGTCGAGGAACAGCTCCAGGATGTCGAGTGCGCGGGTCACGGCAGGTACGAGGCGGCCCACGACCGACCCTCCCTTTGTTCGATATTTCAACAACTGACCGAAATGGCGAACACAGCGTATCCATAGGGGTCTTGGGCGGGCAATGGGTCGGCTCACCCGTAGGCGTGGAGGGTGCGGTGGCTCAGCGGGGAGAAGGATCGTTCGGCGCGCCCCTCGTGCCGGGCGAATCCGGCCTCTTCTCCGGCTCCCTCTCCGCCGCGACCTGTGGCTAGACTGTCTCGCCGCTCATGACCTCGGTGGTGCCGGAGGCGGGCAGCGGGTTCGCGGTGCACCGCCCCTCCGGCGCCCCGGTGCGGCAAGCGGAAAGGGGGCCCTGGCATGGCCGTCTGTCTGGTGGTGATGGCCGCCGTCGCGCTGACGGCCGCCTTGGCGCTCCCCCGTGTCCTGACCCGGGTGACCTGGGCCGAGCGGGAGCCCGTTCTCGCGTTGTGGGTGTGGCAATGCCTGGTCGCCACCGTCCTGTTGAGCTGTCTGTCCGCCCTCCTGCTGGGCTCGACGGCCGTCTTCCGCTCCGTGCGCGCCTACGCTTTCGCGCCCGCGCCCCCGAGGGTCATCGCCGCGTACGCGCCCGGCGCCGCGCCCGCCTGGGTCACCGTGCTGACGCTGCTGCTCGCCTGCGGTGCGGCCTGGTCGGGCGCGATGCTGGTGCGCGAGATCGTCGAGGCCCGCAGGCGACGGGACCTGCGCCGCGAGGATCTGCGCGAGCGCGCCCCCGAGCTGCCGGAGTGGCTGCCGGACGCGGTGCCGGACGGCCCGCCGGTCGCGCACGGCCCGCTGCTCGTCCTCGAAGACGAGTATCCCGACGCCTGGTTGATGCGGGGCGCGGCGCCGCGCCTCGTGGTCACCACCGGTGCGCTGCGCCGGCTGACCGATCCGCAGCTCGACGCGGTACTCGCCCACGAGCTGGGGCACGCGCACGCCCGGCACGACTGGCTGCTCCAGCTCTCCACGGCACTGGCGACGGGCTTCCCGAGGGTCCCGCTGTTCGCCCACTTCCGCGACCAGACGTACCGGCTGGTCGAACTCGCCGCCGACGACACGGCGTCGCGCCGCTGCGGTCACCTCACCACGGCGCTCGCGCTCATCGAACTCAACCAGCACCGGGGTGTGTTGTCCTGCTCGTCGACCCGGCGGCTGTTCGGCGACCGGGTGCAGCGGCTGCTCGAACCACCGCCCCGGCTCGCCCGCACCCGTCGGACCGCCACCTCGCTGGCCGCCGCCCTCGCGCCCCTCGTCCCTGTGCTGATCGCCCTCGCCCCGGCCCTGACAGCGCTCGGCTGACCGCGCTCGGCTGACCGCTTTCGCGGACGGCCGGCGGTCTGATGAACTCGTCGCATGACTGCCCCGCTCACCGGAGTCCTCCGCGCACTGGACGAGTTCAACGCGGCCCACCCCTGGGACCACAACGCCCACTACCACCGCTGGATCCTGCGGCAGTTGCCCCGGCGCTTCGCCCGTGCCATGGACGTCGGCTCCGGCACCGGCGACCTGGCACGACTGCTCGCCACCCGTGCGGCGTCCACCCAGGGTGTCGACGTGGACCCGGCGATCGTCGCCCAGGCACGGGACCTGACACCTCCCGGCGCCCCGGTGACCTTCACGACCGGGGACGCGGGCACCGACCTGCCGTCCGGCCCCTATGACGTCATCACGTGCGTCGCCACGATCCACCATCTGCCCTTCACCGACACGCTCGCCCTGTTGCGCCGCCATCTGGCGCCCGGCGGCACCCTGGTGGTGGTCGGCCTCTATCGGGAGCGGTCCCTCGGCGACCACCTGCTCGGCGCCGCCGCGTCACTTCTGAACATCGTGACGGGCTGGCTCAAGAACAGAGGTCGCCGCACGCCGGGGCCGGTGTCGATGACCGCCCGGGTCCGGCCGGCGACCATGACCTTCCCCGACGTCGTCCGCGAGGCCCGCCGCGTACTGCCCGGCGCACACCTGCGCCGTCGGCTGTTCTGGCGCTACACGCTGGTCTGGCGCGAGAGCTGACCGTCCCTTCCTGCCGCTACGGCGGCGAGCCGGTGGGCGCCCGCGAAAATGGGCTGCGGATCCCTGGCACCCCCTGTATGAAGACCTCATGGTGTCTTCCGACCGGCTGCTGGCGTTCGCGGCCATGTCCTTCTTGTTGATCGTGATTCCCGGGCCCAGCGTCCTGTTCGTGATCGGGCGGGCGCTGGCGCAGGGGCGTCGGGCCGCGCTGACGACGGTCGTCGGGAACACCCTCGGTGCGTACGTGCTCGTGGTCGCCGTCGCGTTCGGGGTCGGGGCCGTGGTGGAGCGCTCGGTGCTGGTGTTCACGGTACTGAAGCTGGTGGGCGCCGCGTACCTGGTGTATCTGGGCGTCAAGGCGTGGCGGCAACGCGGTTCGCTGCACGCCGCGTTCACCGGTGACGGTCCGGCGCACAGTGGCCTGCGGACGCTCGCGGAGGGCTTCGCGGTCGGCGTCGCCAACCCCAAGACCATCGTGTTCTTCGCCGCCGTACTCCCGCAGTTCGTGGACCGCGCGCAAGGGCATGTCGCCGCGCAGATGCTGATCCTGGGCCTCGTCTTCAACATCATCGCGGTGGCGTCGGACAGTGTGTGGGGCCTGGTCGCCGCGACCACCCGCACCTGGTTCGCGCGCTCCCCGCAGCGGCTCTCGCTGATCGGCGGGGTCGGCGGCCTCACGATGATCGGCCTGGGAGTGACGGTGGCTGCTACGGGCCGCAAGGACTAGGAGCGCCCCGGTGGGACATCTGCCCGTCGACGTTCGCGCCTCGCTGCGGTTCTTCGCCTTCTATCTGGCGAACGGCACTCTCGACGTCGACCTGCTCGACGGCATCGACTACCGGCCGACGCTCTTCCGGTTCGGTTCGTCCCTGGAGCAGGTGTTCGCGATCTACGGCAATGTGCTGGAAGTCGACGCGGACGGCCGGGTGTTGAACGACGGGGACGCCCAGTACCGCGCCGCACAGTGGATTCGGGCCCACTGCGACCCGGGGTATCGGGTCGACCCGCCGTTCGAGGCGTGGGAGACCGAACTCCACGGGCCCTGACGAGGGCGGGCCGGCGGCGCACGGTTCGGTGTGCGCCGCCGGGAGCGGTTCAGCGCTTGCGGGCCACCCCGACATAGACCGGCACCGGGGTGTCTCCGGCCGGGGGCTGGTCCGGGCCGAGGTCCGGGTTCCAGTCGGGGGCCAGGGCGAGGCCCGGCTCCACCAGGTCCATGCCGTCGAAGAACTGCTCGACCTCCTTCTTCGTGCGGGGGCGGAGGGTCGAACCGGCGCGGCGGTACCGGGCGACGACCTCCGCGCTCTCCTCGGGCGCGAAGTCACCCGTCACATGGGCGATGACGAGGTAACTGCCCGCCGGGAGCGCGTCGACCAGGCGGCTCACTATCCCGTAGGCGTCGTCCTCGTCCCCCACGAAGTGCAGCAGCGCGATGAGGGAGAGCGCGATGGGCTGCTTGAAGTCGAGCGTCGCGCCGGCCTTCTCGACGATCTGCGCGGGATCGCGTACGTCCGCCTCGACGTAGTCCGTGCTGCCCTCCGGGGTGCTGTCCAGCAGGGCTTCCGCGTGGCGCAGCACGATCGGGTCGTTGTCCACGTACACGATGCGCGAGGTGGGGTCGGCCTGCTGGGCGATGCGGTGGAGGTTCGGCTCGGTGGGGATTCCCGTACCGATGTCCATGTACTGGCCGACGCCGCGGCCCGCGAGCCAGCGGGTGGCGCGGTGCATGAACCAGCGGTTGCTCATCGCCGTGTTCCTGACCGTGGGGTCGACGGCGATCATGCCTTCGGCGAACTCCTCGTCGACCACGTAGTTGGTCTTGCCGCCCAACAGGTAGTCGTACACGCGCGCCGGATGCATCTTGCTCGTGTCGATCCGAGCCGCCGCATCGAAACCATCGGTCATGGGACTACTCCACTTCCTGCCCTGGGGAACATGATCAGACTAGTTCCGGACCGCGTACTCCGGGAGACGTTCAGGGTAAGAGGTCAGGTTGTGGTGCGGCGCGCCAGGACCGCCGCCTGGGCGCGGTCGCGGCAGCCGGTCTTGGCCAGCAGGCGGCTGACGTGGCTTTTCACGGTGTGTTCGGAGACGGTGAGGCGCACGGCGATCTCGGCGTTGCTCAGTCCTTCGCCGACGAGGGCGAGGACATCGCGCTCGCGGCCGGTGAGGGCGGAGAGCCGCGCCACGTCGGCGGGGTCGGTGCGACCGGCCCTGCGGTGGGCGGCGTAGCCGCGGATGAGGCGGCCGGCGACGCTGGGGCTGAGGGCTCCGTCGCCGGCGGCGGTGGCCCGTACGGCGGCGGTGATCTCCTCGTACGAGGCGGACTTCAGCAGGAAACCGGCGGCGCCGCCCGCCAGCGCCTCGTCCACGTACTCGTCCATGTCGAACGTCGTCAGCATCAACACCCGCGTCCCGGCGAGGAGACCGCGTTCGGCGAGGCGCGCGAGCACCCACAGGCCGTCGTGGCCGGGCATGCGGACGTCAAGCATCAGCACGTCCGGGGTGAGGTCGGTGGTGAGCCGCAGGGCGTGGTCTCCGTCGGCGGCGGTGCCGGTGACGGCCAGGTCGGGCTGGATTTCGAGCATCAGGCGCAGACCGTCGCGTACGACACGCTCGTCGTCGGCGATGACGACGCGGACGGGCGGACGGTCAGCCGGCGGCAAGGTGGTCACCTCCGGTGCGTGCCGGGGTGGGGACGGCGGCGGTGACACGGAAGCGGCCGTCGGGGGCGTGTCCCGCCGTGAGGTCGCCGCCGAGGGCGGTGAAGCGTTCGCGCAGCCCGGCCAGTCCGACACCGGCGCCGGGGGCGGGCCGGTGCTCGCGGGGTGGCGGTCCGCAGTCGGCTTCGACGCGGGTCTCGTCGGGCGTGGTGCGGACGCGGAGGGTCATCTCGGCTCCGGGGGCGTGACGGCGGGCGTTGGCCAGGCATTCCTGGACGAGGCGGTAGGCCGCGAGCTGGACGGGTCGGGGCAGAGCGGTGGCCTCGGGGTCGATGGCGAGGCGCACGGGGGTGCCCGCCTGCTCCGCGTCCGCCACCAGCCGGGGCAGGTCGACGAGTTGCGGAGCCGGGGTGCGGGGTGCGGCCTCGCCGGTGGTGCCGCGCAGCACGCCGAGGAGTTCCCGCATCTCGCCGGTGGCCTGCCGTCCCGCCGCGGCCATCGCGTCGACGCCTTCGCGGGCCCAGGGCGGCAGTTCGGCGGAGCGGGCACGCATGGTCTCGGCGTGCACGACCAGCAGGGTCAGGGAGTGCGCGACGACGTCGTGCATGTCGCGGGCGATACGGGTGCGTTCGGCGGCGGCGGCGCGTTCGGCGCGCAGCCGCTGTTCGCGCTGCGCGTCGTCGGCGCGCCGCTCGGCGGTGGCGAGGCTGTCGCGGCGACCGCGGGCGGCCACGCCCAGGCCCCAGGCGGCGGGTAGCGGGGAGAGGACGGCGAGGACGTCGGAGCCGCCGCGCCAGTCGTTCGCGGCGGTGGCGTGGTTGACGCCGACGCCGATGACGACGAGCGCGGCGCCGCCGGTCAGGGCGGCGAGGGAGCGGCGCAGCGGGGTGTGGGCGCCGGTGGCGTAGAGGGCGAAGGCGAGCGGGAGCACCGTCAGCGGGCTGAGCTTGGTCTCGGCGGCGGCACACACGACTTGCGCGGTGCCGAGGGCGAGCAGGGTGGTGGCGAAGGCGGTGAGCGGCAGGCGGCGGCGTACGGCGAGGGCGCCCGCGGTGACGAGCGCGTAGAGGGACAGGGCCAGCCAGGCGCCGGACGAGGTGTCGGTGGTGGCCTGGTCGATGAAGGCGGGGGCGAGCGCGGCAAGGACGATCACCGCGTCGGCCGCGCGGCCCGCGAGGGGGTGGGGCTCCTTGTCGTCGTCGAACATCGCTCGTCTCTCGAATGGCGGGGGCACTCGTCTCGCGAAGGGCGGGGGCAAGTGCCCGCCGGTGCGGGACGGTTCGAGCCTAGGCAGCGGACGGTCCGCGTCGCCTCCTCCGTTCGGACGGGCCGTGCGCCGTGCGCCTGGTCCCCAGGAGTGAGGCGGCCCCTGCGGGATGCGCTCGATACGGCGATGTCCGGGGCAGGGTCGCGGAGGCGCAATGGGGGCATGCACCCTCCCACTCCGTCCTCGTCGGCCCGCGTCGACACCCCACGCCCGCCCACATCTGCGGAATCCACCCGGCTGGGCCGGGCCGTACGCCGCTGGAAGTGGTTCGTCCTGTTGGTGTGGGCGGCGCTGGCCGCCCTGGGTATGGTGCTCGCGGCCGGGCTGAGTGACGTACAGCGCGACGACGCGGCGGCCTATCTGCCCGGTGGCTACGAGTCGACGGTCGTGGCCCGGCTCGCCGAGCCGGATCCGGAGCGTCCGGAGGCGGAGACGGCGCTCGTCGTCTACAGCCGCACAGGGAACGCGCTGACGGACGCGGACCGGGCCGCCGTCGCCGAGGGGCGCGCGGCGGCTGCGGCCGTACGGGCCGAAGGCGTCGGCGAGCCGGGCGGGACGACGGTGTCCGACGACGGCAGGGCGGCGATGTTCCCGGTGGTCATCCAGCCGCAGGAGACCGGGGACGACACCGTGGACGAAGGTGTCGCGGCGCTCAGGACGGCCGTGCACGGCGAACTGCCCGGCGGTCTGCGGGTGCAGGTCGCCGGGGATGCGGCGCTGGGCGTGGACAACAGCGGCGGTGACGTC
Source organism: Streptomyces sp. NPDC091292 (assembly GCF_044757265.1). Lineage (NCBI taxonomy): Bacteria > Bacillati > Actinomycetota > Actinomycetes > Kitasatosporales > Streptomycetaceae > Streptomyces > Streptomyces sp. NPDC091292. Next base: position 2,068 of record NZ_JBIVUQ010000032.1, on the reverse strand, counting down.
GACGCGGCGCTGATGCTGACCTCGATGGTGATCGTCGCGGTCCTGCTGCTGCTCACGTACCGCTCCCCGGTGCTGTGGCTGGTGCCGCTGCTCGCCGCGCTGATGGCGGTGATGGCCGCCTGTGGCACGGCCTACGGGCTGGCGAAGGCGGGGCTCGCCGTGACCGACCTGTCGTCGGCGATCCTCATCGTGCTGGTCTTCGGCGCGGCCACGGACTACGCCCTGCTGCTGCTCAACCGCTACCGCGAGGAGTTGGCCCGGTACGCCGACCGGCACGAGGCGATGGCCGAGGCGTTGCGCCGTACCTCGTCCGCGATCGTGGCGAGCGCCGGCACGGTGGTGGCCGGGCTGCTCTGTCTGCTGGTCGCCGATCTGGCCGGGCTGCGGGGGCTCGGGCCGGTCGCCGCCGCCGGGGTCGTCGTCGCCATGGTCGCGATGCTGACGCTGTTGCCGGCGCTGCTGGTGTGCGCGGGCCGTTGGCTGCTGTGGCCGCGTGTGCCGGCCCCGGGCCGGCCGCGCGGCGCGGACCGGCACCGCCTGTGGGCAGCCGTCGGCCGTACGGTGGTGCGCCGCCCGCGCCGGTACGCGCTGCTGGTCACCGCCGGACTCGGCGCGGCTGCCTTCGGCCTGACCGGTCTGCACACCAGCGCCGACCCGATGGACAAGGTCCCGCCGAACGCCGAGTCCGTCACCGGGACACACGTGCTCGCGGCGCACTTCCCCGAAGGTGTCTCGGCGCCCCTGACGGTGGTCCTGCCGAGGGGCGCCGACCGGTCCACGGTGGCCGCCGCCGGGAAAGTCACCGCGTCGGCCACGGATGTGGCGCGCGCCGAACCGGGCACCCCGCTCGACGCCAGGCCGACGATCACGGCGCAGCTCGACGTGTCCCCGTACGGCGACCGGGCCGCCGCCGCCATCGACAGCCTGCGGGCCGATCTCGCCGATGTCACCGACGGCGCGCTGGTCGGCGGCGGCCCGGCCGTCCAACTCGACTACAAGCAGGCCGCGTTGGACGACACACGGCGCATCGTGCCGCTGGTGCTGCTCGCCGTCGCGGTCGTCCTCGGGCTGCTGCTGCGCTCGCTCGTGGCCCCGCTGGTGCTGCTCGCGGCCAATGTCCTGTCGTTCGCCGCCGCGCTCGGCCTGTCCACGCTCGTCTTCACCCAGGTGATGAGCTTCGGCGGCGTGGCGGCGGACCTGTTCGTCTACATCTTCGTGTTCCTTGTCGCCCTCGGCGTCGACTACACGATCTTCCTGATGGAGCGGGTGCGCGAGGAGCGCCGGCACACGGCGAACACCGAGGCGGTACGGCGGGGGCTGGCCAGTACGGGCGGCGTCATCACCGCGGCCGGTCTGGTGCTCGCAGGCACCTTCGCCGCGCTCGGCCAGATCCCGGACGTGACGGTCGCCGAGGTCGGTATCGCGGTGGCGGTCGGCGTCCTCATCGACACCCTGCTCGTACGCTCCCTGCTGGTACCGGCGTTGGTCACCCTTCTCGGCGACCGCACCTGGTGGCCGACCCACCGGGCTGGCCGGGATCACCGTCGCTCGCGAGTGCCCGGGTGACACGGGCGGGACACGGGCGGGTTCGCGTATCAGGCGTGTCGGCCCCAGTGTCCGCGGTGGATGACTTCGTCCGCGCCGAGACGGCGCTCTTCGATACGCGGACTCTGCGGGGGCAGGTCGTCGGCACGGTGGCCGACGGTGATCCCGCCGATGGGGTCGTACTCATCGGGTATGCCGAACTCGGCGCGGAAGGGCCGCAGTTGTTCGGGCATGATCCCGAAGAAACAGGCACCGAGCCCTTCGTCGACGGAGGCCAGCAGCATCAGCAGGGCGGACATCCCTGTGTCGATGTACCAGTACGGGGCAGGCCACCGGGCTTCGGCGCGATCCTCCCACCCCTTGTCGGCCTCGGCGTAGCGTTCGAGATAGGCCGCCTTGTGGGCCAGGGCCTGTCGTCAAACTCCCGGCGTTCGCCCGGTAGGGCGGGCCGTGCGGCGTCTGGTGCGTGCGATCGCAAGGCGCCGGAAGGTCCTCGATGGGGGTCCCCCCTGGTCCTCAAGAC